>DATEFX010000063.1:0-25870 GCA_035280405.1 Candidatus Acidiferrales bacterium | reverse complement strand
TGGATCAGGCGAAGCGCCTGAAGGAGCTAGAGAAGGAGAACAGCAAGCTGAAGCGGCTGGTGGCGGAGTTGTCGTTGGAGAAGCAAATTCTGAAAGACGTCGCGGAGGGAAACTTCTAAGCCCTGAGCGGCGGCGTGGCGCTCGGGATCGAGCCTCTGACTTCGCGGCTGCCCACCGCTCAGTTTGTGACCGTGGAGCTTTTCACGGATCCTCTAATAACGCAGTCTGCGCGGAAACGGAAATCCTCGACGAAATGATCGGCGACGGCGCCTTCACCAACGAATACGTTTTCTTCGGTGGCAAGCGCGTCGCGACGCGCAATGTTTCCAGCGGCACGATCTACTATTATGCCGAGGACTTGCTGGGGAGTTCGCGGACGAATCGGGGCCTCCCACGTCGACGGTTGGTCGAGCTTGGGGGATAAGTCGAGTTTACCCGCCGCGACGGGCGTAGGAGGGCTTGGGGGGATCGTCGGTTACCTCTCGGCTCTCGATTATCAGCTCTCGGCTGCCTTCCCTGATCGC
Organism: Candidatus Acidiferrales bacterium; assembly: GCA_035280405.1. Classification (GTDB taxonomy): domain Bacteria; phylum Acidobacteriota; class Terriglobia; order Acidiferrales; family UBA7541; genus DAHUXN01. The sequence goes on along the minus strand of DATEFX010000063.1, from coordinate 25,346 downwards.
AAACGAAACGCACAGTCGCAAACAATCAAGTGACTGTAAACAAAGCACTTATGAAATCCTGATCGCAAATGAATGTCATTCACGGATGACCGCGAAACCGACGCAATGTAAAATGAAACTGGCGCTTTCAAATTTATGGGAAAGGCAAACATTGAAAAGTCCCGGCACGGAAATTCAATGCAGCGGGCTTCTATTCGACATGGACGGCGTTTTGCTCGACTCGACGCACGCCGTCGCGCGCGTCTGGCGCCAGTGGGCCATCGAGCACGGCTTCGATCCCGAGGAAGTCTCGCGCGTCGCGCAAGGCCGTCCCAGCCTTACGACCATTCGCGAATATCTCCCGCATTCCGATCATCTCGCCGAAAATCGCGACGTGGAGCGCCGCGAGCTCGCCGATCTTGAGGGCGTCGTTCCCTGGCCGGGCGCGATTGATTTGCTGAAATCGCTCCCTCTTGACAGTTGGGCCATCGTCACTTCTTGCACGCGCCCGCTCGCCGAAGTTCGCCTCCGCACCGGCGGCCTGCCCCGCCCGATGCACTTCATCACTTCGGAAGACATCGTAAACGGCAAGCCCGCCCCCGATCCTTATTTGAAAGGCGCGGCCTTGCTGGGCTTCAAACCCGCCGACTGCGTCGTCGTCGAAGACGTTCCCGCCGGCATTAGTTCTGGAAAATCAGCCGGCTGCCGCGTGATTGCTTTGAGAACCACGATGCCCGAATCCGAACTTCAGGACGCCGGCGCGGATTGGATTATCAACGATTGCCGGGCGATTTCTCTCGCGCCGTCGCCCAGGAATGGAAAATTGTCCCTGCGTCTTCGCGAGAAAGGGAGGGAACCGGTCAACGCTCTAAGTTGATTTGGCGTGGTCGGTCAGTTTGAATTTTCTTGCAAAAGGGGCCTCCTAGGTCGACGGGTAGTCGAGCCTGGGTGAAGGGAGTCAAAATTCAAACTGACTCATCAACTGAATTCGCTCAAGCTTGCATCAGGAGCACAGTCACGGAGTGTGCCGCAAATGTCTGCCGGAATGTCGGCGCGGCCCCGGAAAACGTCCGGCGCTTCGCGGTCACTTCGTTCGGATTTTCAAAAGTGTTCGTCGCGTCCAGGCTCGGTCCATTGATTTCATAAATTTCGCCGGAGCTTTGCGGCTTGAATCCTTCGATCGCGATGTCCGCGGAAATTTCCGCGGTGGGATGGCGGTTCACGACGGCGATCGTCAACTTCTGATTCGCATCGTCGGTGGTGACGGAAGCATCGAGGTACGGCGTATCCGGCAGGTCCGGAAACGTATCCGAATGTACCAGCGCGTCGAGCGCCACGTCGCCGCAATGCTCGGTGTAGAGCTTGAGCGGAAAATATGTCGTTTGCAGCACCGTGCCGGTCGCGTTTGACATGATCGGCGCGATCACGTTCACCAATTGCGCCATGTCCGCCAGCTTCACGGTTTTGCACATCCGGTGGAACGTGTTCAGCCCCGACGCCACCCACAGCGCGTCGCGCAGATTGTAAATTTCTTCCAGCATGTGGTTGTTCCCGCGATGAAACCACGAGCGGAACCAGATGTTCCATTCGTCCACGGCGATGCCGATCCGCTCTTTCTTCTGCGTGCGCGCCATCGCCGCGGTAATCACCGCGTCGAGCACGCCAATCTGCTTTTCCATCGCCGTGGCGTCGGCGGCCTCCTTCGCCGTGTCGAGGCTACCGCCGTAATGGTGCAGCGAGATGTAGTCCACTATATATGCCGTGTGTTCGAGCACCGTCATGTTCCAGTCCACGCCCGGTCCGCCGCACGCCACCAGCTTGATCGTGGGATCCACCCACCGCATCATCTTCGCGAACTCCAGCGCGTCCGCCGCATATGTCGGCGCGTCCTTGCGTCCCGCCTGCCAGCTTCCATAGATCTCGTTGCCCAGTCCCCAGTACTTCACGTTGTACGGCTCCGCGTGCCCGTTCTTCTGCCGCTGATTCGCCCAATACGTGTCCGTCGTCGCGTTGCAGTACTCCACCCAGTCCGCCGCGTCCTGCATCGTGCCTGTGCCCATATTCACGGTGATGTATGGCTCCGCTCCCAGCTTCCGGCAGTATTCGATGAACTCATCCGTGCCGAAATGATTCGACTCCTCCTCCTGCCAGGCCGTGTCCCAACGCCGCGGGCGTCCGCTTTTCGGCCCGATGCCGTCCTTCCAGTTGTATCCCGAAGAGAAATTCCCGCCCGGCCACCGCAGCAGCGGAACATGAATTCCGCGCGCGGCTTCGAGGACATCTTTACGGAAACCTTCGCTGTCGGAAAGCATCGAGCCCTCGTCATAAATTCCGCCGTAGATGCAACGGCCCAGATGCTCGATGAAATTTCCGTAAATGTTGCGATCGATCCTGCCGAGCCGGCGGTCGAAATCGATTTTGATCCGGGCGGCACTTGGCTGCGTCGCCGCTGCCGCCGTCGCGGCATCTTGCGTGGCAGTGTTGAGCCAGCGCATCGGAGAATCGAACGGCAAGACTGTCGCACCGAGGACCGCCGTAGCGCCGTTCTTCAGAAACTTCCGCCGCCCCGAATCTTTGAATGTCATCTCGATTTCTCCTTCGGGAAACTCCGAACAGGTTCGCTATGTGCTATGAAACTCGAGTTTCAACTTTGCCGCGCTGCCTATGTATTCCGAAATCCAATGCGCGTCAACAAAGAAGTTATCGAAAACATTGAGGAGTAAACGTTTACCCACCCCAGACGTGTGGGCTGAGCGCGCCATGCAGCGCGACCGCAATTCCGTCATTTCGCGAAGTGAGTGGCGGCCTTCAATTCCAGTCACAGTTCGACGCTCAGGCCGGCGAGTCGCTGCGCCACGCTCGCGATATCCGAACGATTGGAGAGATCCAGGACGCCGGTGTGAAATGGAACCGTCTTGAAACGGAGACCGAGGCTGGTGATGCCGAATTGAACTGCTTCGGGCAACTCGAATTCGCCGCGAGACGAGCGCGGCACCCGCTCGCACGCGCGAAAGATGGACGCATCGAAGCGCCAGCAATTCATGCTGATGAAGATATCCCTTGCAGCGTCGTTTTGCGGCATCGCGCCGGGTTTTTCCAAGATCTCTTGCAGATATCCTGCGGCATCGATCCGCAGAAGCGCGTATTGCAGCACTCGCTCGCGGGGCATGTTTCCTTCGCGCAGCAGGCTTTCGCGTTCGAACGCGGGCAAGCCAGGCTCCCCAAGTTCCCGGAGAGCGCGGAAAACTTCAACCGGATAATAATTATCGGAGTTCAAGACCATAAAGGGGTCGCCGCCAGCAAAGGATTTCGCCGAGAGCAAGGCGTTTGCCGTCCCGATCGGCTTTTCCTGGATCGCGAAGCGGATCTGAATCCGGCGAAGCGAGAGCGACTGATAATGCTCGCGGATGGCGGCATGTTCCGGGCCGATCACCAGGCAGACTTCGCGAATCCCAGAATCAGCCAGGGGGCTGAGGACGTAGTCGAGAAACGGCCTGCCAATCGGAATCATCGCCTTCATTCCCGCGTCGGCCGATTGCGCCTGCCCTTTCCCCAGCCCAGCAGACGGATCGGACAAACGCATCCGTTTCCCCAGGCCCCGCGCAAGAATGACCGCTTTTATCATTTCCGATTTCACGCCGCTGACACTCCTCGCACTCTTGCTTGCAGGTCAAAGTTCGCTTGCTGTGCCATGCACGCGCCATTATCCTACAGCGACGCAAAATTACTGGCACGCGAACCGAACAGAGATGATCTCGCTCGACAACTTGCGGTCACGTTTTGCGGAAGTGCTTGGCGGCACTCCGCGCTTGTTTCGCGCTCCGGGACGCGTGAACCTGATCGGCGAGCACGTGGATTACAACGAGGGATTTGTGCTTCCGGTTGCGATTGATCGCTCGTGCTGTGCTGCGGCAAAGCCGAGAAACGACACGCGCTTGCGAATCCATTCGGAGCAGACGCGTGAAACGGTCGAGTGCGACTTTGCTGATCCGCGGCCAACGCCGCATCGCTGGAGCGACTATGTTCGCGGCGTCGCCTGGGCGCTGCGCGAAGCAGGCCGCAAAATATCCGGCGCCGATCTGCTCGTTTCAAGCGACGTTCCGCTCGGCGTGGGACTCAGTTCTTCCGCGGCGCTTGAGGTGGCGAGCGCGTTTGCGCTTCTGTGTGTCAATAATCTGGAAACCGCCCGACCAGAGCTGGCTCGAATTTGCCAGCGCGCGGAAAACGAATACGTCGGCATGCGCTGCGGAATCATGGATCAGCTCACGGCTAGTTGCGGACGTATCAAAAATGCTCTACTAATTGATTGCCGCTCGCTAGAAATCGAATATGAGCCAATCGAAGACGCGCAAGTGGCCATCGTCGTCGCCAATACGATGGCGAAGCACGCCCTCGCGGCATCATCGGAGTACAACCGGCGCCGCGAGGAGTGCGACGAAGCCGTGGAGCGCTTGCGGCCGCGTTTTCGCGACATAAGAGCGCTGCGCGATCTCACCTGGGAAGAAATTGAGCCGTTCACGTCCAGTTGGCCGGCTACAATTCGAAACCGTGCGCGCCATGTGGCGACGGAGATTGCGCGCGTGCACGCTGCGGCAACCGCTCTGCGTAAACAGAACTACGACGAACTGGGGCGGCTGCTGTCCCACTCGCACGCGAGCCTCGATCAAGATTATGAAGTGTCCTCCAAAGAATTGAATCTGATGGTCGATCTCGCAACGAAACTTCCGGGATTCCTCGGCGGGCGGATGACTGGCGCTGGATTTGGCGGCTGCACCGTGAATTTAGTGCGTGCCAAGAATGGCGCCGAATTCGCAGCGAAATTGGCCGCATCTTATGAATCGCAAACAGGCATTCGGCCTGACATTTACATCTGCCACGCGTCGGATGGCGTGGCGGAAATTTGCTGAAGCTCAACTGAAATGAACTTGTTCATCCTTCTCTTCCTGATCATTTTTCTCCTGAATCTATTCCCTGCATTCGCTCCGCCAACCTGGATGGTTTTCTCCTATCTGGGATTTCGAAATCCGAGCGCGAACGTGGCCCTACTCGCCGTCATCGGCGCTTCCGCGGCGACCTTTGGCCGGCTCACGCTCGCAAAATTGTCGCGCGTGATCATCCGGCAGAAAATCCTCAGCGAAGAAACGAAACAGAATATCGACGCAATCCGGGACGGCCTCCAGGGCAACGCAAGCTCACGTTCAGTATTTTTCTCTTTTATGCTTTTTCGCCCTTGCCTTCGAACTACCTCTTTCTGGCCTACGGCCTGACGACTCTGGAACTGCGACTCATCGCCATCCCGTTTTTCCTGGGGCGCTCTGTGAGCTACAGCTTCTGGGGCCTCACGTCCTCGGCGATTGCCAGCAAACTGCCGATCCCATCGGCGAACGCTCTTTCTTATTTGACCGGATACTTCATTGCTACGCAGATTTTGCTGCTCTACATCGTGTATTTGTTCACGCGCGTGGATTGGCGAGCCTTGCTCAGCGAGAAAACATTCAGGCTGACGCCACGGAAATCAAACTTGCCCGGCCCAACTTGATTTGGTCGGCGGGAATTAAACCCAGAGACTCCCAACCGGATTCAAGTTGCGCAGCAAATCAACGACAATGAATTATTTTTGGTTGGAGGCAGCTGCGAAGGCATGCGAGTGGAACTCGAATGCCGCGGGCATGTGCCGGGCAAAGTAGATTGCGTCGTGGCCGCCCGGGTAAAGATGAAATTCGTGTGGGATGTGGAGGGAATTGAGCAGTTCATGGAATTGTTGCGCGCCTTCCTCAAAGGCAAAATCGTCTTCCGTCCCGCAATCGAAATAGATTTTCATTCCATTCAGATGCGCGGTCCTCGCAAACGTGAAAGGGTTGTTGCGGTCCCAGTATTTGCGATCGGGCGGCCTGCCGAACGCGTCCAAAATGCGCAGCAATCGAGAATGCCTAGGGTCGGCGAAGCTGACATTGGGAAGTTTTTCAATGAGCGCCGCACTGTTTGCGCTCACGGACGTGAACATTTGCGGGTAGCGAAACGCCAGATGCAGCGCGCCATAGCCGCCCATGGAAACGCCGCCGATGCCGCGATATCGGCGCTCGGCTTTCGTCCGATACGTGCGGTCGATGAACGGAATGAACTCGCGAATGAAAAAATCCTCGTATCGCTCACGGCCGTCGCGTGAATTGATGTAGAAGCTCGTGTCGCCATCCGGCGTGACAATCAGGAATTCGCGGATGAGATCTTGCTGCCACAAGTCTTCGATGAGATTCCATCCGCCGGAGGCGACGATCCATTGCTCGTTCCCTCCCAGCCCGTGGAGAAAATATAGCACCGGGAAGCGGCGCGTTTTGGATGCGTCGTAGGTCGGCGGCAGAATCGCGCAGTAGCGAATGTCGCGGCGGAGAATTTTGCTAGATACGGCGCGGCATTCGATTCGCCCGAGGGAAGCCTCGGCCGGGAGTGCTAGGGCAAGAGCCGCAATAAGGGGAAGCAAGCACTGCGACACTCGGCAAATCTTATTCATACCGCAGCGCTTCAACGGGATTGAGCCGCGCGGCGCGCGACGCGGGGTAGAGCCCCGCGATGAGGCTCACCACGATCGCGAAACCAATTGCCCCGAAGGCCAGCCAAACTGGCACAGCGGAAATATCAACCGAAGGCAGGCCCTGACGCCCGAGGTAAATGTTGGTGCCCCACGTCAGACAGCGTCCGATAAACCATCCGATTCCCACGCCGAAAATCCCGCCAACGAGTCCCATCAGGCCGGCCTCGGTGAAGAAGAGCGACTGCACGTCGCGATCGTCGGCGCCCAGCGCTTTGAAAATTCCGATCTCGCGCCGCCGCTCGAGAATCGCCATGACGAGCGTGTTCACGATGCCCAGGGTTGCAACGGCGAGCGCGAGGCTGCCGAAGATTCCAAGAAGTAAGTCAACTACAGTAAAAAACAGTCTAAGATTACGCGTGGTGTCGAGTAGAGAAAACGTGTCGAAACCCATTTTCTTGATCGCCGCTTCGACTCCCTCAACCTCCGTCGGATTCTTCACCCGAACCGTCAGGCTCGCATAGCTGCGGTCCGCGCTCGCCGTGCTGTTCACCACGTCGCGCAAATCGCTCACTTCCGTGGCGCGCAAATCTTCCGCGACTTGCAGCGGAATAAAAACTCGGATGCGGCCGAATCCGCCGAAGCCGCCTTCCGGTTCGTTTTCCGTGATGCCGACTATTTTCAATGGCTCTTCTTCCGGCACAACGGAAAATCCGCCGCCGGCCGCCTGTGCGGGTTTGCTTGTCGTCGCGTGCCCGCTCGCGCCAGATTGCGCCCCGAGCGGCTGGCGCTTCGCGTATCGGAGCACGAGTTCCTTTCCAATGAGCGTCGCGGGCTGCGATGATAAATCCTTCGCGAAATCCATTTGCAGGATTGCTTCCTTGGCGCCCGCGCCCGAAAAAAATGAGCCTTGCATTCCGTCGAACGCGCCGTCGGTGCGGCCCGACTCCGGCACGCCGGCGACCATTGTCGGATAAGGAGTGCTGCCGAAGCGTACCTCCGTCATGAAACGTACCTGCGGATTCGCTTCGGTGACGTTGGCTAATTTCAAGAATTCTTGCCGCGCGGATTCGTCCAGCGGGCGCGCTTCCTCGGCCGAATCCGCAGCGCCACCGCCCTCTCGATTGCGACGATCAAATCCCTGGAAATTCAGCCGGGAAGTCACGAAGACCGCATTGAAGAGGCCGGAGCTGGCGAGACGACGCGACGCGAATTGTTGCAAGCCCACGCCAAGCGAAAGCATCGCCACGAGCGACGCTACGCCTACGGCCACGCCGAGAGTCGTGAGCGAATTGCGCAGCATGGCCTCGCGCAGATTGCGCACGGCGAGTTCAGTGAGGTCGCCGATTTTCATCGCCGCTCACCGTGGCTCGAAAGTTTTCCATCGGCGACGGTCGCGATGCGGTCGGCAAAGCGCTCGGCGAGCGCGCGCTCGTGCGTCACCATTACGACTGTCGTCTTCGAAGATTGGTTGATGCCACGAAGGAGCTTCATGATTTCCTCGCCGGTCGCGCTGTCGAGGTTGCCCGTCGGCTCGTCCGCCAGCAATATGCTCGGGCGATTGACGAGCGCGCGCGCCAGCGCTCCCCGCTGCTGCTCTCCGCCGGAAAGCTCGCTCGGCCGGTGCACGCGACGCTTATCAAGATGCACGCGCTCGAGCGCTTCGCGGACTCGCGCGTCGCGTTCACCGCGCTCCACCTCCGCCAGCCGCAGCGGCAGCTCGACATTTTCCTCGAGCGTCATTTTCGGCAGCAGGTTGAACGCCTGAAACACCATGCCGACGGTCTGGCTGCGATAGCGCGCCAGCTCGTGGGTGTTCAGCCCCGCGAGATTGCGCGACTGCACGAAGATGGCGCCTGCGGTCGGACGGTCGAGGCCCGCGAACAAATTCAGCAGCGTGGATTTTCCCGAGCCCGAGCTGCCGAGCAGGGCAAGAAATTCGCCCGCGCGGACCGACAGCGTTACACCGTCGATGGCGCGGATCAGCGCCTCGCCCATGCTGTAATGGCGCGAAACGTCCTCGGCTCGAATCGCGCCGTCCGTCTGCGATTGCATCACCATTTCGCCTCAATTCTAATTACGCGCAAGGCAGGCCGGTAGTTTCGGTCAACTGAGAGTTCATCGTGTGGCTCTACCAGGATATTAGTGTCTCCACTGGCGCGGCATAATCCACGCCTTCAACTTCGAAACCGAAAAGAGAACGGAATTCGCGCTGGAATCCGGCAAAGTCGCTCAGTTCGCGCAGATTTTCTGTCGTCATTTGCGGCCAAAGCGCGGAGACTTCCGCCTGAACTTCCGGCTTCATTTCGCGGTCGTCAAGGCGAATGCGCCCTGCATCATCAAATGCCACGTTGGCGCCGTCGGCGAGAAAATCGAAGAATAGCCGCCGCATTTGCTCGATCGCGCCCTCATCGAGTCTCTTCTGCTTCATCACCCGGAAGAGAATACTCATGTACAGCGGCACCACGGGGATCGCCGCCGATGCCTGCGTCACGATCGCCTTGCACACAGCGATGTGAGCTTCGCCGCCGAGCTTCTTTTTCAGCATCGCGTCAAGCGTGTGCGAAGTCTCTTCGAGATGCTTTTTCGCCATTCCGATCGTCCCGTCGCGATAAATCGGCCACGTCATTTCAGGCCCGATATAGGAATATGCGAGTGTGCGCGCGTTTTCTGCGAGGAGGTTCTCTGCGGCGAGCATTTCCATCCACTGCTGCCAATCCTCGCCGCCCATCACGGCCACCGTGTCCGCGATTTCCTCTTCGCTCGCCGGCGGAATCGTAACCTCCGTCACTCTTTCGGAGTCCAGCTCGACCGTCTTGTTCGTGTACGCGCGCCCAATCGGCTTCAACGTGGAAGTGTGCGACTTGCCCGTTCGCAAGTCGGTGCGCTTCGGCGCAGCGAGGCTGTAAATCGCCAAATCAACCTTGCCGAAATCCTTGCGAATGATGTCGGCTGTGCTGTGCTTGGCTTCGTCTGAGAACGCGTCCGCATTCAGGCTTGCGACAAACAGGCCGTCGCGCTTCGCGAATTCGTGGAACGCTGCGGTGTTGTAGAAACCGGCCGTCGCCGTTTTGTTTCCTTCGGGGGCGCGCTCCAAAAACACGCCAAGAGTCTTCGCGCCGAATCCCCACGCAGCCGAAATCCGCGACGCCAGCCCGTATCCCGTCGAAGCTCCGATCACCAGCACGCGCGCGGGACTTTTTCGCGGCGGCATTGCCAACGCCGTTATCGCCTCAATTTGCCGCGCGACGTTTTTTCGGCAGCCTTCGGGGTGCGCATTCACGCAAATGAAGCCGCGCGAGCGCCGCTGAATGACCTGTTCAGGCATTCTCTCGCCAATTCTCCAAAATTCTTGCCCATGGAGAGCAAATCCTATACGCCGCTCGCTGTCAAGCATCGATCCCGCCGGCGCCCGCGCGGCTTCCGCCGCTTTTTTCTATTGACACGCCGCTCCCGCAACCGTATAAATATGCAGTCGAATGAATATTCAGTCAGTCGGACATTTCATGGGGACGCAAAAGCGGTTCCGGCAGGGGCAGATCCTCAAACTCGTTGGCGGCGAGCCAGTCGCCAATCAGGACGACCTGCGCCGCCGCCTGCATCGGCAGGGTTTGCGTGTCACGCAGGCCACGCTATCCCGCGATCTCCGCGAGCTCAAGCTCGTGAAGACCGCCGAGGGCTACCGGCCGCTCAGTGCGGCTGCGGAGGAGTCCGCGCCCCAGCCGTCGCTCGCCCGCGCGTTGCGCGAATTTCTCGTGGACGTCCGCCCGGCGCAGAATCTTCTCGTCTTGAAAACTCCCCCGGGTGGCGCGCAGCCCCTTGCGGCCGCGATCGACTCCGAACACTGGAAGGAAGTCGCCGGAACGCTCGCCGGCGACGACACCATCTTGATCATCACCCCGTCGCGCGGCGCGCGCGCGGCAATCCAGAAGCGCATGGAGGATCTCCTGCGATGAACGGCCAGGCGCGGGTCGCCGTCGTGGGAGCCACGGGCTACGCAGGTTTCGAGCTGGCTCGCCTCCTCCTGCGGCACCCGCAGATCGAAAAGCCGACGTTTTATCTCCGCGGCGAAAGCGCGCAGGCGCGTTGCCTCACAGAGATTTTTCCGCAGCTTCGCGGCTGGGGCGAAGCTCCCTGCCGCCCCTTCTCCGTCGATGTGATCGCCAAGAGCGGTGCGCACACCGCATTTCTAGCCACTCCCCACGAGGCTTCGCTGGAACTTGTCCCTGAGATTCTCAGTGCGGGCCTCGGCGTGATTGATTTGAGCGGCGCGTTTCGTTTTCGCGACGCCGGCACGTTTTCGCGCTGGTATAAGCTTCCGCAGCCGGATGCCGCCGCCCTTGATCGCGCGATCTACGGCTTGCCCGAACTCTACGCCGAAAATCTTCCGGCCGCGCGTCTCGTCGCGAATCCCGGCTGCTATCCCACGTCCGTGATTCTCGGTCTGCGCCCGCTCGTAGAAGCGGGTTGTCTCGACGCCGGGCGCGGCATCGTCTGTGACTGCAAATCCGGCGTGAGTGGCGCAGGCAAAGAGCCGAAACACGACACGCATTTCGTCGAGGTCAACGAAAACTTTCGCGCCTATGGCCTCTTCACGCATCGCCACACGCCGGAAGTCACCGAGCACCTCGGCATCGCCGCGGAACGCCTGATTTTCGCCACGCACTTGCTCCCCATCGATCGCGGCATTCTCTCGACGCTTTACGTCTGGCTCAACGAGCCGCGACGTGCCGAAGAAATCGAAGCGCTCTACCGCAGGTTCTATGCCGGCCGGCCGATGGTCCGCATTTCGCCCGCTGGCCGCTTGCCGGAATTGCAGCACGTCGCGCGCACGAATTTCTGTGACATCGGCTTTGCCCTCGACGAAGCTGGCGAGCGCCTCGTCGTCGTTTCTTGCCTCGACAATCTCGGCAAAGGGGCCGCGGGCCAGGCCGTGCAGAATTTCAACTGGATGCAGGGCTATCCGGAATCGGCGGGACTGATATGAGGCTGGTCGTCAAAATCGCCGGCGCGCTTCTCGAAGACGACGCCGTCGTCCGTTCGCTGGCGCGCCAGATTACCGAGCTCGCGAAAAACGGCCACGAACTCCTCGTGATTCACGGCGGCGGGAAGATTTTCACCGCCACGCTCGCGCGAATGGGTATCACGAGCCGATTCATTGCTGGCCTGCGCGTCACGGATCGCGAGACGCGCGACGCCGCGATGATGGTTTTCGCCGGCCTGCTCAACAAGCGCCTTTCGGGAGCGATCTCGCTCGCCGGCCAATCTGCCGTTGGCCTCGCCGCGTCCGACGCGGCCTGCTTTCTTGCCGAGCGCATGACTCACGAAGGCGATGCGGGCGGTCTCGGCTACGTCGGCTACCTTACCGGAGTGAATCTCGATTTTCTTTCTTCACTGTGGCGCGCGGGAATCGTGCCTGTCGCTTGCTGCCTCGGGCTCGGCTCCGATGGCGAGCTTTACAACATCAATGCTGACCACATGGCCGCCGCCGCCGCAGAGTATTGTCACGCGGACCGGCTAATTTATCTCACTGACGTCGCCGGCGTTCTCGACGGCGAAAAAGTCCTCGACAAAGTCTCCGGCGCCGATATCGAAATTCTGATCCACGACCGCAAAGTTTCGGGCGGCATGGTGCTGAAACTCGAAGCCGCGAAACGCGCGCTCAGCGGGGGAGTTCGCCAGGTGCGCATCGTCGGCGGGACGCGCCCACGCGCGCTTCTTTCGGCGGCGAATGGCGCGAGATGCCCGGGCACGCGCGTTCTGCCCATGATCCCGACCTCGCAGCCAAGATTCGAGGTGCGTGCTGCTCATTAGGAGAGCGAATCACCGGAAAGTTATGACGAACCGTAAGACAAAAACGAAATCGGCGCGCCAGCGAAAATTGAACGCAGCGCAAGTCCTCCGCGACGAGCAGCGCCACCTGATTGGCACCTATAAACGGCCGCCAATTGTCTTCACGCAAGGCAAGGGCTGCTATCTCTACGATTCGCGCGGCCGCGCGTATCTCGATTTTCTCGGGGGAATCGCCGTCAACGCGCTCGGCTATTCGCATCCGCGCCTCATGCGAGTGATTCGACGGGAAGCGTCCCGCGCGGTGCACTTGTCGAATCTGTTTCACAATCCATTTCAGGGCCCCCTCGCGAAAAAACTCGCGGAATGGTCCGGGCTCGACCGCGTCTTTTTTACGAACAGCGGCACCGAAGCCATCGAGGCCGCTCTCAAACTCGCTCGCGCCTACGCAAGGCGAAACGCTTCGTCGGGCGCTCCGCCGAAAACTCGCTTCCTCGCGCTCGAAAATTCCTTTCACGGACGCACGTTTGGCGCCGTGTCGCTCACGTACCCGAAAAAATACCGCGAGCCTTTCGAGCCTCTTCTGCTGGGTGTTGAATTCGTCCGTTTCAACGACGTCGCCGACCTCGATTCGAAATTCGACGGCACTGTCTGTGCCATTGTCCTCGAAACGATTCAGGGTGAGGGCGGCATTTATCCCGTCAGTGAAGCTTTTTGGCAGCGTACCCGGGATCTTGCCTCGCGGCACGACGCTGCGCTCATCGCCGACGAAATTCAGTGTGGCCTTGGCCGCTCGGGCCGCAAGTTCGCATACCAGAAATTCGCCAGCGCTCCGGACATGGTGACGGTTGCGAAACCGCTTGCCGGTGGCTTGCCACTCGGTGCCCTCATCGCCAGCGACAAATTCGCTGCCGCCTTCACCACCGGGATGCACGGCACCACGTTCGGCGGTGGCCCGCTCGTTTGCGCCGCTGCGCTCGAGTTTTTGATTACGGTGGAAGACGAACGTCTGATCGAAAACATTGCCACCCAGAGCGCTGCGCTTCGGCTCGCGCTTGAAAAATTGCAGCAGCGTTACGATTTCATCCGCGAAATTCGCGGCGAAGGCTTGATTCTCGGCCTCGATCTCGCCATCGAAGGCGCACCAATCGTCGAGGAAGCCCTGCGCCGCGGCCTCATCATCAACTGCACACACGAGCACATCCTTCGCCTCCTGCCGCCGTTCATCATTCGTGCGCGGCAGATTCGCGAATTCCTCGCGAAGTTCGAAACCGCGCTGGAAAGAGTGCCGCGCAAAATCTGGCAGCCCGCAACTACAAATTTGCCTGAGCAAGCCTCACAATCGCCGCGGCACTCCGTGGCGAAGGCTCAGGCGGCAACGAGGTGAACATGAGTTCTGTTTCGATCTCAACGGCGACGTCCGTTCCTGTCCCCGCCGGGCCGGTCCAGGCGCCCGCGCGCGACCTCCTGACCGGTTCGGAGTGGAACTCGGCGCAGGTTCGCGAGCTCTACCACCTCGCCGCCGACATTAAGGCCCGCCCCGAACGCTATCGCGGCGCGCTCTCCGGCCGCTTTCTCGCGCTGATTTTCGAAAAGCCCTCCCTGCGCACGCGCGTCACGTTCGAAGTCGGCATTTCGAGCATGGGCGGCGCGGCGGTGTTTCTCGACCATACACAGTCGCGCCTCGGCGAACGGGAATCTGTGCCCGATGTCGCGAAGAATCTCGATCGCTGGGTGCACGCCATCGTCGCGCGCGTCTTCGAGCAGGGCGTCCTGGACGCCCTTGCCGACAACGCTTCGATCCCCGTGATCAACGCGCTCTCGGATCGCTTCCATCCCTGCCAGGCGCTCGCCGATTTTTTCACGCTGGAGGAGCATTTCGGCGGCCTGCGCGGCTTGAAGTTCGCGTATATCGGCGACGGCAACAACGTCTGCCACTCGCTCATCACGATCGGCGCGCGCGTGGGCGCGCACGTTCGCGTCGCGACGCCGGCGGGTTACGAGCCGGATTCTGCTGTTGTCGCGGAAGCGCGCCGCTTCGCTCGCGAGACGCGCGGCAAGATCGAAATCCTCCGCTCGCCCGAAGACGCCGTCTCGGGCGCGCAAGCGGTCTACACGGACGTCTGGGCCAGCATGGGCCAGGAAAGCGAAGCGTCCGCCCGTGAAGCGGTCTTCGCCCCCTTTCAGGTGAACGAATCGCTCTTCGCGCAAGCCGATCCGCGCGCCGTTTTCATGCATTGCCTGCCCGCGCATCGCGGCTCGGAAGTCACCGAAGGCGTGCTAGATTCGCCGCAGTCCATCGTGTTCGATCAGGCGGAAAATCGCCTGCACGTCCAGAAAGCCATTCTGCTCACACTGCTGGGCTAAGGAGAAACTCGTGCCGAAAAAAGTTGTTCTCGCGTATTCCGGAGGCCTCGATACCTCCATCATCATTCCCTGGCTCAAGGAGAATTATCACTGCGAAGTCATCGCCATGATCGGCGACCTCGGCCAGAAGGAAGATCTCGAAGCCGCCCGTCGCAAGGCCCTCGCCACCGGCGCGAGCCAGGCGTTCGTTGAAGATCTTCGCGAGGAATTCATCACCAGCTACATCTGGCCCACGCTGCGCGCGGGCGCGGTCTACGAGCACAAATATCTTCTCGGCACGTCCTTCGCGCGGCCGATACTCGGCCGTCGCCAGGCCGAGCTCGCTCGCAAGCTTGGAGCCGACGCCGTCGCGCATGGCTGCACGGGCAAAGGCAACGACCAGGTTCGCTTCGAACTCGCTGTGAAAGCTCTCGCGCCCGAAATGAAAATCATCGCGCCGTGGCGGGAATGGGAAATCACGTCGCGCGAAGAGGCTATCGCCTACGCGCGAGAGCACAACGTGCCCGTCGAGCAGACCACGAAGAACATTTACAGCCGCGACCGCAACATCTGGCACTTGAGCCACGAAGGCGGCCGCCTCGAAGATCCCGCGAACGCGCCCGAAGAAGCGATGTGGCAGTGGGTCGTTTCACCCGCCGCCGCGCCGGCCGCGCCCGCGGAAGTCGAAATCGGGTTCGAAGCCGGCGTCCCGGTTTCCGTCAGCGGCAAAAAGCTCTCCGCCGTCGCGCTTCTCGAAGAATTCAACGACATCGCCGCGAAGAATGCCGTCGGCCGCATGGACATGGTTGAAAATCGCCTCGTCGGCATCAAATCGCGCGGCGCCTACGAGACTCCCGGCGGCACGCTCCTCATCGCCGCGCATCGCGAACTCGAATCGCTTTGCCTTGATCGCGAGACGCTCCATTTCCAGCAGCATCTCGCGCTGCGCTACGCCGAAATGGTCTACTACGGCATGTGGTTCACGCCGCTGCGCGAAGCTCTCGATGCGTTTTTCGCTTCTTCGCAGCAGCGCGTCTCCGGCACGATCGGTTTGAGCCTCCTCAAAGGCAACGTCAGCGTCACCTCGCGCCGTTCCGCCTATTCTCTCTACCGCACGAATCTCGCCAGCTTCACGATGACCGGCTACAACCCCAAGGACGCCGAAGGCTTCATCAATCTCTTCGCTCTGCCCATCACGGTTCCCGCGGCGAGCGAAGCCCGCGCGGGCGGGTCCTCGTCGTGAACGAAGCCGGCCAGAAAAAAATGTGGGGCGGGCGCTTCAATCGCGCCCCCAACGAGGACTTCTGGGAATTCGAGCGCTCCTTCGGATTCGACAAGCGCCTCTTGCCTTACGAGCTTGCGCTCGACCGCGCCTGGGCCCGCGCTCTTGAAAAAATCAAAATCCTCTCGGCGGACGAAACGAAAAAACTTCTCGCCGCTCTTGATTCAATCGAAAAGCGCGCGGCTGCGGAGTCCTCCTGGCTCGATTCCTCGAAAGCTGAAGACGTCCATCACTTCGTCGAATCCGCGCTCGCGGAAGCGCTCGGTCCGCTCGGCCACAAACTCCACACCGGCCGCAGCCGCAACGAAATGATCGTCACCGAGTTCCGAATGTTCATCAAATCCGCCAGCGCGGAAATGCAAACGGCCGTCGCCGCGCTCATCGCCGCGTTTCTCGATCAGGCCGAGCGCAATTTCCGCGTGCCCATGCCCGGCATGACGCACATGCAGCTCGCCCAGCCGATTCTGCTCTCGCATTTTCTTCTTGCCCACGCCGAAGCTTTCTTTCACGACCTCGATCGCCTCGCCTTTGCCGCGAACACGTCTGACGCCTGCCCCCTCGGCGCTGGCGCGCTCGCCGGCTGCGCGTTTCCGATTGACCGCCGCGCGCTCGCCACGGATCTCGGCTTCGCCCGCGTCACGCGCAATAGCCTCGACTCCGTCAGCCGCCGCGATTTTCCTCTGGATTATCTCTACGCGCTCGCCGTCCTCGCCGGGCATCTCTCGCGCCTTGCCGAGGACATGATTCTTCTTGCCTCGCCCGGCTTCGGCTTCGTCGTGCTTCCCGACGAATACTCCACCGGCAGCAGCCTCATGCCGCAGAAAAAAAATCCCGATTCATGGGAACTCATTCGCGGAAAATCCGGCCGTGTCACCGCCGCGCTCGTCGCGCTTCTCGTCACGTTGAAGGGTCTCCCGTCGGGCTACCAGCGGGATTTGCAGGAAGACAAAGAGCCGCTCTTCAACGCCCACGACCAATCGCTTGCGATGACGCGCATCGCTTCCGGCGCCGTCGCCGCCACGAAATTCCATGAAGCCGCTCTTCGCCAGGCCGCTTCCGCTCCCGCGCTGCTCGCCACTGAGGCCGCTGATTATCTCGTCGCGAAGGGCATCCCCTTCCGCGAAGCCCACGAAATCACGGGCAATATCATCCGCGACGCCGAAAGCGCCGGCGAAAATTACGCCGCATGGCCCGTCGAGAAGCTGAAAAAATATTCTTCTTCCTTCGGCGCGGATTTCGCTTCGTCGCTGTCCCTGGAGTCCTCTCTAGCTCGCCGCAGCGCCTCGGGCGGCACAGCGCCCGAAGCGGTCCGCAAAGCGCTCGACGAAGCGCGCTCGCGTCTCGCCGCGCACGAGCAAAAATCATGAGGACTCGCCGCGCACGCCTGTCCGATGTCCCGGCGATTCACGCGCTGATCGCGCATTACGCCGCGCAGGGCATCCTCCTTCCGCGCGCGGAAGAAACCATCCGCGAGCTGTTCGCGCATTTCCTCGTCATCGAAGAGAATCGCCAGCTCGTCGGTTGCGTTTCGCTTGAATGCTATGGCGCCGACCTCGCCGAGATTCGTTCCCTCGCCGTCTCTCCCGATATTCGCGGACGCGGCCTCGGCTCGCGCCTTCTTGAATTCGCTCTCGCCGAGGCGCGCCGCCGCAAGATCGCTCGCGTCTTTGCGGTCACGGACGCGCCCGAATTTTTCATCTGCCACGGTTTCGCGCTCTCTCATCGCCGCGCGATCCCGGAAAAAATAGCGCGCGACTGCTCTTCTTGCCCCAAAGCTCGCCGCTGCCGCCTTGCGGCCGTAATCGCCACTGTCGTTTCCGAACGCGCCTCCTTGCCCATTCTCGACGAAGCCGCCGCGCCCGCTCCCGTCGCATGAAGCCGCGAATCTCGGCCACGCTCTTGCCCCGCGGCTTCTCCTATTCCGCCGTCGCCTGCGGCCTCAAAAAATCCGGCCTTGATCTCGGCCTGCTCGCCAGCGACCGGCCCGCCTCCGCCGCCTGTGTGTTCACCACGAATCTCGTCCAGGCAGCGCCTGTTCTCGTCTCTCGCGCGCATCTCGAAAAATCGCGCGGCAAAATCCTCGGCGTCGTCGTCAATTCCGGCAACGCAAATTGCGCCACGGGTCCAGCCGGCATCGCAGCCTCCAAATCCGCCGCTGGCGAAGCAGCGCGCATTCTCGGAGCTCCAAATTCTTCTCAGTTTCTTGTTTGTTCCACGGGAGTGATCGGCATTCCGCTCCGCGTCGAAAAAATCCTTCGCGCAATCCCGCATCTGGTGCGCGCGCGCGCCGCCGCTCCCTCGGCCTTCTCTCAATTCACCCGCGCTATCATGACCACGGACACGCGTCCGAAGTGGGCAGCCGCAAATTGCCGCGTTGGCGGCAAGCGCATCCGCATCCTCGGCTGCTGCAAAGGCGCCGGCATGATTCATCCCCGAATGGCTACCATGCTCGCCTTCGTCGCCACTGACGCACAGGCGTTTCCCGCAGTGTTATCTCGCGTCTTGCGCGCAGCCGCCGCGAAATCGTTCAACTGCATCACCGTGGATGGCGACACATCCACAAACGACACCGTGGCTCTCCTTGCCAACGGCGCTTCCAGCGCGCCTCCGATTCACGCCGGAACCGCGAATTACAGGAAATTCCTCGCCGCTCTCGAATCCGTCTGTCGCGGGCTCGCGCTGCAAATAGTCGCCGATGGCGAAGGCGCGCGCCACGTCGTCGAAATCGAAGTCCGCGGCGCGCCCTCCGATGCCGCAGCGGCTCAAGTCGCTCGCACGATTGCTACGTCGCCACTTGTGAAGACGGCTCTTGCCGGAGCCGATCCCAATTGGGGCCGCATCATCGCCGCCGCCGGTCGCTCCGGCGTTCGCTTCAATCCAGATCGCGTCGAAATCCGCATGGCCGGAATCCTCATGTGCCGTCGCGGCCGCGCGTTTCCGTTCAACGAGGGCGTAGCCCATCGCCGCCTTCTCGCGAATCAAATTCCCATCATTCTGGATTTACATTCCGGGCGAGGCTCCGCCCGCGTCTTCACCTGTGATTTCACTGAGGACTACGTGAAGATCAACGCCAGCTATCGTTCCTGAACCCGCTCAAGGCTCCCATTTCCAGTTCGCGTATTGCTGCCTCAGCTTCATCTTCATGAATTTGCCCACGGACGTCCTCGGAATTTCATTTGCAAACACGAATCCATCCGGCAATTGCCACTTCGCGAATCGCGATGCCAGGAACGCGCGCAATTCTTCCGGCGTCGCCATCTTTCCTTCCTTTAGCACCACCACGGCCAGCGGCCTCTCCTGCCATTTCGGGTGCGGCACGGCCACCACCGCTGCCTCGCGCACCGCCGCATGTCCCATCAACGCATTTTCCAGATCCACCGAGCTGATCCACTCTCCGCCCGACTTGATCATGTCCTTGCTGCGGTCCACGATTTTCACGTACCCGTCCGAATCGATGCACGCCACATCGCCCGTCTTGAACCATCCATCTTCCGTCCAGCGGTGCTGGTCCTCCGGGCTTTCGTAGTAACGCGCTGTCACCCACGGCCCGCGCACTTCGATTTCTCCCGCCGTCTGGCCATCCCATGGCGCAAGGCCTTCTGTGCTCTGCAAACGCAGTTCGACAAATGGCGCCGGCCAGCCCTGCTTGGCGCGCGCAGCGTATTTTTCGTCTTCGCTCCAGTTTTCCATGTGGGTCCGCACCCCGCCGGTCGTCGCCAGCGGCGTCGTCTCCGTCATGCCCCAGAGGTGCTGGATGTGGAACCCGAATTTGTCGAGCCCGCGGATCAAGGCTTCCGGCGGCGCGGTTCCGCCTACCGGCACTTTGATTGGCTTCTCGAATTTCCAACGATGCGGCCACTTCTCCAGCGCCGCCAGCACGCCGATCCACACCGTCGGCACCGCCGCCGCAATCGTCACGCGCTCCTGTTCAATCGCATCCAGTAAACTCTCCGCGTCCACATTCGGGCCGGGAAACACGACTTTCGTCCCCGTCATCGCCGCCGTGAACGGAATTCCCCACGCGTTCGCATGAAACATCGAGCAAGCTGGCAGCACCGTTTGGTGATGCGAGATCGCAAATCCATCAGTCATGGTCTCGGCGAACGAATGCAGCACCAGCGCGCGGTGCGAATAGACCACTCCCTTCGATTTCCCCGTCGTTCCCGATGTGAAGCACATCGACGCCGCTTCATTTTCGTCCAGCTTCGGGTACTCGAAATTGTCGTCCGCGGAGGCTAGGAAATCTTCGTAACTTTGCATTCCCGCTGGCGCCGTTGGCGCGCCGTAGGGCGCCACGATTACGCGCTCCAGCTTCACTTTGTCGCGGAACTTCTCATACATCGGCAGCAGCACGTCATCTACGATTAGGAACCGGTCCTTCGCGTGGTTCGCGATGTATGCAATCTCGTCAGGATGCAGCCGCAGATTCAGCGTGTGGAGCACGCCTCCCGCGCACGGCACGCCAAAGTACGCCTCAAAGTGCACCGCGTGGTTCCACATCAGCGTCGCCACGCGGTCCCCTCGCCGGAGTCCCGCCAGTTCCAGCGCACGCGCCAGCCGTCGCGCCCGTCTGTAATATTCGGCATACGTTGTCCGCGCGAACGACTTGTCCGGCCGTCGCGAAACGATTTCCACCTTGCCGAAAAGCTTTCCTGCGCGCTCCAGGATCGTTGGCAGCGTCAGCGGGAAATCCATCATGGTTCCGCGCATGGCAGGCCTCCCCGAGAATTGAGCGGATGCTATCACCAACTTTTCAGCACGGATAGGGCGGCGAAGTGAGAGAGGACAGTTTCGGGGGAACTCAGGCGATTGCGGCGTTCCGCTTCACTTTTTCTTCCAATTGCCCCGCGCGCGGCGCAATTTCGACGCGTCCGCAAGCGTAGCGGTAACTTTCGTGGGTCGCGCCCGCGATTCCTTGCTTCACCAGCTCGTCCACGTTGAGCATCGCTTCCGCCAAATCAAGCTCCTCCGCGCTCGCGTGCAGCAGCGGGCTTCGCGGCAAAAATACGGGACAGCAGTCATGAAACGGTTCCGCGGAAATCTCGTACGTCCCGATCTTTCGCGCTTGCGACAGGATTTCTAGCTTATCCATTCCTACGAGCGGCCGGAACACCGGCATTCTCGCCGCGGCCTCTACGGCAATCATGTTCCGCAGCGTCTGCGACGCCACCTGCCCCAGGCTGTCTCCCGTGACGATGGCCAGCGCGCGATCCCGCCGCGCCAGCGCTTCCGCAATCCGCAGCATCATTCGCCGGTAGAGCAGCACGCGGCAGCTCTCCGGCGCATACCTCACGATTTCTCGCTGAATCGCCTCGAACGGGATTAAGTGCAGCTTCGCCGTGAACTGCCACGGCACAAGTTGCCGCGTCAGCTCGCGCGCCACGTGCACCGAAGACTCCCCCGGCCGCGCGCCGGTACCGTAAAAATGCGCGAACGACAAATGCGCGCCACGCTTCATCATCTGATGCGCCGCCACCGCCGAATCGAATCCGCCCGAAAGCAGGCACAGCATCCGCCCGGCCGTGTTCGCCGGCAGCCCGCCCGGCCCCTGGATTTTTCTCGCGTACACGAGCGCCGGCCCCGAGGTGATTTCGATCCGGCAGGTCAGTTCCGGCTCATTCAATTTCACCCGTGCGCTCCGCCCCGTCTCGCGCAGATGATCCGCCAGATATTTCCCCATGGCGGCTTCCAGCTCGCCGCTGCGCATCGGAAACGTTTTGTCGCTGCGCTTCACGCGCACCGCAAACGTCTCGAACCTCTGCTCGTGGATTTCTTCCCACGCCGCGTGGCACAGCGACTCCAGATTCCTCTCCGCATTCCGTGCAATCGCATAATTCGCCACGCCCGAAATTTTCTCGATCCGCGCGAGCGCCTCTTCGACCCCTGCGCCTTCGGCGAGCCGCACGACGAATCGGTCCTCTGGCCGCTCAATTTTCTCAACCGGAATGCCCTCGAGCCCCGCGCGCAGCGCTCCCGCCAGCTTCGACACGAAGAATCGCTTGTTGCGGCCCTTCAGCCACAGCTCGTGGTAGTGAACGACGATAACTGGCTGACTCATGGAGCGATTTCCTCGGATTCCCCGGTCTTGAAATTATACCAGTCGCGCCTCTCGCGTCCCACTGACGCTGCGCAGTAGCCTCTCCCGAGCCCTAGTACTCGTTGTGCCCCATCCATACCTAACCGTATCGCCACATACCTGATTGTCTCGCTACTTTGCTTGACACGCGGGGTTACAATCCACGACACGGGAGACGCGCCCAGCGGCTCGCGTCGTATATGCGACCCGCCGAGCCAGTCTCGCATCTAAGATTTCGCTAGTTCATTTAGGAGGGTCCCATGTGGATCCGCCGGGATTGGGACGACTTCTTCAATCGCATTCGCAAGCGCGGCGCTGCAGCCCAGCCGCCACGCCCGGTGAACCGTTCGGCGCGCAATCGCCTTGTGCCCGCGGAAGGCTACAGCCTTTCCGAGCTCAACGACGCCGGCATTTCGCTCGAACAGGCTGAGATCATCGGCCTGCCGGTCGACGCCGGCCGCCTCGGCAGCGAGAAGGCCAACGTTACTGCCCTTCAGATGTTTCTCCGGGCCAGCCGCTCGCGCTATTGATTCAGGTTTTGCTCCTTTCGCGTCACGTACTCTTGACGCCGGAGCCGAAATCAGTAAACTGCCTTTTTCTAGTTATGGCGACTCAACCCAATCCGGCAACTCTGGCGCCTCCGCCTGAAGAGGCGCTGCACGATCTCGATTTCCCTCAGCGCGAAGCCGCGTTCTTTTACGGCCTGTTTCTCCGCGGCCACTCCGCGGACGAGCTTCGCCGCGACATCGCCGTCCCTCCGGCCGTCCTCGCGAAATGGGACAAGGAAGCCACGCAAAAACCCGAGCAGCGCATCGTCTTTCAGCGCATCCTCGAGTATCGCCGCCACGTCCTCGCCATTTTCGACTCGCTCCTCGGCTTCGACGCGAAGACGCAGCGCCTCCAATAGCGCATTTCCCGCAGCACAATTCCGCGCGTGCACAAATGGCGTGTCATTCCGAGCGGAGTCGCGCGCTTTTGTTTCTTCTCCGCCAAGCGGCGCGCGACGGAGTCGAGGAATCTGCTTTTGCCTTTCCGTCCCAAACGCCCCGTGCGTTTCTGATTCTTGAGCTTGCCCTGGTCAGCGCCTCGTAAGAAATCCGCCCTACTTTCCCTTCGGCTTTCCCGGCATCGTCCTGATGTATTCCACCAGCTCCCAAATGTGCTCGTCCGTCTCCATTTTCCCGAACGCTGGCATCCCGCTCAGCCGTATCCCATTTTTCACAATCCAGAACAGCT
The DNA here is from genome assembly GCA_035280405.1 of Candidatus Acidiferrales bacterium. Taxonomy (GTDB): domain Bacteria; phylum Acidobacteriota; class Terriglobia; order Acidiferrales; family UBA7541; genus DAHUXN01. Next base: position 2,111 of record DATEFX010000063.1, on the reverse strand, counting down.
CCCGGTCCGAATAGCTCTGCGTCTCCGCCGATCCCAGATCAATCGCGCGCGGGTACATCCAACGCCCGTTGTCCGTGGGCTTGCGCCCTGTCGCGCCGTGGCACATGGAGCAGTCCACGCCGAAGTATTTGTCGCCTTCCTCCGCCGCGGCCTTCGCGTCCGCCGGCGCGCCAGCGATCGCCGCGGCGCGATGCACCAGCATGTGCTTTCCCTTCGTCGCGAAATAAGTCTCCGCCGCGCTCGGCTCCGGCAGCGCGCTCAGATTGAACGTCGCAAACGCAGTCCACGCTCCCGCGACGATCACCACGATCGCGATGACCGCAATCACCGTCCATCGTTTCATCGTTCAGCCTCTCAAAATCTTCTGCATCACCGCTAAAAACAAAAAGGAGGGCCGGATATTCCCCTTGGCCCTCCTTTCACGGCGGATTTACTTCGTCGCTTCGATGTTCTCCACGTGGATCGTCTTCGTTTTCGCGCTGTACGTGCCCGTCACTTTCACTTTCTCGCCCGCAAACGCCTCCGGCTTCTTCTGGTCATCCAGCTCGTACACCGTCTTCGTATCCGCATTGTAGAGCACGTATTTTCCGCCCATGCTGACGCATTCTTTCGTGCATTCCGCATCGGTGGCGATGCCTGCCTTCTGCTTCATCGTGTCGTGCGAGCCCATCTTCGCGCACTGGCTGTCCATGATGCTGCCCGTGAACGTCCTCGCCTTCGCTGCCCCGAGGCTCACGCTGGGAATCATCAGCAACGCTCCTGCAATTAACGCAAGTGATGCTTTTTTCATGACTGATTCCTCCTTTTTTCTAGAATTGCTCTAACAGATCCAAAGCTCACTGAATCGGCGGCTCGTTCGACAACAATTTCTCGAGCCGCGTATACAGCCGCGCGCTCGCCGCCAGCGGCACCTCGAACGGCTCCGCATCCGCCACGATCTTCAAGGCCTTCTGCGTCGTGTCGAACACCACGCGGCATCGCCGGCATCGCGCGATGTGCTCTTCGAGCGCCTTGCGCAGCTCCGCCGATCCATCTCCATCAACGTAGCAAGAGAGGTTCGCCAACACGTCTTTGCATTCCATCATCGCCATGGCTTCATCCTCATCTACTCGTCGCTCGCATCATCCGCATGGCCACCGCGGTTCCAATGTCGGTCGCGGCATGTACAATCTTATTCCGCAATGTCGCTGGCTCTTCGAGCCAGCCCGCCAGTGTTTCGCGGACCATCAGCCGCGCGCGCAGCAGCCGCGATTTCAGCGCCGGCACGCCAATCCCCACCGCCTCCGCGGCCTCTTCCGCGCTCATCTCCTCCACGTCGCGCAACACGAACGCCTCGCGGTAAATCTCCGGCAGCGCCTCTATCGCAGACTCGATCAGCCGCCGCATTTCCTGCTTCCCGTAGATTTTCTCCGGATTCGCCTGCCAGTTTTCGTGTCGCCGCGGCATGAACGGCTCTTCCACGTCGCGCGTCTCGTCCAGCGACACCGCTTCCTTCCTCGCGCGGCGTTTCTGCAGCGCTTCGTTCACCGCGATGCGCGTCAGCCACGTCGTGAATTTCGATTCCCGCCGGAACTGCCCGAGGTGCCGGAACGCTTTCACGAACGTGTCCTGCATCGCCTCTTCCGCGTCCTCGGCGTTCCCCAGCACCGCCAGCACGACGCGGAAAATCCTTCGTTCGTGCCTCCGCACCAGCGGCTCAAACGCCCGCCGCTCGCCCGCAAGCACGCGCTCCACCAGCGCGATATCTTCCTCGCCCGCTCCTGCCTCGCTCGGCTTTTTCGGATTTATCATGCTTGCTCGTGACGGCCCGTTTTGCTCAAGTCCGTCTCGCCGGATTGCCCTCGCCGCTTCTACTCGTATCGGATACTTCTGTCTGCTTCCCTCATCACCCGCCCATGTGATTGCTCCCCCGCGAAAAAAGATTCACAGCCTCGCGCGCTGCCCCCGCCCCGCATGTTGATAATTTCCACTGGTAGCGTAAATTCTTTTGTGTAAATTGGGATTTTAAGCAGGAAAAGAGGGTGTACTTTCCCTGGAGCGCTGAACTCACAGAGGAGGTACACCCTGATGCGAGAACTGGAAGTCCTCAACGACGGCCATCTTAAGCTGAA
>DATEFX010000062.1:0-45332 GCA_035280405.1 Candidatus Acidiferrales bacterium | reverse complement strand
GGTGAGGACGGCGACAAGCGTGAAGCCGGGAGATTTGCGCAACATGCGCAGACCGTAGCGCAGATCCTGGAGCAAATCCTGAATCCAATTTATTTTTCGCATGTCGCGACACGCCTCCTTGGTTTGTTCGAGGCCGCCGAGGTCGATGAGAGCCAAGCGGCGGGCTTCTTGCGCGCTCATGCCTTTGGCGACGTAGGCAGCGGTCTTTTGCGCGAGGTGGTCGCGGAGCTCGTCGGCGAGGTCGTGATCCAGCCGGCGGCGATGGAACAGGGAACGAAAGAAATTCGGAATCGTGTAGAGCCAGCGCTCTATTGGCATCGTTCGTCTCTTTCCTGAGTCAACGGAGCAGGAATCGCGCACAGGCGAAGAGGCTGCGCCCCATCCGCGCGCGGCGACAAATCAATCGCGATACACGGTGAGGATGCACGGACAGAAAAGCAAAGCGGCCCGCCGCGGCGAGCGGGCGCTCGACGCATCTTCGAACATGTTGTCGCGCGCACTAAGCTTCCTCGAGCTTGAGGACGTGGGAGATGGCCGTCGAGAGGCGTCCCCAATTGGATGCTTCGGCTTCGAGATGGCGGCGGCCGAGGCGCGTAAGGGAATAGAATTTCGCGCGGCGATTGTTCTCGCTGGCGCGCCATTCGGCGCGAATCCAGCCCTCCTGCTCGAGCTTGTGAAGGGCGGGATAGAGCGAGCCGTCGCTGACCTGCAGGACTTCGCCGGAGATCTGCCTGAGGCGCAGGCTGATGGCGAAGCCGTTGAGCGGCTCGAGAGCGAGAATTTTCAGAAGCAACAGATCCAGAGTTCCCTGGACCAGGTCGTTCGGCTTGCTCATGGAGTCTCCTGTGTCCCCGAGCGTTCTACTCGGTTACCGAGAGGATAATACACGAACTCCCCTCGGTAAGCAAGGGGAATCTATTCTACTGAATCACCGCCGCGGTGCAAGGGCTAGCGGTTGTAGGGAAACTCGGAGACCCAGTGGAACCCGCGGGAAACAAGCTGGAATTTCGAAATGTCCTGTGCGGCGAGCTGGGCGTGGATTTTGTGACCGTCCATGGAGCCGTCGACGATGAGCTCCGCGGGGGAGGGGCGCGAGAAAGAAAAATCCGCCTTCCAACCCTTGGGGCCCCCGCCCGCCAGTTCGAATGTAGTTGCGTTTACGTTGAGGCTAAAGCCGTAGAAGCGGGGCGTGTCGTCCATGCCGTAGATGCTCATGTAGCGCGGATAGATGAAGACCATGCGGCGCCAGCGCTGGGTGTCTGTGAGAAGCGCGGGGCGGGCCTGGCCATCGAGAGTGAAATCCTCGACGTTCCAGATGCCGTAGAGAGGAGATTTCGGCGCGCCCTCGCCGAAAAGTTTGTACTCAGAGATCGAGTTGTAAGCATTTCCCAATACCAGGAACGCAGCTACGAGTATCTGCACGCCGAGAGCGGCGCGATTCGCAAGAGGCGTTCGAAAGCGAGGGGCTTCGGTTGACGGAGGGGCGGCTCGATTCAGGAGAAACACGTTCGCCAGACGCTTCGCGTCGGGGGCGAGGAGAAACAGGGAGAAGACGATCAAATGGAAAGCGAGAAGCTTCACGGGAGTGTCGTAAGTCATGTTGAGCAGTAAGACTTGAATGCCGTCGGCGAGGCAGACGAGCGCTCCGAGGGCGGTGGTGCGCGCAGAGAAGAGGAGCAAGCCGCCGAGAGTTTCCGCGCAGCCGACGAAGATTTCGTAAGCCGAAGAAGAGCCGACAAATGCCCAAAGAACTCCCATGGGGGACAGGTTGCCGTAAGGTTCGAGCAGGCGATCCAGATTGGGAAAGGGCATTTGCAGCGGGATGACTTTGGACGCGCCGTACGTGAGCATCGTGGCGGCAAGGGAAAAACGGATGAACACGCGGAACCAGGATTGAAACCTGGCGTAGTTTTCGCGCTTGCGATCGAGGATGCACCAGATCACCGTGCCGACGATTGCGGACACGAGAATCACGACGAGAACAATCCAGTCGTAGATGCGATCGCCGCTGCCGGTCTCGCGGGTCACGATGGGGTGTGCGATTCCGAAGACGTGCGAGGCAAGCCAGACGACGATGGCCCTCGCAGGCGAAGTCATGTCCACTTCGAAGGCGCCGCTGTCGTTCGTCGTGACAAAGAGCAGGGAAGTGAGCATCTGCGTGAGGAGCACGTAGAGGCTGAGGTAAACGACGAAGAAGCGGAAGGCGACGAGCGTCGGCTGGCTCCAGCGCGGAGTCGCAGCGAGGCTTGCAGCTACGGCTGCATTCGCAGTAGCGCCTTGTGCGGAAGGAGGCATCTCGGCGGCGAGACCGGGCGCGAGTATACAGAACGCGAGTTGCAAGTGACAAGCCGAGGCACGCGGATTGAGCGTCCGCGAGAGGCGTGAGCGACGGGCTCCTCGGAATGGCGCGTTGCGCAGCCGCCAGGGGATGGAAGGGAAGAAATCGGCGGCTAGAAATAAAAACGCCCCGGCAGAAATCGCTCGGGGCTTAGTCACACAAATCGAGTTTATAGAAAAATATTCTACGCGCCGATTCAAAATTTGTCAAGTCCTTTATAAAGTACAGAAAATCGTCCAAGTCAAAAAAGTGTCACAGGCCATTTTTTGGCGGGATTTATGAGCGGAGAGCGGCGCGCGACTGGCTCGTCAGAAGGACGATTGCCGCGGAAACGCTCTTTGCGGCTCCCAGCGCGATGCAGAAGTTGTGCGTTACGCCAAATCAAGGCCAACTCAAGGCCTGCAAGAAAGCGCGTCCTCTGATATGCTTGCGCGTTTGATTATTCGGAAACGCACGGCTGTGGCAGGCGCTCTAAATCCTCGGAGTCGGACTTCAGGGGAGTCTGGTTGATGGAAATTCAGGTCGCGGTCCCGCGGGAAACTCAGGCGGGCGAAAAACGCGTGGCCATCGTGCCGAAGGTCGCCGAGCGGCTGGTGAAGCTGGGAATCAAGCTGCAAATCGAATCCGGCGCGGGCGCGGCGAGCGGGATTCCCGACGCGAGTTACGGGAAGTCGGCGACGATGGTGGGCGACGCGGCGCAGCTTTTCCGCTCGGCGGACATCGTTCTCGCCGTGAACGTGCCGAAGGCGGAGAGTATCCGGCAGATGCGCGAAGGGACGCTGCTCGCGTGTTTCGTGAACGCGCGGCAGCACGCGGAAGAAGTGAAGCTGCTGCGCGATCGCAAAATCACGACGTTCGCGATGGAATTGATTCCACGAATTTCGCGCGCGCAATATCTCGACGCGCTTTCTTCCCAGGCGATGGTGGCGGGATACAAGGCGGCGATCCTCGCCGCATTTCGCCTGGAACGATTTTTCCCGATGCTGACGACGGCTGCGGGGACGATCCAGCCGGCAAAAGTGGTGGTGATCGGAGCGGGCGTCGCGGGATTGCAGGCCATCGCGACGGCGCGGCGGCTGGGCGCGCAGGTGGAAGGCTACGACGTGCGCGCGGCGAGCCGGCAGGAAGTGGAATCGCTGGGAGCGAAATTCATATCGGGCGACGTGCGCGCCGAGGGCGACGGCGGCTACGCACGCGAGCTGACGGAGCAGGAGCGGCAGGCTCAACGCGACTTGCTGACGAAGCACGTGAGCCGCGCGGACGTGGTGATCTGCGCCGCAAACGTGCCCGGACGGCCCGCGCCGAAGATACTGCTGAAATCGATGGTCGAAGCGATGAAGGCGGGATCGGTGGTGGTGGACCTGGCAGCGGACTCGGGCGGGAATTGCGAATTGACGCAGCCGGGGCAGGAAGTCCGCAGCGGGACCGTGACGATTCTCGGCCCGATGAACGTGGCGAGCCTTACCGCGGAAGACGCAAGCCAGATGTACGCAAACAACCTGAACAATTTGCTCGGGCTAATCGTGAAACAAGGGCAGATCACGCTCGACTGGGAAGACGAAGTCGTCGGCAAGACGATTCTCACTTTTGCAGGAGAGATCAAGCACGAACCGACGCGGCAGCTCGTCGAAGGAGCGGGGCAGAGATGACTGGATTTGTCGCGCTGTACATTTTCCTGATCGCCGCGATTGTGGGCTACGAAGTGATTTCGCGCGTGCCGGTGATTTTGCACACGCCGCTGATGTCGGGTTCGAATTTCGTGCACGGGATCGTGCTGGTCGGGGCGATGCTGGCGCTGGCGGAAGCGCAAGGGCCGCTCGAGGTGACAGTCGGATTCATCGGCGTGGTGATGGCGACGGGGAACGTGGTCGGCGGATACGTCTCGACGGAGCGGATGCTGGAGATGTTCAAGAGCGTGAAGGAGACGAAATAGTGGGCGCTTCGTCGATGAGCCTGACGCTGCAGGCGAGCTATTTCATCGCGACGGCGCTGCTCGTGCTGGGACTGAAGCGGATGAGTTCGCCGCGGACGGCGCGCGGCGGGATGCTGTGGGCGGGTGTGGGAATGCTGCTCGCTTCGGTGGTGACGATTTTTTATTTGCCCGGGATGCATGGCACGGCGGCGAGCCTGGGAGAAGAAACCGCTTCATGGAACCGGCTGGCGCTGATTTTGATTGCCATCGCGGTGGGCGCGATTCCGGCGTGGTGGTCGGGGCGGCGCGTGCCGATCACGGAAATGCCGCAAATGGTGGCGATTTACAACGGCCTCGGCGGCGGCGCGGCGGCGGCGATTGCGGCGGTGGAACTCTATAGCGGACGCGCGTATCTCGGCTCGCTGGCGTTTCCGATTATCGCGGTGACCGGCGCGCTGATTGGCGCGGTGGGCTTCGGCGGGAGCGTGGTCGCGTTCCTGAAACTGCAAGGATGGATGGGGAGCCCGCGATTCACGGGAAACCAGGTGCTGAACGCGGTGCTGGCGATCATTACGATAGGGCTTACGATTGGAAGCATTTTCCCGTCGTCGGCGTCGTATGCGCATCTTTCCGCGATGATGCTGGTGAGCGTTTTCCTGCTCGCATCGCTTGTTCTCGGCATCCTGGTCACGATGCCGATCGGCGGCGCGGACATGCCGGTGGTGATTTCGACGTACAACGCGTGCATCGGGCTCGCGGTCGGGTTCGAGGGATTCGTGCTGCAAAATCCGGCGATGATTATCGCGGGGACGCTCGTGGGCGCGGCGGGGTCGCTGCTGACGGTGCTGATGGCGAAGGCGATGAACCGTTCGTTCGCGAACGTGTGGTTCAGCGGATTTGGCGACGTCGCCGTGGCGGCGACGGCGCACGGGCCGGCGCGAACGATGAGTTCGATGGACGCGCGCGACGCGGCGGCGACCATGGCGTATTCCGAAGAAGTGATCGTCGTGCCCGGATACGGCCTGGCGGTGGCGCAGGCGCAGCACAAATTGTGGGAATTCGCGCAGATGCTGCAGAAAAAAGGCGTGAACGTGCGATTCGCGATTCATCCGGTGGCGGGGCGCATGCCCGGTCACATGAGCGTGCTGCTGGCCGAGGCCGGCGTGCCGTATGATTTGATCAAGGACCTCGACGAAATCAACAGCGATTTCGCGACGGCGGACGTGGCGCTCGTGATTGGCGCGAACGACGTGGTGAATCCCGCGGCGCGCACGGACAAGGCCAGCCCGATTTACGGCATGCCGATTTTGAACGCGGACCAGGCGAAGCAGGTGCTCGTCATCAAGCGCGGATCGGGAGTGGGCTTCTCGGGGATTCAGAACGAATTATTCTTCGGCACGAATACGCGCATGGTGTTCGGCGACGCGCAGGACGTGATCGCGAAAATGATTCAGAGCCTCAAGGAACTCTAGCGGCCGGGCGCCCGTCTGTTCTTTTGCGAGCGGCTTCGGAACTGATTCGACACGCTTAAGCGCAGCGGCGAATCGCCGTTTTGCGATGCGTGGGGCGTGTGCTAGGCTTGTAGTTTCCGGCCTCCGCCGGGGTGAAATCAGGAAGGTCCAATCAGCCCAATGTCTCAAACGTTTTCATGGATGATCGGCGGCCCGCAGGGAAGCGGCCTGAACGTAAGCGCGGAAATTCTGGCGAAGGCGCTTTCGCGCTCGGGTTTCTACGTCTTCGGGCAGATCGAATACCATTCCAACATCAAAGGCAAGCACAGCGCCTACCGGCTGCGAATTTCGGACGAGCCCGTCGCGTCGCACATTGACGCCGTGCATCTGCTCTCTTCGCTCGACGAAGAGACGCTGATCGGCGACATGTACCACGAATATCCGGCGCATCGCGGGCACGTGCACGAAATTTCCGCCGGCGGCGCGATTCTCTACGACGCGGAACAAAAGAAATACGCCGAAATGATCACGCGTCGGGACATTTTCCTGTGGGAGATGCCGTACGCGGAGCTGCTCGAACGCGCGCTTTCGGAAGCGGGGAAGCCCGGGCAGGCACGCGCGTACCGCATCATGACGAATACGCTGGCGCTGGGGGCGTCGGTGGCGGCGCTGGGATTCGATTTCGCGCCCGTCGCGCAGGCGATACGCGACAGCTTTGGAGGCAAGGCCGGAGCGGTGGCGGACCTGAACGTCAACGCAGCGAAGTATGCGTACGATTACGCGCGCGAGAAATTTTCGGGGAAATTGAAGTTTGCGCTGCCTGCCGCGCCCACGAAGCGCGAGCAGATCATCGTGAAAGGCTCGCAGGCAGTCGGGATGGCGAAGATTCAGGCCGGCTGCGGCTTGCAGACGTATTATCCGATCAGTCCCGCGACGGATGAGAGCGTGTACCTGGAAGGTTATCAGAGCGACCACAATCTCGTCGTGCTGCAGACCGAGGACGAAGTTTCCGCAATCGACGCCGCGGTGATGGGCGCGCACGGCGGTGTGCGCGCTTCGACTTCCACTTCGGGGCCGGGATTCGCGCTGATGCCGGAAGGACTTGGGTTCGCGGCGATTACGGAAGCGCCGGGGCCCGTGCTGATGCTCTATCAGCGCGGCGGGCCATCGACGGGATTGCCGACGCGGCAGGAGCAGGGCGATTTGCAATTTGCCTTGCACGCGGGGCAGGGCGACATTCCGCGAATCGTGATTGCTCCGGGCGACATCGAGGAATGTTTCTACGACACGTTTGACGCGTTCAACTACGCGGACCGCTATCAGCTCCCCGTGCTCGTGCTCGTGGACAAGCACATGGCGAGCTGCCATCAATCGCTGCCGCCGTTCAAGACTACGCATTTGAAAATCGACCGCGGGCAGACGAAGCCGGCGAACACGAACGGCGATTACCTGCGCTACGCGTTCACGAAAGATGGCGTGAGCCCGCGCTCCGTGCCCGGGCAGGAGGGCGGGATTTTCTGGTCCACGACGGACGAACACGACCCGCGCGGCCACATCACGGAAGGCATCGGCAACCGCATGGCGATGATGGAAAAGCGCATGGGCAAAGTCGCGCTGGCGGCGCGGGAAATTCCGGAAGCGAAGAAATTCCGGCTCGCCGAAGCAGCGGGCGCGAAGAAGATACCTTTGCTCGCGGTTTGCTGGGGCTCGACGAAGGGCGCGGCAACGGATGCGCTGCGGCGAATCGATCCGCGGCACGAGAAATATGCGCTGCTGCAAATCCGGCTGATGCATCCCTTCCCAGCGGAAGCGGTGAAGGGAATTTTCGCGCGCGCCGAACGCGTCGTGACGTTCGACGGGAACTATTCGGGACAACTGGCGCAAGTGATTCGCGCGGAGACGGGGTTCGCCGTGCATCATCAGGTGGTGAAGTACGACGGCAGGCCGTTCTCCGAGGACGAAATTGTTGTTGGCCTGGAGGCGGCGAAGGCGGGCGCTTCGGAGCGGCTGGTGATTTCGCAAGGGCAGATCGTCGAGCCGGGATTCGGCAATCGCGAATTCGATGAGATGCTCGACTTGCGGGAGAAGAATCCGAAGATGCTGGCGCCGATGGTGCCTCTGCCGCCGGGCTATAACCGGTAACTGGGAGTCGGGACAATGAGCACGCTTACAGAAACGAAGCCATTGCAGTTGACGGATTACAAAGCGGACATCCACAACGACTGGTGCCCCGGGTGCGGCGATTTCGGCGTGCTCTCCGCCGTGCAGATGGCGCTGACGAAGCTGCAGGTGCCGCCGCATCGCATTGCGATCATCAGCGGGATCGGCTGCGCGGGCAAGACAGCGCACTACATGAACGCGTATTCGTTCCACACGCTGCATGGACGCGTGATGCCGTCCGTGACCGCGATGAAACTGGCGAATCACAATCTCACAGTGGTCGGAGTGGGCGGCGATGGCGACGCGTACGGCATCGGCGGGGGACACTTCGTTGCCAGCGGGCGGCGAAACCTGGATATCACCTACGTGGTTTCGAACAACGACGTCTACGCGCTGACAAAGGGCCAGGCTTCTCCGACGATTGCCAAGGGGCAGAAGACGAAGTCCATGTCCGAAGCCTCGATCATGGACGCGATCAATCCGATTTTGCTGGCGCTCGCTTGCGGCTACACGTTCGTCGCGCGCGGCTACGCGCTGGACACGAAATATCTCTCCGAAATTATCGCGCAGGCGATTCAGCATCGGGGCAGTTCGCTCGTGGACGTCCTGCAAACCTGCCCGACGTACAACGACCTGCACACCAAGGGGTTCTATGCGGGCCAGGTGGAGGGCCAGCCGCGCCTTTACCGACTTGACCAAAACGGCTACGACCCGGTCGTGCACCATCCCGACGATGCCGTCGAAATCGCGCAGAAAAAAGCGCAGGCGCTGCTGAAATCGCAAGAACCGGGCGGAAGAATTCCACTCGGAGTCTATTACAAGCTCGATGTGCCGACGTACGAAGATTATCTGAAAGCGAAGATTCCCGGCCTAGCAGAGAAGCCGCTGGCCGAGCTGGACCTGTACCATCGCGACATCACGCCCAACCTAAAAGAACTCATGTAGCGAAGGTCTGGCGCACCTGTTGTGCGCCATCCGCATCCCGCTCGCTAGATTCCTGCGAAATTGATTCAGTGACTCGGCGGTGTGCTTGTGGGAGAAGTTTGCGCCGTCGCGAAAGACGACCCGGGCGGCGGGAGCAAATTCATTTCCTGGTCGCGAACAGCGGTGAATTCGGGCATGTCGCGGCGCGCCACGGGATTGGCGGGCGGAAGCGGCAGGCGCTCGAAGTTCATGAACTGGCCGTGGCGCTCAATGCGAAAATCGAGATGCGGACCCGTGGCAAGCCCAGTCATCCCGACAAGGCCGATGCGCTGGCCCTGCACGACGCGCTGGCCGACATACACGAGAACGCGCGACAGGTGCATGTAGTACGTCACGTAGCCGTTGATGTGCTGAATTTTGACCAGATTGCCGTCTTCGCCCTTGCGCCCGGCGAAAATCACGCGACCATCGCCGATCGTTTGCACGGGAGTACCGATCGGGGCGGCATAGTCCGTGCCAAGATGCGGGCGGTAATATTTCAGGATCGGATGATAGCGGCTGAAACTGAAATGCGAGGTCACGACGGCGCCGAATTTCAGCGGCGAATGCAGGAACGCCTTCTTGAGTGATTTCCCATTCGGCGTGTAATACGCCGGTCTTCCAGCGGGATCATGGAATAGGACGGCGCGATATGCCCGGCCGTCGTTGTTATATTCAGCGGCGAGAATCCTGCCGTACCCGAGCGTCTGCCCGTTGGCGAGCACTTTCTTTTCGACGACTACACGGAATGTGTCGCCTGGCCGCGGATCGGTGTAAAAATCCAGGTCCCAGCTGAAGATGTCGGCGAGGCGCATGGCGAGTTCCGGAGTTTCTCCTGCTTGCGTCACGGCATCGAAAAGCGAGCCATTGATTCGTCCGGAGACGGCGTCGGTCTGCATCGAGGACGGAATGGTGTCCACCTCGGCGTGGAACTGGCCGTCACGGCGAAAAACGGAAAGATATTCCTCGGCGGAAATCTGATAGCGGAGCTGATGGAGTTCGCCGAGAACAGTGCGGCCGAGAGTCAATTCGTTTCCGGCTTGCAGGAATCGAAAATTGAAGACAGGCCGCGCGGCGGCGATGAGCTGGGCTGAAGTGACAGGATCGACTCCCATGCTCCCAAGCAGGGCGCTAAAAGCGACCCCTCGGGGCACCGCGCGTTCCGTGAAATGAACGGCGGTCTGCTGGATGCGGGCCGCACTAGCGCTTGCGAGCCCGGCTTCGACAAGCAACTGGTGTTCCGCGGAGAAACGCGCGCGGTAAGATGCGCCAATAGTCAGCGCTCCCAGAAGAGGGAAAGCCGACCAGAATGTGAGCCGTCCGCGGCTAAGCAAGGATTAACCCTCACTTCCAGGAATAGACGCGAAGAATACGCCCGATGTGAGCTTGCCACCAAGAGAAATTGCAAAGTTTTGCGTATTCGGCGTCACTGGCGTTCCCGAATTCGGGAAAAGTGTCCCCACACGAGAAAACGCTACTTGATGGATTTTTTATACATGGCATTAAGTCGTGTGATTGCATCAGCGTTGCAATAAAGTCATTTGGAACAGTTGTTGCTTGAGGTCACTCAGCCTCGACTAAGGATTTCGAGTGGCCGCTTGCCCCGGCGGCACCGGAGGAGTGAAATGGAAGGCAGCTTTTTTCTCCCGCAGGGCCGGCCAAACCGTACTCCTGATCTGAACTGTTCCGAGTGTGGTACCCCTTTCCGCCCACGACGAGCAACCGACGGCGTCGAAGAGCTGTGCGACGCGTGCTATGAAGCCCGCTTCGCTCCGCCACCCGCGCCGCGGACCGATGAGACGCCTCGGCCAACAAACCACCGCCTGGCTGCGGACTGAATCGCGATTCATCATTGATCTTCTCGGGGAAATCCTTGGGGATATCCCTGGGAGAATTGCGGTCGAAGCTTTGACGTCAGCGCAAAGGGGATGAGGCGGCCGCTTCGCTGCTCGCAGTGGTTGTTGCGAAGTAATTCTGCTCGTAGAGGTCGTGGTAGATCTTCCCGGCGACGTCGGCGGCGTGGGGGCCGTTCACGATGCGGGCTCCGCCGCGCAATAAAACGGCAATCACAAGCTTGGGGTGATCCTGGTCGGCATAGGAAGCAAACCAGCCGAGGCGGCCGCCCATGCGCTCATCATTGCAAGTCCCCGTCTTGCCCAGCGTTTGCTCGCCATCCGGATCGTTGCTCTGTTTCGCTGTGCCATAGAGCACGGCAGCGAGCATCCCCTGGCGCAGTTCCGGAAGCAGAGGGGCAATCTCGAGTTTCTGGCGGACGCGCGGCTGAAAATCGTGGGCTGCTTCCTCGCTCCCGGGATACTGCAGATAGTACATGGTGCCGCCGTTGGCGATTGTGGAGACGATCGCAGCAAGCTGCAAAGGCGTCATGCGGATTCCTGCGCCAAAGCTGCACATGCGCGCAACACCGCCGTAAGCAGGCGGGGCGGAAGGAAGGAAACCAGGCTGCTCGCCCGAAATGTCGAGGCCGGCGCGTTCGCCGAGGCCGAAGACGCGGTCGTAATGCCGGACGGTGTCGAACCCGAGGCGGCGACCGAGTTCTTCAAAAAATGTGTTGTTCGAATGCGCCAGCGCTTCGGTCAAATCCATATAACGGCGGCGCCCGACGCGAATCATCGTGTCGGGACTGATGATACTTTTTTCGAGAGCGGCGACGGCGATGACGGGCTTGAGAGTGGAGCAGGGCTCGAAGCCGGCGGAGAAGGCCATCTTCTGGTTCACGATCGAGAGAATTCTGCCGGTGGAGGGATCCACGGCAACCACGGAACCGTTCTGACGGCCAAGCGCGTTGATTGCAGCCCGGCGGACGACGGGGTCGTCGAACTGGGCGTTATCGCCATTCGTGGGATCGGCGTATGTGGGGACACCGCGGTAGCGGTAATGATGCACGCGGCGGCGGAGCGAGCGAATGGGAGTGGAGGACGAGGCAGCGTGGACGGAAGTCCAGGGCAGCATCAGCAGCGCGCCGAGGGCCATTAAGGTGAAACTGAGAATTCTGGTGTAAGGCTTAGCTGGGCTGTAAGTCATTGGCCGGTTAGATGCTGCTTCCTGACCTCTCTGAGGTACGCAATCAATTTTAGAGAATTCGCGCGCATGAACGCAACCTCGAACAATAGAATTATGGAGGCGGCGTACCAGGAGCGCAACTGTGCAAAAGGCCAGTCTGGCCGGTAGGACAAGAGGCCAGTATGCGTCATTTTCTATCCGTCAGCTTCAGCGGGCAGCTTTGGCTTTGGCTGCAGCGGCGGCTTGCACGGCAGGCTTTGCCGACTCGGAGGCGGATTTGGCGTTTTCGTCGGCCACTGGCGCGGGGAGGCCGAGCTGCTTGCGAATCGCGGTCTCGATTTTGTCGCGAATGTCCGCATTTTCCTTGAGGAAAACGCGGGCGTTTTCGCGTCCCTGGCCGAGGCGCTCGCCATTGAAGGAAATCCAGGTGCCGGATTTTTCGAGGATGTTGCGAGCGACGCCGAGATCGAGCAAATCGCCTTCGCGAGAGACGCCTTCGCCGTAGAGGATGTCGAATTCGGCTTCGCGGAACGGCGCGGCGACTTTGTTTTTCACGACCTTGGCGCGGGTGCGCGAGCCGACGACGCGATCGCCTTCCTTGATGGCCTGGATGCGGCGAATATCGAGGCGAATCGAGGAATAGAATTTCAGCGCGCGACCGCCGGTGGTCGTTTCGGGATTGCCGAACATAACGCCGATTTTTTCGCGGATTTGATTGATGAAAATGAGGCTGGTTTTCGATTTGGAGACGATGGCGGTGAGTTTGCGCAGGGCTTGCGACATCAGGCGCGCCTGCAAACCCATTTGCGGCTCGCCCATCTCGCCTTCGAGTTCGGCCTTGGGGACGAGGGCGGCGACGGAGTCCACTACGACGACGTCCACGGCGGCGGTGCGAATCAGGGCTTCGGCGATTTCGAGGGCCTGTTCGCCATTGTCGGGCTGGGAGACGAGGAGATTATCCACGTCCACGCCGAGCTTGCGGGCGTACGTGGGATCGAGGGCGTGTTCGGCGTCGATGAAGGCGGCCTGGCCGCCGAGCTTTTGGGCTTCGGCGATGACATGGAGGGCGAGAGTCGTTTTGCCGCCGGATTCGGGTCCGTAGATTTCGATGACGCGGCCGCGAGGGAGGCCACCGACGCCGAGAGCGGCGTCTATGGAGATGGAGCCGGTGGAGATGACGCTCACGGGGACGAGCACGTCGCGCGTGCCGAGGCGCATGATGGAGCCTTTGCCGTACTGCTTCTCGATTTGCGCGATGGCCGCGTCGAGCATTTTGCCGCGTTCGTCAGTCATTTCCCACCTCTCGGTCGAAGAGTTTGCGATGCCGGGACGATTCGCCGGAAATCGTTGGCCCGGCAGTGTAGCAAAGTGTTTGTGCCGCGTCTCGCCAGAAGCCATGAGGCGAGAATAGCATAAGGCGAAGAAAAAGCAAAGATGTTTTTGCGGCTCGGGGAGTAAAAGGGAATGCCTTGGGGAGGGGGAGCGGAGGGGCGCGGGCCAGAAAGGCGCGCCGGAAGATCTGACCGAACAAGGCTATGAGAGATGCTATGGGAAATTGTAGAAGGGGCCGAGTGGGACACTGAGATTCTTGAAAATTTGTAGCGATTAGAAATTTGTAAGTTATTGATTCTTGAGGGAGATAACTTTTCTTGACTGACGTTTGGTGTAGCGATTAAAAAAATCATAGATTGGGAGGAAATTACCCCGGGAGGGGTCGAGTGAGGCGTCAGGCGGAGGGGCGACTCCACAGGGGTCCCCTTCCGAGGATGAGAAACTGATCGATAGTATGTCCTGTAATCATGGAGTGACTGTATCAGAAGTGTACACCGAATGCAAGCGATTTCTTCTCGATATTGACGCTCCGAATCGTCTCCGGCAAGCTCATCACAAACAACAGGCTACACGATGCTGACAGGAATGACTGCCAAGTGTACGATGACGTCCCTTGAAACTGCCCAGCGCATTCCCGAGAAACGGCTTGAAACCTGCCGATTATCGGGCAAAACCTGAGTTGATTGCTGGAATGAGCTGCAAGGCGTGCGTGCTTGCCGTAGTCGCGGCGCTCAGCGCAATCAGTACGTATCCCAGAGTTCCGCCAATGGCACGGCACTCCCAACAACAAGATCAATCACGCGAAGCACTGGCAGTGCGAGCGGCACAGGAGCCACGGCTGGATGGGACGCTCGATGATCCGCTGTGGCAGCAGGCGAAGATAATCAATGATTTTCACCAGCAGGAGCCGAATGAGGGAGAGCCTGCGACTGAAAGGACGGAGGTCCGGATCCTGTACACGAGGAAAGCAGTGTTCTTCGGGATTCACTGCTATGACTCGCAGCCTTCACGAATTGTCGCGACAGAATTGAGGCGCGACGCCAGCCAGGACCTGGACGATCACTTCGAGATTCTGATTGATTCCAATCACGACAGCCGGGACGGCTACGTATTTGAGATTAACCCGCTGGGGACGCAGGCGGATGGCCTGGTGATTGGAGAGCAAGGAGCGAATGGGGAGGATTTCGATTCCGGCTGGGACGGGGTGTGGACGTCAGAGGCCCGAATCACGAGCGATGGCTGGACGGCGACGATTGGAATTCCTTTCAAGACGCTGAATTTCATGCAATCACGTGACGTCACCTGGGAGCTGAATTTCAAGCGGTTCATACGAAGCAAGAACGAATCGGATTTGTGGACAGCGTACCGGAGGACTTTTGGAATCACCAAGGTTTCGCAGGCCGGAAAGCTGAGCGGAATCACGGATATCGGGAGCGGAAGGCTTTTTATCATCAAGCCTTATGCGCTTGCGACATACGACAAGGTGACCGGGCAGAATCCGAAATTCCCGGTGACTGGCGGGCTGGATATCAAGTACGGGCTTCGGTCGAATATGGTGCTGAACCTGACAGGGAACACGGATTTTGCGGATACCGACGTGGACCTCGAACAATTCAATCTGACTCCTTTCAAGATTTTCATTCCCGAGAAGCGGCAGTTCTTCCTGGAAAATGCCGGAATTTTCGACTTTCTGATTGGCGAACAAGACCAATTATTTTTCAGCCGGAACATTGGAATCGACCCAATTAGCGGCCAGCAGGTGCCGGTGAACGGCGGGGCAAAACTGACAGGGACTCTGGGACGGACAGAATTCGGCGTGATGGACGTGGATACGCGGTCGAGCGGCGCGAATCCTTACGCAAACTATTCCGTGGTGCGGGTGAAGGAAGCGCTGTGGGGCGGGTCGTATATCGGCGTGATTGGAGTGGACAAGAGATCTGGTAGTCCGACGGATGATTTCAATCAAACGGGAGGCGTGGATGCGCGCTTGATCTTCTTCAAGGACTGGATTTTGCACGGCCACATTGCGGGCACGCGGTCTCCCGGGAATCCGAGCGCGGCGAGCGACGTAGGCGGATCGCTTGAATACAAGACCGAATGGCTCGACGCGGTATATGTTCAGAGGAAAACCGGACCCAATTTCAATCCCGAAGCGGGATTTGTACAGCGGGTGGATACGAACGAGAAGTATGGAGATGCGACGTTGAAGTGGCGGCCCAAGATCGCTGGAATCCGCGAGCTGCAATTCGAGGGATTCATCGATCATGCGCCGGACACACACAACGTGTTGCAGACGCAGGAGTGGCAGGGCACGTTCCGCGCGGAGTTCAATAACGGAGGATACACAGATAACGACATCGCTGACGTGACCACGCAGCGAATCACCACCCCGCTGAACATCTACAAGAATATTTTCATTCCTGTCGGGCTGTATCATTTCGCGCGGCACCAAATTACATACGGATCGGGGCTGGACCGGCGGTTCACGTACAACTTGTTCGAGCGGTTCGGCGGTTACTATGGCGGTTCGCTGAATGAATTTCGTGTTCGCGGGAATTACCGTCCGACAGAGAAGCTGTCGTTCGCCGTTTCGCAGACGTGGAACCGTTTTCGCCTGCCTGTAGGCAATTTTTCTGTGGATTTGGCGAGCTGGCAGACGAATTACTCGTTCAACCGATTCCTGACGTTCACGAGCGTGCTGCAAATGGACACGGCAAACACGCAGGCGGTGAGCGCGAATTTTCGATTGCGATACAACTATCGCCCGGACAGTGACCTCTTCGTGGTCTACAACATCGGGACGCAATTCGCCAGCCTGGCCGCAGCTAATCCAGTGCAGGTCCGCGAGAACCGGTTTGCGGTGAAATACACTTACTCATTTTCCCCATAATTTTCGGCTCACAGCGCGCTCGCCTGCGAGAGAAGGAAAACGGAAGCGCAGCGTTGTCAAAACCCCGGGAGTGTGTATATCGTTTCTTCGAAGCAAATGCTGGCTCTATCGCAGCCCGGTACATTCCCGTTTGGAAGCGGCGAGGTGCTTCTACAAAACGTGAGCACGTTTGGGAGCGGCTCGCTGAACGGGAATGGAGTGATGCGGCTGAGCGGGTTCACTTCGGGAGTTGGCGCCGACATCAACCTGGGACTCTTTACCGGGAACGGCGGGGGGACGTTCACGGGGGTGTTGGACACGAACAACGCGGGGACATTTACGGGACAACAAGCGCTGTCGGGAACTTACACGACTGCGACGGACGGACAACGACAACGGGGATCGGAGGCAGCTCGCCTATATTCTATCTATCGGACGTCAATGCGGGGTTCATTCTGGGGACAGGCAGCGCGGTGGATTTCGGATTGATGGAAGCGCAAGCGACGGGGCCGTTCAGCAATGCGAGTTTGTCGGGGATGTTTTTCCTGGGAACGCAGAGCGCGGGACTGCTGAAGCAGCCGCTGACAGCAGGAACGATTACGTTCGATGGAGTCAGCGCTTACACAGGGGCGGAAGATGAGTCAACGGGAACGGGGCTCGTGCCGGACAATGCGCTGAACAACGGCTATGCGTTTTCGTCTACCGCAACGGCGGCGGGCCGGGGCACGGTCGATAGCGCGAGCGATACAGTGGCATACATCATTTCGGGGACGAAGTTGGTGTTTTTCAGCAGCTCGTCAACAACTCCCAGCATTACGATTGTGGAGAAGTAGATGATGAGGGCGCGGATCGCTGTGAAGTATACGTATTCATTTTCTCCTTAGCCGCTTGCTAATTACCGGCTGTCTTCAGTGTTTCGGAATGGTTTACGGGCAGTTTATCGGGGAAGAGAAATACCCGTTTGGCGAGTTCGGAAGCGAGAGTTTCTTCGCGGTAGTAGTTCTTCAGCACTCCATCTTTCCAATTCAGCAGATCCGGATTAGCGTCGGCAAACTCATCCCAGGATTGCTCGAGGCCAGCGCGGGCGATGCGCTCGCGAATCAGCAGGACATAAGCCCACGTGATGGTCTCGTTGTAGAGCTGAGGCTTGCCATTGGCCGAAGCGAAGCGCGCGAGGGAAGCGGAAAAATGCTGAAGCGCTTCTAGCGGCGGATAGCGGCGCAGGAACAAGAATGCCATGCGCACATGGTCGCGATGGTGAAAGCTGCCGTTCGGCAGGCTGCCGCTTTCGAACGCGGAGATGAATTCGGCGTCAGTCATGGGGAGCATCCGGTGCCGGATTTTTGCGGTGAGCAAGGCAAACGAGCACGGCAACGGCGTAAAGGGCGAGCAGGCTCACGTCGAATTGGCCGTGGAAGAAATGAATCGCGGCGACGATGACGAAGATTGCGAGGAGCAAGCGGCCGCCAAGGGCGGTTGTCGCGGGCAGGAGAAATAACAGCGCGGCGATGATTTCGGCGCCGCCGATGACCGGGCGAAGCCATTGGGGCAGTCCGGCATGGGCCAGTTGGCGGGCCGCGGCGCGGGAAAACGTGAACTGGAGCGATTCGATGAAGAGGACAAGGCTGAGCGTCCAGCGAAGAGCAGGGATGGCGAGAACTTGCCAGCGCGGATTCATTCTATGAGCGCTCCTTCGCCGGCGAAGTGCGCGATGCGCGTTCGACGAGGCGATGACTGGCTCGGGAATCGAGATTGAGGCCGTAAAAGCGCTTGAGTTCGCGGATGCGCTTGAGAGATTCGCGCTGGAAGGGGCATTTGCCGTCGAAGGCGTGAAGAACTATGCCTTCGAGGAGATCGCCGAGAGTGAGATCGTGATACTCGGCGAGTGCCTTGAGGACTTTGAGGAGGCGCTTTTCCATGCGGACGCCGGTCTGGACGCGCTCAACCGTGTAGCGAGTGTGAGAGGTCATCGGAGCTCCCATATGCTACCAATGTACCATGGTAACACCGCGGACGCAATCATTGTTTTGGATCGCGCGTATTGAGCCGATGGCGGGGCGGCGAATTTAGTTGCGAGGCGAGGGTTTGGTGGCGCGAACGAAGGCGCTCATGAACTTGCCATCGACATGGGGCGCGATGGCGGCTGCGTCGATGCCGGCGGAGGAGAGGAATTCGCGGGCGTCGGAGGCGCGATAGACGCGCGTCGGTTCGAGAGCGATCTGCGCGAAGCCCGCGGCGGCGAGTTTGCGGCGGTAGTCGGTTTCGTCGAGCGCGCCAGCGACGCAGCCGATCCAGAGAAGCACGCTTTTGCGAATCTCGGGGAGGATCTCGCCACGCGTGACGACATCGGAAACGGCGAAGCGGCCGCCGGGCTTGAGGACGCGAAAGGCTTCGCGGAGGACTTGATCCTTGTCCGCAGAAAGATTGATGACGCAATTCGAGATGATGACGTCAACGGAATTGTCGGGCAGGGGAATATGCTCGATTTCGCCTTTGAGGAATTCGACGTTTGTGACGCCGGCTTTGTGCCTGTTTTCGTTGGCGAGAGCGAGCATTTCATCGGTCATGTCGAGGCCGTAGGCTTTACCCGCGGGGCCGACGCGGCGGGCCGACAGGAGAACGTCTATGCCGCCGCCGGAGCCGAGATCAAGGACCGTTTCGCCCGGATGGAGATGGGCGAGAGCGGTCGGATTGCCGCAGCCGAGCGAGGCGGCAACGGCTTCGGCGGGAAGCGCGGCGGTTTCGCCCGCGGCGTAGAGATTCGACGTGATGGGATTAGCGCAGCACGATGAGGGCGCTGCGCCGCAACAGGAGCTGCCGCCGGTCTTCGCACGAATCGCGGCTTCGGCGTATTTTTCCTTTACGACTTCCTTGATATTGGGCTCAGTCATTTGGTCGTCTCCTATCGCAAGTTTCTGCTACCGGCAAACTTGAACGATTTCTTTGGGCTTGAGCGCTTTATTGCGAGTGCAACATTCGGCGTATAGAAAACGAAGCAGCTCTTGCAGGGTTTCGGTGTTCGCCGTGTAGCGCAGGAACGTGCTCTCGCGACGGGCGGCGACGAGGCCCTGGGATTTCAGCTTTTCGAGATGATGGGAGAGAGTCGAGCCGGGGATGGCGAGCTCGTCCTGAATTTCGCCAACGATGAGGCCGTCTGGGTGCGCGGAGAGCAAGAGCTGCATGATGCGCAGGCGCGGTTCCGTGCCCATCGCGGAGAACATGCCGGCGAAGCGGGCGACTCGGCTTGAGGCGTGTTCCTTAGGAGCGGCGGACATGCTTCCATATTTGCAGAAATATGGAATCGAGTCAAGAGGAGAGTCAGGCGAATCGGAAAAGAAGAGAGTCGCCTGTCTCTCGGTGAAGTGTGTCAATGGCCGGTATTTCGTCGCTATTGCCATGGGCGATTCGCCTTGCCGCCGACTACCACGACCCTTGCGACCATGCGAGGATGAACGGAGCAGAAATACTCGTATGTGCCCGGCTTGTCGAACGTGAAGGAGAATTCCTCGTCCGTGTCGAGCGCCTTGGAGATGAATACGCGATCGGTGCTCGTGACTGTGTGAGGCTCTTCGTCCTTGTTGACCCAGACGACTTTCGCGCCGACGGAGACGGTGACTTCGCTGGGCTGGAAACTGAAGTCCTTGATTTCGACGCGAGTTTCTTTTGAGACTGGTTTATCGCCGGGAGCGGCGTGAATGGCCGCCGTTGCGACCAGAGCGAAAAAGATCGCGAACACGAAGGCAAAAGCTGCCCGCCTGCCCCTGGCAGGGCTCTGGATAAAAAAGCGGCCGTTGCGCGTTTCCATCGAAGCAGCGATTGAGCAGTCTTGAGATTTCATTTCAAATCCTCCTTAGATCGAAATGCGAACGAGAATTAACTCTCCAATGTCGAATCGATGATGCCGAGGCTGTGACGGCCGCGAATGAAATTAACGTCCGTGATGCCGAGGACGCTGCGAAGCTTTCCGGCGTCGACTTTCATCGGACCGGGGCCCGGCCCGACGCCCGGCGCGGCCTGCGGGAAGGCGGTGGACATCGCCGTGTGGAACGTGATGTTGCCCTCGACTTTTTTCATCGTCTGATGAATGTGGCCGTTGAGAACCGTGACGGAGCCGAAGCGCTTGAGAAAAGAGAGAGCCTGCTCGGCGTCGCTCGTGCCCCAGCCCCAATCGGGATAGACCGACCACAGCGGAATGTGGGCGAATACGACGATCGGTGTGCTCGATTTGAGATGTTTCACATCGCTTTCGAGCCAAGCGAGCTGAGCGGCGCCAAGATTGCCGAGGCCGCCGGCCTTGAGATTCATCACGTTGACCAGGCCGATGAAGTGCGCGCCGGCGGAGTCGAAGCTGTACCAGCCGTCGCTCATCGTGCCGTGGGCGAAGCGATCGCGATAGCCGGCACCGTCGTCGTCGAGGACGTCGTGCTCGCCGGGAACGTAAAAGACTCTTTCGGCGCGGGCCTCCCTAAGGATTTCGGCGGCCGTATCGAATTGATCGGGCTTCGAGAGCTGAGAGACGTCGCCGGTATGGAGAATGAACGCGGGCGGCGCGGGCAGGGAATTGATTTTCGCGATGGCCTGGCGGAACGTGCCCGTGACGTCGGGATTCGCGGGCTTATTGAACCCAATGTGGCTGTCGCTGATCTGTACGAAGGCGAGTTCGCCTTTCATCGTTTTTGACACGCTGCCGTCGCGAAGCGCGGCGTCGCCGAGGGCGTAAGAGCTGAGGACTCCGCCGCGAATTACGCAATAGGCGCCCGTTCCCGCCCAAGCCATGCATTTCAAAAAGCCGCGGCGATCAATGCCGTCTTTATTCAGATTTTCAGTGATGAAATTTTCCTTGACCATGTATCCTCTCCCTCGCGACCGTTTCGAAGAGCTGAAGCCCAATCCGGGTTCACGTATCTGCTAACCGGGGCCGCGAAGAATTATTCCCCGCTGCGCCCTTTTTTCCTCGCCGGCATCCAAACAAGGACCGCGGGTGACATCTCAAGGAATAAATGAGCGGATTTCCGGTTATGCCGACAGGAACGGCGCGGAGCGAGGCGCAAGCCAGCGGGGAGTTCGCCGAGCTGGCGCTGCCGCTTTTCGACTCTCTCTACAATTTCGCCCGCTGGCTGGCGAAGGACCGCGCGGACGCAGAAGACCTGGTGCAAGAAACAATCGCCAAGGCGCTCAAGGGATTTTCCTCTTTCCAGCAGGGCACGAATTTCCGCGCATGGATATTCCGGATTTTGCGCAACACTTTCGTGAATTCGCGCACAGGACTCGCGGCGAAGCGGACGACTGCGCTCGAGGACGAGGCAGCGGAGGGCGCGGTGCCGCACGGCGCGTCGAACGAAACGCCGGAGACGATTCTGCTGCAGCAGTCGAACCAGATGATGATTCAAGAGGCGATTGAACAATTGCCTGTGGCCTTTCGAGAAGTCGTGCTGCTCTGTGACGTCGAGGAGATGTCGTACCAGGAGATTGCGCAGACGCTGGAGATTCCGATCGGGACGGTGATGTCGCGGCTGGCGCGCGCGCGGCGAGCGTTGCGCGAAGCGTTGCAAGGCAAGCTGGCACGGGTGACAACAGGGGATTAACTGATGGCGTGTGAGAGTTGGCGCGAGGATATCGAGACGTACGTGGACGGCGAGCTATCGCCCGAGCGGCGGCAGGAATTCGAATCACACATGCGGACGTGCGCTTCTTGCGCCGCGGACGCCGCGGGGCGGCTGCAATTCAAGGGCGCCATTCAGCGGGCGGGGCGGCGATTCACGCCAAGCGCTGAACTGCGAAGACGCGTTGAAGAACAGATTTCACCTCCTGCGCGGAAATGGCGCATAGCGTGG
Organism: Candidatus Acidiferrales bacterium; assembly: GCA_035280405.1. GTDB lineage: Bacteria > Acidobacteriota > Terriglobia > Acidiferrales > UBA7541 > DAHUXN01. The sequence goes on along the minus strand of DATEFX010000062.1, from coordinate 23,452 downwards.
ATTCCGGCTGCGGCGATGGCTGGCCTGGCGGCGATATTGCTTCTCGCCGCGGTGTGGGTGACCAACCGCGAAACGGCATCGACCGTCACGGCGATGAGCGAAGTGGTGGACTTGCACATTGCGGCGCTGGCGAGCGCGAATCCGGTAGATGTGGTTTCGACGGACGAGCACACGGTGAAGCCATGGTTCGAGGGCAAACTGCCATTCGAAGTGAATCTGCCGGACTTTGCAGGGACGCCGTTTACATTGATAGGCGGAAGAGTTGCGTATTTGGACCAGACGCCCGGCGCGGCGCTGCTGGTGCAGTTCAAGAAGCACAGGATGTCCGTCTTCATTTTTCGGGAGCGCGCGGAGTGGAACGGGCTCGATACGAATTCGAAGTTGCTGCGCGAAGCGTCGATGTCGATAGATTCGTGGAGCGCGAGCGAGTTGCGATACTTCATCGTGTCGGGCACGGGAGAGGAAGCGATCCGGCAGCTCGAAGGATTATTTCAAAAAGTGGCGCAGCCACAGTGAGCGGCGCGACGAATGATTAATATTTGTAGAAGCCGCGGCCGGATTTGCGGCCGAGCCAGCCGGCGGCGACATATTTCCTCAGCAGCGGGCAGGGGCGATACTTCGGGTCGCCGAGGCCCGAGTGCAGGACTTCGAGAATATCCACGCAGACATCGAGGCCGATGAAATCGGCGAGCTCGAGCGGGCCCATCGGATGATTCATCCCCATTTTCATCACGGCGTCGACGGATTCGGGCGTGGCGACTCCTTCCATCACGGCGTAGACGGCCTCGTTGATCATGGGCATGAGGACGCGATTGGAGACGAAGCCGGGCGCGTCGTTGACCGCAACAGGATTTTTGCCGAGCTTGGCGCAGAGAGCCATAGTGGTCGAGAAAGTTTCTTCGCTCGTTTGCAGGCCGCGAATTACTTCGACGAGAACCATCACGGGGACCGGATTCATGAAGTGCATGCCTATGAAACGCTCGGGGCGGCTCGTTTTCGCGGCGAGGGCCGTGATGGAAATGGATGACGTGTTGCTGGCGAGGATGACGCCGGGGCGAAGAGCGGCGTCGGCTTCCTTGAGGACACGCTCCTTGAGTTCACGCTGCTCGGGCACGGCTTCGACGGCGAAATCGGCGGCGGAGATGGCGCTCGCGTCAGTGGTCGCGCGAATGCGGGAAAGAATTGCGGGCTTGTCCGCTTCGGCGATTTTTCCTTTTTTTGCCTCGCGGTCGAGGTTTTTGCCGATCGTGTCGAAGGCGCGGTCGAGAAATTTCTGCTCGACGTCGCGCAAGATGACGGAGTAGCCGGATTTCGCGAAGACGTGCGCGATGCCGTTGCCCATCGTGCCCGCGCCGAGGACGGCGACGGTCTTGATTGCGTCGAGAGCCATGAAGCCTCCGAAAGAGTGCGAAGAGCAATTAGGAAATCACGGCGGAGACGAGAAATCAAGGAGGCGAACAGCAGATCCTTCGTCGGGCCGATGAATCAGCCCTCCTCAGAATGACGGAGTGTTGGATGGACACTATTCGGGCGGGACGCCTTCGATGACCTGGCGGACGATGGAGCTGGCACGTTTCTCGTCTTCGGGAAGAACGCGGACGTCGAGGTTGCCCGATTCGGGGCGATCAACGTAGCAAGCGATGCCGATTTCGGCGAGACAGGATTTCAGCATCTCGGCGGTGGTGGCGTCGGCGCCGGACCAGATTTCGGCAGTAGCGTCTTCGGGATCGAGTTCGCGCGCGACGTTTTCGTGGGGAAGGTCGTCGGCGCCTTCATCGTCTTCTGCTGCCAGCGCCTCACCGAGATCGCCATCCTCGGAGGTGCCTGCCTCGGCTTCATTTGCTTCGCGAGCCTCTACCTCGTTGATAACTTTGAGAGCTGCGGCCATGTCCTCGGTGGAAACCCATATTTTGTATTGGGCTGGGTCTCGAACATAAATCTGAAAATCCTGCGGCAAATCATAAAAAAATCTAACTCCCGCGTCGCCCAGAGCATGACAAATGTCTGAACGAATGCTGTCATCGTCACCGCTCCACAGGAGTTCGGGAGACTTCAAACCGGAACCAGAGACTTCGGACGGAAGCGTGTCCACCAAGTCCACGCCGCATTCGTTGCACTTGGTGAAGCCGCGGCGAAATTCGTATCGGCAACTTGGGCAGAACATCCTGAACAGTTTACTTCTTCGGGTGAGAAGAACTAAAAGAAAATGTGTTCATCAGCACTTGCGCTTCATCGGGATCGAGAGACGAAAGCAAAACCTCCGGCTCTGGTTTGATTGTGTTGACGTTGTCGTTTTGTTCTGTATGGAGAATGTCTTGCGCGCGGAAATAGTAAGTCTTGCCGGCTTCGGCGGTGAAGCCCGTGGCAGCAGTAGAGCGCTTGGGACCTAGCCAAGCCAAACCCGTCGTGGCCGACTGCCAGTTCGCACAAATATGATGCTCGCCCGGGTCGACGAAGATATAGAAATACGAACTTCCATGCGTGGCGCCGATCCACGCGCCGTCGATGGCAAAACGGGTCGTCGGGCGCGGCGCCCAGTTGTATTTCAGGTCATCCTGAAGGATATAGACGAGCGCCTTTCCCGATTGAATATCCGGAGCGGCGGGCCGCTGTTTCGTTGTGCTAACGTCGAATTTGGTGTCGGTTTGGCCGCAGCCGGGACCTGACTGAGCCATTGAATTTGGAGCGAAGACCAACGGAGCTGCAAGAACAAGGATGGAGACCAACGGACGCATGCCTCACCTCCACGAGCGGAGATAACCGTCTTGCATAACGCGATGCGGCAGATAGCTCAAGAGTTACAGGAATCGGCTACGCGCGCTCGACAGCAAGTGCGACAGCGTTCCCGCCGCCGAGGCAGAGAGCTGCGATTCCGCGCTTGAGACTCCGGCGGTGCAATTCGTAGAGCAGTGTGACGAGAATGCGCGCGCCGGACGCGCCGATGGGATGACCGAGAGCGACGGCGCCGCCATTGACGTTGACTTTTTCTGGACTCAATTTCAGGACGCGCGTGACGGCCATGGCCTGCACGGCGAAAGCTTCGTTGAGTTCGATGAGGTCAACGTCCTTGTCGCGGTCCCAGCCGGTTTTCTTGAGTAGTTTTTCGACGGCCTCGACGGGCGCCATCATTACCCATTTCGGTTCGACGCCGCCGACCGCCTGCGCGACGATGCGCGCCATGGGAGTCTTCGCCATGCGCTCCGCGTTGCGCTGGCTGGTGACGACGAGCGCTGCGCCGCCATCGTTCGTGCCGGGCGCGTTGCCGGCCGTGACGGTACCGTCCTTCTTGAACGCGGGGCGGAGTTTTGCAAGAGCTTCGAGAGTGGAATCCTCGCGCGGCGTTTCGTCCTTGCTGATGACGATGGGCGCGCCCTTCTTCTGCGGGACTTCGATGGGGAGGATTTGCGATTCGAAGAAGCATGACTTCATCGCGCGGACAGCTTTCTGGTGGCTTTCGAGCGCGAACTGATCCTGCTCCTGGCGCGAGATTTTGTATTTGTCGGCGACGAGTTCGGCGGTGATGCCCATGTGATAGTTCTCGTAGGCTTCCCAGAGGCCGTCGTGAATCATCGAGTCGATCAGCTCGGCGTTGCCGAGGCGGTAGCCCGTGCGCGCCTGCGTGAGGAGATACGGGCAATTCGACATGGACTCCATGCCGCCGGCGACGACGATTTCTGATTCGCCAGTCATCACGGCTTGCGCAGCGAGCGCGACGGACTTGAGGCCCGAGCCGCAAACTTTGTTGATGGTCATCGCGCCGACGCGGACGTCGAGGCCGCCTTTGAGCGCGGCCTGGCGCGCGGGATTCTGGCCGAGGCCCGCCTGGACGACGTTGCCCATAATGCATTCGTCCACTTGCTTGGGTTCGATGCCGGCGCGGCGAATGGCTTCGGCGACGACTTTTCCGCCGAGTTCCGGCGCGGAGAATGAGGAAAGTCCGCCCATGAATTTTCCCATCGGAGTGCGAACGGCGCTGAGGATTACTGGGGTTTCCATGATGAGGCTCCTTTAGAAGGGCGCGTGATGCTTTTAACAAGTCAGTATAAGCGCGAGGAGAGGCGGGGTCAATTTGATGACGGGCCAGCGGGCAGAGCAAATTTACGCCGCACTACAACCGATGGCGGGATTCGGCTACGATTGAAGAACGCAAAATGTCGGCACCAGCCACAAGCGAGGTCATCGAACTGAATCCGGAGCAGCAGGCCGTGGTCGAGCACGGCGAAGGGCCGCTGCTCGTCGTCGCGGGCGCAGGGACGGGGAAGACGCGCGTCATCACGCGGCGTATTTGCCGGCTGCTCGAAACCGATGCCAGCCTCTCGGCGGAAAACATTCTCGGACTGACCTTCACGGACAAAGCCGCAGGAGAGATGAAGTCGCGCGTCGTGAAGGCCGCTGGCGAGCGCGCGAAGGACGTCTGGCTTTCCACATTCCACAAATTCTGCATGGACCGCGTCCTGCGGGACGCGAACGCCGCGCTCGAAACGATTGACGACGTCGAGCACTGGATTCTGCTGCGGCGGAATATCCGGGAACTCGGATTGAAGCATTTCACGCGGCTTGCCGAGCCCGGCGAATTCCTGAGCGACTTCGTGAAATTTTTCTCGCGCTGCCAGGACGAGCTGGTGACGCCGGAGGATTACCGGCGCTACGTCGATGGGCTGCGAGCGGCACATGAGAAGCGAAAAGCGTCGCTGGACGATGAAGCGCGCGCGGCGGCGGAGGAGAATCTGGCGCGGCAGGACGAAGTCGCACGGGCCTACGGGATTAGCGAGCGATTGCAGCGCGAGAGGAATTTGGTGACGTTTGGCGGGCAGCTGCTGCGCGCCGTCGAATTGATGCGGACGGACAGCGAGCGGCGCGCTCGCTTGCGCGAACAGTACCGCTTCATCCTGGTGGACGAATTTCAGGACACGAACATCGCGCAGCTCGAATTGCTATGGCTGCTCGCGGGCGAGCATCGGAACATCGTCGCGGTGGGCGACGATAATCAGGCGATTTACCGATTTCGCGGCGCGTCGTTCGGGAGCTTCACGATTTTCTTCGAGCGCTTCTGCGGCGAATTGAAGGCCGAGAAGCGCGACGGGCTTCCGCTGCGCTCGCTGACGCGGAACTACCGTTCGACGAAACGCATCCTCGACGTTGCGAGCACCGTGATCCAGCACAATGAACGGCCAGCGTTTTTGCCGCACAGGGCGCTTGCAACGAAGAATCCCGCGGGAGAAAAAATCCGCATCGTGGAGTTTGGCGCGCCGGAAGAAGAGGCGCACTGGATGGCGAGCGAAATCGAGCGTCTGCACGCGACGGGCCGGCTGTGGCGAAGCTGCGCGGTTCTCTACCGCAAGCACACGCATCGCGCGCGAATCGTGGACGTGTTGCGACGGAGACGCATTCCGTTCGTGATTCGCGGGCTTTCCGTGCTGTCGAACACGCTGGTGCGCGATTTGCTGGCGTATCTGCGGCTGATTGCGATCCGCTCGGACAACGTCGCGTGTGCGCGTGTGATTGCGGCGCCGTACTGGGGATTCGAGCCGCGCGATTTGGTGCGGCTGGCGGAGCGCGCGGCGCGGAAGCAGTCGCTCTACGATGTGCTGGAAGCACCGCAGAAAGAACTGGCGTTTCGTCCCGAGATGAAGACTGGCGAGCTGGCCGGTTTTCTTACAACGCTGCGGAAGCAAGCCGCGCGCGGCACGGCGAGGAACGTGTTCGACGCGCTGATCGCGGGGCTGGGACTTTCGCCGCTGCCTTCCGACGCGGACAGGTTAAACCTGGAGCGCTTTGCCGCGTTCCTGGCCGATTGGGAAAAGAAGAGCGATGAAAAATCGCTCGCGGCGTTCATCGAGTACTTCGATTTCTTCCTCGAAGCGGGCGGCGAGATTTCGCAGACGGAAGAGCCGGCCGACGACGCCGTGCAGCTCATGACCGTGCACTCGGCGAAAGGGCTGGAATTCGATCACGTGTTCGTGCTGTCGCTTTCGGACGGAGAATTTCCGGCGCGGCCGCAGTCGCCCGTGCTGGAATTTCCGACGGAGCTGATGAAGGAAGAAACTCCGAAGGGCGAATTCCGCATTCAAGAAGAACGGCGGCTGTTTTACGTGGCGATGACGCGCGCGCGGCGGCTGCTGACGCTTTCGACGATCGTCAATAAACGGAAGAAATGGTCGCCGTTCCTCGACGACATTCTGGAAGATCCGAAGATGAAAGCGGCGCATGCGGAACAACTGTCGCCGAAAGTCGCGATCCCGCGGGAAGACGAGGCCGTGGGTTCGCTGCCCGCGAATCCGCAGCGTTTGCAGCTTTTTCCGGCGACTCCGGAGAATTCTCACGCATATTCGCGCATCGCGCTTTGGGCTAAGGCATATCATCCGCCGCTCGCCGAGCCATTGCAGCTGAGCGCATCGGCGATCGAGACATACCGCTCGTGCCCGATGAAATATTTGCTCGGGCAGGTGTGGGGAATTCGCGGCGGGGCGCAGGCGGCGATGACGTTTGGCAACGTGATGCACACGACGATACGCGAATTCGTGCGCGAAATCCGCAAGCGGCGAGCGATTCCCTTTGCGGAGGCCGACGCAATCTTCGATCGCGAATGGTCCGCGGCGGGCTTTCAGGACGACTTTCAGGAAGAGGAGTACAAGAAAGCCGGCCGCGAGCAGCTCGCCGCGTTTTGCGAAAGCTATTCCAGCGCGCCGGCCGAGGTGCTCGAACAGGAGAAAGGTTTTGAGTTGCCGCTCGATCCTGACGTCGTGATCATCGGCCGAATGGATCAAATCAACCGGCTCGGCCCGCGACGCGTGGAAATCGTCGATTACAAGACCGGCAATCCAAAGCGCGAAAAGCAGGCGGACCAGAGCTTGCAATTGAGTTTGTATGCGCTGGCGGCGCAGGATGTTCTCGGCTACGACGCGGAGCGACTGGTCTTCTACAATCTGACGACGAATGAGCCTGTGGCGACGACGCGCGACGCGAAGGCTCTGAAGAAAGCGAAAGACACGGTCGCCGAAGTTGCCGACCAGATTCGCGCGGGGGAGTTTCCGGCGAAAGCCGGATTCATATGCCGCTACTGCGATTTCCGTCCGATTTGCCCCGCGCACGAGCAGCTCATTTCGATTTCATCCGCGCGGTGCTAATTGCAAAGATCACGCGCCAATAAAAAATCGGGGCGGCCACTTCTGCCGCCCCGTTTTTCAATTCAGTTTGTAATGGTTACCGCCGGAGGCCTTCCCGGCGTTTGCGCATGAACTGCTTTTGAGTTTTCTCCCCGCGAGCGAGCCGCGCTTGAGGCAGCATAACTCGTTCGCATCATTCTTCTATACGGTCGCGAGCGAACGAAGTCAAGAAAAAAACTTTGGCGCGATGCGATTGCGCTAGCGCGGGAAAGAAGCGTAGTAGCCCTCACGCGCGGTGACCGTGAGATTCGGGCGCTCGACGCGGACTTCGAGGACGTGATAATTGCCCCGGCCAGGCGTAGTGGTGGGTTGAAACGCGAGCGTGTAACGGTTGCGCGCCTCTTCGGTGAGGAGCGAATACATTTTTTCGAGGCCGCTCTGCTTCGAAGAGTAGAAAACGTCGCCCCCCGTTGCAGTGGCGTACTTGCTGAGGCGTCCAGACTCGAATTTCAGGATTTCGGGGCCAACGGCAATCGCGTACACAGACACTTCGGTTTCAAGCAACACGTGCAGCGTGTTGTCGAAGCTCCATTGGTTGTGGCGGTCGTTGGTGCCATCGGAAACGACGAAAATAATTCTGCGGCGATTTTTGTCCCGATTGCGAAGCACTTCGGCAGCGTAGTGCAAGGCGTCGTCCAGATGCTTGGTCACGCCATTCGTTTCGGTGCCAAGGATCGGGATACGCTGCTGCTCGACGATCGGCTGGCCGTTGACCGTGGGGCCTGAAGTCATGGTTTGCGAAGCGGTGCCCGGCGTCCGCGAATCAAGAGCGTCTTTGGGATCCGTGCGGATTTTTTTCAGTTCCGCGAAGAGCGCGTCGTTGGAAGTCGTGAAATCGAGCACAGTCTTCGGATATTCATCGAAGCGGACCACGGAGACTTCGTCGCGCGGGCCGAATCCGGCGGCGATGCTGTCCAAGCTGCGCTGCACTTGCTCCGCGGGGCGATTTGGAAGATTGTCGTCAAGCAGAATGACGGCAGAAATCGGAATTGGATCGGACGAGAAAAACTGAACTTGCTGTTCCACGCCGTCCTGAAAGATTCGAAAATCTCTTTTTTCCAGATCGGGAACGAGGTCGCCGCGGGTGTCTTTGACTGTTACTGGGACGTTTACGATATGCGAGGGAACAATCAATCGAGAAGGAGCTTGTTGTTGCGGACTTGGATTCTTCGCGGTGGATTGCTGTGTCGTAGTTCCAGACGTTTGCTGGGCGTAGAGGCCAGCAGAGAAAAGCGTCGCGGCGCTGAGAATCAAGATAAACTTTAGTTTCATTTCAGTCCATATCATTTCGAATCAGACAAAATTATTTCAGATCAGATAAAATCCGAACTTGCGAAGCTTCCCATTTGCACGACGGCTGCTCTTTCTCTTTCACCGACCTGCACATCCGTTTGTGCACTCGCCGCATCGAACTTGAAGCCATGAAAACCGGGGGGGATTATACACTGTCGGTGCTCCGTTACGCCGCGATTGTCGCGGCATTCGTCTGTCTTGGCGCCGCGGCCCCAGAATGTTGGATGCACGCAAACGCGATGGCGTCTCCCGCAGCGGCGAAATCTCCGTCGCCGCAAATTATTGTGGCGAAGCCTGGGGCGGTAAAGCCGGCAAAGGGCCAGGACCAGCCGCAAGGCGTCACGCGCGTGCAAGTCAACGTCGTGCGGCTCTACGCCACGGTGCGCGACAAGCACAATGCCATCATCACGAACCTGTCGAAGGACGATTTTCGCGTTTTCGAAGACGGACAGCAGCAACAAATCGCAATCTTTTCGAAAGACATGACCGATCCCATCACGCTAGCCATGATGATAGACACAAGTCCGAGCCAGCAAGGCCTCCTCAGCGCGGAGCAGGAGACTGGCTCTGAATTCCTGCAGCAAATTCTGAAGAAGGACGACCTTGCGATGGTCCTCTCCTTTGATTCCAATGTGAACCTGCTCGCCGATTTCAGCGACAACCAGGAAACGCTGCAGAAAGCGATTCAGCGCGCGGAAATAAACGCGGCGATCAATGCCGGGCCCGTGCCACAGGCGAATCAAGCAGGCACAGTGCTCTACGACGCGATCTACCAAACTTGCCGCAACGCGCTCTCGCAGCAGGCCGGACGCAAGGCGATGATTATTCTCACTGACGCTGAGGATGAAGGGAGCACTCATACGTTAGACGACGCAATTCAGGCAGCACAAGAAGCCAACGCGGTCGTCCATGTCCTCCTGATTGTAAACCGTGGCTTTTATTTCCAGCAGGGCGCGATGTATGGCGGGGCGAGTGCCGCGTCGAAGCTGGCGAAGGAGACGGGCGGACGCGTCATCTCCATCCGCGGAGCCAAAGACTTGGACAAGGCCTTTCAGGAAATCTCCGAGGAACTGCGCAATCAGTACGTCATCGGCTACTATCCGACGAACAAGACTGACGATGGTTCATTCCGCAAGGTCAAAGTGGAAACTACAACTTCCGGGCAGAAAGTCTTGACGCGCGAAGGCCATTACGCGCCGACGGCGCCCGCCCCGGCACAATAAGCAATCGCAAAACAGGCATCACGATTCAACGATTGCAGCAGGACTTCCACGCTACTGTTTCGAAGATCCGCCAGTGCCCGTGGAGGTGGTAACCGGCGCGATAGCGTAGTAGCCCTTGCGAGTACGCACGATCAAACCTTTGCGGCCTACCTTGACGTCAATTGTGTGGAATTGGCCGTCGGGCGAGCCATACGGCGGCGGATACCCAATCAAATACTGGCTGCGCAGTTCGTTTCCGATGTCGAGAAAAGATTGCGCCAGATCGTCGACGCGATAGGGGAAGAAAACTCGTCCGCCAGTCTCGTCGGATAATTGCGCCAGGATTTTGTCGCCTTCGGTGAGGTGCAACTTTTCCGGAGTGGGAGTGTCGAGCGTGACCCAATCGTTGTTGGTGCTGATGGAATAGATGGAGACGCCCGCCTTGTCCGCCATCTCGACGGCATCGCTCATGGCGTGATCGCTCAGGTTGTCGTCGCCGTCGCTGATCAGTACGAGCACGCGCCGCACATCCTCGCCCGGCGAAGCGGCGGGCGGCGCATGTTCAAGTTTGTCGCCGGCCATGTAGATCGCGTCGTTCAGCGCGGTGCCGCCGCCGGCGTTTTGCTGCTGGATCACGGAACTCAGCTGGTCGAGATCTTCCGTGTAGTCCTGGATGATCTCCGGCTCGTTGTCGAACGTCATCACGAAAGCCTGGTCTTTGCCGCGACGAATCACGTTGTAGAGAAAATCGATCGCGGCGTCCTTTTCGAAGTGCAGCCGCTCGCGGATGCTGTTTGATGTGTCGAGCAGCATGGCGATTCGCAGCGGGAGGTCCGTCTGGCGGGAAAAAGATGTGATGGGCTGCCGCCTGCCGTCCTCGAACACTTCGAAATCATTTTCGTTAAGGTCCGTGACGAACTTGTGCCGCCGATCCATCACGGTCGCAACCTGCCGGACAATCCGCGGATGCACAACAATCTGCGGAGATTGAGGTGGAGGCGCCGTTTGTTGCTGAGACGGCAATGGCGGAGTTACCGGTTTCGCCTGCGCGCCAGCGCGCGAAGCCGCGAAGCTGACGGCAAAGCTTACGATCGAAATTGCGAAGATTGTGCGCACGTGAAAATGAATTATAGGTACGGGCTCAACGCAGCGTCAACCGAATGCTCATCCATGCCCGTTGCTTCAGCGATTCGCCGAAGGTAGTCGCAGAGCTCGCCCGGCAGCGGAGCGCGAACTTCGATTTCCTTCATCGAACGCGGATGACGAAATCGCAGGCGCGCGGCGTGAAGAAAATTTCGCTCCAATGGCATCAATCCTTTCGCTCCCGCTTTCGGCTGGCGCGGCGCTCCGTACAAAGTATCACCTACCACCGGATGGCCCACCGCGGAAAAATGGACGCGAATCTGATGCGTGCGGCCCGTGTGCAAATCCGCTTCCACAAGGGTGAAACCCGGGAGGCACAATCGCAAGCGCCAATCGGTGCGCGCGGTGCGGCCCTCTTTCCGGCGCGTGGTCATCCTTGTTCTACGATGCAAATCGCGCGCCACTGGTAGCTCGATGCGTCCGGATTCACCACTGATTTTTCCGTGCACCAGCGCAAGATACGTTTTCGCGATCTCGCGGCGGGAGAATTGTTCCGCCAGCGCGCGATGCGCCGCGTCGTTGCGCGCCACAAGAAGCGCGCCGGAAGTTTCCTTGTCCAAGCGATGAACGATTCCCGGGCGCCCTTCGCCGCCGATGGAGGAAAGCTGCGACTGCGAACCATATTTGTGCAGCAAGGCGTTCACCAGCGTTCCGTGCTTCACTCCCGCACCCGGGTGCACCACCATTCCCGCGGGCTTGTTCACGACGACGACGTCGGCGTCTTCGTAAAGGATCTCGAGCGGAATTGCTTCCGGCTCAGTTCGGGGCGGACGGGGCGCGGGGATGTCGACGGTTACCGTTTGCCCAGCGTCCACGCGATGCGAGCGTTTTCGCGCCGCGCCATCCACGCGGACGCGCCCATGGTCGATCAGCGTCTGCAGGCGAGTGCGGCTCAATTCCGCAAGGTGCGTGCTCAGGAAATGGTCCAATCGCTGCCCGCTCTCGTCCTGCGCGACGGCCAGCCGCACTTGCCGCGACGTTTCGACTGGCAACACTTCTTCTTCGAACGAGACGTCTTCGTTTTTCATTCGGAATCAATTCGGGAGCAGAATAAAGTCTTACTGCCGCGCGGCGAGCGGTTCGGGATGCGTCGCGTGCGACAGGGATTTCGCGCCGCGGCGCCACACCCACACGCCCAGTAATATCATTCCCACGCTCACCACTTGCATGAGCGAGAATCGCCCGCGCAGAAATAGCGAACGATCCGGATCGCCGCGCACGAATTCAATCAGCCCGCGCTCGAAGCCGTAGAGCATCAGGAATGCCGCAAAGATTTCGCCTTTGAAGCGCTGCCTGCGCGCCAGAAAAATGAGAATCACGAAATTCACAAATTCGGCGAAAGATTCGTAGAGCTGCGTGGGATGGAGCGGAACGTTCAGCGGCGTTCCGACGAGCGAAGCGGCCGCGGGGCTCGTGAACGTCACGCCCCATGGCAACCACGTCGGCTTGCCGTAACAGCATCCCGCCGCGAAACAGCCGAGCCTTCCGATAGCGTGTCCGAGAGGCAAGCCCGCGGCGTACGCATCGGCGTAAGGCAAAAACGGAATGCGCTGGAAGTGTCGATAAAGCGCCAGAACAATTAGCGCGCCAATCAGTCCGCCGTAAAACGTCCCTCCGGATTGCAGCGTGCCGCGCGCCAGAATTTCCCGGGGATGATGCCAGTAATAATCGCCTTCCACGACGACGATCCACACCTTCGCCAGGATCAGCGCGGCGAGCACCATGTAAATTCCGAGGTTCCACACGCGGTCGGGATCGATGCCCGTTCGCCGTCCGTAACATCGCGCGTAAAAAAGCGCGAGCAGCACTCCGAGGGCGACGAGTACGCCGTAACTGTAAATCGTGACTTCGCCCCACGGCGTCGGCACCGAGCCAAGGATCGGATGCATGGCTACGTGGCTCCCTTGGACTTCCCCTGCTCTTCATGAGGACGCGCCCAGTCGCGGGAAAGTTCCAGCAGGACCAGCGCCGCGCCGACGACGATTGCCGAATCGGCCAAATTGAACGTCGGCCAGTGGTAGCTCGAAATGTGCAGGTCAATGAAGTCCACGACGCCGCGTTGCGTGAAGCGGTCGAGCACGTTGCCGACGGCCCCGCCGAGGATCAGCGCCATTCCCGTCTGCCCAATCCTTCCGCCGGCGCGTTCTTCGGCGAGCAGCCACACCAGGAACAGAATCACGACCATGGAGAAAATCACGAGCGCCGGCCGTAAGAATTCGGACTGCGCGTTCGCGAAGAGGCTGAAAGCTACGCCGGGATTGTGCGTGTGAATGAAATTCAAGAGCCCGGGCACAATCACCTGATAATAATCCGGAGAGGTGTACGTCTCGATCACATGCTTCGTGAACTGGTCGGCGGCCAATACAGCAGCCATGATCAAAATCAGCCAAGCCCACGAGATGCTGTGCTCAGTATCGGTCACGGGCGCGCACTCCGCTCGGATGCGCCGTCGCGCTCGATTTCCGCAATTGCCACGAGGCACCGCTCGCATAGCGTGGGATAGTCCGCGCTCTCGCCGACGTGCGTCGAATAATTCCAACAGCGCTCGCATTTCTTGCCGGCGGCTGGGCGAACCAGAATTTTCAGGCCCTTGAGTGTCCCGGATTGCACCGCGCCAGCCATCGCGCCGTCTTTCGCCAGACTTGCCTCAGAAACAATCAGAATTTCGCGCAGCTTTGAAGCGTAACGGCGCGCCAAATCCTGTAGCTCGCCATCGGCCTCCAGCATCACGCTGGCTTCGAGCGAGCCGGAAATAACTTTCGCGGCGCGGGCCTGTTCCAGGACCTTGAGTGCTTCGCTTCTCAGTTCGAGCAGACGCTCCCATGCCCCCGCTTTTTGAGAATCGAACTTCGAGATCAACTCCTCCGGCTTCGGAAATAGCGCCACGTGCACGCTTTCCCGATCGTTCGCGGCGTGCGGCAAGAATTTCCAGACTTCCTCGGCCGTGAAGACCAGAATTGGCGCGACCATGCGCACGAGCGCGCCGGCGATGCGATAAATCGCCGTTTGCGCCGAGCGCCGGCCCACGTTTCGTGGCGCGAACGTGTACAAACGGTCCTTGAGCACGTCGAAATAAAACGCGCTCAAGTCCACGACGCAGAAATCGTGCAGCTCGTGGAAGACGCGATGGAATTCGAATTCGTCGTATTCCGCGCGGCAGCGCTTCACCAGTTCCGCTGCGCGATGAAGCATCCACGCGTCCATTTCCCAGAGTTCGTTGTCCCCAACCGTGTCGCGCGCGGGATCGAATCCCGCGAGATTTCCCAGCGCGAATCGGAACGTGTTGCGAATCTTGCGGTATGACTCCGCGTGCTGCGTCATCACGGCGTCGGACCAGCGATGGTCTGCAAAGTAATCGAGCGAAGCGACCCACAACCGCATCAAGTCCGCGCCCCACTTGTCGCAAACCTCGCGCGGGCCGACGAAATTTCCCTTCGACTTCGACATCGGCTCGCCCGCGGCATCAAGCGTCCAGCCGTGCGTGACAACTTGTTTGTATGGTGCTGCGCCGCGCACGCCGATTCCTACCAGCAGAGAACTCTGAAACCATCCGCGGTATTGGTCGGGCCCTTCGAGATAAACGTCAGCGGGCCATGTGCCGTCTTTCACGCTGAGCACGGCAAGGTTTGTCGAGCCGGCGTCGAACCACACATCGAGAATGTCGTTTTCCTTGCGCCAGCGTGAATCACCGCATTTGCATTTCGTGCCGCGCGGCAGCAGCTCTTCCGCCGGATGCGAAAACCATGCATCCGCGCCTTCTTTTTCGAACCAGCGGACTACGCTGCGCAGCGCCGCGAAATCCTTGAGCTGTTCGCCGCACTTTTCGCAAGTGAATACGACGAGAGGCACGCCCCAGAACCGCTGCCTCGAAACGCACCAATCGGGCCGCTCGGCGACCATGCCTCGGATGCGCTCTTCGCCCCATTCGGGTTTCCATTTCACTTTGCGGATTTCTTCGAGCGCGCGCTTGCGCAGATCCGCGTGCTCCAGGTTGATAAACCACTGCTCCGTCGCGCGGAATATCACGGGATTGTGGCAGCGCCAGCAGTGCGGATAACTGTGCTGCAATTTTCCATGCGTGAGGAGTGCGCCGCGCGATTCCAGCAGTTGGATGATCAGCGGATTGGCTTCGAAAACCGTCTTGCCCTTGTATTCGGGTAAGCCTTCAGTGAAGCGGCCATCGTCGTCGAGCGGCGCATAAGCGGGAATGTTGTATTTCTGCCCGGTGCGAAAATCTTCCGCGCCGTGCCCCGGTGCGGTGTGGACAATCCCCGTGCCTTGATCGAGCGTGACATAATCCGCGAGCACGCCGGGCTCAAGCCGTTCGAGAAATGGGTGGCGGAACTCGATTCCCTCGAACGCCACTCCTTTGAACGTGCCAAGGGCCTTGCCCGCATCTTGGTAACCGGACTCAGCCGCAACTTCATGGCGGCGCTGCTGCGCGACGATGTAAATTTCTCCGCCCGGAGTTTCCACGGCTGCGTATTCGAAATCGGGGTGGAAAGCCAGAGCCATGCTGGCGGGAATGGTCCATGGAGTCGTCGTCCAGATGATGGCGTAGACGTTCTTGCCTTTGAGCTGCGGCGGGATTTTCACCGCGCTCGCGCCTTCCTGCACCATTTTGTAGCGAACGTAGATTGAAGGGCTCGTGTGGTCGTGGTATTCGACTTCTGCTTCCGCGAGAGCCGTTCGGTCATGCAGGCACCAGTAGACCGGCTTCAGCCCTTTATAAACGTAGCCCTTCTCCACGAATGTGAGGAACGCGTCGGCGATGCTTGCCTCGTGCTCGAAATCCATCGTCAGGTACGGTTTTTCCCATCGCCCGAAGATGCCGAGCCTCTTGAAGTCGCTGCGATTCTGATCGATGAACTTCGTCGCGAATTCGCGGCACATCCGCCGGAATTCAGAGGGGCTGACCTTGCCATTTTTGCCGCCCAGCTGCTTTTCAACCTTCGATTCAATGGGCAATCCGTGGCAATCCCACCCGGGGATATACGGCGCGAGGAATCCAGCCATGGTTTTCGACTTCACCACCATGTCTTTCAGCACTTTGTTCAGCCCCGTGCCGATGTGGAGGTCGCCCGTTGCATATGGCGGGCCGTCGTGGAGCATGAAAACCTGCGAACTTGCGCGCGATTCGAGTATCCGCTTGTAGAGACCCTGCTGCTCCCACTGCGCCAATTGCTGCGGTTCGCGCTGGGGGAGCTGCGCCTTCATCGAAAACTCCGTGCGGGGCAGGTTGATCGTGCTCTTGATGTCGAGAATCTTCGCCATTAGGCCTTTTCCGTGGCTGTCGAGTAGTACACGGCTGGAAACGCGCCGCGGCTTCGGAACGTCGTTATGTTACAATGAAAAATCATGGGTGTCAGCCGCAGGAGGGCCGTACATCCTTTTCCGCCCAGCCGAATCTAAAAAATGAGAAGCGAAGTCTGTGCTTTTCGGCGGCAGCGGAGGAGCTGCGCAGCGGTAAATTGACCTCCAGTCCATGAACGATATTCGCAAACCGCAAAACGCTGGCCAGCCGTTCCTCGGGATGAAGCTGACCCACAAGTCTCTTCGCCGCGAGTCGTGGCTCAGTGTGTTTCTGTCCAATTTGAAGGAATTTCTCACCGAACGGCCCGTGAAGTTGCCTCCGCGCAAGGGCTACGACGCATTCGAGATGGTCCAGTTCGGCGCTTCGTTCAAGGACAATTTCAAGGAGTGGTTTCGTCCGCTGCCTCGCTCGGCGCGGCGAATGCCGAATTCCCATCTGCTGGTGAGTTCGCAGTCTTGGCTCGGCTCATTTTTCGGGAATGTGCGCGACGCCATCGCTCCTCGGCGCCTTCCTGCCCTCAAGGTCACGAGCAAGCCCATCGCGGTCCCCGAAATTTGGACCAAGAATCAGCAATTCACTCGCGTTCAGGCATTTTCATTTGCAATTCATGTGCTCGTGATTGTGCTCGTCATTCTGCCGTTACTTCCGGAGTTTCTCTCGCCTCCGACGCAGGCTGACGTCGTTTCCATCCCGGTCTCGCCGTATCTGCCATTGTTGAAGTCGGGCCTCAAAAAGGCTGGCGGTGGTGGCGGGCGCGCGGGCGTTCAACCGACATCTCGCGGCAAATTGCCCAAGTTTGCCAAGAACCAATTCACACCGCCTCTGGACAAGCCGATTGTGCAACCGAAACTTCCCATGACGGCCACCGTGGTGGTCCCGAATATCACCATGGCGAATCCCAATCTGGCGACCACCGGCGATCCGCTTGCCAAGCTCATCAACGATTCCAGCGGAAATGGTAGCGGCTCCGGTTTGGGCGGCGGCAATGGCGCTGGAATTGGGCCCGGCGAGGGCTATGGCGTTGGCGGCGGCCCTCCAGAGGCTGGTCAGAATGGATATAGCACTCCGAGCTGCTTGTATTGCCCCACGCCGCCGTTTTCTGACTCCGCGTTCAAACTAAAGATTCAAGGCGTCGTCGTTCTCGACGCAGTCATTGGCGCGGACGGTCGCGCGACGAATATCCATCTATCCAAAGGTCTCGGCTATGGTCTCGACGAATCCGCCATCAAGTTTGTCCGCGACATCTGGCGATTCAAGCCGGCTCTGGGCCCCGACGGCAGGCCCGCTGCTGTGCACACGCTCGTCGAGGTAGATTTCAATATCTACTGAGCGCTTGCACCGTGTTTTCCTGGTTTTTCCATCACAGCACCTTCTCGAAAACCTTTGCGCGGCCGAGGCGCGCATTTCTGCTAGCATCGGCAGCATGAAGTTCGCGGCCCATTTGCGGTTCACTGTATTTTGCGCATGGATCTTCGCGGCCGTTCCCGTCGTGGCGCAAACCGGCTCGATCCAGATCACGGTTCGCATCACACCCTCCGCCGGCATGGCCGAGCCCGTGCGCGGCTTCCCGATTTATCTGCTCAGCAAATCCTACGCCGATATCTGCAAGGAAGCGGCGGCTTCCGTTCCCAGGCCTGACATGGACCAGTTCATCGATGGCCTCACCGTTTCCACGAAACTGAAGGCGTGGATGAAGCAGCACCACACGGTCACGCTTACGGGCGATGATTTCATCAACAGCCTGACCACCGACGAAATCCTTGGCATCCCCGAATTTCGCAACGCCTATCTGAGCCGTAACGCCGGAGACAAAATCGGCGGCTTCCCGTCGCCGAAGTATAAAGAAAGCGACCGGACGAAGAATCCGGAGAAATACAAGCGCGCGATGGACGACTACGAAGCCGCGCTTCGAAAATACGTGGTCACGAATCCGCAGAGCAAAGACGGCATGGACATCGGGCTCGATTCCATAGATCCCAGCCACGCTTGGATGGACAAAATCGGCGCGCGCGAGCCGGAGATCCACCGCCTCGCGCTGAATCTCGCGCAGTCGAAATACCATCTCGCGCAAACCGTCACCGACGATTATGGCCGCGCAGGATTCACGGGCGTTGCGCCGGGAACATACTGGCTCAGCTCGCTGGGCGTCGAGGCGCACGTGAGCGATACGCAGGAGACTTGGGACGCGCCCGTCACTGTCCAATCCGGCGTCACGACGCAAATTGATCTTTCCAACTTCAATGCTGTACCTCCCGCCAGCGGAGCCAATAGCCACCTTCGTTCGCGCTTGGCGTTTCCCGCGATACCTCATACACTTTCATCGTGGCTCCCGCGTGGCTCTGGTTAGCGTTCAGCGCTGCCGTCCTGCTTCTTCTCGGCGCGGATCTGCTTTTTTTCGCGAGCGAGTCCAGACCTGTCTCCATCCGCGGCGCATTGCTCTGGAGCGCGGTTTGGATCGGCCTCTCCGTCGCTTTCGAGCTCTGGATCTGGTACTTCGCCGGAGCCAGGCCGGCTCTGGAATTTTTCTCCGGCTACCTGATCGAAAAATCGCTGAGCGTCGATAACCTCTTCGTTTTCGTTTTGCTCTTCCGCTATTTCTCCATTGATCCGCGATATCAGCATCGTGTCCTCTCGTGGGGAGTTCTCGGCGCGTTGGTTTTGCGCGGCGCGATGATTGCTGCCGGAATCACGCTCGTAAATGCATTCCCTTGGACGCTCCCCCTCCTCGGCGTTTTTCTCGTCGCCGTCGCTGCACATCTGCTTGCGCGAAAATCCGAAGCCGTTCATCCGGAAGAAAATCTTCTCTTCCGCTGGTTCCGGAAATTGACGCCGACGGCCAGCGGCGAGACTGGCGCAAGTTTTTTTGCGCGCCAAAATGGCCGCCTGGTCGCAACGCGCCTCCTTCTCGTTCTTGTCGCGATTGAAATGGCTGATCTGGTTTTCGCCGCGGACTCGATTCCCGCGGTCATCGGCGTCACGCGCGATCCGTTTCTCGTCTTTTCCTCCAATGCCTGTGCCGTCCTCGGCCTGCGCGCGTTATATTTTGTGCTGGCCGGATGGATCGAGAGACTGCGGCATCTCAACACCGGAATTTCCCTGATTCTCGTATTCATCGGCGCAAAAATGATTGCCCAGCACTGGCTTGAGATTCCGGTGACGGTTTCGCTCGCCGTGATCGCCGTACTTCTGCTTGCGGCGGCAACGGCTTCGGTGCTCGACAAGAGCGCGCCGGAAGGGAACTGGCCCGTGTCAGGCCCATCGAATAACAGTCCGGGCGGCGAACGATGAGCCTAGCTTTGGCCCCGGTTGCACATCTTGTCTCAGCCCTCGCATCCGCGAATCAGGCTGTTCGCGACGATGCCGCGAGTGAACTCCATCGCCGCGGCGCGGCGCAAGCCGAGGCGGCCGTATCAAGCTGGCGGCAAATTCCCGAGCTTGCCGCGCTTCTTTCGAATCATTACACCGTGGGAGTTGCGGTTTCGCCCGAGCATTTCGCGAAGATTCGCAGCGCACTCGGCAACCCGCGCCTGGCTGAAGTCCCTCCCGATCAGGACGCGCAGGAATTCGAATGGGATCTCGACGCCGGCGCGCGCCTCGATATCCTGACCACTCGCGATCCGGCAGGGAACGGCGCAATCGCGCGCTTCCTCGCCAAGTTCGGCGAAGGCATCCAACAGGTCGAGCTTCTCGCCAACGATGTCGACCGGGTCACCGAAATGCTCCGTTCGCGCCTCAGCTCGCAACCCGTTTATCCGCAAACGCGTCCCGGCGCTGATGGCACCCTCGTGAATTTCTTCCTTGTCGCCTCCCCAACTGGCCGGAAGCTCCTGATTGAGCTGGTCGAGAATCCGAAACAGTCCTAGAATAGGTGTTGCCCGTCTCTGCCCAGTGGAATAGCCGGGCCGTTTTGAGCATTTGAAGCGATATAGGCCGGCGCCGCCGTTCATCCGGCTCGCAACGGAAATCTTGAAGCGCCGGACTTCAACGCATCAGCGAAGACGAGGGAAGCGTCATGCCATTCGTAGATGAAGTGGAGCAGGCCGAAGCGACTCCGCAGCTTCGCGAGATTTACACGCAAATCGAGAAGGGCTTCGGCGGCGTGCCTCATTTTTTCAAGGCGCTCGGCGCCGTGCCCGAAGTCATTGACGCCCAGCTCCGCATGACCGGCGCCATCATGGGCGAAGGCGAACTCTCCGCCGAACTCAAGGAGCAGCTCGGCCTCGTCGTCAGCGGAATCAATTCGTCGTCCTACTGCATCGCGATCCACATGGAGCTCTTGCAGAAATTCGGCGTCGAAAAATCCGCCGCGCGCAAATTCGCCACCGATTACATGCGCGCGCCCGTGGACGACAAGACGAAGGCGCTTTTCCGGTTCGCCGATAAATTGACCCGCAAACCGGTCGACATCGATCAGCCGGATGTGGACGAAGTCCTTGCGGCCGGCTGGAGTCAGGCCGCGCTGCGCGAAGCGGTCTTGACGGTCGCCTTTTTCAACTATATCAACCGCGTTTCCTTCGGCCTCGGCCTCGTCGCTGATTTTGACGACGATTGACGCCGTCTATAACCAGAAAACTAATCCTGCGCCGCCCGAACAGTCTGAGCAGCCCGGTTATTCTTCTGCGACCCCTCGCTCTGTTCAATCAGCTTCGCCACCAGAGCCGTCCACCCCGTCTGATGGCTTGCGCCGAGCCCCGCGCCCGTGTCTCCGTGAAAATACTCGTGAAATTCGATCAAATCCCGCCAGTAGGGGTCCCTCTGAAATAATTCGCTGCCATCGTCCACCGGCCTGCGGCCATGCTCGTCTCGAAGAAAAATCTTTGTCAGCCGCCGCGAGATGTCTCCCGCAACGTCCCAGAGCGTTTTCTGCTGTCCGGATCCGTAGGGGCACTCCACCTTGAGTTCATCGCCATAATAAAAGTGGTATCGCTGCAGCGCCTCGATCAGGAGGAAATTCGTCGGGAACCAGACCGGCCCTCGCCAGTTCGAGTTGCCGCCGAATAGCGCCGTCGTCGATTCCGCCGGCTCATAATCCACGCGGTGCTCCTCGCCGTCGAGCTTCAGCGCGTACGGATGCTCGCGGTGGAATTTGGATAGCGAGCGAATGCCGTAGGGCGAATAAAATTCGTTTTCGTCGAGCATGAATCGCAGCACGCGAAGCATCCGCTTCTTGTTTGCCACGGAGAGCAGCAGCCGTTTCCCCTTCTTCGTGGATTGCGACATGTCGATGTGCTCGGGCGCGTCCGGATGGTGAATCAGAAACCATCCCATCCGCCGCTGGAAATCCGGCACGCGTTCCAAATCCTCCGGCTCGAACGTTTCGACGGCGAACAGTGGAATAAGTCCGACCATCGAGCGCACTTTCAGCGGTATGTGACTCCCGTTCGAAAAATGCAGCACGTCGTAGTAGAAGCCGTCCTCGTCGTCCCAAAGGCCGATGTCTTTCCCTCCGATGTTGTTCATTGCGTCAGCGATATAAACGAAATGCTCGAAAAACTTGCTCGCCACGTCCTCGTACGCCGAATCCTCGCGCGCTAGCTCCATCGCCATCGCCATCATGTTCAGGCAATACAACGCCATCCAACTCGTGCCGTCGGATTGCTCGATGTGCCCGCCGCCGGGAAGGGGCATCGAGCGGTCAAACACGCCGATGTTGTCGAGCCCTAGGAAGCCGCCTTCGAACACGTTCATGCCGAGAGGGTCCTTCCGGTTCACCCACCACGTGAAATTGAGCAGAAGCTTGTGAAACACGCGTTCCAGAAATTTCCGGTCCGCTTTTCCTCGAACGCGCCGCTCGATTTTGTACACGCGCCATGCCGCCCATGCGTGCACCGGAGGGTTCGCGCTGCTGAAATCCCATTCGTACGCGGGAATCTGCCCGTTCGGATGCAAGTACCACTCGCGCAGAAACAAGATGAGCTGCGATTTGGCGAAATCCGAATCAATCGGCGCGATCGCCACGCAGTGAAACGCCAAATCCCACGACGCGTACCACGGATATTCCCATTTGTCCGGCATCGAAATGACGTCCGCGTTGTAGAGGTACCTCCATTCGCAATTTCGGCCTTCGAGCCGCGCGGCTGGAGGTTTTGGCTGCGCCGGATCTCCGTCGAGCCACGCATTCACGTCGTAGTGATACGACTGCTTTCCCCACATCAGCCCCGCGAAAGCTTGCCGCTGCACCATCCTCGCGTCTTCGCTCGTCCCCAGACACACGCGCCGTCCGTAAAATTCGTTCGCCTCCCGGATCCGCTCCTCGAACACCGCTTCGAACCGCGTGCCAAACAAGGTCGTCACCGTATTGCTCACGGTGCCGTCGGACGCGAGTGGCGACTGATCCGTCAGCCGCAACCGCACTGTCACTCCCGCGCCGGGCTTCAATCGCACCGGATAGTGAATCGCCGACTTCGTTCCCGTCTGCGCTGGATTCACCGCGTCTTTCTTGCCCTGCACGAAGTAGCCGTGAAAAGCGTCCTTCGTGTACGCCGTCCGGTTTTTCACTCCGTAGAGCAGCTCGGAATTGGTCTCGTTTTCTGTAAACAAAATCTCCGGCAATCCTTCCGCGATCAGCCATCGCTTCCCGTAGTCGGCCTGATAAGCTTCAACCACCGCGGCTCCCGCTTTCGAACGCACCAGGTGCGCGCCGGCTTCCCTCACCGCGCCGCCCCACGACCACGTGTTTCGCAGCCAAAACGTTGGCAGCAGATGCAGCGGCGCCGTTTCCGGGCCGCGGTTGTAAGCTGTGATCCGGATCAAGATGTCTTCCGCCGAAGCCTTCGCGTATTCCACGAAGACGTCGAAATAGCGGTTCTCTGCAAACACGCCCGTGTCGAGCAGCTCATATTCGGGATCCTGCCGCGTCCTTTTGCGGTTTTCCGCCACTAGTTGTTCGTAAGGGAACGCAGCCTGCGGATACTTGTAGAGGTATTTCAGGTAAGAGCTGGTCGGCGTCGCGTCCATGTAAAAATAATATTCTTTGACGTCCTCTCCGTGGTTTCCTTCCTCGTTGGTCAGGCCGAACAATCTTTCCTTCAAGATCGAGTCGCGCTCGTTCCACAGCGCCAACGCAAAGCAAAATCGCTGATGCCGGTCGCAAAATCCCGCGATTCCATCCTCGCCCCAGCGATACGCCCGCGAACGCGCGTGCTCGTGCGGAAAATAATTCCACGCATCGCCATTCCCGCTGTAGTCTTCGCGAACCGTGCCCCATTGCCTCGCCGAAAGGTACGGCCCCCAGCGCTTCCAGTGGACTTTCCGCTGGTGCGATTCCTCTAGTCTTTGCTCCTCATGCGTCATTCACTTATCCTCACCAGGGCGAAACGGCCATCCTACCTTAT
>DATEFX010000061.1:0-8761 GCA_035280405.1 Candidatus Acidiferrales bacterium | reverse complement strand
CGCGGCCGACGCGCAGATGTTTCTGGATTCACTCTGGCAGGACTTGCGTTATGCCTTCCGCATGTTGCGCAAATCCCCTGGCTTCACCGCCGTCGCCGTACTTACTCTCGCCCTCGGCATCGGCGCCAACACCGCGATTTTCAGCCTCGTAAACGCCGTCATGCTTGAATCGCTGCCCGTGAAAAATCCCCAGCAGTTAGTCCTCTTTCAATGGGACACCAACAAATGGCCGCCCATGTTTCACGTAACTGGCTGGCCTCAATACTTGTTTTCGTATCCCGAATACAAGGAATTTCTAGCGCAGAAAAGAATTATCTCGGGCATTTTCGCTTTCGTGCCGCTCGGCTTCAGTGCGGAGAACACCACTGTCGGCATTAACGGCCAACCGACGCTCGCTGACGGCATGATGGTCACCGGCCAATATTTCTCTACCCTCGGTGTCACTCCATTCCTCGGGCGGGGCATCAGCGACGCCGACGAAAATCCTGGAGCACCGCGCGCTATGGTCATCAGTTACGCTTACTGGGCGCGCCGCTTCGCCCGCGATCCCTCCATCGTCGGCAAAAACCTCACGCTCAATGGTATCCCTTTCGCCATCGTCGGTGTCACGCCTCCCGGCTTCTACGGCGTCGAGGTCGGCACAGAGCCGGATCTTTGGGTCCCCTTCGACGACAAAACCAACTTGCGCCCTTGGACTCTCGCTCCAGGCGACGGGACAGGTTCTGTGTATGCCGCTCGCAACTGGCTCTGCCTATACGTCATGGGCCGCCTCACGAATGGAGTTACGAAAACTCAGGCGCAAAGCGCACTTGACACCATTTTGCATCAATTCGTCACTGCCGAATGGCATCCTGCAAAGGACAGCGACGTCCCGCGTCTTACGCTGGCGGCGGGCAATCAGGGACTCCCCATGTTCCAGCAGGGTTTCGGCCAGCCGCTTGACATGCTGACGGTCGCCGTCGGTCTGGTCCTGCTCATTGCTTGCGCCAACCTGGCGACTCTGCTCCTGGCGCGCTCCGCAACTCGGAAGAAGGAGATCAGCGTGCGTCTCGCGCTGGGCGCGTCGCGCTCGCGTCTGATTCGTCAGTTGCTCACCGAAAGCGTGCTCATGTCTGTTCTCGGCGGCCTCCTGGGTCTGCTGTTCGCCAATTGGAGCATGCGGGCGCTTATCGGATTGATATCCAACGCCTACAACGCAACCATCGTGCTCCACGCTCTCGCCGACGCCCGCGTTTTCCTGTTCTTGTTCGTGGTTGCCGTGCTCACTGGAATTCTTTTCGGCCTCGCACCTGCTCTGCGCAACTCCAAGATCGATCTCGCCTTCGCAATGAAAGACAGCGCTGCAAACATTTCCGACGCGCGTGACAATCACCGTCTTGGCCAGTCGCTCATCGTCGTGCAAGTCGCCGCTTCTCTAGTTCTGATGATCGCCGCCGGTCTCTTCGTACGCACCCTGGTCAATTATGAAAATCGCGATTTCGGCTTCGACCAGCGCAATCTGCTCGCCTTCGGCCTCGATCCCACGCGCGCCGGCTATCATGACACGCGCGCTGTCACTCTTTATTCGCAATTGCTCGATGGCATTCAGGCTCTCCCGGGCGTCCGCTCCGCCACGCTCATGTCGTACGCCCCGTTCTCCGGCTTATCGAACGACGACACCGCAAGTGTCGAAGGCGCCTCCAAAGATCTCAGTACTTACTTGGTTTCCTGGCAGTCCGTGGGTCCCGATTTTTTTCGCACTATGGGCATTCCCGTCGTTCTCGGTCGCGGCATCCAACGTACGGATAATGTTGCATCTCCTCACGTAGCCGTCGTAGACGAATCCTTCGCGCGCAAATTCTTCCCCGGTCAGAACCCTGTCGGCCATCGTTTCAGTCTGACGGATAAGTATGATCCGAAAGATTCATACGAAATTGTGGGCGTCAGTCGGCCTGCCGAACTCACCGACCCGCAAGCCCAGCCCATTCCCACCGCCTATTTGGCCTACGCGCAATCCGACGTCGGCGAAATGTTCTTTGAGGTTCGCTCGCAAGGTCCGCCCGCCACAATCATCTCCGAACTCCGCGACGCTGTTCACCAAACCGACCCGTCCCTGCCGCTCATCAATCTCAAAACGCAAACCGAAGAAATCAGTGACGGTCTGGCTTTCCCGCGCCTCTTCACGCGCCTCACATTCATCTTCGGTTTGCTCGCGCTTATCCTTGCGATGATCGGCCTTTACGGCACCATGGCCTATTCCGTCACGCGCAAGACGCACGAAATCGGCATTCGCATGGCTTTGGGCGCAAATCCGGGCAATGTCCTGAGCATGATCATCCTGCAAGGAATCACGTTGACTTTAATTGGCATCGCGATCGGAGTGCTCGCCGCGCTCGGTGCAACACGCCTCATTGCCAGCATGATTTTCGGCGTCACGGCTTACGATCCGTTGACGTTCATCGCGGTTGCCGCGATTTTCTCCATTGTTGCGCTCGCGGCCTGCTACATCCCCGGTCGCCGCGCGATGCGTGTCGATCCGATGGTCGCCCTGAGGTACGAGTGAGCATGCCTATTCTTCGCCGATTCGCGAATTTGTTTCACCGTTCGAAGCTGGACGAAGAGATCGAGGCGGAACTGCGCTCGCACATCGAAATGCGCACGGCGGACAACATGGCCGCCGGGATGTCGCCCGAACAGGCCCGGCGTCAGGCAGTCCTGCGATTTGGCAGCCGCGCTGCGATGAAAGAGCGCGTCATCGCGGCCGACGCGCAGATGTTTCTGGATTCGCTCTGGCAGGACTTGTGTTATGGTCTGCGCATACTGCGCAAATCTCCGGCCTTCACCGCCGTCGCCATTCTCACCCTCGCCCTCGGCATCGGCGCGAACACGACGATTTTCAGCTTGGTCAATGGTGTTCTGCTGCGGCCGCTCCCGTACCGGAATCCGGATCGCCTCACGATTGTTTGGGAAAAAGACCGTGAAGGCTCCCGCGATAACGTCGGTTATGCTACGTACCTAGACTGGAAGGCTCAGAGTAAGAGTTTCGAGCAGCTTGCTGTTTACAGTTCCTGGCAGCCCGTACTGCAAGTTGGCGGACCCGAGGAACTGAACGGCCTTCGCGTCACCAGTAATTATTTCCGCACGCTCGGCATCAAACCAGAAATCGGAAGCGATTTCACTCCTGAAGAAGATACTCCCAAGGCCAATAAGGTGGTGATGCTCAGCCACTCCTTGTGGTACCGCAAATTCAACTCCGACCCTGCCGTCATTGGCAAGACCATCGAGATAAGCGGCGGCCAATACATTGTTGCGGGTGTTTTGCCCGCCAGCTATCAGTCCTTGATGACCCAGATCCCATCCGCCGGCACAGTGGAAATCTGGCGCGTGCTCGGTTACGACGTTTCGCAGCCCTGGGCTTGCCGGACTTGCCATCACCTGGTGGCGATTGGGCGCCTTAGAGATGGCGTCCCCTTCACGCAGGCCACCGCTGAGATGGATACAATTTCTGCTGCGCTCTCCAAGGCATATCCGAAAGAATATGACGACAGTGGCGTGATTCTCACCCCCATTTACAACCAACTGCTCGGCCCGGCCAGCTCGCAGTTGTACATTCTGTTTGTAGTCGTTTCATTCGTGTTGCTCGTGGCGTGCGCAAACCTTGCGAATCTGCTCCTTGCCCGCGCCACCAATCGTGAGCGAGAAATTGCCGTACGCGCCGCCATCGGCGCGACACGTGGCAGGATTATTCGTCAGCTTCTCGCGGAAAACTGTGTCCTCGGCCTGCTGGGCGCTGCGTCGGCGATCATCCCTGCGTTTTGGACGCCCAAATTCCTGGCTGTCATCGGCCCCGGGGATCTGCCCCGCCTCGACCAAGTCCATCTCGATTGGCGCGTCCTGTTGTTCACAACTGCAGTCGGCCTGTCCACCGTTATCGCTGCGGGCCTTGCACCAGCTCTGCAGTTATCGCGAACCGACGCACAAGAGTCGTTGAAGGACGGCGCACGCGTTGGAGGGAAAGTCGCGAGTCGCCGTTTGCGCGGTCTGCTGGTCATGTCGGAAGTCGCGCTGTCCCTCACTCTTCTGATCGGCACGGGCCTTCTCGTGAGGAGCTTGAGCCGTTTGTTCGCCGTTTCTCCAGGATTCGATCCTGTCAACGTTTTGACCATGCAAACCTCTGCTATCGGTCAACGTTTCAGCGACAACAATATCGTGCGCCAATATTTTGCCTATGCCGTCGACCGTCTTAGCGCGCTTCCCGGCGTACAATCTGCTGCGGCGGCCAGCCAAATTCCCTTAGCGGGGAATGTCGACAAGTATGGCTTCCACGTCGAAGGTAAAATCCATCCCAACCCCGAAGAAGACCCGAGCGCCGAACGCTACTGCGTTACTCCCGGATTTCTCGAAACCATGCATATTCCACTGCTTCGTGGTCGCGATATTTCTGCCGCCGACACAGCAAAAGCGCCTCAAGTCCTGTTAGTCAGTGAAACTACAGCGCACCGCATGTGGCCCGGCGAAGATCCCATAGGCAAGCGCGTAAAGCTCGGCGGAGTGGATCAGCCGTGGTGGACGGTCGTGGGAATCACGGGAGACGTGCATCACGTCGGCCTCGACGCGGCCCCCGACATGCAGGTGTATGTGCCTCATCAACAATGGCCATTTCCTGACAACCAGATGGTCTTTGTCATTCGCACTACGGGAGCTCCACTCGGCATTTCGTCGGCAGCGCAACAAGCCATTCACTCCCTTGATTCATCGCAGCCAATCTCGCATATCGCACCGCTGGAAAATTACGTCGAGCTTTCCGTGCAAGACCGGAGATTCGCATTGATTCTCATCGGAGCCTTTGCCGCAATTGCGCTGGCGCTCTCGCTGGTAGGAGTGTACGGAGTCACGGCGTATAGTGCCGCTCAACGCACCCGTGAGATTGGTATACGCGTTGCCCTCGGAGCTCAGCGCCATGAACTGCTCGGATGGCTGCTTCGTGACGCCATGCTCTGGGTAGCGTGCGGCGTGATTGCGGGTGTATTCGCGTCCGTGGTACTGACGCGGTTCTTGGCTAGCATGCTTTTTGACGTACGGCCCACTGATCCGCTGACGTTTACGATAGTGGTGCTTCTGGTCGTTGCGATCTCGACCGCTGCCTGTTACGTTCCGGCCCGCCGGGCCATGCGCGTCGACCCGATGGTAGCACTGCGTTATGAGTAGCTTCGATCGTTTGTTCCCGCTCGAATCGTAGCGAACACGGTAGATAAACGAGGTTTCACATGAACATCGTATATAAGGTAGCAACGTACTTCGTTTTTGCGGCTCTCGGCGCCCCGCTAAGCCTCATTCCGGCGATCGGCGGGGACACAGCGATGTTTCGCGGTAATCCGGCGCACACCGGAGTCTACAACGCTGCCGGCGCGCCTCAATTTCACGGTGTTAAGTGGAAATTCAACGCAGGGGGAGAGCTGTATTCATCGCCTGCAGTGGCTGACGGTATGATCTTCATCGGCAGCACAAATGGGAATCTCTATGCTGTCGACCGAGAAACGGGCATACAAAAATGGAAATTCACTACGAAGGGCCGTATCGTTTCTTCACCCGCAGTTGCGGCAGGCGTCGTGTATTTCGTTAGCTACGACTCAAATCTCTACGCGGTCGAAGAATTCACCGGTCATCAAAAATGGAAATTTGCCACCGGAGGCGAAAAGCGCTTCTCCGCGAAACACATTCACGGAATGGAGCCCGCATCGGAGTTGATGCCAGACCCGTTTGATTTTTTTCTTTCCTCGCCCCTCGTGGCAAATGGTGCGGTCTACTTCGGAAGCAGCGATGGCAATGTCTATTCTCTGGACGTTGCTACCGGAGCGCGACGATGGCAATTCCATACCGGCGATGTCGTTCACGCTTCGCCTGCGGTAGACGGCGGCGTAGTCTTCATCGGCAGTTGGGACACTTACTTTTATGCCCTCGATGCCTCATCCGGGAAACTGCTGTGGCGCTTCAAGACCGGCGAAGATCCAGTCATACACAATCAGATTGGCATTCAGTCTTCGGCGGCAGTTGCGGACGGCATGGTCTACTTCGGATGTCGGGACTCAAACGTTTATGCGCTGGACGTTCGCACCGGCGCCAAGAAGTGGGTATACGGCAACAAGGGTTCTTGGGTGATTGGCTCTCCGGCTATCAGCAATGGCAAACTCTTCTTCGCCACTTCTGATTCAGCCTTACTTCATGTAGTGGACGCAAAGTCCGGCGCGGAATTGTTCTCCATCGCCATGAAATGGCCGATGTTCTCGTCACCGGCAGTTGCGGGTAATCTGCTCTACATCGGCTCGCATGAGGGCAAACTCTTTGCTGTAGATCTCTCTTCCCAAAAAAACGCGTGGACGTTCCAAACAGATGCGTCTCGCCAGAACGGCGCGACTTATACAACGAAGGACGGCACGCCGGCATACGAAGTTGCCATGCCTAGCTTTTTCTACGACGATGTCGTTTCCGGTATCCAAAAAATGTTCAGCGTAGGTGCGATTCTTTCTTCTCCTGTCATTGTCGGTGACACCGTCTACTTCGGCAGTGCCGATGGCAACCTCTACGCTCTGCATTAACCTAAATTTGGAGAGAAGCAACCCATCACCAACGAAGAATCTAGAGATGCACTATTTGTGACCGAAGCACCCGCCGAGCTGGGCAGAAATCTAGACTTTGAGTCGGCGGTCCTTTTTGCGAACGGTGAAGATGTGCGCGGTGCCTGGGGGATGCGCAGATGGAGGAAGTCGACGAATGAATAAGCCTGCCCTTTTCTGGCCTGTGCTGGGCACCCTCGCGGCGACGTGATGCGGCTCATATTAGGCGAGGGCATGCTCCTGACGAGCGTAGGAATCGGGGCGGGAATCGCGGCGAGTTATTGGTTTGCCAGAGGTCTGGCGAGTTTTGTTTATGGGGTTCCGGTGACGGATTTTTAATCACTCACTGTCGCGGCGGTCCTGCTCTTCGCTGTGGCGATGGCTGCTTGCTCCCTCCCTGCCCGCCGCGCGATGCGTGTCGATCCGATGGTCGCCCTGAGGTATGAATGAGCATGTCCATTCTTCGCCGATTCACGAATTTATTTCACCGCTCGAAGCTGGACCAGGAGATCGAGGCGGAACTGCGCTCGTGGGGCGAGCGGGGAGCGAGCACGATGAGGAGTGCGCCGATGACGACAAGCACTGCGGAGCCGACTAGAAAGCCGTTGCGATTTTCCGTTTGCGCGGGCTGGAAGGCCAGCGCCGACATGACGACGGCATGAGCAAGACTCGACCACGCAGCAAACGCGATCAAGCTGCGGTGCTCGGCTGGATTGCGAACAGCGAGCAAGAGAAGCACGCCGAGAGTGAAATAAATGCTCAACATCATGTCATCACCCGTATCCGTGGAATTCATATGCCACAGATCCGCCGCAATAGGTTAGATCGCTGCCAGGAAAAACAGGCCCAGTAGCACCAGCAGAATTTTCAGCGCACGGTCCCTGCTCATCGGGTCCTCCAGAACGAAAGGGGAATAGACTGGCGGTAATCTTAGGGTTTGAGGGAGAGGGAGTCAATGAGGGAACAGCCGGCGCGGACGATCCCCCAGGCTCCACTCGTCTCGGACGCTGCCCGTTGACCGGCTCAAGGTCAACCTTACGGGTTGAGGAGGCCGACTTTGGGTGGCGTATAAATCTCTACAACGGTACTTGGGATTCCGCATCGAATGGTATAAAGTAGGGGAAGCGGCGGAGGAATGGCAGGGGTGGTGGCACGGGTCGTGCTGTGAAGAGATAGTTGCTTGCAATTTTGATGCCTGTGTGATAACTTCTCGTGGTTTGCTCGTGCTGGCGTAGCTCAGTTGGTAGAGCATCTGATTTGTAATCAGAGGGTCGGGGGTTCAAATCCCTCCGCCAGCTGATATTGAGAGATCGGGATTCATACGGCGGAGTCGGGCGGATTGTTCGCATTTTAGATGAACGGGCTGGTGTCTTTGGACACGAGCCCTTTCTGCGTTTGCGAAGTTCCCCGGTTGGCAAGAACGCTAAAAAGTCTCGGTAACGCTCGCGGGACGGGTGGGTGAGTGGCTAAAACCAGCAGACTGTAAATCTGCCGCTCCTTGCGGGCTACGGAGGTTCGAATCCTCCCCCGTCCACCACTCTGTCGCGAGGGGTTGAGATTGGCGAAGCGGGCGTCTCGAAATCGTTGAGGCTGCAAAGAATTCAGGAGTTTGGCGCGTAAGAATCTGTGTGCCGACGGGATTGTAGCGGAGAAATGAACCGGTCAGAGCCTGGGTAGCTCAGCTGGTAGAGCGCGTCCTTGGTAAGGACGAGGTCACCGGTTCAATCCCGGTCCCAGGCTCCAGAAATTTGGGAGCAAACGGAAGTGCTGGTGAATTTGGGCGGGGGTAACTCAGGGGTAGAGTCTCTGCCTTCCAAGCAGATGGTCGCGGGTTCGAATCCCGTCCCCCGCTCCATCGTTTAGGGGCAACATTCAAGGAGATGTTCGGCAAACATAACGCAAATCACTGACGAAGGTGGAATGCGATGGCGAAAGAGAAATTTGAGCGGTCGAAGCCACACGTGAACGTGGGGACGATCGGGCACATCGATCACGGGAAGACGACGCTGACGGCGGCGATCACGAAAGTGCTGTCGAAGCACAATCCGAAGGTGGCGTTCCGGGCGTTCGACTCGATTGACAACGCGCCGGAAGAGCGGGAGCGGGGAATTACGATCGCGGTGGCGCACGTGGAGTACGAGACGGCGAACCGTCACTATGCGCACATC
>DATEFX010000060.1:0-5427 GCA_035280405.1 Candidatus Acidiferrales bacterium | reverse complement strand
CGCGGCCGACGCGCAGATGTTTCTGGATTCACTCTGGCAGGACTTGCGTTATGCCTTCCGCATGTTGCGCAAATCCCCTGGCTTCACCGCCGTCGCCGTACTTACTCTCGCCCTCGGCATCGGCGCCAACACCGCGATTTTTAGTGCTGTCGATGCTGTAATTTTGCACCCGTTGCCGTTCAAAGATTCGACCCGCATTGTCACCATTGAGGGCTACTTCGCGCGGCGACTTGCGGTCAAAAAATCTGATACACAGTTCAAATGGGCGGACTGGACGAACGCGACAAAGACACTCGACGATATTTCCGTCTATGAACATGGCGACATCAATCTGGTCGGTGGAAGTCAGGCCATGCGCGTTCAAGCAGCAGAAGTCTCAGAAAATTTCTTTGACGCGCTCGGTGTACGACCGCTCCTTGGCCGGACCTTTACCGCAGAGGAGGAAGAGTCCAACCTCCGGGTCGCAATTTTGAGCGCCAGTTTCTGGAGAGAACGCTTCGAGGCTGACCCCAACCTGATCGGAAAAGCCATCGAACTGAATGGCAAGCCTTTCACAGTGATTGGAACTCTGCCAACCGGATTCAACTTCCCGGAATCGGCGCAAATCTGGCTGCCCCTCCCGACGAGTTTCAACGAAGAAATGTTCGGGGGCAATGCTTTCATGGGAGCTCAAATTGCCCGCCTGCGTTCGGGAGCAACGATGAGGCAAGCGCGAGCCGAGCTCGAAGCCATCGAGCAACAAGAGGATCCCGAGGCGTATAAATATAATCGAGCAGAAGGCATTCCGATCGAGATTTCTTCCCTGCATAGCAGGCTCGTCGGAAATTCTCGCACTCCAATGCTGCTGCTTTTTGGAGCAGCGGTCTTCGTGCTGCTCATCGCGTGCGCGGACGTTGCAAATCTCCTGGTGGCGAGAAGCGCAGGCCGGTCGAGGGAAGTGGCTATTCGTGCGGCTCTGGGCGCAGGCCGCTCGCGTTTGTTGCAGCAATTCCTATGCGAGAGTGTGTTGTTCGCTCTACTCGGTGGCGGCTTGGGACTATTGTGCGGTGTCTGGACAATCGCAATTGCTCGGGTCCTCACTCCATCAGGCCTGCTCTACATCACCAAAATCGGAATGAATAGCCGCGTGCTCGTCTTCACATTTGGCATCTCCGTTCTCGTCGGCATTGCTTGCGGGCTTATCCCCGCAGTGCGCCTCAGCAGAGTGGACCTAAATGGGGCTCTCAAGGAAGCATCCGGAGGCCCAGCCGGGCGATTTTCCTTGCGCGGTCGCAACCGCGTGCGCAGTGCGCTGGGAATCAGCGAAATTGCGCTGGCGCTATTGCTGCTCGTTGGCGCAGGACTTTTCCTGCGCAGCCTTGGTCGGCTTCTGGACGTTAATCCAGGCTTCCGAAGCGACAACCTCCTCACGGCTAGCGTTAACCTCAAGGAGCCGAAGTTCAACAATAGCAGCCTCGCAAGAAGCGACTTCTTCGAACAGGTTCTTGCTCGAATCAAATCTCAGCCGGACGTGCGCGACGCTGCAATCGTTAATGCTTTGCCGTTCGGGAATGCAATCAGCGTTACGTTTGGCTTGGATATCGAAGGGAAGCCACCTTTCAATCCCGATACTGGCCAGGGCGCTTTATTCTTTGAGGTCAGTGAGAATTATTTTCATACCATGGGAATTCCACTCCTTGAGGGCAGATACTTTACGAACGCTGACGCGAACGGCGCGACTCCCGTGGCAATCATCAGTCAGGAAATGGCCCTGCAGTGCTGGCCGAATGAGAATCCCCTGGGAAAGCGCTTCAGCTTCGCGGGAACATCGCCGGGATCAAAGCCGTTTCAGGTCGTCGGAGTCGTCGGAGACATTCGAAATTTTGGCTTGGAGGAAGCGCCGAAGCCCGGGGCCTACTACCCTATTCGGCAGATGTCCCCCGACGATGCGTTCCTCGTCGCGCAAGCACGGAGTAATCCTACGGCGCTTATTGGCCTGGTGCGCGATGCTGTGAGGACTATCGACAAGAATGAACCGATTTCCTCTTTCGCAACGATGAATCAGCTTATCTCGCGGTCGGCTTCCGGGCTGCGAACTCGTTCAATTGCGCTGACTACGTTTGGCGGACTAGCCCTCCTCTTGGCGATCGTCGGCATATACGGCGTTATGTCATACGCTGTCACGGAGCGAACACACGAGATTGGGGTGCGCATGGCACTCGGCGCGCAGCCCGGCGACGTGTTGCGGATGGTCGTTCGCGAAGGAATGCTGCTCGCGGCAGTGGGAATTGCGACTGGAGTTGTGGGAGCGTTGGCGCTGACAAGATTTTTGCGCAGTTTCCTTTTCGAGATTACGCCGACCGATGCAGTGACTTTCATGGGAGTCGCGATTTTGCTGGCAACAGTTGTACTCCTCGCCTGTTACATTCCCGCCCGCCGCGCCATGAAGGTCGATCCCATGGTTGCCCTGAGGTATGAGTGAGCATGTCGATCATTCGCCGCATCACGAATTTGTTTCACCGTTCGAAGCTGGACGAAGAGATCGAGGCGGAACTGCGCACGCACATCGAAATGCGGACGGCGGACAACATGGCCGCCGGGATGTCGCCGCAAGAGGCGCGACGCGATGCAGTTCTGAGATTCGGGAGCCGCCCTGCGATGAAAGAGCGCGTCATCGCCGCCGACGCGCAGATGTTTCTGGATTCGCTCTGGCAGGACTTGTGCTACGGCCTGCGCATGCTGCGCAAGTCTCCCGGCTTCACCGCCGCCGCCGTGCTGACCCTCGCCCTCGGCATCGGCGCCAACACCGCCATTTTTTCCGTCGTCGACGCCGTATTGCTGAGGCCGCTACCTTACAAAGACCCAGCGCGTCTTGTCTGGCCAACTCTTCAGTTCCCTAAGTCAGATATGAACGGTTCCTTTGTGCCCCATCCGACGTACTTCGCCTGGCGTGACCAGAATGACGTCTTTTCCGGAGTTGCCGCCACGAATCTTGGGCGGGAATTCACGCTCACGGGAGTAGGCATTCCCGAAGAGATTGGGGGCATGGGTGTGTCCGCAAATTTTTTCTCTGTGCTTGGCGTGGATCTGGCACGCGGCCGAAGCTTTACTTCGGAAGAAGACCGTCAGGGCGGTCCGCGCGCCGCTATATTGAGCTACGGACTATGGCAGTCGCGTTACGCGGGCGACCCGAGAATCCTGGGGCGGTCAATTATTCTTAACGATAAGGGCTATTTGATAGTCGGAGTGTTCCCCTCGAGTTTCAAATTCCCAACCTCAGGCAGGCAGCCGGAGGTGTTTGTACCGCTCGCCGTGCCGACTGGTGCGAATTCAGCGATTTTTTTTCTTGGCGTCATCGCAAGACTGAAGCCGGGTGTGACGCTCTCTCAGGCAGAAGCCAACCTTTCGTTGATTGACACCCGCGCCTTGCCGCTGCTCCCGAAGTTTTTTGGTCGCTATACACAAGAGGTTCATCTGAATGTCGTTTCCCTGCATGACCATTTGATCGGCGGCGTCCGTACTCCTCTGTTGACGCTGATGGCGGCAGTAGCATTCATTTTGCTGATTGCCTGCGCGAACATTGCCAACTTGCAACTCTCGCGCGGTTCTGTCCGTGCTCGCGAATTTGCCCTGCGCTCCGCTCTCGGCGCGCCGCGCTCTCGCCTCGCGCGGCAACTCTTGACGGAAAGTATGCTCCTGTCAGCCACTGGCGGGTTCGTCGGACTGCTCGGCGGATTCTGGGGCGTCGTGCTTGTTCGTTCTATC
This sequence comes from Candidatus Acidiferrales bacterium, assembly GCA_035280405.1. GTDB lineage: Bacteria > Acidobacteriota > Terriglobia > Acidiferrales > UBA7541 > DAHUXN01. The sequence goes on along the minus strand of DATEFX010000060.1, from coordinate 1,683 downwards.
GTGCCCAGCCGCTTGCTGAATGTCCAAGATGTGCACATCAACACTATCGCACTCGCGTTTACCATCGCGGTCAGTGCGTTGGCAGGCGCCGTCTCCGGTTTCGCGCCGATGCTGGCCCTTTTCAATCACAACCTGAATGACGCCATCCAAAGGGGCCGCGCGCAAGTCACGGGCTCACGAAGCAACGCATTCCTGCGAAATCTGCTCGCCATCGCGGAAGTCGCCGCCGCCATGGTTTTGCTCGTCGCGGCAGGCTTGCTGCTGCAAAGCTTTCTTCGCCTGACGAACGTGAGCTCCGGATTCAATTCGCATAGTGTTCTGACCGCTCGAATTCCTATTCCTAGCGACAGGTACTCCACCGATCTGAAGCAAGTGGCGTTTTCCACCGAGCTTCTCGACCGCATCAGCGGCCTTCCCGGAGTTCGCGCCGCAAGCGTTTCCACCAGTCTTCCGAATGAATTATCGAGCGAGACACGCATGGGAATCGAAGGTCGCCCGGCTCCCGCGTTGAACGATCCGACAGTATACGTTCCGCTTGACTCGGTAAGCGACGGCTATTTCCGTACTCTCGGGATTCCAATCCTTTCAGGCCGCGGATTCGACAGCCGGGACGGTTCGAATGCAGCAAAAGTCGCGGTTGTGAACAGGGAGTTCGTTGTACGCTTTTTCCAAGATGGCGAAAATCCAGTCGGTAAGCGCATTCTCATTGCAGTTGGCAACCCCGACCAGACGCCCGTCTCGATCATCGGCGTGTGTGCCGCGATTCGGCGTGTTGGGCCGGGTGGCGAACCGCTGCCGCAAGTCTTCCAGCCCTTTGCCCAGTCGCCGAGCACGGACATGACGATTTTGCTCCGCACGGTATCGGGCCCGGATTCGATGGTGTCCGCGCTTCGTTCGCAAGTGCTGGCCATCGATAAGGAACTGCCGCTCTCCGACGTCGCCACAATGGACGATTTGCTCGCCAGTGAAACCGCTGGCCAGCGCTTCGAGGCCGCGGCCGTCGGCCTGTTTGCAGCATTAGCCATGTTGCTCGCTGCCGTCGGAATCTACGGGGTGATCTCCTATATGGTCAGTCAGCGCACCCAAGAGATTGGCATACGCATGGCGCTCGGAGCTCAGCCGAACAACGTGCTAGAAATGGTGATCCTAGACGGGATGTTCATGGCGGGAACGGGGATAGCCGTCGGGATTGGCGGCTCACTGGCGTTGACGGGACTCTTGCGCAGCCTGCTGTTTCGGATTACGCCGACCGATCCAGTGACTTTCATGGGAGTCGCGATTTTGCTGGCAACAGTTGTACTCCTCGCCTGTTACATTCCCGCCCGCCGCGCCATGCGCGTCGATCCCATGGTTGCGCTGAGGTACGAGTGATCATGTCCATTCTTCGCCGCTTCACGAATTTATTTCACCGTTCGAAGCTGGACGAAGAGATCGAGGCGGAACTGCGCTCGCACATCGAAATGCGCGCGGCGGACAACATGGCCGCCGGGATGTCGCCGCAAGAGGCGCGGCGCGATGCAGTTCTGAGATTCGGGAGCCGCCCTGCGATGAAAGAGCGCGTCATCGCGGCCGACGCGCAGATGTTTCTGGATTCACTCTGGCAGGACTTGCGTTATGCCTTCCGCATGTTGCGCAAATCCCCTGGCTTCACCGCCGTCGCCGTACTTACTCTCGCCCTCGGCA
>DATEFX010000059.1:0-10811 GCA_035280405.1 Candidatus Acidiferrales bacterium | reverse complement strand
ACTCACTTTCGATCAGGAATAGATAAGTACTTTGTTTGCAGGCACATGGCTCTCGGCGACTGTGCATGTCATTTTCGATCAGGGTAGCGCCATTTGCGATCCGGCGCGTCGCGCTTGCCCCTTCCCGCCAACCGTTCATCGTGCCCCCATTGAAACAGCAAAGCCCGCCAGAGGCGGGCAAGCCCCGATAAAAGGCGTCGAGGCAACAGAATTGCCGAATTTCAAGCAATTAGTGTATATCAATTCATTACTGGTGTCAAGCAGAAAATGGGCGTGTCGTTAGCACATGATCTGTCCGCGGGATGAGCAGATGAAATATCCGCTCGAGGAGAGGGCCAAGCAGGGTAAACCTCCGGGTTCCCCTTCGGCCTCATACCGTCCGCAGAAAGCGCGGACTGGTCTGGGATGACAGCGTAAAACAGAACCAGAGGCGGATGCGATGTGCGAAAACGGGCCCTTCGTTTCCCGCGGCTGGCCGGCGCAGCAAGTGGCGACCCGGCGAAAAGATGGTGTCCGACTAGCGGCGAGCACTCCATGGGCAAGCCAAAGATCGGGGAGCACTTTATGTGGAGGACTTGGGGAGGTGTTCTTTGAAGGTGCGGTAGAAGAGTTCGCGGTCGGGGCGCACGGCGGCGATGGCCCAGCCGGCCGAGATGCCGCCGTCGACGACGAGATTCTGGCCTGTGATGAAGCGGGACGCGTCGCTGGCGAGGTACAACGCGGCCTGGGCGATATCGTCCATCTGCCCGACGCGCTGGAGCGGCTGCCAACGGGCCGCGACGGCGCCGATGGCGGCTTCGGCGTATTGCGGATTGTCGTCCGCTTGCTCCGGCGGGATGCCGGAGTACTTGGCGAAAGCTCCTGTGGCGATCATGCCCGGCGAGATGCTGTTGACGCGAATACCTTTTTCGCCGAGCTCGACGGCGGCGCAGCGCGTGAGGTGAATTGAGGCGGCTTTCGCGGCCGCATAATAGTGGCCGCCGAGGCCGGCGCGGAATCCATTGACGCTAGCGACGGTGATGATGCTGCCCGAGCCCTGCGGGACCATGACGCGCGAGGCGTATTTCATCCCAGCGAGGACAGCGCGCACGTTCACGGCGATCACGGCGTCAAACTGCTCGAGATCCGAGTCTGGAATGGCGCCGAACTGCGAGCCGCGGCCGGCATTGTTCATCAGGCAATCGAGGCGGCCGAAGCGATTCACGGCGTGGTCGATCATGGCCTTGACTTCGGATTCGACGGAGACGTCGGTGCGGATGAAGCTGGAGGCGGGGCCGAGTTTTTTCGCCAGTTTTTCGCCTCGCTCCGAGCGGCGGCCGGCGATGACGACTTTGGCGCCACTCGCGACGAAGACTTCGGCAGTGCGCGCGCCGATGCCGCTGGTAGCGCCGGTGATGACGGCGACTTTGCCTTCGAGGGGCAGCACGGCGAAATAATAGCGAAGATGCCTGGGCGTGTCAAGGACGTGCGCGGCAGTTCTCATGCGGAGCGGCCAACGTTGGCGCGGGTAATCATGAGACAACAATGGCGCGGGTTGCGGCAGAGAGCGCAAAGCGAGGCTTTAGACTGATGAGGTTGCAATTGGATGGTGGACCAGAGTCTTGTGGCGGTCTGAGTCAAGAGCAGAGGAGAAGCAATGCGGAAGGGGCGGATCGCCGCGGTGATGGTGGCGGGGCTTGCGGCGGCTGGAGCGGCGAAGGCGCAGGACGGATTCTGGGCGAATTGGGGAAAGCAGGTGGACGAGGCGCTTGCTTCGCAGCCGAAATGGGTGTCGCCGCTGGCGACATCTTCGGGGGCGATTTCGCAGAGGCTGCGAACCGATTTCGTGCGGCAGATTACGCCGAGCGGGACGACCACGTGGAATTACGGCGGCGGAAGAGGCGTCAACCTGATTCCGTGGCACAAGGTGGAAATCGGCTTCAACCTGCCGCCGTATTTCCAGCACAACACGCCCTCGGCGGAGGACGGTTTCGGAGATTTCGCGATCAACGTGAAGTACCGCATCGCGGCAGGGAACGCGGAGCACGGGAACTACGTGGTGAGCGCGGCGCTGGGCGGGACGTTTCCAACGGGGAGTTTCAAGAACGGGAGCGCAAGGGGGTCGGTGACGCCGACGATTTATGGCGGAAGGTTTTTCGGCAATTTCACCGTGCAATCGAACGTGGGAGCGAGTCTGCCGGTGGGGGACACGGCGACGCTGGGAAGGAGCGTCACATGGAACATCGGGAGCCAGTACCGGATCAATATTGCATCTCATGCGTGGAAACTTTGGCCGGAGATTGAGAGTAATTCGACGTTTTATCACGGCGGGCCAAATGACGGCCGGACGCAGGATTTCCTGACGCTGGGGATGACAGTGAATGGGATCCAGTTGAACAGAACACCCGGGAGCAGGCTGAGAGTGACGTTTGGCACAGGGATGCAGATCGCCACGACGCACTTTCATACGTACAACCACGCAGTGATTCTTTCTTCGCGCTGCAACTTTTGAACGATATTTTCGAGCGACACCGGCACTGACCTTTTCCCGAGACTAATTTCCAGGACAGGGTTGCGCGGCGAGGCGCGAGGCGGGTATTGTCGTTGCGCAAACGAGGGAGAGTGCGGAATTGATGAGCTCAATATGGCGCGGGATGATTTTGACGATGGCGATGCTTGGCGCGGCGCTGCTTGGTGGCGCAAGCGCAGGGGCGCAGTCGGCGGGGAGTCAAAAGGCGGCGGTGCAGCAGGCGATACGCACAATGTTTGGCGTGCATGAAATCGACGAGACCGCGATTTCGCCAGACGGGCAGCGCGTAGCGTGGGCGGAGGCGCTGGAGGGGAAGAACGGCGCGCCGTCGCCGAACAAGGCGATTTACGTCGCGGACTGGAATGCGCCAGCGGGGCGCGTGCACATCAGCGCGGGAAGCGCGCCGGCCAACGAGGGAAGCGTCGCATGGTCGCCGGACAGCAAGCAGATTGCGCTTCTTTCGGATGCGGGGCACGCGGGGCAGCAGGAACTCTATATTGGGAACCTGAAGGGCGCCTCGCAGCAACTTACGCACGTGAAGGGCGATCTGGCCGATCCGACATGGTCGCCGGACGGGAAGACGATCGCGGTGCTATTCATCGAAAATGCGCCGCGAGCGTCAGGGCCGCTGGCCGCGGAGACACGGGATGAGGGCGTCGTAGGCGCGAAGATTTACGAGCAGCGGCTGGCGCTGGTGGACGCCGCGACGGGCAAGTTGCGGCAGATTACGCCGGCGGATTTGTATGTGTACGAATATGGCTGGGCGCCGGACGGGAAGCGGATTGTGGCTACGGCCGCGCCTGGGAACGGGGATGACAACTGGTGGGTGGCGAAGATCCACGTGTTCGGCACGGCGGCGGACGGGGACCATGTGATTTACACGCCGCCTGCGTCGTTGCAGATGGGGCGGCCGACGTGGTCGCCGGATGGGAAATCGATCGCGTTCATCGGCGGGATCATGAGCGACGAGGGTTCGGTGGGCGGCGACATCTACACGCTGCCGGCGGAGGGCGGCGAGGCGAAGGACGTCACGCCGGACATGAAGGCCTCGGCGAGCATGCTCGATTGGGAGGCAGACTCAAAGGCGATCCGCTTCGGCGAGACTGTGGACGGGAAAAGCGGCGTCGCGGACGTGAATCTGGAGTCCGGGGTGATTACGACTGTCTGGACAGGCCCGGAACGAATGGGAGGCGGCGGGTTCGGCGTAGGAGCGTCGTTTTCGAGCGACGGGAAGACATCGGCGGTGGTGCTGCAGTCGTTCGCCAAGCCGCCGGAGGTGTGGGCGGGGCCGACAGGGGCGTGGAAGCAAGTGACTCACATCAACCAGGGCCTCAAGCCGGAGTGGGGAGAAGCGAAGAGCCTCGAGTGGAAGACCGATATTGGGGACGTGCAGGGGTGGGTGGTGTATCCACTTCATTTTGACCCGGCGAAGAAATATCCGCTGGTCGTGAGCGTCCACGGCGGGCCGGCGTCCGCGAATATGCAGAGCTGGCCGAGCCGGAGAAACTTTCAGATGGCGCTGCCGGCGGCGGGGTATTTCCTGCTGTTCCCGAATCCGCGGGGAAGCTACGGGATGGGCGAGGCGTTCACGCGGGCAAACGTGAAGGATTTTGGAGGCGGGGACTTCCGCGACATCATGGCGGGCGTGGACGAGGCGATTAAGACGCTGCCGATTGACCCGGAAAAGCTGGGAATCACGGGATGGAGCTATGGCGGGTACATGTCGATGTGGGCGGTGACGCACACGAACCGGTTCAAGGCGGCGGTGATTGGCGCGGGGCTGTCGAACTGGGTGAGTTATTACGGCGAAAACCAGATCGATAAGTGGATGATTCCGTATTTTGGGGCGTCGGTGTACGAGGACCCGGAGGTGTACGCGAAGAGCGCGCCGATTAATTTCGTCAAGAACGCGAAGACGCCGTCACTGATCGTGGTCGGAGACAGCGACGGGGAGTGCCCGCCGCCACAGTCGTATGAATTCTGGCATGCGCTGGTGTATTTCGGCGTGCCGACGCAGTTCGTGATTTATCCGCACGAAGGCCACGGATTCGTAAACCCCACGCACAGTCGGGACGTGGCGGAGCGGGCGGTGGCGTGGTTCGATTCGCATATGTGATGCGGTCTCAAGAAATTCGCCGGTAAAAGTCCGCGAATTTTGCATGGATCCGCAAGCGTGATTGCACAGCAACTGGGCAATCAAACCTGAACAGTCGGAAAATAAGACAATTCCCGCGATAGTACTGCGCCTCCGTCACAGACTGGCGCGTCGGGAAAACGCCTGTGACAATTTTTTGCCTGTACGCATGGGCAAAGACGGCCCTTGAACCAAAACTGTCCTTCTGACCCGTAGCCATCGCGCAACGATAGCGATACGCTCGCAATCGAAACGTTCAGCCCGACACAAACCATGAGATTCCGAAAGGGAGCAAGGCGATGACACCATGGATCGGGTCAGCTTCGCCGGTGGATGCGGGGATGGTGGAGTTCAAGGAGTGCCTCAAGCGGATGCGCGACGGCCATGCGGAAGAGGCTCTGGGCCACGCGCGGCGCGCTTTGGGGGCGGCGCCGAAGAACCCCTTTTATCTCTCCTATACCGGATTGCTGGCGGCAGTGGCGGATCGGCGCTTTGGCGATGCGGTGAACCTTTGCCAGGAAGCGCTCAACCTGAAGTGCAATCACGCGCAACTTTACCTGAACCTCGCCGAGGTGTTTCAGCAGGCCGGGCGGACACCGGACGCAATCCAGGTGCTCGAAAAGGGCCTGATATCGGCAGGGCGGGATTTCCGGATCCGGCGGGCGCTGGAGCGGCTGGGAGTGCGGCGCGCTCCGGTGTTTGCGTTCCTGCACAGGAACCATCCGGTGAACCGGTTCCTCGGGAATTTGCGCCACCGGCTGGCTGGGCCAGCGCGGGCTTACTAAGAGTTCCCCCAAAGCAGCCAACCCACAGGGGAAGCCCGGGCCGAGTTCCCCCCTCGGCCTGGGCCTCTATTCCGGCCCCAATGGCAGGAAATACTGGGTGCCTTTAACTGGCTGGCGCAACCTCCGCAGCAATTCCTGCAAGTCCTGATTTCGCTCGACAAAGTCAATTTCCGAAGTATCCACGACAAGAAGATTGGAAGCAGAATAGCGGAAGAAGAAGTGTTCATAGGCCTGGGCGACGGTTTCGAGATACTCCGGCGAGATATTGGACTCCGTGCGATCGCCTTTTTTTGAGATGCGCTGGCGCAGGACTTCCGGCTTGGCCTGAAGATAGATGACCAGATCGGGCGGAGGGATCGAGGCAGCGAGCATTTCGTAATAGCGCTCGTAGAGCTTGAGCTCTTCGTCGCTGAGGTTGATGTAGGCGAAGATTTTGTCTTTTTCGAAGAGGAAATCGCTGACTACTGACCCGGGATTCACGTCGCGGTCGATTTCGAGCAGGCGGCGATGGCGTTCGATGAGGAAGTACATCTGGGCGCGGAAGGCGGCGCCGGGCTTTTCGTTGTAAAAATCGGTGAGCAAGGGATTGTCCTCGCAGTCGAAGATGCGGCGGGCGTGGAGGTGTTCGGCGAGGATTTTCGCCAGCGTGGATTTGCCCACGCGGATGGGGCCTTCGACGACGAAATAGCGCGGAGTCTTGAATTGAGGCGGCTTCGGTTCTCGGCCGGGCATGGCGGGGCATTATAGCAAAGGCGAGGCTTCGACTCTGGACGAGCAAGCATTTTATCTGATTACTTGTAGGCACCGACCTTGGCGGCTGCGCGGAAGCGTGCGGTGAAGTGGCGGAGGAAAGGCGCCTGATAAGTCAGTTCGAGGCCGCGGATTCTGTCGCGTTTGCGCCAGACTTCGAGAATCACCTCCACGACGTAATCAACGTGCGACTGCGTGTACACGCGGCGCGGGATCGCGAGGCGCAACAGGTCCATCGGCCCGGGCTGCTCGACGCCATGCTCGTCGCGCTTGCCGAACATCAGCGTGCCTATTTCGACGGAGCGGATGCCGCCTTCGAGATAGAGTTCGGCGGCGAGGGCGACGCCCGGAAACTGCACAGGCGGGACATGAGGGAGGAAGGCGCGGGCGTCGATATAAATCGCGTGGCCGCCCGGCGGCTGGACGATGGGAACGCCTTCGGCGGCGATGTGATTGCCGAGATATGCAGTGGAGGCGATGCGGTGATTGAGATAGTCGTCCTCAAGAGCTTCATTGAGGCCGACGGCGATGGCGTCAAGATCGCGCCCGGCGAGGCCGCCGTATGTGGGGAAGCCTTCCGGGAGAATCAGCAGATCCTTTTCCTGCTGGGCGAGCAGGTCATCGTTGGTGCAGAGGAAGCCGCCGATGTTGGCGAGGCCGTCCTTCTTGGCGGACATGGTGCAGCCATCGGCGTGACGGAACATCTCCTGAGCGATTTCGCGCGGAGTCTTACCGGCATAGCCCGGCTCGCGAAGCTTGATGAAATAAGCGTTCTCGGCGAAGCGGCAGGCGTCAATGTAGAGCGGGATGCGATGGCGTGCGCAGATTTCCTTCACGGCTTTAATGTTGGCGAGGGAGACGGGCTGGCCGCCGCCGGAATTGTTGGTCACGGTGAGCATGACGAGGGGGACGCGCTTCGCGCCGACGCGCTCGATGAGCGCAGCGAGCTTTGCGGTGTCCATGTTGCCCTTGAAAGGATGCTGGAGCGAGGGCTGGAGGGCTTCGGGGATAGGGAGATCGAGCGCTTCGGCGCCGACGAATTCGCAATTCGCGCGCGTGGTGTCGAAGTGCGTGTTGTTGGGCACCACGTCGGCCTTCTTGCACATCACGCCGAAGAGGATGCGTTCGGCGGCGCGGCCCTGATGAGTGGGGATCACGTGCTTGAAGCCCATGATGGCCTGCACGGATTCGCGGAAGCGGACGAAGCTGGGCGAGCCGGCGTAGGATTCGTCGCCGCGCATCATGGCGGCCCACTGTTCGGTGGACATGGCATTGGTGCCGGAATCGGTGAGGAGATCGATGAGGATATCTTCCGAGGCGATGAGGAAGACGTTGTAGCCAGCGGCTTCGAGGAGCTTCTGGCGCTCCTCGCGCGTGGTGCGGCGAATCGGCTCGACGGATTTGATGCGGAAGGGCTCGATGATGGTCTTAATCGGCATGGCGGAATCGTTCCCGGACAATCGCGCGAAACAAGAATACACCGGCGCGCCTATTGCGGCAGCAACCCTGGAGCGAACTTGCTATGGGCTTTGAGCCGCGCTACCAGCTGCGAGAGATGGCTGCGACGATGCGCGAAAGCGCGTCGAGATCGCGCAGGTCGATGACTTCGCCCGGCGAGTGCGAGTAGCGCAGAGGCCAGCCGAGCGCGACGTCGATCGAGCCGTAGCGCAGGTAGGCGGAGCCGTCGTTGCCGCCGCCCGTGACTCCGTACTGCGCGGGAATATGGTTCAGGCGCGCGATGGAGACGACTTTTTCAACGAGCTTGCGCGGGACGATATTGGAATTGTCCACGGCGCGGACGACGAAGCCGTCGCCGAGTTTGGCGTCGCCGAAACGCGGCGATTCGATAGGCGAATCGGAACTGACAAACGTGTCGATGGCGAAGACGTAGTCAGGGGCCTTGCCCTCGGCGGCGAGCCGCTTGGCGACTGCACCTGCCCCGACGAGACCCAGTTCTTCGCCAGTCGAGAAAACGAAGGTGACATCGCGATCCTTCAGATTCGGGCCGAGCGCCCAGGCGGCGGAGATAAGCGCGGAATCGCCCATGCGGTCGTCAAAACTGCGGCAATTGGCGCGCACTCCGGTGAGGCGGCGATATTTTTTCGGAATGGTGACGAAATCACCGACCTGCACGCCGAGCTTGGCGACGTCGCCGGGCGAACGCGCTCCAATGTCCACGTGATACAGAAGCGCGCGGCCGCGCGGCCACTGGAAATTCGGCTGATCCCAGCCCTCGGGAAGCTCCATGACGCCGGGGACGCTCTCTCCTTTCGTGATGTGCACCAAGGCGGCGTGGCCGAGATAAAAGTCGAGCGTGCCGCCGCCTTTGCTTTCAACGGCGAGGCGGCCGTTTGGCAGGATTTCCTTCACTTCGTAGCCGATTTCGTCCATGTGAGCGACAAAGAGGATGCGGGGCGTATGCGCGCCCGCGGGTGGCGTCGCGATGTGAAGGATGAGATTGCCGGCGTCGTCGGTTTCAGGCTTGGCCCAATTTGGCAGCAGCCGTTTCACTTCGTCGCGGACCAGGCCTTCGTGATCGCTAACGCCGTAAGTTTCCACGAGGCGCGAGAGGATTTGTTCGTTAGAGGGCAAAGCCAGGGATTCACTACGATCACGTCCACTAGCCGCCGCGGCGGCCGAACCTCCTTGGAGGACCGAGCCTTGGACATGAGCTTCAAGTAGATTTGTCAAACTTGAGAGGTCAGAGCTGCTAATCATTTCGGCGGGAGTGGAAGTCCAGGCCGTAGCAATCGCGAGATGGACCATGCTGTCGGGCAATTTCGGGCCGCGCAAATAACCCGGAGGAACGAGAGGAGCGGAATAATCGGCGGCCATGGGGATTTTATTTTCGTCAGCGAGATTCTTCAGGTTGGCGGCAAAGCCGGTGAGGGAGGCGGCCGCGTCCAGCGTGCCGACGAGGACGCCGCTGCCGGGTTCGAGGCGCGGCGCGCGATGAAGTCCGGGCTGGCCTGGAATGGGCCCGCTTGCCGTGAGGCGGCCGACGTAAATCAGTTCATCGGGATTGATTTCGTCGATTACACGCTCGAAGCCGCGCGCGCCAGCCCATTGCTGCGCGACAAAAGCGACAGTGAGCGTTCCGTTCGATTTCGAGGTATCGAGGCGGCGGAGAAGTTCGACGAGCGCGGCGTCGCCGAAGCGATCGCCGATGGCGGGGGAAGTCTCGAGGCCATTGGCCATCGGGTACAAAGTGCGGTCGATGGCGACGGGGCTGAGCAGATCGGCGCCGGCGCGACGGACTTCGGCGGCGGTGCTGGCGCCGATGTCGACGTACATGTTGTCTATGTCGGCGAGATCGGGCGGATGGAGGCGGCCGGGCTGGAGATGCACAGAGAGCCCGGCGACAACGCCAGGAATCCATTTTCCGGTGACAGTTTGAATCTGGATGGGCTGCGCGGAGTAGAGTTCATTGAACAGGGGAAGCATGCCGCCTTGCGGAAGGCGCTGAAGCTGGATGTAGCCGTCGTCGGTAATGCGGCTGACGACGTAGCCGGGCTCGTCCATCGGCGCGACGATAAGGCGATGAGGCGAGCCGCTGCCGATGGTGACGATGACGTCGCCAAGGTTGTCGGACTTCGGCGAGAAGGCGGCGAGACGCTCTCGGATGACCGTCGCAAGAGCGCCTTCGTAACCCGGGACGGCGGGCGTCTCGACGAAGGCTTTGAGGTCTTGATTCATCGAGCCGGAGACTTTGGCGCTGGACTGCGCCATCGCTTGCGGCGCAAGGAAAGCAGCGGCAAGGAAGCAAACAAAAAGGCAGAAACGCTTCATCATGGCATCTCTCTTCTCAAGCAAAATGAAATGCGCGTATCTGGCACGGCATGCTGCCAGTGCGAGCGGCGAATGTAGCGCAAGCAATTCCTCGTCGCAAGAATTCAGTTCTTATCGCGACGCAGCGCCAGGAAATCGCGCCCGAGCCGGGAAGATGGACGTACAATCGCGACCGGAGGATGCAATGAAAAGGATTTTTCTGCTCGTTGCGATTGCGTTCTTATGCGCCGCGGCACGGGGCCAGGCCACGCAACAAGAGGCGCGGCCCAGGGCGCGCGACTTGGGCATTCGCATCGGCAAATACGACCCCGGGCCGCTCAATGCCATCACCGACGTCGCAGGAGTGCGCGTCGGGCAGGCGACGATCGTGCAGGGCGATGACGTGCGGACGGGAGTGACGGCGATATTGCCGCACGCGGGAAACATGTTTCAGGACAAGGTTGCAGGCGCGGTGTACGTCTTCAACGCGTTTGGCAAGCTGGTGGGCTCGACGCAAGTAAATGAACTGGGCCAGATCGAGACGCCGATCCTGCTGACGAACACGCTGAGCGTGTGGGACGCGGCGGCGGCGATGACCGATTGGATGCTTGCGCTGCCGGGAAACGAGGACGTGCGTTCGATCAATCCGGTGGTCGGCGAGACAAATGATGGCTGGCTGAACGACATTCGCGGAAGGCACGTGAAGGCGGAGGACGTCCGGCGGGCGCTGGAGGCGGCAAAGGACGGGCCCGTCGAGGAAGGCTCGGTGGGCGCGGGCGAAGGAACGATTGCGTTCGGGTGGAAGGGCGGCATCGGGACGAGTTCGCGCAGGCTGCCGACTGACGATGGCGGATACACGATTGGC
>DATEFX010000058.1:0-72440 GCA_035280405.1 Candidatus Acidiferrales bacterium | reverse complement strand
GCGCGGCGACGTGGTCGCGTACGAAGGCGAAAGCGGGCGGGCGACCGGGCCACACCTCCACTTTGAAGTTCGTATGCACAATGCGCCCGTCAATCCTTGGCGGTATCTGCACCAAGTGGATTCCGCCGGGCTAGTCGCGAGCGGAGACTAAGCAAGCTCGTACGTTCTCTCCTGCTGTAGCTCCCAAACTCGATTGTAACTGCGTGCGAAGCCTTTCCTTCCGCGCGTTATTGCGGCGAGATCGTTGCGGCGGGAGAGCCCGCGGCAATCGCGAGCATCTGCTCGGTCAGCTGAGCGCGTAGACGAAGCGTGCGGCCGCTGTGAGTGAGTGATGCCGCCTTCAAGAATTCGTCGAGCGGCCGCCATTGCGGGCCGATTTGCTGTTGCACCCTTGGGTCGGCGAGCTCCGCGCGGCCCATCCAGCGCAGGCCATCGAGAACGGTCATCAATTGCAGGGCATCGACGGTGGAATCGCACTCCGCGTTGGCGGCAATATTGAAATTGCTGGCATCGGGCTGGCCCGCCAGAGTGACTCCGCGGATGCTCTTCAGCATGCGCGCGAGCTGGGCGTCGTGAGATTCATCGATGCCGATGTCCTGCGCGAGATTCTCCGTGCGGGCCACGCTGAAAATTGCCGCGTTTGAAACTTGAGCGACGCGCGCGGACATGGCGGGGTCGAGATGATTTGCCCCAGCGGGCTTGAGCAGCGCGTTGAAAGCAGGGCCGTCGGCCAGGACGAGGCGATTGGAGGCGAGGAAGGCGAAGCGAACGCGGCGAGACGAGCCCTGTTCGGGGACTTCGTAGACCTCATCGCCATCCAATTTCGTCACTCTGCCAGATTGGAGCGCGCAATTCGCGATCTTCTTACGGTCAAAACGGCCCTCGGCAATGACGACGACCGTGGTGGCCGCCGTGCGCGGCCAAAGGGCCATAGCCGCGCGGTCCAGGTCGCGCGAGTAGTCGAAGCCGGTGGCCCGTACGAATGCAGTGTACTGTGGGTCCTCGCCAGAGTTGGGCGCAAGGGCTGCCAGCTCCTTGGCGAAGGCCGAACCGCGAAGCTGGCCTACGTCGGCATAGACGATCGCTGAGGCCCCGGCGGGAAGCTGATGGACCAGATCGAGAGAGTCCTTTTGGCCGGCGGGTTGGCCATTCGATGACGCGCTCGACGCTCCCGCTGCAGGAATAAGGGCGGTCTGATCGTCTGCCGGTCCTCCGGAGGTGTGAAAAATAAAAATAAGACCTGCGGCTACAACAATAAGGACGAGCAGAGCGAGGATGAGGAGCGCGCGTTTCATCGAACGATAACGGAATTTCAGTATAGGTTTCCCATTCGACCGTGTAAAGAAAGGCCGGGCAATGGGATAAGAGGTTTGATGCAGATTCACGCGTATTTCGCTGGCCAGGTGCACTTCCGCTTCGCCAGTGGCTGTGCTAGACTGTCAAAGCAAGGGTGGCAAATCGGCTCCTGCCGGGCTCCTCAAAGAGGCTTTCAGCATGTCTGGACATTCGAAGTGGGCGACCATTAAGCATAAAAAAGCCGCGACAGACGCGCGCCGCGGCAAGATTTTTACGAAAATCATCCGCGAAATCATGATTGCCGCGCGTGGCGGCGCTGATCCCAACACGAATCCCCGCCTACGTACCGCGATTCTCGCCGCCAAAGAAGAAAACATGCCCAACGACAACATCGAGCGTGCGGTCCTGCGCGGCTCCGGGCAGATGGAAGGCGAGTCGCTCGAAGAGGTTACTTTCGAGGGCTACGGGCCCGGCGGCGTGGGAATGCTCGTGCAGGTGGTGACGAGCAACCGCAACCGCGTGGTCAGCGAGATCCGTCACATTATGGGCAAGCACGGCGGGAACATGGCGGAATCGGGCGCGGTCGGCTGGATGTTCCATCGCAAGGGCGACATCACCGTGCCGAAGGACGCCGCCGACGAAGAAAAGATGATGGGAATTGTGCTCGACGCCGGCGCGGAAGATTTGAAGGACGATGGGTCGGCTTGGGAAGTCGTTACGCCCCCTGAGGCATTCGAGAAAGTCCGCGAAGCGCTGGTTGCCGCGGGAATCAAGCCCACGGGTGCGGAAGTTGGGTGGGTGCCACAGAATTACGTGAAGCTGGTCGGCGCACAGGCGCAGCAGATGCTGAAGATGGTGGAAGCGCTCGAAGAACACGACGACGTGCAGCACGTCTACGCGAATTTCGACATCGACGAGAAGGAAATCCAGGCCGCCGTCGCCGGTTGATCCTTCCGCGGCTGTTAATCTCCTGCTTCCCTCCCGAAAAAAATAATTCGCTTCGGGTGTGCCTGCGCTAGACTTGGCGGCGTGACCATTCCACAAAATCCGGAGAAATCCGCGAAGTCCAAGGGAAACCGACTTGCGGCTTTGCGTGTGCTTGGCGTGGACCCGGCGATTGCGGGCGCAACAGGATATGGCGTGGTGGAGCTCGATTCGAATAGCGCGAGAGCGCGCATGCTGCGGCTGGGCCATCTGCGATTTCCGGCGCGCGCGAGTTTTTCCTCGCGGCTACGCGAAATTCACCGCATGATCGCGGAGCTGCTGGAGGAGTTCTCTCCCGACGCAATTGCGGTAGAATCAGTCTTCACGGCGCTTAACATGCGCACGGCTCTCAAACTCGCGGAAGTGCGCGGCGTGATTCTCCTTGCAGCGGCGCAGGCCGATATTCCGGCGCACAGTTATTCGCCGCGCGAGGTGAAGGCGAGCATTTCCGGATTCGGCGGGGCGTCGAAACTGCAGATGCAGCAGATGGTGAAGGCGCAGCTGGGTTTGCGCGACACACCCGAACCGACCGACGCCGCCGACGCGCTCGCTGTTGCGCTGTGTCATGCGCATGCGGCTCGGGCAGCGGAGCGATTGTCGCGAAGTGCTTCCCTGGCGCCCGTGAACGCGCGTGCGAATGGCGCGGTCCGCGCGCGGACGGCTTCACGCAGCCACATTGCACTGGCACGCATCACAAATTGACGATGAGACCCTTCCGAATTTCCATGCTTGGATGTGCGATTCTTGCTGGCGCGATTGTGCGCCCTTCCATGGCTCAGACGCAGATGGTGAAGAAGGCATCGGTTTCCACCAAATCCAAGGCTTCCATCACATATCGAAAGGTTTTCAAGGCTAGCTATCCCGAATTCGCCGAAATCAGAATCAACGAGGATGGAACCGGAACTTGGGATATCCGGCAGCTCGATGAAGCCGCCAGTCCGCACGCGCTGCACATCGGGCCGTCGCTCACGCAGAAGATTTTTGAACTGGCCAGTGACCTCCACGATTTTCAGGGCATCGACCTCGACGTTCACCGCCGGATCGCAAACCTCGGCCAAAAAACGTTTAGCTATGAGAAGGGGGCGGAGAATTACTCCGTCCAGTACAACTACACTCTGAACAACTCCGCGAATCAGCTCAGCGCGATTTTCGAAGGGCTCGAACGCGAAGAGCTGGACCTGAGCGACATGGACCGCACGACGCGTTACGACCACCTGGGCGCCAACGACGTACTGCTGCGCGTGCAGTCGGATATTCAAAACAAGCTTATTCCGGAACCGGACGCGCTCCTGCCACTTCTCGACCAGATTGGCGCTGACGAGGATTTGCTCGACATCGCCCGCCAGCGCGCCCGCGCCATCGCCGAACAAATCCGCAACGGCAAGTAACCTGCGGAGATGAGGCTATCGCTCCATTGAAGTTGAATAAACTCACAGAGATTATGCGCATCCAAGGAGTCTCCGTCTACGCACACTGGACCCTCGTTGTCTTGGCCATAGTAATTTTGTTTGGCGCAATCGAGCGCCCCGCCGTGACGTTTGCCGCATGCGGCTCATTTTTCGGTCTACTTTTGATCCACGAATACGGCCACATGATTATTGCTTGTCGAAGGAAGTGTGAGGTAACCCGCATTGAGCTGTACCCAATATTGGGGTTCGTCCGTTACTCGGAACCCTGGTCTAGATACGATGACGCGCTGATTGCTTGGGGAGGAGTCGCGGCGCAAGCGGTAATTGCGACGCCGTTGATCACATGGGTTTCCATTTTCGGATTCACGCGCTTCGACGCTTTGAATGTCACTATCGGCATATTGGGCTACTTCAACGTCGTGATTGCAGTCTTCAACTTGATTCCGGTCGCACTGCTCGACGGAGCCACAGCGTGGTTTTTGTTTCCAGAAGTAATCAAACGGATGGGGCACCGTGGAGAAAAGCCAAGGCGCGCTATTGGGTGGCGCGGATGGTGATGCAAAACAGCTTGACGGGGAGTGCGTTAAGCGGGAGCATCAACCGAGAGGGCGCGCGCAACTGCCCGGCGGGCGACGACATCTAAAGCAACAACGGGTTTTCCCCGGAAGGGGGTGCGGCATGCGACGCATTGTTTCGAGCCTTTCGTTCTTCAGCCTTTCAATTCTTCTCCTTGCGGCACTTTCTCCGGCAGCTCATGCCGCGGACTACAGTTATGCGAGAATTGTCCGCCTGAGCTATGTGAGCGGAGACGTGCAAATCAACCGTGACGGACATTCGAATTGGGAACAAGCCGTCGCCAATATGCCTGTCGAGCAGGGGTTCACGATCGGCACGAATGACGGGCGCGCCGAAATTGAATTTGAAGACGGCGCAACGATGTGGATCGCGGAAAATACGCTGGTGCAATTCACAGAGCTGGCGCTTTCGGATGGCGGCCGTATCTCGCATCTGACCATGGCGCAGGGAACCGTGACAGCGTCGGCGAAACTGAAGAGCGCCGATTCCTTCACCATCGCTGCCGGGCAAGTAAAGGCCAGCCCTTCGACCCGCGCGCTGTTCCGCATGGACGTGTATCACGACGGCGCTTCCATCAGCGTGACGGGCGGATCAGTTCTGGTCGAATCTCCCGCGGGGATGAAGATGGTTCCGCATGGTCAGACGTATGCCTTCAATGTGAAAAACGCGGACACCGCGGCGCTGCGGCAGAATCCGAAGCCGGATTCATGGGACCGCTGGGCCAGCGGGCGCGAGCGTTCCGGCCAGACGAGCGCGACGGAAGCCTCATATCTCGTTCACGCACCCTTTACGTACGGACTTGATGATTTGGCCGCTTACGGCAACTGGAATTATTTCCCCGGATACGGTTACGGTTGGCAGCCGGTAGGTATGGGATGCGGCTGGATGCCGTTCATGGACGGCATGTGGGATTTCTACCCCGGGCTGGGATGGACGTGGGTGAGCTACGAGCCGTGGGGTTGGGTGCCCTACCATTTCGGCAACTGGAATTATTCTCCCGCGTTCGGCTGGATGTGGATGCCGGGAGACTTGAATGCATGGAACCCCGGGCCGGTGGACTGGTACGAAGCCGGCAACCAGATCGCGTGGTCGCCTGACATGTCGAACTTCGGCCCATCGCAGATGTTCCTCACAGGGTTTGGTGGATGGGGCGGGTGTGGAGGTTTCAATAATTGGCAGCCCGCATTTGTGCCCTTGTCCAGGCCGCAGCCGGGTACCAAGAACGGCTCGGGTTCGGGCGGCGGTAAAATTCTCAAAGGCAGACATCCTGTTCCGCCGCGATTCCTTCTCACTGCGGGAAAGCAACTTGGCGGCGACAGTCGCGTGCGCGTGCTTACTGGTGACAAGAGAACAACTAGCGTGGAAGCGTTGCCTGTCCCCCCGCTCGCCAACGGCAAAATAGCCCGTGGCGCCGAAACCGGAGAAATGAGCGCCGCGCAAGGTTCGCGAGTCCTTGTAACCACCGCGGCTAACCTGAACCAGTTGCGGGGCAGCATGCGCGCATCCGCGAACGGCTCGGCTGTCGCGATGATGCATTTGCCTTCCGAGCCCCGGCCTGCTGCGATGCCGACGCCCGTGCCGATCCGCAACGGTGGCCTCATGCCCGCATCGATGCCACATCCTCCGGCGCCGATGCGCTTCACCCGCGCTGATGCTGGCATGGGAATGAGAAGCGGCGGATTCAGGGGAGACGGTCCGATGCGCGGCGGCAGCAGCAGCAACGGCCCGAGTTTTTCCGCGCCACGTTCTGCGCCTGCGGCGCCCGCCTCGCACGCATCGTCCGGCAGCGGCAAGCCGCATTGAGGCACTGAGATTCAGCGCACGATCATCCCTGCGTAGCCTACGACCTGCTCGCGGTCGTTGTTGATGTCACCCGAAGTCGCGTAGCGAATGAGTTCTGCTTCCGTCGCGCCCAATTCCTTCGCCGCCACTAGCATCGTCGTCGCCGGGCCATAACCGCACATCGAAATGCTCTCTCGGCGGACTGTGTCATATAGCCCACGAGGATCCAGGCGCAGAATCCTGTCGAGCGCCTTGCGGTCCTTCACGCGCGTGACGGCATCGCTTTCGTAATGGTTCATGTCGGAGCTCGCGATGATGAGCACAGGCTCTCCCGCGTCGCGTACCACTTGAGCGACGGCGTGACCCAGAATATCGAAAGCGTCAAAACGGTCCGTGCCAAGGACAATCGGCACGAACCGTAAATCGCCTGCCAACCGCTGAAGAAAGGGCAACTGCACTTCTAGCGAGTGTTCCGTTTCATGCGCGACCGCGTCCTCGCGCAGCAAGGAGCACGTCTTCATCAGTTGCGCCGCCAGCTTCTCATCGACTTGGACGTCGCCGAGCGGCGTGCGCCACGCGTATTCCGTGAGAATTGCCAGGCGTTCGCCTCGTGGAAAATGCCGCGGCCCAAGCAAAATAAAACGAGAAGGCAGCTCCAGCGCACCATACACCGCGCCGGCGACATGACCGGAATACATATATCCCGCATGTGGGGCCATGCAGGCTAGCGCGCGGATTTTCTTCTCCGGCGAATGAACGAATCCATCCACTTCGCGGAAAAGCAATGCTGGTTCATCGGGGTAAAATCGTCCGGCGACGGCTGGCTGTCGAATCATCGGAATCTGCTGAAGAGATTTTACTGCGAATCGTTCAGTGTGGCTTCGAGGCGTGGCCAGAAATGCCATGCGCTACTGTTTCACCGCTCTTGAACTTCACCTGCACGGTGTCGCCGTATTGATAGCCTCCGCGCGCGATCAGTTTCTGCAGCCTTTTCGCAAGCTCGGGCGTATAGCTGAACGTCTTGACGACCGCCGAGTTCTTCGGGTCACGGACGATAATGGATTGCGCGTCCATGTGCAGAACCTGGCCCTTGAACATGTCGAAGTGCGGATTGGGCGGCTTGGGAGTTTTAACTTTGACAGTGATTTGCTTGCCCGTTGTCATCTGCGCGCGGGCGGAGGGCATAACCAGACACGCCACGGCGATCAGACCGATGGCGAACGCGATGCGTTCAAGCCTCATTGTCGATCGAGATTTTCAGCGATTTGAGGAATTTGATGTCCTGCGGCGTAATTTCCAGCTTTGTCTGCGACACCTGCTCGTCGAGCACCTCTTCATCCACGCGAATGTGCAGCGATTCGAGGAAGCGGCGGTCCTGCGACGTCATCTTCGCGTCGGAACCTTGCCGCTGGGCCAGGCCGATCGTGGCGTCCAGCTTCAACACGATGTCGTAGCCGGCAGCGCGGACGTTCGCGATCGCTTCCGCAATCTTCTCCGATTCCGCCACCGAATCGTTGATGGCATGTCCCAGCTCGCGCAGCAGGGCTTTCAAGTTTTCATCGAGCCGCAAGGTCGGCCTCCCGAATATTGGTAATGCTCATTTTATTGCGAGGGATGCCAGGATACAAGCCCTAGTGCGCAGCCCGCCACTGGCCCTCTGGGATGTATTAGAATAGGCGAATGGGTTCGCGGGCAACCTCGACGCTGTGGAGTTCGGGCCTGACGATGTTTCGCGCATTCTGGAAACTTGCCCGGCAGGTGTTCCACGAGGTCATCGGCACGTTTTTCGCTCTTTTCGCCCTTTATGGTGGCGCAGCGGCCTGGAGGCAGCACAAACAACCGACCGGCCAGTGGGTCACCGTCTTTGCGGTAGTTTATGCCCTGATGATGGCGTACTTTTCCATCTCTGCGTTTCGCAGCGCCCGGCGCGTGCGCTGATTCGCGAGCGTTTCGCTGCACAACTCTATGAGCAAACACTCCACAAAGGCCGAAAACGGGCAAATGGCTGCCAGTGCGCCCGGCATGATGCCGCTCGAAACCGTCGTGACGCCTGAAATGCTCAAAAGCCGCGATGCGGGGCGCGATATCGGTTTCCCCGGACAGTTCCCTTTCACCCGCGGCATTTATCCCACAATGTACCGCGGCCGGCTGTGGACCATGCGGCAGTACGCCGGCTTCGGCACGGCAGTCGAATCCAATAAACGCTACCGCTATCTGCTCTCGCAGGGGCAGACCGGCCTCTCCGTCGCTTTCGATCTTCCTACGCAAATCGGCATGGACTCCGACCACGCTCTCGCTCGCGGCGAAGTCGGTAAAGTCGGCGTAGCAATTGATTCGCTCGAGGATATGGAGACGCTTTTCGATGGCATTCCCCTTGACCGCGTTTCCACTTCCATGACGATCAATGCGACGGCGGCGATTCTGCTCGCGCTCTACGTTGCGGTGGCGAGAAAGCAGGGCGCGAATCTTCGCCGACTTTCCGGCACGGTGCAGAACGATATTTTGAAGGAGTACATCGCGCGCGGGACTTATATCTATCCGATCCGTCCGGCAATGCGCATTGTGACGGACATCTTTGCGTGGTGCCGCGCGGATATTCCCAATTGGAACGCGATTTCGATTTCGGGCTATCACATTCGAGAGGCTGGCGCGACCGCCGTGCAGGAAGTCGCCTTCACGCTCGCTAACGCGATTGCCTACGTCGAATCGGCGGTCGCAGCGGGCCTGAAGGTAGACGAATTTGCGCCGCAGCTTTCTTTCTTCTTCAATTCCCACAATGGATTCCTCGATGAAGTGGCGAAGTTCCGCGCCGCGCGCCGTTTATGGGCGCGGCTCATGCGTGACCGCTTCGGAGCCAGCGACACTCGCTCGATGCTCCTGCGCTTTCACGCGCAGACCGGCGGCTCGACACTCACGGCGCAGCAGCCGGAAAACAATCTCGTCCGCGTCGCGCTCCAGGCACTTGCCGCCGTACTCGGCGGATGTCAGTCGCTCCATACGAATGGCCTCGATGAAGCTTTGGCGCTGCCGACGGAGAATTCGGCGCTGCTTGCGCTGCGCACGCAGCAAATCATCGCGCAGGAAACCGGAGTCGCGAACACGATTGACCCCGTTGCGGGCTCGTACGCCATCGAGAAGCTGACGAATGAAATCGAGAGCGGCGCGCAGGAATACATCAAGAAAATTGACGCGCTCGGCGGCATGCTCCGCGCCATCGAGACCGGCTATGTACAAGCCGAAATCCAGCAGGCCGCTTATGATTATCAGCAGGCGATCGAGCGCGGCGAAGCCGTCGTCGTCGGCGTGAACCGATTCACGGAAGACAATGGAAAGCCGATTCCCACGCTGCGCATCGATCCGGAGGTCGAGCGCGCGCAGAGCGAACGCCTGAATGCGCTGCGCGCGCGCCGCGATGGCGCTACGGTGAAGGCTGCGCTGTCGGAGGTCGAACGCCGCGCCCGCACGACGGAGAATCTAATGCCGGCAATTTTAACGGCCGTCGAGTCTTACGTCACAGTCGGCGAAATTTCCGATGCGCTGCGCCGCGCGTTTGGGGAGTACCAGGAATCCGTCATCATTTAGCCTCGGGTCATCAATGAAGCTGCCGTCCCTGTGATAAGTTCTCCCCGTGCGCATGCGATTCCAATGAACCCCGCCCGTGCGGCCAAATTTCGCCGGCCTCCTAAAATTACTACGCTTGCGGAAGCTCTCCGCTTCATCGACGCGCTCGGATTCTGCGTCCTGTATCCCATCAAGGAGTTGCCGCTCGCCTCGCTCTATTTCGCGGTAACGGGTCGCGACCCTCATGTTGAGCACATCTGGGATGATAAGTCTGAGATGCTGTGGCGCTGGAAGGATGAACTGCCGTGCAAGCGGCGCGCATTCTATGGAAAATATCTCAAGGGCCGCGGGACTTTCATTTCGCTGAAATTCCTTCCCTACTTCGTCGCCATGACCGGGTCCGTCGCCGGGCCCGGCAATTACTCCCGCTTCTACGACGAAGGCCTTATAAGCGAGGACGCGCGAGCCATCTGGGAAGCACCCGCAAAGCATGGTCCGCTGCCGACACTTGAGCTACGCTACGCCTGTCGCATGGAAACGACGGCCGGCAACAAGCGTTTCAAGAAGGCGATACTGGATTTGCAGCGCATGCTGGTCGTTGTCCATTTCGGGACCGAGCAGGAGACGGCTGCCTGGGCTTCCGGCCACTTTGAGCTCATTTGCCGCGCTTTTCCGAAAGAGACAGAGGCGGCGGCGGAAATCGATCCGCATGAAGCGCGCCACATACTCGCTGCAAAGTATCTCGAATCCCATCCGAACGCGACACGAGAACATCTCCGTCGGATTTTCGGTTGGAGCAAAGCCCAAGCCATCGCCGCTTGCGAAGCGGTCCAGAAATGAAAATCATCCTCGCTTCCATTTCGCCTCGCCGCGCCGAAATTTTGCGCAACGCGGGATTCAACTTCGACATTCTGCCATCGGAAGTGGATGAATCCGTGCGCCCGCGGGAATCCGCCGCCGATTATGTTCGCCGCCTCGCCGAGGAAAAAGCGCGCGCCGCCGCACAAACGCTCGCCTCCAATCGCAAGGCCGACGCCGCCGTAATCGTCGCCGCCGACGCGACGGTAGTCCTCGACGGTGAAATCCTTGGCAAACCCTCATCTGCGGACGACGCTCGCGACATGCTACGGCGCCTGAGCGGTCGCACGCATGAAGTCCTTACGGGCCTGGCCGTCTTGTCCCTGCAAAGCAGAGAAATTCAGCTGGCTGTCGAATCCACGTGCGTCACATTCGCAAAAATGACGGAGGCCGAAATCGAAGACTACGTCGCGAGCGGCGAACCATTTGACAAAGCGGGCGCGTACGCTATTCAAGCGCGCGGTGGCAAGTTCATCACGCGCATCGAAGGCTGTTACTTCAACGTGATGGGCCTGCCCCTCGCGCGTTTCTATTCCATCCTTCGCGAGATGCAGCAAAAGTGCGATTGAGCATCCACGAAATACAAAAACGGCAGCACGAAGGCCGCCGGTGAAGAGATTCCCAAAATCTTGTCTGCTTGCAGTTATTTCTTCGTTTCGGCCGGAGGGTTCGCTGGCGTCGAAGCCGGCGGGTTGGTCGCTGGCGGCTCGTCGCGCATGCCTTGCCTGAATTCTTTCACGCCCTGCCCCAAGCCTCGCATCAGTTCCGGGATCCTGCGTCCTCCAAACAGAATCACGACGATAATCAGGATCAGCAGGAGATGCATTGGACTGAGTTCCATAAAACCCTCCCTTGCCGGACTAATCGCTCGGCCGGCAGCCGCCACGGCTCCGCCCCGGAGCGAGGCAAGCTAAGTCAAAGTATAACACGCTCATCGCCCACGCGGCGCGTCAAGCGTTCGCGGTCAAGGTATTCAAGGAGGGGAATGGCATATTTCCTGCTGATCCCAGCCATCTCCTTGAACGTCGCGATGAGCAGCTTGTCTCCGCGGCGCCGCTTGTAGTCCGCGAGCATGCCGCGCAGCTTTTCCACCGCGCTTTGATGGAACACCAGCCCGTCCGCCACCTTGATTAGCGTCTTTTCGCGCACCAGCATCTGCATCAGCTTCTGCGCCCGGCGAGCATCCAAGGAAAGCTTCGCGAGCACTTCCGTGACAGCAGGAACAGCCAGCCCCGCAGTTTCAAACTCCTTCGCAATACGATCTTTCGCTTCCGCCTCTTCGAGCGAAAGTGAGATTTCCCTTCCCGCTTTCTGCACGAGATCGCCCGCGACATGCAGCTTCTTGGCGCCCACTAGCTCAGCAATCGCCGCCTGGAACATTTCGGGCCGGATTCTCGCCGCCGCCCGCCCGCGCAGCTCCTCCTTCGAGATGCCCGGGACGAGAGGATTGACTCCGTGAAATGCTTCCACTTCTTGAACAGTTTTTTGAAGCAATTCTGTGAATCGAGCCTCAGCGGTCACGATCAGAGGCTCGCTCGAAATTACACGAATTTTGCGCGCAGCAGATATACCCTGAACGACTTGTCGGATGGCGGCGTCCGGCCAGCCCGTCCGCGCGATTATCTCTGGGATATCCATACCACCCGGCGCTTCTTCCGCGAGCGCCGCCAGAACGTCCTCTCTAGAACCCTTCTCCAGCACGCTTAAGAAGCGAGCAACTCCCGAATCCCCTTGTTTGTGTCGAGGAGCTAACGCGTCCAACACCACGCCGCCTCCTATCGTCACGACCGGCGAGAACTGCCGGATGATGAACCTGTCACCCGGAAGCATAAACGCGGGACTGTCAAGCCTGAGTTGCGCAAGCGCCGATTCTCCCGGCACGAGCTGCTCTGCCTCCAGCAGGGTCATTTCGGCAACCGCCTCCGCCGTCCCTTGATGAAAATGAACTCGCGCCCGCCTTTTCAGTGGCCGCGCAGACGGTAATAGCGACAGCCTCGCATCTAGTCGCTGCGTCGCGCGAAACAGCCCTGGTGCCGCAAGCACCATCCCTCTTTGAGTATCTGCCACGGCAATATCGGCCAAATTGACCGCCGTCCTTTGCCCCGCCTCCGCCATCGCTACGGCCCGTCCTCCGCAATGCAGGCCCCTGATGCGCAGCCGCCTGCCCACAGCCAGTAGCTCAACTTCCTGGTCAGTGCGCAAAGTGCCCGAAACGAGCGTCCCTGTGACCACAGTCCCGAACCCTTTCATGGCAAACGCCCGGTCGATCGGCAAGCGTACGTAGGCCGACAGATCCCGCGGCGGCACGCCTTCCGCTGCGCTCACCAGCTCCCGCTTCAAATCGTCCATGCCCGCGCGTGTCCGGGAGCTAACGGCAACAATTGGCGCGCCTTCTAGGAATGCTCCTCGAACAAACTCTTCAAATTCCAGCTTCACCAACCCAAGGCTATCGGCATCGACCAAATCTGCCTTCGTTATCGCCACAATTCCTCTACCAATTCCCAGAAGTCGGCAAATATCGAAATGCTCCCGCGTTTGCGGCTTGATGCCTTCGTCCGCTGCCACAACTAGCAGCACTAGGTCGATTCCGCCCGCACCGGCCAGCATGTTCCTGACGAACCGCTCGTGGCCCGGGACGTCCACGAAACCCAGCGTGATTTCTCCCATCTGCAGGAAAGCAAATCCCAGGTCAATCGTGATTCCGCGGCGCTTTTCTTCCGCCAGCCGGTCGGGATGTGTTCCCGTGAGCGCCTCGACAAGCGCCGACTTGCCATGATCGATATGTCCCGCCGTGCCGACAATGATGTGCTTTGGCATGAGTTCCTTCAGATGTGCCGCAGAATCTGAGGTTTCAATCTGGAGAATGCTAATGGAGTCTCTGGCAGGGGTCAAACAGCGCAGCTAGATAGAATTGTCGGCGGCTTTCGCTTGCAACGCCGCTGAGTTTTCTCTTTTCGACGCAGCCATTTCTTCGAGGATCGCGTCAGCGGCCTTCGCCGGGTCAGGTGTGGCGGTGATTGCGCGTCCCACGACGAGGTAGTCCCCTCCCAGCTTGATAGCTTCTCCGGGAGTCGCCACACGCGCTTGATCGTGCGCAGCCGTCTGCGCTATGCCGCTCGCCGGCCGCACTCCCGGTGCGACGAGAAGCATTTCCTTTCCAACGATCGCACGCAGCGCCGGGAACTCGTGCGGCGAGGCCACGACGCCATCCATTCCCGCCTCCTTTGCGAGCCGCGCGAGTTCCTGCACTCGCGTCGTAACAGGTCCCGCCAATCCGATCCGGGCGATCTTGGCATCATCGAGGCTGGTCAGAACTGTCACTCCCAGCAGCTTGGGTGGATTTTTGATCCTCACAAGCGCCTCTTTCGCCGCGCGCATCATGTCGAGACCGCCAGTCGCGTGAATCGTGATGAGGCGAATCTTCGGTAGTTTAGCCGCCGCTGCAACGGCTTTTGAGACCGTGTTCGGGATGTCGCAGAATTTCAGGTCCAGGAAAATGCCGGGAACCAGGGGAGCAATCTTTTCGACACCGGCAGGCCCGGTCGAGGTGAACAGTTGATTTCCCACCTTGACCAGGCCAAAGCGTCCCTTGAGTTTTCTAACAATGCGGATGGCCTCTGGCAGGCTGCCAAAGTCCAGGGCGATAATCAGTTTAGCGGCTGCTTCGCCTTTGATGTGGGCACCTCAAGCAATTCGAGTCTCACGTGAGCCAGTCCGCGGCGGAGGAAGCCCAACTGCCGCGCGACTTGATACGAGACGTCCAGATCCCGCCCCGGAACATACGGCCCCCGGTCGTTGATCCGAACGATGGCGCTAAGGTGTGTCCGCAGGTTCACAACCCGGACCACTGACCCTAAGGGCAGGGTGGGGTGCGCAGCTGTCATTCCGTACATGTCGTACAGTTCCCCATCCGCGGTCGGTTGACCATCGAAGTCTTCCCCATACCAGCTGGAGACACACTCCCATGTTCTCAGGGGTTTGGGTTGAAGGGCAGGGTTTGGGGTTGCCAGACCCTGTGTCTGAACGAGCATACTCGTGCTGCCGACCTTGGTGCTGCCTGGGAGCGACGGAGCCTTGAGCACGGGAACAGTCATAAGCACCGCGAACCCGGCCAGCAACGTCTCTCGAACGATTGATTGTGTTTGTCTCATAGTTTTATAAGCCATTCAAAATCAACACAATTCTATCATACTGGTACTACGCCTGGCAAGACGAATTTTACCTGCTTTGACCATCAGGTATTCCGTATACCATTCATATTTAAGGACTTTAAGTCAACATTCATATTTCTTAGCCCCTCCACAACCTCCTCGCTTGCTCTTGGGTTCGAAAAATGAGCTGTTCCTACCTGTGTAGCACGCGCCCCAGCGACCAGATACTCGAGTGCGTCGACGCAGGACTCGATCCCACCGACTCCTATGACGGGTATTGAAACCATCCTACAGACGTCGTAGACTAGTTTCAAGGACAGTGGCCGAACGGCCGGGCCGGACAGGCCCCCGGACAGGCGGCCCAGCCTTGACCTTCCGGACAGGGGGTCGAGGCACATGGCAGGGTAGGTATTGGCCACAGTGAGGGCATCCGCCCCGGCACTCTCGACCGCCAACGCTATCTCCCCAATGCGGCTGTTGGGAGATAGCTTCACCCAGAGGGGGCGCCGGGCTACTTTGCGAGCAGCGGAAACGACTTCGGTTGCTGGCTTAGGTTCTGACCCAAATTCGGCCCCGCCGCGGTCGGTATTGGGGCACGATATATTCAGTTCGTACGCTGCGATCCCGTCGGCATCTTCCAGAACGCGAACCACGCCCGCGTACTCCCCCGCGGTCTGCCCGAAAACGTTGGCTACAATCGCGGTGTCATACTTTCTGAGTTCAGGCAGTTTCGTTGCCACGAACGCGTTCACGCCGATGTTCTGGAGCCCGACGGCGTTCATCATCCCGCTCGCCGTTTCGCAGAGCCTTGGTCCGGGAGCGCCCTCCATCGGAGCGATGGATAGCCCTTTCACGACAATTCCGCCAAGACAGTTCAGATCAACCAGGTGCGCAAACTCGATTCCGTATGCAAACGTGCCGCTGGCAGTAAGGACGGGGTTCTTGAGGGAAACAGAGCCGATGCGGACGCTGAGGTCAACGTCCGTGGGCCGCCGGACGCTAGCGGACAGGCTCACGAGAAAGAGTCTAACACGTCGGTCAAGCCGCAATCTGAAATCAATCTGTCAATCTGGTTGGCACTCTCTCAGAGGATTCTTTTTGTTTCCTCCTCCTGTGTTAGGATAGTTGACCCATATGCATGTCGTGGAGAAGCGCCAGCTCATGTCCGCGGTGGATATTCCCCGCACCCTGGATCGTTTGGCGCATGAAATCGTCGAGAAATCAGGCGGGGCAAAGGATTTGGCGCTCATCGGAGTGCGCCGCCGCGGTATTCCGCTCGCCGAGCGCCTCGCAAAGATAATCCGCGCCTCATCCCGAGCGTCAGTGCCAGTCGGAACGCTGGATATTACGCTTTACCGCGACGATCTTTCGACCGTGGCTCCTCAGCCCGTCGTCCAGGCCAGCGAAATCCCGTTTCCGATCGACGGCTCGGATATTCTTCTTATAGACGATGTCCTTTATACGGGCCGCACCGTCCGCGCCGCGATGAATGGCCTTTTCGACCTCGGCCGGCCTCGCCGCATCCGCCTTTGCGTCCTGATCGACCGCGGGCACCGCGAACTGCCCATCGAGGCGACTTTCGTCGGGCGCGCGGTAGAGACTTCCGATACCGAGATTATTGAAGTTCGCTTGCAGGAGATTGATCACGAAGAGCGCGTGATGGTCATGGACCGTGAGGACTGAACGGAAATCATATCTGACCCGAGGGAGATTGTGTCGCACCGCTTTCGCCACCTGCTCGGTATCGAGCCGCTGAACACCGAGCAGATCACCTTTCTGCTGGACCAGGCGAAGCCTTTTCAGGAATTCCAGCGCCATCCGCTCAAAAAGCTCGCGACGCTCCGCGGCAAGACCGTCGCCCTCCTCTTTTTCGAAGCCTCCACGCGCACGCGCATCAGCTTCGCCACCGCGGCCGCGCGCCTCGGCGCGGATACGATGAACCTCCAGGCCGAGTCCTCCAGCCTGAAAAAGGGTGAATCGCTGGTGGACACGGTCCACACGTTGCTCGCGATGAAGCCCGACGCCATCGTCATGCGCCACAGCTCCTCGGGAGCCGCTGACTTCATCGCCTCGCGTGTGGACGTCCCCGTAATCAACGCCGGCGACGGCCTCCACGAGCACCCCACGCAGGCCCTACTCGACGCGCTCACCATCCGCGACCGTCGCGGCAAGCTCGACGGCTGCAAGATCACGATCATCGGCGACATTCTCCATAGCCGCGTGGCCCGTTCCAATATCCATCTCCTATCGAAATTTGGCGCCCAAATCACCCTCTGCGGCCCGGCGATGTGGCTTCCGCGCGAACTCGAATGCCTCGCGCCCAATGTTCGCCTCGTCCCGCCCCTCGACAAGGCCCTCCAGGGCGCGGAAGTCATTATGGCCCTGCGCATCCAGCAGGAGCGCCTCCACGAACCTTCGCTCCCGGCCGAGGAGTACATCCTCAATTACCAGCTCACGCCCACGCGCCTGCGCCTCGCGACCCCAAACGCCATCGTATTGCATCCCGGCCCGATGATTCGCGGCCTCGAAATCGATCCCGGTGTGGCCGACAGCCCGCAGTCCTGCGTCCTCGAACAGGTGACCAACGGGCTAGCCGTCCGCATGGCGATTCTCTTCGAACTCATCGCCGGTTCCGCCGAGCCGAAAGAACAGGTAAAGGATTCCTCGCATGCTGCTGATTAAAAACGGCCGCGTCATCGACGCCGCGTCCAAGACGGACGCGAAGCTGGACGTTTTCATAGAGTGCGATCACGTTGTGAAAATCGCTCCCTCAATTTCCGCTCCGAACGCGGAAATCTTCGATGCCACCGGGTCAATCGTCGCGCCGGGCTTCATCGATCTGCACTGCCATCTTCGCGAGCCGGGGCAGGAAATCTCCGAGACCATCGAATCCGGCACGAAGGCAGCCGCGCGCGGCGGATTCACTGCCGTCTGCCCCATGCCCAATACGCATCCTGTGAACGACAACGCCTCAGTCACGCGGTCCATCCTCGAACGCGCTGAGGCGGTTTCGCCCGTGCACGTATGGCCTATTGGCGCGGCATCCAAAGAGAGCACAGGCGAGCAGCTCGCTGAGATCGCCGCGATGCAGCAAGCTGGCGCCGTCGGAGTCAGCGATGATGGGCGCCCCATCGCATCTGCGCGCTTATTGCGTCAGGTGATGGAATACTGCGGCCCGCTCGGCCTGCCCGTGATTGACCACTGCGAAGATTCGTCTCTCGCCGCAGGAGGAGTCATGCGCGAAGGCTCGCGCTCAGTTCGCCTCGGCCTCCAGGGCATTCCCTCGGCCTCGGAATCCATTTGCGTCGGACGCGATGTTGAAGTGGCGGCGTTGACGCGCGCGCGTCTCCACATCGCGCACATGTCCACGCGCGCCTCGCTGGAACACGTCCGCGCCGTAAAGCGTCAGGGCCTCGCGGTCACCTGCGAAGTCACGCCGCATCACTTCACGCTCATCGACGAGGATGTCCAGTACGATTCGCGCTACAAAATGAACCCGCCTCTCGCCTCGCGCGACGACCGCGCCGCGCTCCTCGAAGGCCTCGCCGACGGCTCCGTCGATGCAATTGCCACCGACCACGCACCCCATCACCCCGCCAGCAAGGATGTTGAGTTCGACCGCGCGCCATTCGGCATCACCGGTTTCGAGACGGCCATCGCTCTCGCCCTCAGCGAGCTTGTCCACGCGAAACGAATCTCGCTCATGCGCATGGTCGAACTGTTCACAACGGGCCCGGCGCGCGTTCTCGGCCGCGAAGTTTCGCTCGCCGAAGGTGCCGTCGCCGACATTACAATCTTTTCGCCCGATCGCACCTGGACTTTCCGCGCCGCTGATTCGCCCAGCCGCTCACGCAACACGCCGTTCGACGGCCGTAATTTCCGCGGCGGCCCTGTCGCGACGATCGTCGGTGGCCACATCGTCTGGCGGCTCGAAGTTTCCGCCGCTGGCAGGACCGCCATATAATCCCCGCGTCCGGGAAAGGCTTACGTGATGCCTCGTTGCAAGAACCTTTGTCCCTTTCGCGGCTTCGTTCTTCTCGGTGCGGCGTTTCTGGCGACGCTCGCCGCGTTCGGTCAGTCGCCGCGTAAGCGCGCCTCGGCCGATTCGACTTCCTCCGAAGCCCGCGCTGCTCGCGCCTTCATTGCCGCGCGTGCCAATCCGCTCGAATTGCGCGACTTTCTCTACCGTATGCCCAAGGGCGCCGACTTGCACTACCACCTGAGCGGCGGCGTCTACGCCGAGTCCTGGATCCGCGCCGGCGCCGAAGATCATCTCTGCTTGAATCTCTCGACTCTTGCTTTTGCGAAGCCGGCCGCTTCAGGCGACGCCGCCCAGCCTTCTTGCGCGCAGGGCCAGGTTCCCGCGTCGCAGGCCTTTACTGACCAGCATCTCTACGACGCTCTGATCGATTCGTTTTCCATGCGCAGCTTCGTTCCCTCAGCTGGCACGAGCGGCCACGATCATTTCTTCGACACTTTCGCCAAATTCAGCGGCACAGACCCCCGACACATCCCTGAATGGGTGGACGAAGCCGCCAGCCGCGCCGCCGCGCAGAACGAGCAATATCTCGAATTGATGGAAACTCCGGATTTTTCCCGCGCGGTCGCCATCGCCACAGCCGAAGGCTGGAACGATGATCTCGCCAAGCTCCGCGACGATTTGCTTGCTCACGGTTTGCGCGACAATGTCGCCTCGGCTGCTGCGCATTTCGACCAGATCGAAGCCTCGCGCGAAACGCTCGAGCACTGCGGCCAGCCTGGTGTTGTCCCCGCATGCCGCGTCCAGGTTCGCTTCCTCTATCAAGTGCTCCGCGCCCTGCCGAAGCAAATCGTCTTCGCACAGTCGCTGCTTGCGTTCGAAGTCGCGTCAGCCGACCCTCGCGTCGTCGGCATCAACTTCGTGATGCCCGAAGACGGCTACGTCTCCATGCACGATTACGCTCTGCACATGAAGATGGTCGGCTTCCTCCACGCGCAATATCCGAAGGTCCACATCAGCCTTCACGCCGGCGAACTCGCTCCAGGCCTCGTGCCCTTTGAAGGCCTTAGCTGCCACATTCGCCTCGCCGTCGAGCAGGCGCACGCCGAACGCATCGGCCACGGCGTGGACGTGATGTACGAGGATCGCCCCTACGACTTGCTCCGCGAGATGGCCGCGAAGCACGTCATGGTGGAAATCAATCTCACGAGCAACGACGTCATCCTCGGCGTCAAGCGTGACGAGCATCCCTTCCCGATATACCGCAAATTCCACGTCCCCGTCGCGCTCTCCACCGACGATGAAGGCGTTTCCCGCATCGACCTCACGCACGAATATGTCCGCGCCGTTGAAACCTACAATCTGAGCTACGACGATCTCAAGCAACTCGTCCGCACGAGCCTCGAGCACAGCTTCCTTCCCGGCGCGAGCCTCTGGCGCGTGGAAGACAGTTTCACGCGCTCAGTCTCCGCCTGTGCGAACGATTCCCTCGGAGCCGTCAAGCCCTCGTCTCGATGTGCGGAATTTCTGCAATCGAGCGCGAAAGCTCGCCAGCAATGGGAACTCGAGCGCCGCTTCCACGCCTTTGAAGCAAGTTTCTGAGTGGGAAATAAATCTCAGGTATTGAATTGCGGCTGAACGCGGAAAGTATAAAGTTAATGCGCCGCAGGCTCCGCGGCAGGATGCATTCCGTGTTGCGGCACTTCGTGGACGCCGCGAGGCGGTGCCTCCTGATGGTAGCGGTAAAACTGATTCAGCGGCCCTGGGCCTTTGCCGATTCCGTAACTTTTCTCGATGGCCTTGAACACGTACGCCTTCGCCAGAATCACGGCCTCGCGCAATTGCTGCCCGCACGCAAGTTGCGCCGCCACGGCCGAGGAAAACGTGCAGCCCGAGCCATGCGTGTTCTCGCTCTTCACGTGGTCTCCGCCGAACGTTTCGATGTTGCCGCCCTCGCAGAGCACGTCCGTCGGCTTGTCAAGGTGTCCGCCCGTCACGACCACTGCCTTCGCGCCCATCTCGGCGAGCTTCTGTGCCGCGACCTTCATTCCCCCGACGTCCTTCACTTCCAATCCCGTCAGCAGCGCCGCCTCATCAATATTTGGCGTGACCACAGTCGCGCGCTTCATTAATTCGTCGCGCACAAATTTCAATCCGCTGCCATCGAGCAGTTCCGCGTTCCCCGAGGTGGATTTCACGATCGGATCGAGTACCACGTGCGCGAACGAGTGTTTGTCGAGAAATTCCACCACCGCGGCCGCGTTTGCTTTGTTCGCCAGCATCCCGATTTTCACGGTCGCAATTTGCATGTCCGCGGCAAGAACGTCCAACTGCTCCCGCAACGAAGAAGCCGGCGTCGCATGAATCGCGGTCACGCCTTGCGTGGATTGCACCGTCAGCGCCGTCACCGCGGCGATGCCGTAGCAATTATGCGCTGCGAAGGTCTTCAGGTCGGCCGCCACACCGGCGCCGCAAGATGGATCGAACCCCGCGATCGTCAGCAGGATCGGTGGATGCGAGTTTACGTGGTTCATCAACTCTTCGTGCCCTCCGCGCAAGGCACAATCGCCGGCGTCCGCCGTGGGCGGGCGCCGGCCTATCCAGAATGTACGCGCGTTCGTTATCGATGCGCAAGTGCAAATTGAAACTGTATAGTTCTGGGTTGCCCGCTAGAGTCTGTGACAATCGAACGAAGATAGGAATGATCTCAATCCAATGCAAAAATGGCCCTGACTGTTGCCTGCTTTTCTACCTTCTGCGGGTACAATTTCAGAAAGAATGTAGGTCTTGAGCTAGACCTCGAGAGACTTTCAGAAACTGTCACAGTTTGGAGAGCACGGTCAGTATTCAAGAAAACGGAGTTGACCTCGTTACTCGCGGACAGGAGTTCACCCAATTTTCCGCCAGCTGAATCCGCGATTTCTTCCGCAATTGCGCGAGCTTTCTTCATCGCCGCCGCACGCGCTTTTGCCTCCAATACTTCCATGTCTGACACGTCCCAGCTCACATTCTCTATACCGTTGGCGCCAGCTTGTACGGCGATGTCGATAATTTTTTGCGCGTCCGCAGCTTTCACCCGAATGTTCCAGCTCTGGTGGGCAACGAATTTATGTCCCTTTTGCGTAGGATGCGATAGATCATCGATTGAGTTTGATTCGTTTAACTCGATCGCGTTGCTCTCAATTTGGTCCTTTGAAAGCCCGGCATCGAGCAGGGCCTTGATCACTCGGTCGGAGGTATCAAGGTTGGATTGATAGGCCTCATCGTGAGTATCGCCATAGGATACGCAGCCAAGTGTAACGAGCGCGATGTCTGGCTCAACCCGTACAGTCTCGGAAACCACAACTTCTATCGTGCGGTTCTGACGATTGATATCGTTGGTTTGAGAATAGGCAGCGGGAGCATTGCAAAGAGTAAATCCAATAAGTACACCGATCAGTTTTCGCATATTTCCTCCTAACCGCAAGGTCTTCGCAGATTCATAGGAAGCTCATCCTCGGTCAATGACTTTGTAATCTTGGCCTCAGTGTTGGCCGCTCCCCGGCTTGTCGATTTCGTCCTTCACGGCTTGCGACACTGAGCCCATGTGTTTGATATACGTCGCGGCCAGCCACAGATCCTGGTCCTTGGCGAAGGCGCCGTTCGCGAACATTCCCGAGCGGCGAATTCCGTGCTTTGCCACCCAGAAGACCTGCGCCTCATCCAACTCCGTCCCCACTAGGGGGAATTCCGGCGGAAGGGGAATTAAAGGGATGCCGTGGACGCCAAAAGGCTTGCCGGGAGTTCCATGGCAACCAGCGCAAACTTCCAGGTAATACTTTCCACCTTTAATCAGATTCGCGTCTGTTGGGGCAACAGGATTCGGCATCTCCGGTGCTTCTCGTCGGATGGACGCGTGAATGCCCGCACGCATCAGCGAGGTCTCGAATCCCAAAACTGGCAGGTCGCCTCGCACTTCGGCAAATCCAAACCGGATGTACGCGCATGTCGCCAACGCCACAGCCACAAGCGTTACCAGCACTCCAAGGAAAAAATTCCTCATCATCGTCTCCTCTCAGAGATGAAGAAATGGGGCCCTTCCCGGTGAGGTTCTGCTGCATGGATTCGCTCTGCTAGGCGCGGGTTGTATATCAAACGCGCGTCCGATCTGTGATTTCGGTTGCGTGCTCGGATTCGGAGGATCCTCGCTTGCACGTGGAGCAGTGTCTGTGTCGGTAGAGCCGGGAAGATATCATTCCGGCCGTCTGACAGAGGCAGGCTGATATCCGTGAGGTGATTGAATCCTTGGCGAAAATTTATGGGAATAGGCCGCGGACAACCGTTGCATCCGCGACGCGGCCAACTGCGAGAATGTACGCGCCCGTGCGCATGTGCACGTGATGCTTCCGCGCCGTCTCGTGCACTTCGTGGAACGCGCGCTTCATGATGGTTTCGAGCTTCGCGTTCACTTCCGCTTCGCTCCAGAAGAAGCTCTGCAAATCCTGCACCCACTCGAAGTAGCTGGTCGTCACGCCGCCTGAGTTTGCCAGGATGTCCGGCAGCACCATGATGCTTCGCCGCGCCAGCACTTCGTCCGCGTGCGGCGTCGTCGGCCCGTTCGCCGCCTCAGCGATAATCTTCGCGCGTATCTGCTCGGCGTTATTCAGCGTGATCACCGATTCGAGAGCCGCCGGAATCAGGATGTCGCACTTCATCGTCAGCAAATCGTCGTTTGAAATCCTCGAAGTCCCCGGCATCCCCACCACGGTCCCCGAGCGTTCCTTGTATCGCGCCGCTTTGTACGGATCGATTCCGCGGGAATTGTGAACGCCGCCGCGCGAATCGCTGATGGCGATCACTTTCGCCTTTTTCTCCGTGAACAGCCGCGCCGCGATCGAGCCCGCATTGCCGAATCCCTGAATCGACACGGTCGCGCCGCGCAGGTTCATCTTCTTCACCTTGCAGGCTTCCTCCACCACGAAGAGGCACCCTCGCGCCGTCGCCTCATTGCGTCCCTCGGAGCCTCCGAGCGCCAGCGGCTTGCCCGTCACCACGCCCAGCGACGAATACCCGACCATCATCGAGTACGTGTCCATTAGCCAGGCCATCGTCTGCGCGTCTGTGTAGACGTCCGGCGCCGGAATGTCGCGCTCCGGCCCGATGATCGGCAGAATTTCCGAGCAGTACCGCCGCGTCATTCGCTCGATTTCCGGCTTGCTCATCCGCTTCGGGTCGCAGATGATTCCGCCCTTCGCTCCGCCGAACGGAATATTCACCGCCGCGGTCTTCCACGTCATCCACATCGCCAGCGCCTTCACTTCGTCTAGCGTGACGCCGGGATGGTACCGGATGCCGCCCTTCGCCGGCCCGCGCGCGATGTTGTGCTGCACGCGGTACCCGTTGAACACTTTCACCTGCCCGTTGTCCATCTTCGTCGGGACAGACACTTCCATCACGCGCTTCGGCGTGCGCAACACCTGTCGCAGCCCGGGATCGAGCTTCAAATGCTCCGCCGCGATGTCAAACTGGATCTGCGATATGCGGAAGATGTTCAGATCTTCGCGCGGTGCGATCCTCGGGATTGCTTGGGGAACCGCTTTGGCCGAAATAGCCATCCGTCTTCCCTCCTAGCCTACGCTCCCGCCGCCAATCTCGCGCCCGCGCGATAATGCTCCATACATTCGCGCGAACAAAAGTGCAGCGTTTCGCTTCCGTGCTCCCAGGGATAGGAAATCTCTTCCGCGATGTACGACCCACACATCGGATCGCGGTACAGCTGTTTCGTTCGCGCCGCCTGTTCCACACGCGTGCGTTCCTTCGCCGCGCTGACCTGTCTCTGCCCGTCTGACGCAAAAATTCGCTTCAGCAGCCAGGCAATCGCCGCCGCGAACACGAACCACGCCGCGAATCGCAACATGCGCGCCAAAAATCTCAATCGGCCCCCTGACGCTTTCTGTCTGTCGCCCGCACCCCTGCGCGACCCACAGAATCTTACATCGGTGTAAGTCCCTTCAGCGTCGAAGTTTATTCGACACCGCTTGGCCAGTCAAACAAAAGGCGGAAAAATCCTTACCATTTGTGCAGGTACTTAAGACCATGGAATGCAAAGGATTTGCGCGAATCCGAATGCATCTCATTGATAATAAATAACTTATGGTGAATCTCCGTTCTTTGCTTCATCCGGCGAGCATCCCGATGGAATAGCCTGCCCTTGGAACGCATTTGAACCTTTGTGGAGGTATTGAACCTTGTTTCTAGTTCTTTGCATCCACTGTTTATCCACCGGAGTGCCATCAGCGGTTCAGACGCCGTTGGCGGCGGGCCCAGACCGGCGGAATTTGAAATTCACATTTGAGGAGAAAACCGCATGAAGAATCTGAGAAATTTCCTGGGTATCGCCGCCGTGCTGGTGTTTGCCGCGAGCATGGCGTCTACCGCCAGCGCCAAGAGCGACACATGGACCGGCTGGATCAGCGACAGCGCGTGTGGCGCCAAAGGCGCAAATGCCGGCGCGAAGGACTGCACCGCGAGGTGCGTCAAGCAACAGGGCGCGTCCTACGTGTTCGTGGACTCGAAGACCCAGAAAGTCGTCGCCATCCACAATCAGGACGCCGTGAATCCCGATGAAGCGCTTGGCCACGAAGTGACCGTGACCGGCGACGTGCAGAAGGACGGCTCCATCCACATCGAGAAGATCGAGCCAGCAGAAGCCAAGTAACTTCCGCTGGTGAGACGAGGCGCGGCGTTCCCACGACGCCGCGCCCCTTGAATTATCTTCGGAAAAACCTTCAACGGTTGCTGCCCGGAATCACGTCTGCGCCCATGAACGGCCGCAGAACTTCGGGCACCACGATCGATCCATCCGCCTGCTGAAAATTTTCCACAATCGCGATCCACGTCCGCCCCGTCGGCAGGCCCGAACCGTTTAGTGTGTGCACAAAATCGCTTTTCCCGCCCTTCGGCTTGTAACGGATTCCCGCGCGCCTCGCCTGGAACGCTTCGCAGTTCGAGCAGCTCGAAATTTCCATGAATTCATTCGACGACGGCAGCCACACTTCGATGTCATACGTCTTCGACGACGCAAATCCCATGTCGCCCGTGCAGAGCAGCACCACCCGATAGTGCAGCCCAAGTTTTTGCAACAAATCCTCCGCATCATGCACCATCTTCTCCAGTTGGTCGTAACTCTCTTCCGGCCGCGTGAACTTGAACATCTCCACCTTCTGGAATTGGTGCTGTCTCTTGATTCCGCGCGTGTCCTTCCCCGCCGCCCCGGCTTCCGAGCGAAAGCATGCCGTCCACGCGCACACGCTGATGGGCAAAACGTCGACCTCCAGCGTTTCGTCGCGGTACAAATTTGTCAGCTCGGTCTCCGCCGTCGTCGTCAACCACAGTTCGCTGTCTTGAATCCGAAACATGTCCCCGGCGAATTTCGGCAGCTTCCCGTCCGCGACCAGCGACTCCGTATTGACGATGAACGGCGGCAGAATTTCCGTGTAACCCTGTTCCCGCGTGTGGACATCGAGAAAGAAATTCGCCAGCGCGCGTTCCAGCCGCGCTCCGGCGCCCCGATAAAGCGCGAATCGCGTCCCCGCGATCTTCCTCGCGCGCTCTAAATCGAGAATCCCCGCCGCCTCGCCCAATTCCCAGTGCGGCTTCGGCGCGAAATTGAACTTCGGCGCCGCGCCCCTTCGCCGCACCTCCACGTTTTGCGCCGCCGACGCACCGACCGGTACGGATTTGTGCGGCACATTCGGCACCCGCAGCAGAAATTCTCGCGTCACTTCTTCGATTGCAGAAACGCGCTCATCGAGCTGTTTGATTTCGTCGGAGACCTGCTTCATCCGCGCCAGCAGCGCGTTCGCGTCCTGCCCCGCTTTCTTGAGCCGCGGAATCTCGTCGCTGGCCTTGTTTCTCTCCGCTTTCAGCTTTTCCGCTGCTGTAATCAGCGCGCGCCGCTCCGTGTCGTTTTTGCGGAATTCGGCGAGGTCCAGCGACGCGCCGCGGTTGCGCGCCATCTGGTCCATCTCCTCGAGATGATCGCGGAAATAATTCAGGTCCAGCATGGGAGGAAAAGGATACCTTACGCGAAACGGCGCGCGAATGGTTTTTTCCGCCGGCTTCTCCGTGCGCGCTTTCGTCTCAACGTTCGTCTCAAATTGGTCAGAGTACCGCTACTTCCCGCAGCCCTCGCTCGCCGGCATCCCCTGCGGGGGCGGCAGCGGAGCCAGCTTGTTCTTGGTCAGCAAATCGTTGAGTTCCGGCAGGTCCTTCGCCATGAATTTTTGCCAGTCGTCGAAATCCTTGCTCAGCGCCTGGCACATCTCGTCCGCCGCCGCGCGCACGCTTTCCGTTGGCCGCCCGTCTCCCGAATCCGCCGCATAAATCGCTTGAGTTAGTTCGGAATTGACGTCGCCGAATCCGGACGCGCGGAAATTTCCGTCCAGGATCGCCTCGAATTTCTTTTCGAAATCGTCCGCGCCTTTCGCGGCGTCCTTGGCCTGCGCATTGGCCTTCAGGGTCTTCTGCCGTTCCGCGAGCGCTTCCTTCAACGGCGCAAGCGCCGTATAAGCTGCATCGCTTGCGCGCATGCCGCTCGACATCCTCTGGAGCATGTGAAGTTGCTCGGCCAAATCGTATTGCGACGCTTGTACTCGCGGATCCATGTCCACGTGCAGCGCCTGCCTGTATGTCTGTCCGTCCACCGTAAGCGCCACCTGATAGTCGCCCGGCAAGGCTTGCGGCCCGAGCGGCTGTAGTCGCGGCGTCACACCCGGAATCGCGTCCTCAGTCCCGTAGAACTGCACGTATTTCTGCAAGCCAGGAGGGAAAATCCCAAAATTCAGCGCCGGAGGATTCGGGTACCGCAAGTCCCACACGAATCGGTTCATCCCCTCATGCTTCGGCAGCGCCGCTTGCGGCGCAAACCAGTAATCCGGCACGGCGGCGGGATCATATTTTTCCGGCTTCGGATTGCTCGCGTATTCGCGGACGATATTCCCTCGCGAATCCGTAATCGTCATCGTGATATCGCCCTGCGGCGCCGATTTCAGGTAATAATCCAGAAACGCGCCGTCCGGAGGATCTTCGCCCGCCGGCACTTCTGGCGGCAGCGGCGTTTCCCAGTCGTTGTCCCAGCGCACGCGCACCGCTGTCTGCGGCTTGTAGAAATAAACGCTCGCGTTCGCGGCTTCCGCGCTCGCCTGGCGAAGCGGCGTCACGTCGTCCAGGATCCACAGCGACCGCCCGTACGTCGCGATGTCCAGATCGTCTCCATGAACCACCAGGTCGCGCACCGAGCACGTCGGCAGATTCAGTTGCAACGATTGCCAGTGGCCGCCGTTGTCAAACGAGACGTAGATACCGCTATCGGTGCCCGCGTAGAGCAATCCCTTCCGCACAGGGTCTTCGCGGATCACGCGCGCAATGCCCCACTCCGGCAACCCGTCCGCGATTTTCTGCCACGTCTTGCCGTAATCGTTCGTGCGGTAAAAGTACGGCTTTGTGTCTTGGAAATTGTCAACTGCGGCGTAAGCACTGCCGGCGTCGTGGGGAGAAGCGTCAAGAATGCTGACGAAGCTTCGAGGCCCGAATTCCGGCGGGGACACGTTTTGCCAGGTCGTCCCGCCGTCCTGCGTCACTTGAATGATTCCATCGCTCGCCCCGGCCCAGATGACGTTCCCGGTGATCGGCGACGGCGCCAGCGTGGTAATCACGCCCGATTGCGGTCCCGCTGGCGGCTTTTGACCTACCGGCGGCTTCGGCCGAGCCGTCAAATCCGGGCTGATTATGTTCCATCTCGTTCCGCCATCCGTCGTCTCGAACACGGAATCCGCGCCGTAGTACAGCGTGTGCGGATCCGTGGGCGAAAACATGAGCGGTGCATTATTCGAAGCCCGATGACCCGACGGCTGCAGCAGCACGGTGACCATCTGATTCGTTGTCCGGTCCAACCGGATTACTGTCCCGGGCGATCCGTCCGCGAACACGAGATTGTTGTGTACCGGGTCCGCCGCGATGTAACCGAATTCATATCCATCGGGAGCAAAAACATCCCGATCGCGGATGCGCCCGAAATCGCTTCGGCTGGGAATCGCCACGCTTCCGCTGTCTTGCTGCGCGCCGTAAACGTTGTAGGGAAAATGATTGTCCGTCGAAACATGATAGAGCTGCCCCGTCGGCTGGTTGTACCACGTGGACCACGTCTTCCCGCCGTCGAGGCTGATAATCGCGCCCTGATCCACTCCGAGCAGCATTCGGTCGTCGTTCGTCGGGTCGATCCACAGCACGTGATAATCGTCGCCGTCCGGCGCGCCCTTGAACGCCGTGAACGTCGCGCCTCCGTCCGTCGAGCGGTAAAGGCACGTCTGCACCACGTACACTGTGTCCGGATTTTTCGGGTCCACGAATACGCGTGAAAAATATCCGTCGCCGAAAACGCGCGGGTCCGTCGTGATCTGTCTCCACGTT
This sequence comes from Candidatus Acidiferrales bacterium, assembly GCA_035280405.1. Taxonomy (GTDB): domain Bacteria; phylum Acidobacteriota; class Terriglobia; order Acidiferrales; family UBA7541; genus DAHUXN01. The sequence goes on along the minus strand of DATEFX010000058.1, from coordinate 43,395 downwards.
TCCCCCGCATCGTCCGAGCGGTATAGCCCCTGCGCCACAATCGCGAACACTCGCTTGCCGTGATTCCCGGGCGCAACCGCGACTCCCGTGCGGTCCCACTTCTCCGCCGGCATGCCCTTCGCTTCGAGCGCCTTCCACGTCGAACCCTCGTCCGTAGACTTATAGATCCACGCATCCGGCCCCTTGGGCGGCTCGCCGCCAGCCGTCTGAATAAACAACCGGAACTGCGGCCGCCACAGCGCCGCGTACATCACCTTCGGATTTCCCGGGTCCGCGCACATGTCCGCGATTCCCGTCTCGTCATCCTTGAAGAGCGCTTGTTTCCACGTCTTCCCGCCGTCCGTGGATTTGTACACGCCTCTGCCTTTGCCGGGCGTCCCGATGCCCATCGCGCCGACGATTACGATATTCGGGTTCTTCGGGTCCACAATCACCGAGTTGATGTACTTCGTGCCGTCCAATCCCAAATGGGTCCACGTCAGCCCAGAATCCGTGGACTTCCACACGCCGTCGCCGTCCGTCTGCTCACCCGTGCCGACGTAGATGATCTTCGGATCGCTCGCCGCCACCGTCACCGCGCCAATCGACGCCACGTGCGCCGCGTCGAATATCGGCTTCCACACCGTCCCGCCGCTCGTCGTCTTCCACACGCCTCCGCCGGGCGTCCCGATGTAATACACCGCCGGATTTCCGGGCACACCCGCGACCGCCGTCACGCGCCCCGCGCGATACGGCCCGATCAGCCGCCACTTCATCCCGCTATAGAGGCTCGGATCAACCTGCGCCGCAATTGGCGGCGCGACCACGCACATCATACCGAGGCTGGCGGCGAACATGGCTGCGAATTGAGTGATACGGCGGAAATAGCTCACGGCTGGGCTCCCCCCTGATTTTTTCTGCTGATGGAACGCGGAGTATATAACGCCGCGGCACGGCGCGGCTAGCAATCGGCGGCAATAAATCCGTCAGCGCTTGCGCGTTTCCGGGGTGTAGTGCGTCTCGAGGTACTTGGCGATGCGCGCTTGCACATCGGCGGGAATATCCATCCCGTATGCCTTCTGCATTTTCGTCACTTCCGCATCCCACGTCGCCGCGGGCAGCGGCGCCTGCATCGTGATGTAGCTCGGCGTGTGGCACGTGTTGCAATATGCCTCCACGTCCTGCCGCCCATCGCCGGGCGCGAGCTCCGGCTTGTACAGGGGATACGCTCCCGCGCTGTAAACATCATCCGGCCATTGCATCACGGCCGCGGGCTGCTCGAGCCGCCCCAGATTCGCCGGCGAGTAGTAGCCAATCTGCAAATCGCCGTAGACTATCCCCGCCGCAAAAATGATCCCGCACGCCAGCGCCCCGGCACTCGCGCTCCGCCTCTTCCAGTTCCCGCTCATGACGCAACCCCCACGGTCACTTCCTGCCTCTCGATTTTGTTCCACAAATATCCGCCCGGATTCCACACGCCCTCGTCCGGCTGGACGTTCCCCTTCTCGTCCGTCGCTCGCGCCGCCACCGAATATCGCCCCGGCGCTTCCGGCCGCCACTCGATCTCCCACGTACGAAACGCGTACGGCCCCAGGTCCTCGCCGAGTTTCGCTTCGCGCCAGCCGCCTGCCGCCGAGTGGGAAAACTCCACCTTGCTCACGCGTCCCGCGCCGCTGAACCCGATCCCTCGTACGCTCACCGGCATCCCCGCCGGAATTTTCGTCGCGCCATCCGGTGAAACCACAAACGACCTCACCGGCATGCGCGTAATCGGAATCATCTTCACTTTCCCGGCCTTCACGTCCTCAGGCGTCGTCGTACCGCGCGGCGTCTCCGGCACGCGATACCCCGGATTCATCCAGAAATTTTCGTCCGTCTTGTCGAGCAGTCGCACCCACGACAGGCACTTCACCCAGTACGTCGCGAAATATCCGGGCACGACGAGCCTCGCCGGAAATCCGTTCAGCATCGGCAGCGGCTCGCCATTCATCGCATACGCGATGATGCATTCATCGAGCACCGGATCGTTCAGGTCGAGCGACTTCATGAACTCAAACGAAGGCTTCCCTTGCGGCCCTTTCCCGCGCTCCAGGCCCTGCATCTGAACTTGCACCGCGCTCGCCTTCACGCCCGCCATCTTCAACACGTCGCGGAACCGCGCGCCAGTCCACCGCGCGCAGCCCATCGCGCCGTTCCCCCATTGCCCGCCTGCGACGCGCGGCGTGAACCGGCTGCGGCTGTTCCCCGAGCATTGATTCACCGCTGCAAACGTCACTGGCTCGAACTTCCGCATCAAGTCGGTGAAGCTCAGCTCCAGCGGCGTCGCCACGTTCCCCTCAATGCGCAACCGCCACGACTTCAAATCCACTTCGTTCGGTATCCCTTCCAAATGCCACCGCACGAAAAACGCGTCGTTCGGCGTGATCGCGTCGAGAAAATAGTGCCGCGGGGTCTCGAGCTGCACCGGTCGGTCCGTCAGCAGCACCATCGCCGCTTTCCGCGGGTACGTTGCCAGCGGCCCCACGGAATTCCAGTAAGGATTCGCGCCCGGTCCCGTGAACGTCGCGAGCCGCCGCGCCGCCGCCGGCTGTGCGCCTTGTTTCAACGCCTGTTGCGCGACTGCCGCTCCCGCAAATTGCGAAAGCGCCAGTGCCCCCGTCCCCGCGCCGAAGATCTTCAGCGCCGCCCTCCTCGTCATTTCCCTTTTTGCTTCATTCATGTCCGATTTCCCTTGCCTTGCCTCGCCTCGTCTTCGATTCCCCATTCATTTTTCGAATTTCTGCTGATTTCTGTTCGCTTGATCGCTCTTCAGCGCTGAACACTATCTCCGCCGCGCGCTTCCGCTGTCAAGCCACAACTCCGCATGCAATTCTTCTTCACTCTCAATCGTGCCGACGCAGCGCAGTTATCCGTCTCTCCTGGTTTTGCTCGCTGGCTCTGAGCCTCCGTGCTTCCTTCCATTAGTCGGATTCAAACATCACCACATCCCTTAACACGCTTCCTCTCAGCGTCCCCTCGTCGCTCGCCGACCATCCCTCATTCGTCGCCACCGAAAACGTGACGAGCGCGTCCTGCGACGGGTCCGCCAGCGCCGCAAATCTCGTCCCATTGAATCGCGTCTGCCCGGGGAGGAAATCGCCGACCAGGTTGTTCCCGTTCACCGTCAGCGCAAACGACGCCAGGTAGCCGCTCCCCAGCTCCACGCTGACGTCATACGCCGCCTTCACTTCCTTCCCGTCCTTATCCACTCGAATCCTGTAACTCGCCGTCCCACTCGTCATGATTCACCCCCCCCCCGAATGCGAATAATACTCCGCTCAACGAACCTTGCGCCGCCTTTGCTTGTCCGATGTCATCGCTGCTCTTTCGACCCAACTTATCCGTGCCTTGTGGCGCGGCGCGGGGATACAGTAGAGTGGAAGCGTGAAAACGCTGATGAAAGTTCCGTATTACGACCTGAAGGCGCAGTACGCCGCGCTGCGCGACGAAATCCTCGACGCGCTCGACCGCGTCTGCCGCAACACCGCGTTTTGCCTCGGCGCGGAAGTCGCCGCCTTCGAAAGAGAATTCGCGGAATTTTGCGAGGCCAAGCACTGCGTCGCACTGAACTCCGGCACGAGCGCGCTGCATCTCGCGCTGCTCGCCGCGGGCGTGCGCGCGGGCGACGAAGTCATCACCAGCCCGAACACGTTCATCGCCACGGCCGAAGCGATCGCTTACACTGGCGCGAAAACCGTGTTCGCCGACGTGGATCCGCGCCCGGGCAACCTCGATCCGCGCGCGACGGAAAGCCGCATCACGCCGCGCACGAAAGCGATCCTGCCCATACATCTTTACGGCCGCCCGGCGGACATGGACGCGTTCGCGGAAATCGCGCGCAGCCGCAAGCTCGCGCTGATCGAAGACGCCTGCCAGGCTCACGGCGCGCGCTATCGCGGACGCCGCGCCGGCACGCTCAGCGACTCCGCCGCTTTCAGCTTTTATCCGTCGAAAAATCTGGGCGCGTATGGCGAAGGCGGCGCGCTCGTCACGAACGACGGCCACATCGCCGAATTCGCCCGTGCCGCGCGCAGCCACGGCGAAACGGCGCGCTACACGCATCAATTCGTCGGCTATAACTACCGCATGGAAGGATTTCAGGGCGCGGTGCTGCGCGTGAAGCTGCGGCATCTCGATGAATGGCTGACCAGCCGCAAAGCGATCGCGGCGCAATACCGCGATGGGCTGGCGCACGCGCGCGTCGAATTTCCCGTGGACGATCCGCGCGACGAGTCCGCCTGGCACCTTTTCACCGTTTATGTCGAGAATCGCGACGGCGTGCAAAAGCAGCTCGACGAGCGGGGCATCGGCACGGCGGTGCATTATCCGAAGCCGCTGCACATGCAGCAGGCGCTGGCGCATCTGGGCTATCGCGCCGGGGATTTCCCCCACGCCGAGCGCGCCTGTGAGCGCGTCCTGAGTCTGCCTTTTTTTCCGGAGATGACCGAGGAGCAGGTGGACTACGTCGCCGAGGCTATCGAGGAAATTACAGGCAAGCGCTGATTACGAGCACGAAATTTCTTTCGTGGAAAATCTTCAGCGAAAAGTTCGAAAAAAAGTTTTCAGACCAAAATTTCAGGCTGAGGCGCGCCGCTCGGAAGAATTCGATTCGCCGTGCGGCGTTTGCGACGACTTCGGCGGTTCGCTGACCACCTGCGGGCCAGGACGCGGCGCGTCGGACGCCTCGCGCGCAAATTCCTCCCGGATCGTCTCCGCCATTCCGCTGAGCGCATTCGCGCACGCCTTGCGCATCGCGCTCTCCGCCGCGCGGATCATGGATTCCAGCCGCGACTGGCCCATGGCCTCGAGCTGCCGCACCGTCGTATCCACCCACGCATCTCCCGTGGCGCGCAGCCGGTCCTCATGCCGCTCCGTCGCGGCTCCGCTCGCCGCTTCCAGTTTCGACGACCATTCCTTCACCTGTGCGTCCCCCTGATCCTGGAAGGAATCGAGCGTCGCCACGAGCTGCGCCGCGAGCAGCTCTTGCGACTGCCTCATGCTTTGATCCATCCGCCGCGCCACCTGCTCCTGGAAATGCGTGAACGCGGAATGCGCATACCCCTGGAAATTCTGAACGGCTTGCTCCGAAGCGGCGGCGAGATGCACGCGGCTCTGCTCGATTTTCGCGCTGCTCTCAGCCGAAAACTGCGCGAGTGCTTCTGCCGCGTCGCTGCGGATCGACTCGCTGCAATCCGCGGCCGTTGATTTCGCCGTGTCGGCCAGAAAGGCGGCAGCAGCGCCCGTCGCGCGCTTGCCGGCGGATTCCATCTCAGCGGACCACTTCGCCTGAGCGTCCTCGCGCGCGGCCTCGAATTGATTGCGCAGATTCGCCAGCGCGGCGGCGGCCTGCTCGCCGGATTCGCGCTGCGTTTGCTCGGAAACCTGGCGGAGGCGTTCGCGATGCACGCGGAGGATTTCCTCGGCGTGCTGCTGGCGCGCATCGAACTGGCGCGATGCTTCCGCCGCGCGCTTTTCCAGTTCCGCGGCGCTCGAAACGACCGCGGCGTTGATCCGCCCCTGCAGATCATTCATGCTCGCCTGCCGCGTTGCTTCAAGCTGATGCGAAGATTCAGCGAGGCGCGCGGCGGTTTTGTCGAAATCCTCGAACGACGCTTTCGCGCGCGCGAGTTCGCGGTCGATTGCGGACTTGATTTCGTCCAATGCGGCGCGCGCCGTTTCCGCGCTGCGCCCCGATTCCTGCTCGAGCTCTGCGACGCGTGCCGAGAGTTTCTGTTCCGTGGATTGCAGCAGGTGCTGCGAATTTTCCGCCAGGCGGTCGACGAGGCGCTGGGCGGCGCTGTCGAGAGAGGACTCGAGGAGTTCACTCCACTGCGCGCGCGTCATCGCCATTTCCGAGTCGAGCCGCGCGCGCCACGTTTCGAGCGGCTCCGCAGTATTTTCGGGTGCAGCCGGCGCGGCAACGGGCACGGCGACTCCCGAGGAGACCAGTTCCTGGCGAAGCGAAGTCAATTGGTGCGCAAGCTTTTCCTCCAGCCGCTGTTCCGTGCGGCCCGCGAGGGATTCAGAAACGGAACGCGCTTCCGCCTGAATCGCCTCGGCCTGGCGGCGCCACTCGGCGAGCGCTTCGCGCGCCTGCTCGATTCCGCTCTCGAGCTCGCCCTTGAGCTTGGCGCGGATTTCATCTTGTGTGTGTCTGACCTGCGCGGCCATCTGCTGAGCGAGCGTGGAGGTGATTTCTTTCCTTGCGTGCGCCTGCTCCTTTTCAAATTCCTCGCGCCATCGCTCGAGAAACGCTTCCGCGGTGACGCGCTGCTCTTTTTTTAGCTCGGAGGCCCTGTCGCGGACGAGCTGCTCGGCGTGCAAGCGCGCCTCGTCGAGGACCTGGCGAGCCTGAGCATCGAAATGCTCCCGCATCTCGCGCAACAGGGGAGTGAAATCCTGGTTTCGCGCGTCAGATGATGGCGAAACGGGCAAACCCAAATTTCGCGCGGCCTCGGCAAACATATGCTCGAGGTATGCGTCCTGCGGACCGGTGGACGCTTCTTGAGCCGCGGCGGCCTGGGATTCAAACTTCGGCGATGGAAACGGCGTGACTTCAGCGAGGCCGGCGCCGACAACCGCTACCGAACCCCAATCCTCCGGCGGCACCGTGACGCCCCAGATGTTCGCCCCGGATTCAAGTTCGACGCCGACGTGGAAAAGCTCCCGGAGCGTCCGCGGACGGTGAATCCAGGCCACGCGGGCACGCACGCGCACCGGCTCGCGCTGCGATTGGCCAGGGGAGATTTCGAGGGTCACCCACGTATTTTTCGGAAGATGATGCTTCGAAGCGTAGCGGCAACCATGAAAACTGAGGACCTGCGTCGCGGTGCGTTCTTCGAATGGCTGGCCGAGGAGATCGACGCCGCGGACGACAATCGGCAGCGTGTGGTCGAGTCGCGTGCTTCTGCGACGCTGCTCGCCTAAGTAAGTCGACGCTGCCTGCGCCACGCCTCCCCCACCCCCCAGTACGCCAGAGCATAGCACTGCCCCGCCACAGAATCGAGTGGCGGGCAGGAAAATCGCGCAACATTCGTCGCGGCTCCGTTGCAGGGAAAATGTTTCGCTCCGGCTAGAAGCTGGCCGAAGTGAAACGCGGACAATTCTTCATCCGCTCTTCTTCTTTTTGTTTGATTCCTTCGTTGTGATGCTGCCGCCCATCTGCTGAATCGCGTCGAGAGAAGCTTTGGCGTCCGCTGCGCTCGGGCCATTCGGCTCAAGCTCGAGATATTTCTGGAAAGCCTCAGCTGTGCCGGGCGGAATGACCACGACTTCTTTGTCGCCCTCCTTCTTGTAGTCGACCGTATTCAGAAGTGCGCCGCCGAGCAGGAACCACGCCTGCGCGTCCTTGGGATTCAGCTCCGTGGCCTTCTGCAGGGGCGCGACGGCGTCTTTCATGTCATTGGTATTGGTCAGAACGATTCCTATGTTCTTGTAGCATCCCGCGGAAGCGCTGACGTTGGTTGGTTCGAGCGTCGCGGCTTTTTCACAGGCCGCGGACGCATCGGTCATTTTTCCGGCGTAAGCGAGGTCCGTGCCGAGTTCCATGTAGCGGCCGGCGTTCGGCAGCGCGTCGATCGCCTTTTGAATTGAGTCTGCCGCTTGCGCGTAATCCGTCGTGATCTTGGCGTGCAACGTGTCATGCTGATCCGCCGGAGCACTCCGTATCAACATCCTGTCCACCTCGCCGGCGCTCGCGTAAGCGGCGCCCAGGTTGTCCAGAATGGTCGGCAAATTCTTGTCCTTTTCCGGAGCTCCCTGCACGGCCTGCTGAAACTCGTTGATGGCAGTGGTAAGACTCGCGCCGCGCTTGGCGAGCAAGTCGGCCTGCTGCTCCCCCGAGGCTGCGCGGATTTGATCCTTCAGCGCATCCGCGGCGGTCAATGCGGTCCTGCCTGCGTCGAAATGGGCCTTCATGCCATTGAACTTATTCGTTGCTTCCTCTTTCTTCTTCTCCGCCTCCGGATCGTACCCCGTCTTTGCGGCGATGTCCTTGAAATTGACCGTCATGTTCGAATTTGAGCTGGGAATCGTGATTCCGTCGATATCGTAGTTGATGTTGTCTTTCTTGAAGTTAACCTTGTAATTTCCGAACTGCATTCCCAGCTGAATAAATTTGCCGTCCTTGTCTGTCTTCACCGTGTACGCCGTCCCATTGTCCTTGTTCGTGACGGTGACGACCACGTCGGGATAAGGTTTGCCCTGCAAATCAAACACCTGGCCGCTCAACTGGCCGTTCTGCGCCATGGCGCGCGGCGCCGACAAGAGCAGGGGGATGAGGAACAGGATCAACGCGCCAAATTGCAGCATCCTAGTCTTCATGGCAACCTCCCTTAATATGATTAGATGCCTGGGCGCATTATCGCGCAACTTGAGCCCGATAAGCGATAGGGTCCGCGCACCCGGCCTCGGCAAATGCCCGGAGGCGAAGGCGGCAACTGTCGCAGGCGCCGCAGGCCTCTTCCTCCCCTTGATAACACGACCAAGTAAGCTCGAGCGGGGCGCCCAGCTCCATGCCCTTGCGAACGATTTCGCTTTTGCGCATGTGAATCACCGGCGCTTCGATCTCGATTTGCGTTTCGGGCCGCGTGCCTACCTTGATCAGCTCTGAAAACACGCGGTAATACTCGGGCCGGCAATCGGGATAACCGGAACTGTCTTCAAAAACTGCGCCGATGAAAATCGCGTTCGCGCCGATCACCTCCGCCCAGCTCACCGCGACAGAAAGAAAATGCGCGTTGCGAAATGGAACGTAAGTGATGGGGATTCCAGCTGAATTATCCGGAAGATTCTCCGGCACGGCGATGCGCGAATCGGTGAGTGCTGAGCCGCCAATCTGGCGCAACGAATCGAGGCGCACGACGAGCCGCTCTCGGACGCGATAGAAATCGGCGATTTCGTCAAACGCGCGGCGCTCGCGTGCTTCGGTTCGTTGGCCGTAGCTCGCATGCAACAACGCGAGCGAATGAGTCTGATTCGCCACTGCCGTCGTGACGCAGGAATCCATTCCGCCGCTGAGCAAAACCACCGCCTTGGGTTTCGCCGCCATTTCAGAATTCAAACTCCATGCATCGCCGGGTCCCAGATGAATTTATGAAGCTGCAAGCCCAGCCTCACGCCTAAATTATCTGCCAGAATCCATTCCGCGAGCGAGCGTCGATCCATTTCCGGCCATTTCCCCTCGGGATCGGCGAACACGGGCGAAAAAATAATCTCATGCACGCGTTCGGCGAGTCTGTGCTCGCGCAAAAAATCGCGTGCAAATTCATAGTCGCGTCGGCCGGAGATGACGAATTTGATTTCGTCTTTCTTTTCGAGGACATCGAGATTGGAAAAGCGGAACGTGCCGCCTTCGCCCGAATCGGGGCACTTTACGTCCACAATTTTGATGACTTCGCGCGGCAGCACGCTCACATCGCGTTCGCCGCTCGTCTCAATGAGCACTGTATAGCCCGAGGCGAGCAGTTTCTGCGCCAGCTCCGGCGCCTCCGGCTGAAGCAGAGGCTCTCCGCCCGTCAATTCGACCAGGCGCACGCGATTGCCAGCGTCATTCGCATTCGCACCGTCTTTGCCCTTAGAACATTCCTCGACGCGCGCGAGCACTTCCTCGATTCTGCACTTCGTCCCGCCGTGAAACGCGTACGCCGTGTCGCACCACGTGCAGCGGAGATTGCATCCCGTCAGCCGGACGAAAATACACGGCAATCCGGCGTAGCTGCTCTCGCCCTGAATGGATTTGAAAATTTCCGTGATGAACATTGCGGATTACCCTGCGCTGCCCCCGCGGCCCGCCGTCTGCGAACCCCGCCGCCGGAGATAAACCACGCCGCCGATTGCCGCGGCAAGCTCGAGCACAACGACGGCCAGCGCCACCCGCCAGCCATAGCCGAACGCGAGCCACGCGAACGAGACGATGAACGCGGGAATGGCGATGATGAGGAACGCTCGGTTCATGCGCGCTCGCTGCTACGGCCGGTACGTCGCCGCGCTCGTATCCGTCTCCCACACCGTGATGCTCGAAACCGCCGCGCCGTTCGCGGACGCGCGCATCTGCTTCGCCGTCTCATCGTAGATGAAGCGCGCGATGTTTTCTGCCGAAGGATTCAGCCGGTCGAACGGCGCGATGTCGTTCAGGTTTTGATGATCAAGCCCGCGAATCACTGACTGGATCACCTGCTTCAAGTGCACGAAATCGTAGAGCAGGCCCGTCGCGTCCACTTCCCGGCCCGCCAGCGTGACGCGCACGCGGTAATTGTGGCCGTGCTGGTTTTCGCACTTGCCCTTGTAGCCGCGCAGAAAATGCCCCGCGGCGAAACTTTCATCCACGCTCACTTCGTACATTTTTCTCCCGCTTGTGCGCCGCCGTCCTCTCCATGATGCAATCGCGCGAATCCTTCGCGCTCAAAGTGTCTCGGCAAAACGCGCCACATCGGCGAGATCTTTCGTGACGGCGTAGTCGGGCAGCGACTCGAGGAAAATTTTACCATACGTCATGCGCTCGATGCGGTTATCGAGGATGGAGAGCACGCCGCGGTCGCTGCGCGAGCGGATGAGCCGCCCGAAGCCCTGCTTGAGCGACAGCACCGCCTTCGGCACCTGATATTCGGCGAACGCGTTCTGCCCGTCGTCCGCAAGAGCGCGGACGCGCGCGGCCACGATCGGATCCGTCGGCACAGCGAACGGCAGGCGGTCAATGATGACGCACGAAAGCTGCGCACCAGGCACATCCACGCCTTGCCAGAAGCTCGCCGTCGCCAGCAGCACCGCTCCTTCGGTCGCGCGGAAGCGTTCAAGCAGCGCCGTGCGCGGCGCCGTGCCTTGCAGCAGCAGCGGAAACGACAGCATGCCCGCCAGGCGTTCGTGAATCTCGCGCATCTGCGCGTAACTGGTGAAGAGGCAGAACGCGCGGCCGCGCGTCAGCTTCAGAATTTGCGCGATTTCGTCCGTGGCCCGCGCGGCGAAATTCGCGTGACGCACGTCGGGGAGCGATTGCGGCAAATACAGCAGCGCCTGGCTGCGATAATCAAACTCCTGCGGCAACACCTGCTCTTGGGAGCCTGAAATTCCCAGCCGGCGCTTGACGTAATCGAAGCGCCCGCCGACCGCGAGCGTCGCCGAGGTGAGCACGATCGTGTCGAACTGCTCGAACAGCCGCTCGCGCAGAATTTCGCTGACGTCAATCGGCGTCGCCGTCAGGATCACGCCTTTGCCGCGCCGCTCGAACCAGTAGACGTAACTTTTCTCCGCGCTTTCGAGCAGGAACGCCAGTTCGCGCCGAATCTCCGCCGTGCGCCGCGCGATGTTCATCACTTCTTCGGGCTTCGTGCGCAGCGCGCCAAGCTCCGTCTCCAGGCGCTTCAGCGCCGCGCTCAAATCGTCGTAGGCCTCGCGGTGCGGTTCAAGAAACGCCGCGCGCTCGGGTTGCTCGAACGCGAAGCGGCCTTCCCGCTCGGGGAACGCGGCGAAAAATGAATGCGCGCGCTCGCGAATTTGCGCCAGCGGGCGCCGCGTCGCCGCGGTCGCCACGTTCAGCATCCGCATCGTCTGCTCGGCGTCGCGCGCCAGTTCGTCGAACTGGTAGCTCGAAACGTGCCGGCCAAAATAATCGCTCGCCACGTCTTCGATTTCGTGCGCTTCGTCGAACACCACCGCCGCGTATTCCGGCAGGATCGAGCCAAAGTCATCCTGCCGCAGCGCGAGGTCGGCGAAAAACAAATGATGATTCACGATGATGACGTCCGCTTCCTGCGCGCGCTGCCGCATCAGCGTCAAAAAGCAGCGCGAAAATTCCGGGCACTTCTGTCCTGTGCAGGTCTCCTTACGCGCGTCGATGCGGTTCCAGAGCTCCGCGTCATCGGGCAGGAAATTCAGTTCGGCGCGGTCGCCCGTCTCGGTCAATTTTTCCCAGTCCTTGATCTGTGCGAACCAGTCCACTTCATCAATCCCGCGCAGTACGGGTTGGTTCGCCATCAGGTGAACTTTCTCGCGGCAGGCGAAATTGTTGCGGCCCTTCATCAGCGCGACTTTCAGTTCCGGCGCGAAATGTTTGCGCAGAAACGGAATGTCCTTCTGGAACACCTGCTCCTGCAGCGATTTCGTCGCCGTCGAGACGACCACGCGTCTCCCGCTGCGAATCGCGGGAATCAGGTACGCGAGAGTTTTGCCCGTTCCGGTCCCCGCTTCTATCAGCGCGTGCTGATGTTTCGCGAATGCCTCGTCCACCATTTCGGCCATTTCCAGCTGTGCGCGCCGGAATTCGAATCCCGGATGGCATTTTTCCAGCATCCCGCCCGCGCCGAAAATGTCGGCCATCGTGATGGGTGCTTTCGCTTCTTGTGTGGCTCGTTTTGGCATTTTGCTTCGCTCGGCGCGCGCCCCGCGCGCTTCGCGTCCCGCTAAAATAACACAGCGCAGCGCGCATTTTCGCTCCGTGATAGGGTAGAGGCTCGCGTTTCGCTGCGCTCATCGAAAATGCCCGCAAAACTTCCATCCATCGTCATCGTCGGACGGCCCAATGTGGGCAAATCGACGCTCTTCAACCGCCTGACGGGCACTCGCCGCTCGATTGTCACCGACGAGCCGGGCATCACGCGCGATCGCATCTACGGCGCGGCGGAATGGGAGGGTAAGCAGTTCGAAGTCGTGGACACCGGCGGCATCGTCCCGGAAGAGAAGGCCGGCATCCCGGGCGAAATCCTGCGCCAGGCGCGCGTGGCAATTGACAATGCGACGCGCGTCATCCTCGTCACAGACGCGCGCTCGGGTCCTGTGCCGCTCGACTACGAACTTGCGCAGCTTCTGCGCCGCGCGGGCAAGCCGCCGGTGATTGTCGCCAACAAAGTGGACACGCCGAAACAGATCGAACTTGCTGCGGCGTTTTACGAACTCGGCGACGAGGTCTTTCCGGTTTCCTCTGAGCATGGCCTCGGCGTGGACGATCTCCTTGATGCAATCACGAAAGATATCGCGCCCGGCGCTGCCGCCGAGCCGCCGCCGGAGATTCGCGTCGCCGTCGTCGGCCGTCCCAATGTCGGCAAATCCACGATGCTGAATCGCCTCGTCGGCGAAGAGCGCGCCATCGTCTCGCCCGAGGCCGGCACCACGCGCGACGCCGTCGACACCGTCGTCGAGCACGGAGGCAAGCGCTATCGCTTTCTCGACACGGCGGGAATTCGCCGCAAGGGCAAAACGCGCCTCGTCGCGGAAAAACTCAGCGTCGTCATGGCGCGGAAAGCTCTCGAACGCGCCGGCGTCGCTCTGCTCATCGTGGACGGCTCGCTGGGCGTGACGTCGCACGACGCAACGATCGCGAGCTACACGCAGCAGTCAGGTAGCGCGCTGATTGTCCTCGTGAATAAATGGGATCTCGCGCTCGCCGCCGCGCAGGAGCGCGCCAACGCGGAAGCGAAAGGAAAATCCGGGCCCGCGCGCGTGAATCCGATGAAGCTCGCCGCCGAATACGAAAAACTGATTCGCGCGAGGTTGAAATTCCTCGAATATGCGCCCGTCATTTTCGTTTCCGCGCTCACGGGCGAGCGCACCAGTGGCCTGTTCGCCCTGATCGACAAAGTCGTCGCCGCGCGCGAGCGCCGCGTCTCCACCGGCGAGCTGAACCGGTGGCTCCGCGAAGTGGATCTCGGCCGCGGCACATCGCCGGCATCGCGCAAAGTGAAAATCTATTACGTCACGCAGGCCTCCGTCGCTCCGCCCACGTTTGTGCTGTTCACGAACCAGATCGCGCGCCTCCACTTCAGCTTTGAGCGATTCCTCGAAAATCAGCTGAGGAAACAGTTCGATTTCACGGGCACGCCGATTCGCTTTCAGCAGCGCGTGAAGCCGAAATCGCGCCGACTCGAGCGTCCCGAAGAATCGCCGCGCGACCGGAGAAAACGCCGGTGAATTTCGCGCCAAAGTTGCATACAATCTCGCGAGCGCCACGTTTCACATTAGCGACGTTCAGTCGGCTCCCTGCGGCTCGAATCAAAGTGCACTCATGAGGAGAAAATCGCCTTGCCCCCAACCAATCACGATGATGGCAGTCCATCCAAGCTGACCCGCAGGAAGTTTCTCGGAACCGGGATCGTCGCGAGCGCCGCATCCATTTCGCTGCCTGCCTTCGCGCGCTCGGGCGCCGCAGTCTCGCCGCGAGTGGACGACGTTCCTTCGTTCGAGCTCGACGAAATCACGATCGCCGCGCTACAGGACGGCATGAAGTCGGGCAAATTCACGGCGCGCTCGATTGCGCAGAAGTATCTCGATCGCATCGCGCAAATCGATAAGGCCGGTCCCGCGCTCAATTCCATCATCGAACTCAATCCCAACGCGCTCTCCATCGCCGACGCGCTCGACGCGGAGCGCAAATCGAAGGGCCCGCGCGGGCCGATGCATGGTATTCCCGTGCTTATCAAGGACAACATTGGCACCGCTGACAAAATGATGACCACGGCGGGCTCGCTCGCGCTCTCCGGCTTCACGCCCACGAAGGATTCCGGCGTGGCGCGCAAGCTGCGCGAAGCCGGCACCGTGATTCTGGGCAAGACGAATCTGAGCGAATGGGCCAACTTTCGCTCGTCGCATTCCGTCAGCGGCTGGAGCGGCCGCGGTGGACTGACGCGCAATCCGTACGCCCTTGACCGCAACGCTTGCGGCTCGAGCTCCGGCTCGGGTGCTGCGGCTTCTGCGAATCTCGCCGCGGTCACGGTCGGTACGGAGACAGATGGCTCCATCGTCTGCCCGTCTTCGGCGAACGGCGTTGTCGGCATGAAGCCGACCGTCGGCCTGCTGAGCCGCGCTGGCATTATTCCCATTTCGCATACGCAGGACACGCCTGGGCCGATTTGTCGGACAGTCACCGACGCCGCGATTCTCCTCGGCGCAATGGCCGGCATCGATCCCGACGATGCAGCCACTGCTGCGTCGCGCGGCAAATCGCACACCGATTACACGAAGTTCCTCAATCCCGCCGCCTTGCGCGGCGCGCGCATCGGCGTGGTCCGCAAACTCTTTGGCTTCATCGAAGCGCTCGATCCCTTCATGAACGACACGCTCGCCATGATGAAAAGCGGAGGCGCGGTCCTCGTCGATCCCGTTGAAATCGCCTCGCTCGGCAAATTCGACGGCTCGGAAACCACTGTGCTGCAGTACGAATTCAAGGCCGACTTGAATAAGTATCTCGCGGAGTTTTCCGCATACGCTCCCGTGCACTCCCTGAAGGAAGTCATCGCCTTCAACGAGAGCCATCGCGACCAGGAAATGCCTTACTTCGGCCAGGACATCATGGAGAAGTGCGAAGCCCACGGCCCGCTGACGGACAAGGCCTATCTCGACGCACTCGCGAAAAATCATCGCCTCGCGCGCGCCGAAGGCATCGACGCGGTGATGGACCAGCATCGCCTCGACGCGCTCGTCGCTCCCACCGCCGCGCCTTCGTGGGTCACCGACCTCATCGACGGCGATCACGACACGGGCGGCAGTTCGTCTCCCGCCGCCGTCGCCGGCTATCCGAATATCAATGCACCCGCGGGATTCATTTTCGGTATGCCAGTGGGAATTTCGTTTTTCGGCCGCGCCTGGAGCGAACCGAAACTCATCGCCATCGCTTTCGCGTTCGAACAGGCGACGCATCATCGCCAAGCGCCGAAATTCCTGCCGACCGCAAATCTGCAGCCAGCAATGTAAGCCTGCGTCGCCGCCACGAGCCCGCCTAATTCGGAGTTATCTATGGAGAAGCAGTCCGAGCGTCTTACAACACTGACGGCACAAGACGCCTGGTCCTTGCTTTGTGTTAACAATATACATTCCCCCACGATGCAGCTCTCCGCGCGCTTCGCGCGGGGCATCATCCAACGCGTGACTTACTTCACCCAGTACGTCGTTGATGGTTATTTCCGAATACTCAAACGTAGAAATTTGCCATTTTACCCATGCGCTCGGCATTGAAGAATTCTACAACTCCCGCGAACGGCGTGGCTATCTATGGGCCGAAACTCGTCCGAGCTCACATCAGACAGGAAAATCGAAAGTTACCTTATCACCTGAGCAGTTGACACGGCCCAAAATCGGCTTACGATACGCATAAGAGATGGCGACTGCCGCGCAACACGTCCCTTTGCCCGAAGACAAGCTCCTCTTTCGCATCGGCGAGGTCAGCCGCCTGACGGCGACGAAGGCCTTCGTTCTTCGCTACTGGGAGACGGAATTCCCCACTCTCCAGCCCGTGAAAAGCCCGAGCGGCCATCGCATGTACCGCCGCGAGGACATCGAAACCGTCTTCGAAATCAAGCGCCTGCTCTACGACGATGGTTTCACAATCGCCGGGGCACGCAAACATCTGGCCGAGCAGAACGGCCAGGACGGCGCCGAGCTTCGCGCCTCGGCTTCGCCGCATCGCGAGCGCGACACTTCGCGCACGCAGCGCAAATGGCTACTCGATTTGCGCGAACAGCTCCTCGCCATCTTGACCCTCCTCGAACGCGAGTGATACGCTCGTTGTTGCTCGCGGTCGGGACGTGGCGCAGCTTCGCGCGTCCCGGCTTGCCGGGAAGGTCGTTGGTTCGAGCGGCTGGAGCAGCGGCAGCAACGCAGTAACGGTCGGGACGTGGCGCAGCCTGGTAGCGCGCACGCTTGGGGTGCGTGAGGTCGCTGGTTCGAATCCAGTCGTCCCGACCATTTTTCTTCTCCGCAGCGGAATTTCTCGCCGGCTTGGCCCATCCGGCGCCGTGAATCGCGAAACATGCCAAACATTCTGGTCACCAACGACGACGGAATCCACGCTCCCGGACTGCGCGCGCTCGTCGAAGCGCTCGCCGGCCTCGGCACCATCACAGTCGTCGCGCCGTCGCACGAGCGCAGCGCCGCCGCGCAATCGCTCACGCTCCGCCAGCCGGTTTTTTACGAACAGGTCGCGGAGCGCGAATGGTCCGTCGAAGGCACTCCCGCCGATGCGATGATTCTCGCGTTTCATTCCCTGCTGCCCGAGCGCCCCGACCTCGTCGTCAGCGGCATCAATCGCGGCGGCAACCTCGGTGAAAACGTCTATTACTCCGGCACGGTCGGCGCGGCGATGGAGGCCGCGATCAATCACGTTCCCGCCGTCGCGGTCTCCGTCGCGCATCGCGGCAAGGAATTTCACTACGCCGCCGCCGCGAGCTTTGTGCAGCGCCTCGTCCCGCTGATGCTCAAGGAATCTCTCCCGCCGGGCATTCTCTTCAACGTGAATGTCCCGCAACCGTGGTCCGGCGGCGTGCGCATCACGCGCCAGTCCTCGAAAATCACGCGCAATGTCTTGCAGAAGGGCGAAGACCCGCGCGGCCGCAGTTACTTCTGGCTTCACGAGCAGCAATTATCTGATGGAGTCGAGCCCGACACCGACTACGCCGCGGTTTTCTCCGGCGCGATTTCCGTCACGCCTCTCGAACTCGACCACACGCACACCGCTTCTCTCAATCATCTTTCCCACTGGCAGGAAATTCTCGAGAAGAAATGACGGTGGGATTTTCCCGTAGCGTCGCGGAGTAAGCGATCCATCATCCTGAGGCCCGATGATTTCCATCGGGCCGAAGGATCTCTACCCGCAATGCAATCTCGCGTGAATTTCTAAATCACAGCGCCGGGGCCGCGAGCGCCCTCTTCAAATCCGTATGCAGCAACCGATGAAACAAATGCTCTCCCGCCTCGCGCCGCACCGATAGCCTCCCGGCGTTGTACGCTCTCGAATGCAGCCCGCGCTGCACGGCCTCGCAAATCGCCACGTCCTCTTCCTGCACGCGATGGCTCACGGCGATGCTCTGCCGGTTGTAATCCTTCGCCGCGTCGCCCGTCTCCGTGAAATAAAAATCGAAAACCACGCGGCAACGGTCAATCCCGAGCGGCACCACGAGGTTCGTGTCCAGATAGCCCTCGTACCAGTTCAGCATGAAATTCGGATACTGCCAGAAATAAAATGCGCGGTCGCCCTGGCGCGTCGCCGCGGCGTCCGCGTCCGCGCTCGCCTTCGAAGCATTCACCGGGCTAGACTGCACGCAGAATCGGTCCTCGTTTTCGATCGTGTAGTTCGCGTACTCCAGCACGCTGTTCAGTCCCTTGTGCAAATGCGGCACGTGGTAGCCGCCGTCCAGGTAATTGTCCACGTAGACTTTCCAGTTGCATTCCAAATCGTACGTCCGCCGCTCGAAAAATTTCAGCGATTCGAGCCGCAGCGGCGCGACGCGCTTCACGAGGCCCCCCAGAAATTTCTCCAGCGGCTCCGCCTTCTCGTCCAGGTTCACAAATACGAACTTCTCCCATCCCGCCACGCGCGCCGGCACGAGCCCGTTCTGGCTCCGCTCGAAATCGCAAACGCCCTCGAAATCCGTCATGCCCTTGAGCGCGCCATCCGTCCCGTACGTCCAGCCGTGATACGGGCATCGGAAATTCGTCGCCTGCCCTTCCGCCTCGGTCACTACCGCCGCCGCGTGATGCCGGCACACGTTGTAAAAAGCGCGCAGCACTCGATCCGCCCCGCGCGCCGCGACGAGCGGCTCGCCCGCAAGCTCAATCGTGAAAAACGCGCCCGGCTCGGCCACCTGATCCCGCCTCCCTATCGCCTGCCACGTCCGCCCGAACACGGCCTGCTTCTCGAGCTCCGCGATCCCCGCGTCCGTGTACCACGAAGCCGGAATTGTCCGCGCCTCGGCCAGCGGCGCTTGCGCGTTGTACGAATCGACGATGCTTTCCAGCGAATTCGCCGTTCCGGTTCGCGTTCCCGCGGTCTTCGCGCTCGTGCTCATGTCTCGCCGCCCAATTATGTCGCGAAATCTCCTTTCGCGGAAGCTCTCGCAAGCCTCAGCTGAGTGCTTTCAGCAAAGCCTTTTCAGTCATTCGGCCCTCTGCAATGTTCGCTTTTCCTGAGTTCCCTGTGCTCTCTCAGACCTCTGCGGCGAACCTAATTCCTCTGTGGTGAACTTATTTCCTTTGCCTACTCTGCGCCCCTGCGGTGAGCGTTCTTTCCGCGATCCCTGGGTTTCCCATCTCGCGTCACCGGATTTCGTCGCCCTTGACTCCCCGCCGCCCGCGCCCTAGCCTCAAGTCAGGTGCCATTTTGAGGCGACATGCGGGCGTCAGAGCCCGCAGCCGAAATCCCGAGCCTGCCCGCCGTGGCGGGCGAGCCCGACGAACGATGCCGCGAGCCATTTAGAGCCGCCGCGGCTTTCGCGCTTTTCGCATCTCGGTACGGTTGATCGGGAGGCCGGCAAGGCAAGCCGCTTTGAGCTTTCAGCAGCCTGCCAACTCTCTGCCCTTCACTCCGGAGAGATGGCTAACCAGAGGTGGAACGATGGGTGCGCGTGGTTGCCCGTTTTGCGGCAAGACAATTCCGGCGACGGTGCGCGAATGCCCGTTCTGCCATGAGTACATTCCCGAAGTCCGCGTGGCTGCGGATTCGCCTTCCCACTTGGGAAAGTCGGCCGTCCGCCGCGGCTTGTGGTACATGCTCGTCCTCGCCGCGATCTACTTAGTCCTCTCCGGCCAGACCCCGCTGAAAATCAACGTCCCCTATCAGGACCTGTTCATGGCCGATATCTTGCCCGTCCTCTTCTTCGCCGCCCTCGGCTTCGTCGTCTACGGCTTCTACATCCGCATGAAATGACAACCACGAGTTCGTGAAAATATAATTTGACATCAATACAAACGAGGGCTAGCGTTCGATTTACTTGCAAGCTCGGCTAAACGAAAACCAGGATGTCCGATGCCCCGACGTACGCTGTCAAGAAGCAAGCCGCCTTCATCGCGTCTGGCGCGCTCGCACTTCTCACCCTAATTGCGTTCTTTGCTCTATTCGTCCGGAACTCCCCTGGGCAGACTCTGTCGCCGGGCGAAGTGCGCATTAGCAGCCGGCCCTATCAACCCCAGTCGCAGGTTCTTCGCGCCGAAAGCCGTGTCGTGCAGGTGGGAGTGGTGGTGCGAGACGGCAAAGGGAGAGTGGTGAGCGGGCTGAAGCAAGCTGATTTCAGGATTTATGACGGCGGCGAGGAGCAGACTGTTTCGAGCTTTTCGGTGGAAACGCGGCAATTGCGTTTGCCTGCGGGCAAGACCGTCGCAGCGCCTGCGGCCACTCAGCCGAACTCGCAACAACAAGAACTGCCGCGCGCACGTTACGTGGCTCTCTACTTTGACGATCTGAATACAAAATTTGGCGACATGCGGCATGTGCAGCTTGCCGCGGAAGACTTTATTCACACGGGAGTAAGCCTGGGAGATAAACTCGCGCTGTTCACCGCCTCTGGTTCCGGAAACGTGGATTTCACGCCAGACCCGACGGAAATCCTCGGTGCGATTGAGAAGCTGAAGTTCCGCGGACGCACGGTCGAGAGCGCTGGTTGTCCGCGAATCACGCCTTATGATGCGTATGAGATCGCGACCGAACCGCAGGCCCCAATTGGCTCTGGGGCGGGCTCCCCTACGTACAGGGCAATTCTTGGCGAGGCCGTGCAGTGCAACTGCATAGACGAAACAAATCTTGACTTGGGATCATGTGCACCCCAGCAAGAGCAGATTATTCGGGCCGAGTCGAAGCAGATGTGGGATTCCACTCGCGAAATGTCGCAGGACACGTTGAGAACACTTCACGGGGTAATGGATTACCTATCGAAGAGGCCGGGCGAACGCGTGCTGGTGCTCGCTTCCTCGGGATTCATGACGGGAACACTGGAAACCGACGTGGACGATCTTGTTGATAACGCGCTGCGCGCGGGAGTAGTCATCAATGCGCTCGATGCCAAGGGCCTCTATACGGAATTCCCCAACCAGACGCAGATGGAAGCCGAGGCTCCCGACTTGTCAGACAGTATCGCAGTGCACGACGCACAGAGCTTCGGACCCAGGCTGACCAGCCTCACCGCGGCGATGGCGGATTTTGCTGTTGGCACTGGCGGACGATACTTTCACAACCGGAATGACTTGACTGCCGGGTATTATTCGCTGGCGGCCGCGCCGGGAACCGAATACTTGCTGGGCTTCGCGCCGGAAAGTGGAAAACTGAATGGCGCGTTTCATAAGCTAAAGGTCGAAGTCAACACGCCGGGAAAGCTCTTTGTGCAAGCGCGGCCCGGGTACTTCGCGCCGACGAAGGAAACAAAAGAAGCGAGCGGGCCGACTCCGGACGAGAAGATTGACGCCGAGGTAAGCCGCATTCAGGAGCGAAGTGATTTTCCGCTCAGTATCAGCGAGAAGCCCGGCGCCGACAGCAAAGGCAACAAAGAACTCAACGTGCAGACCCATGTGGATATTCAGAAGTTGCCCTTTGAGACGCAGCAAGACCGGCACGTGGAGGAGCTGACGTTCGTGGCCTCGCTGTTCAATGCCGAGGGGAAGCTGGTAACAGGCAAGGAAGCGCAGATAGAACTGGCGCTGAAGCCGGAGAGTTTCGAGCGTTTTTCCAAGAGTGGAATCAACGGAGGGATGTCGTTAGAAGCTCCTCCGGGCAAGTATCGCCTCCGCGTGGTCGTCCAGGAAGCCGTGAAGGGCGAGATGAGTGCGGTCAGTCAAGACGTGCAAATTCAATAGGGTTGAGGCGGGCACTCTTTCTGCGCACTCTGAGGGCAAGGAAGGCGAATCGAGCAGCGCGGCGTCACTGGGATGCAATTCATGGGGATTCCGTGTTTCAGATCGTCCGCGTCGGATGGACGCATAGGCTGCCCTGAAATGGGAGCATCGGCTTCACGCAGCGCAAGACGGCAGGAATCCTTCGTGGGTGCCTTTTATCTTCTCGCTTGCATCCTCTCTGTTGCCTTGCTCTCTATCCCTGCGTCAGCCTCAGGTCAGAAATCGAAGGAAACCGAGAACAAGGTCAAGTACCGCACGCTGCGCTGGGATCCGCCGGACGTGGATAAGCTCGTGGAGCCGCTCGCCGGCGCTCCAGCCTGCGTTCTTTCCGATGTACTGCAACACGCAGCCAGTCGCGCCAAGCAAATGGAAGACAATCTCGCAAGCTTCACTGCCGACGAGACAATTCAATACGAATCCATAATCCAAAACTGGTTTCCGCCTCAATACGGCTTCGGCAAGTTCAAATACGCGGTAGACGTTGCGACGGGGCCATCAGGCGCTTCCATCGAGGAAACCCGCATGCCGATGAAGGGAACGCAGTCATATCCCGCCAGCGACCAGGACAGGGGCCTTCCGGAACTGGCTCTGATTTTTCTTCCGAAATTTCAAAGCGATTACGACATGGAATGCGATGGGGAAACGAAGCGTAATTACGAAGCGGCGTGGGTGATTCATTTCCGTCAGCGGTCGGACGTGCCAGCCCACGCGTTTTCCTACGTAGATGGCCACGGCGGCTCGTATGCCGCGAAGCTGAAAGGACGCGCATGGATCTCCGCCGATTTTGGAGAGGTAGTCCATCTGGAAACAGCCCTGATGGAAGGTATCCCGGATATGCGTGTACAAGACTCATGGTTCTCGATTGATTACGGGCCGGTGCAGTTCCAAAGCAAGAACGTGCGCCTCTGGCTGCCGCATACCGTGAGTGCGTATGTTCAGTTCGACGACCGCCGCACGATCCTCTATCACACGTTTTCGAATTTCGTGCTTGTTTGGACCCAAACCAAGCAGGAAATCAAAAAACCATCCAAGCCGCAGTGATGGCTTGGTATCAGTACTTGGCCGCAGACAACAAGGGGGTAGCGTGACCCACCACTTCTCTATAATTGGGAGGCATCTTCTTCGTGGCTTCGACTAACGAGATGCTGGCACTGCGATAGTTCCTTGCGCAGTATATTTAATCTGCTGATGTGCCGCTCCCATTCTCACTCTGACGTCGGCAACGATTAGTTTGCTTTCCGCGTTGACTCCCCGCAATTCCACAGGCACCTCCTGTTGCAACCTCCTTTCTCCCGTGCTAGCGTCGAATCGTATGCTGATTATGTCCATTTCGACGCCGCACCGTTTCGGCGCTCCTAGGCGCAGGGTACCCCGTCCTGAGTTTACCCGCCGTGGCGGGTGGCGGGCCCGGACGACCGCAGGTTCGCCTCTGAATACCTTGGACCTCCGCCGGCATCGAGCCAGGATTATGTCACCTTTGACCGCGAAATTAGACTTTAACGTAAGTAATGGAAAACAAACCACATCCCAATTTCTAATCGATAACTTTCGAGCGTGTTTTTCGCTCGCCGCGCCGAAGCAGCCCGCTGCGAAGGCGGGCCTGCTCACCGTAGCCTTTGCGAAGGCGGGCCACTCGTCACTCGCCGCTTCGCTGCGTCCCGTGTCCGATTTCGCAAATTCCACCTATGATTTTTTTAATCGACAATATGTAGAATTAGAACCTCGCGTAAGTGCTAGAAAACAAACGATCGATGTTATTCTAATCGCCAAAAATCGCCACATGCTCGCCGCGCAGAAGCAGGCTGCTCCGTTGCTTCTGACGGGACACACGTCACGGATCACGAACCACGAACCTGTCACTCGCTTTCCTGTAGAATGGGAATCAAAGCGCAGCGCGGGAGGCATCCTCATCTAGAAGGACACATGGGATCAGCGATCGCAAATCGTCATAAGACTGTCGGCGTGAAGGTCGGCAAAGTCCAGGTCGGCGGCGGCGCGCCCGTCGTCGTCCAGTCCATGACCAACACGGACACCGCCGACGCCGCGGGCACCGCGCGGCAGTATCTCGAACTCGCCCAGGCCGGCTCCGAACTCGTCCGCGTCACCGTCAACGTTCCCGAGGCCGCCGCCGCGGTGCCTGAAATCAAAAAGCGTGTCCTCGACGCCGGCTGCGACACGCCCCTCATCGGCGATTTCCATTACAACGGCCACGTCCTGCTCACGAAATATCCCGATTGTGCGAAGGCGCTCGACAAATACCGCATCAATCCAGGCAATGTCGGCAAGGGCGCGCGCCGCGACGAGCAGTTCGCCACCATCTGCAAAGTCGCCGTGGACAATGGCAAGCCCGTCCGCATCGGCGTGAACGGTGGCTCGCTCAATCAAGAGCTCGTAATGCAGAAAATGCAGGAGAACACCGACCACGACCTTGGTCGCACCTCGGAAGACATCATCAACGAGTGCATGGTCCTCTCTGCGCTGCAATCCACGGAACTCGCGCTCTCCTGTGGCCTCCGCAAAGACCAGATCATCATCTCGTGCAAAGTTTCGCGTCCTCGCGATCTCCTCAGCATCTATCGCGAACTCGCGCGCCAAACGGATCAGCCTCTGCATCTCGGATTGACGGAAGCCGGCATGGGCGCCAAGGGCCTCGTATGGTCCGCCTCTGCGATGGGCATTCTTCTCAGCGAAGGCATCGGCGACACGATTCGCGTCTCGCTCACTCCGCGCCCCGGCGGCGATCGCCGCGAAGAAGTTTACGCCGCCTGCGAATTGCTTCAGGCGCTCGGCCTGCGCTCGTTCGCGCCCAGCGTCACTGCCTGCCCGGGCTGCGGCCGCACCACGAGCACCACGTTTCAGGAACTCGCCGAACGCGTTCAGCAATATATTCGCGACAAAATGCCGGAGTGGAAGACTCAGTACGAAGGCGTCGAGGAATTGAAACTCGCCGTGATGGGCTGCATCGTCAACGGTCCCGGCGAATCGAAAGCCGCGAACATCGGCATTTCCATGCCCGGCACGGGCGAAGAGCCCAGCTGCCCCGTATATATTGATGGCCAGAAATTCGCGACGCTCAAGGGCACGTACGACGACCTGGCCGCGCAATTCCAGAAATTGCTCGACGACTACGTCTCGTCAAAATATCCGCGCCGCGCCCCGGGCTCGGTTCCCGCTGCGCCGCGCGTCGCGCCCGCCGCGAAACCTGCTCTTCATGTTGTGGATTGAAAAAGTTTTGAGTTGAAAAAATTCCGGCCTGCCTCGCTCGAATCAATCCATCCGGTAAATGCACAGGCCGCTCAATAATTTTGGATAAAAATCCGTGGACTTTTGCGGCAGCACTTCTCTCGCGAGAGCGAGATCCGTCACTTGCTTCACGCGCACGGGATTCAGCAGAAAGGCCACTTGCGCCGCGCCCGAATCCACGTCGGCGATCGCCGCGTCCATTTCCCGCTCGTACGACACATTCGCCTCCGCCGCCACTTTCTCCACAGTGACGCCAAGGCAATTCTCAAGCAGCAGCCGGTGCAGCAGCACCACGTCGAGCTGCCGCTGCGCGGCAGACACGTCCGGCAGCAATCGCTCCAGTTCGGCTCCCTTGCGGAGCACTAACAGATACAACGCGGTACCCGCCGCATACAGTCCGATCACATGCCCCCCGCGCCCTCGTCCCGCGAGGTCGCGCACAAACTCCGCATACACCTGCTGACGTTCTTCACCTTGAGCGAAAGGATACGCATACCAGCTGAAATACGCAGACGCGGCTTTCAGGAAATGGTCTACGCTGAATCCCGGCAGATTGCGGACAACGCGATGCGTCGGCAATATCTTGATCCCGTCCTGGTGGATGTTGAAGCAAGTCCACATCGCCTTTTCATAAGGCGCATCGAGATTCGCTCGCCCAGCCTTCGCGCGACGCTCGTCGCGATAAGCGAGCGCCGTCTCGTAGCGATGGTGCCCGTCCGCGATCACGAGTTTCTGCTCGGCCATCGCCGCAACGATGCGCTGAATCTTTCCCTCATCCGTGACGGCCCACAAGCGATGAATCACGCCAAATTCGTCGGTGACTTCCGCCGTCGGCGGCGCCTTCGACGCCTCGTCGAGAATCGCATCCACTCGCTTCGAAGGATCGTCGTAGAGCAGGAATAGCTGGCCTGTCTGCGCGCGCGTATGGCGCAAAAGTTCGAGGCGATCGGCTTTCGGCGCGGTGAGCGTGCGCTCGTGGCGGAAGACGACGCCTTCGTCGTAATCCGCCAGCCGGCCGAGAGCGATGAAGCCGCGCCGCTCGAGCGGCCGCGTCGTGCCCGGCAGCGCGAAATCCTGAAAATAGGCGTAAATCGCCGGCGCGGCGTCACGGACCAGGATGCCCTGCGCGAGCCAGTCGTCGAGCGAGCGCGCCGCGCGCGTGTACACATTGTCGGCGGGGGAATCCGCCGGCAGCGACTTTCCTTTTTCAATCGCGATCAAGCTGTAAGGGCTGGCAGCGTAGTAGCGCGCCTGCATTTCGGGCGTGATTTTGTCGTAAGGCTGCGTCAGCGCGAGGTCGAGCGGCACGCGGCGGGCGTCATAACGGATCGCGCGATAGGGGAAGATTTCAGCCATGAGCGCCTTCGGACGCGGGCAACGTTCTTCGCGTAAACCCGAGATTGTAGCAAGCGTAGCAGGAGAGTCCAATCTCCCTCAATCGAGGACAGTAATGTCATTTCAGGACAAGTTCACGGCCTGAAAATTTTGTGCCATCCCGGTATCGTAATTATTGCTATGGCGAAAAGTTTCAAGACGCATGCCTTAGTATTAGGCGGTGCAAACTCAGTTGGGTGCACGGCTTGTTCGTGGCAGGCCGTTATCCGCGGGCAAGATATCGCTTCGTCTGATTTTGAGGCTCACGTCTGTGCCGATTATCCGCCATTGAAAGGCGCGAGTAAGCCCCTGGCCTCAAAATAGAGAAGCTCCTGCGAATATCAGACTTTTTCAGTAATTCGTGCTCGTACTGGAGGAATTCTTCTAGCTCTTAGGTTCAGCACAGAGTGTGCGCCAGCAGAGACTGATTACAGCCGTTTTTGAATGTCGGAGAGCAAGGATTTTGCAATAGCGCCCCAACTGCGCCAAAGTTTCCCGCCCATTGATGTGTCAGTCGTCCACAGTTTCTCTCCAGTACTTGCGTCAATCACATGAAGGTACCACTTCTGCATCTTTACCGGCACAGCTACTCCCGTGCCAGACGCAGTCTGTCCCACCGAGGTTGCTGACGCCGTGGAAACAATGCCAGTCACAGTCTCTTGCTGGTTGAGCACAAGAATCAAATCAGCTCTCCCTTTGTCTGTTACGACCTGCCAGTGGTGCCATCGAACTACCTGCCGATACAGTTCATCACCGAGCTTGGCCGTCCCACTATCGTTCACCAAGAACACCGTTTTTGCCTTGGTGATCTTATCAGGGAGCGGCGCGAAACCCTTCTCTTGCGCCATGACAACTGTACCGCACAGCAAAATCAATCCAAGGATTCTGGAAGAGATGTGTAGTTTCATGGAACGACTTTCTCCCTTTCTGTTCCGGTATCCGCATCCTAACACAGCGATTTTTCGGCATCCATCTGGAGCGATAACAGGCCGATGCACCAGTAATCTTGCCCGCGCTCAACACGGTCGCCAATTGAACTAAATGCGAGAGGGTGCCCCACTGTTTTCGTAGCAAACGGCGGAAAGTCTGCCAGTCGATCCTGTCTGCCCTTCGCATTTTCCTCCCCAAAGGCGCGAATTATTTTCCGTGATTCGATTGCCCGATGCTTCGCGCTTCTCCTGCTGCCTTCATTGCCCCTCGACGTCTTCGCTCCATGCGCACAACTGGCGCCGCCCTCATCCTGGTCTGGGCCAGGCAACACCAATCAGCCGTTCCGGCCTCGATGGGAACAACGTCTTGATGAACCACAGCTAGTGCGCGGCGAAAGTGTCCAGGCCAATCCAGAATCTTGCCAAGGACTTCAAATTGCTCTTATAAGTGCGTGAGACTGTGTACTCCTTGCCCCCTTTGATGCGAAGCACGTACTCCCCCGTGGGCCAGGGCTGAATTTCCTCAACGAAGGAACCGTTCACCAGCACAGAGCGGTGTATCCTTATGAAACCGTACCCTTTCAGTTTTTCCGCCATCGTGGAAATCGATTCTCGGAGTAGGTGCGATCCTGAACGACGCTGTAACAATACGTAATTGCCTTTCGCTTCGATAATCACCACGTCGGCCGGATCGATAAAAAGGATCCTTCGTTTTGTCTTGATGGCGATTTTCGCTGACTTCGATAACGCTTCCTCAAGCTGAGGCAGTATTTTCACCAATTGTGCCGCCCGCTCGCTTTCCGTTCTGCGGATCGCCTTGTCGAGTGCTTCATGGACACGATTGTCCGAAAAAGGCTTCAGGACATAATCAACCGCCTGTTTCTCAAACGCCGAAATCGCGTATTGATGGTGCGCGGTGACAAACACAATGGATGGTATCGGCTGCCGCCACTTATTTAACCGGTCGGCCAGTTCGATCCCCGACAATTCCGGCATTTGAATATCGAGCAAGAGAACGTCATAAGTCCTGTTTTGTAGTAATTCCAGAGCTTCAACCGCGTCGTTCGCGCAGTCGAGGGTTTCAATATCGCTTCTCGCTCTCAACGCCTTCTCGAGCGAGCTTCTGGAAAGTGGTTCGTCGTCGACAATCAATACCCGCACTTCCCGCCCCTCCACTACACGCGTAAATTCGAGGCCAGCATCTCTTTCGTCGCCTCCGTCTGTTGACCGATTGCCGGCAACACAAGCGTCGCGATCGCAACGCCATCGCCGTCTTGGCTGAAGCAGAGCGTCGCCTCTTCGTCGTAAAGGTGCTTCAATCGCGCTCTCACGTTTTGGAGGCCTAGCCCCATCCCCGCTTTCCGCTTTGCTCCAACGCTATTGCGAATTGCGATCTCCAGCATGTCTCCCGCCCGCTGAGATGAAATTTCGACCCATCCTCCCCCGCGGCAGCAAGCCACTCCATGAAAAATCGCATTTTCTACTAGCGGTTGCATGATCAATTGCGGCACGAGCAATTGCCGCGAGGCGGGGTCGATCTGCCAGCGCACTTCAAGCCGGTCTCCCAAACGCATTTTCTCCACGGCGAAGTAATCGTCGATAAACTTCAATTCTTCATCGAGGCTGATGACATCGGAGCTCGCACATTGCAAAGCAGTCCGAAGCAAGTTCGAGACCTTGAGAACCATCGCCTTGGCTCGCTCTTTCTCTGTATCAATTAGAGCTGAGATTCCCTGGAGTGTATTGAACAAAAAATGCGGATGGAGCTGACTCTTCAGAGCCTGGAGCTCGCTCGTAGCAAGCGCCTGCTGCAATTCAAGTTCCTGTTCTTTCGCCCGTTTGAAATACTCGTACGCATGCGCGGCTCCCAGTACAATCATGTAGTTCCAGATGATCTCCGCAAAAGCGTAAAAACCCATAACGAATCCGTGCAGCGACCGCCCCTCGAACCGCTGCGCAATAGAATTCCATTGTGGCAGTAGAATCCAACGGAGGCTCACGCAGGCAATCACGTAAAGGGCGCTGCCAAGAACATATCCAGCGACGCGGCCAAACTGAATCGGCTTAGTGATCGGATCGCGGTGAACGATGGCAAAAAGCGGAGGCGTCAACAGCGCCGCTGAGAACAGGAACGCGCCGTTGGCTAATACTATAGTCCAGTAAGATGTGTGCAGTCCCCTTTCCCAGATGATGACTCTCTCTTCCCCTGCACCCAAAAAGGCCAGACCCATCCAGAACAAGATGGACCACAAGTACGCCCATGCGATCGTCGAGATTTTTCGCCAGGCAAGTTCCACAAGCTTCATTGTATCTGGATTTGGCGTCCTTGAGGGTCTGAAGGGGTCAACGTACAAAAAGTAGATTCAGTCAAGCAAAGACTGGGATTCTGAGCTAAGCAATCGGGTATTCCTATGACAGGAAACCCACGCCCCGGGCGGCGCCGTAGAGAGCCGCATTCAAGAATCGAACCCGGCGCAAAGTACAAAACAACGGTCCAAGTGAGCCTGCGCCAAGATTAATCCGCTGTGAAAAACTGGACGATTCGAGGAAATCATCCAGTTTGGTGTAAGTCGAGACGCGCGCGTTGCAAGAAATGAACTGGTTTGTGACTAGGCGCCGATTTCACAATTTGCTCGCGGGTCTAAGACCTACAGTAAATCATAGACTCACAATTCGTCGGCCTCTCTACTCGCCTGAAAATAAACGGTTAGCCGTCATTCCGGGAATGGAATGCCGCGTGCAGGTCAGTCATCGAGCTTGCGGCGCTTATGGAGGATATTGTCCCCGAACGCCCATCGTTCAGTTCGCGTCGCACTCGAAGCGCAATGCAAGGCATGCCAGAAAGCTTGAGGAGACGTGGCACACGAATGTAGTTGGGCTATAGGGCCTTTCCGACTCCCCTTCGGGCGGCCTTTTTTGTGACACCGTTGGCGCGCCCAATTATTCAGAACCAGGGAGGTCTTCGAGATGCTTAGAACGATTACAGCTGGAGCCAAGACGCAAATTGCCGCAGGAGCGCTTGCGCTGGTGAGTTTGCTGAGTATGACTGCGAGCACGCGGGCGCAAGATGGCAGGGTCTATCCAAAGATGTTGCCGATTGCGCAGTATTTAATGGACCGGAATGCGGCAATCGCGCTGGCGCGAAGCGCCGCTCCTGAGGCCATTTCAAAGGATGCGTCTGTATTGGTGCTGACGCCCAAAGGCTGGGAAACAGCGGTCAAAGGTACGAACGGTTTTGTGTGCATGGCGGGGCCGTCATGGGCGGCCAGCATTGACTTTTATGACGTCTGGAGTCCGAAACAGAAAGGGGCGATTTGCCTCAATCCACCAGCTGTGCGGTCGATCCTGCCGATTTATTACAAGCTGACGCAAATGACGATGGCTGGAGTAGTCTCTGTAAAAGAGCGTATCGCTGGGATTCAGGAAGCCTATGCGAAGAAGGAGATTCCACCGATGGAGCCGGGAGCAATGAGCTATATGATGTCCAAGGACGCATACCTTTCCCATTTGGGCCATACACACAATTTATGCCACGTGATGTTCTTCTTGCCGATAAAATCTTCTGCTGAGTTGGACGCGAATGATCCGAACTCGCCCGTTTCTTCCACGGATTTTTGGTTCCCGGACCCTGACAAACCGGATAATCCACTGAACAAAGAGCTGCCGCCGCTGCGGAGTGTTCCAATCACTGTGCCGTATTGGTCCGATGGGACTCCTGCGTTCCACTAAATAAAGCCGTATGGCGACAGCAACGATCTAACGAACGGCTTTGGAGACCGACGCTCAGGAGAGCTAAATGAACAGACGCGAATTTCAAAAAACGCTGGGATTGGCGGTGGCCTCGCTTTTCAACAAGCGCCTATTGACACTCTCAAAAGAAGAAGGATCCGCTCCGCGCCAGTCCCCTGCCACTGACCGCGAAATCCGTGCCTCAGCTCCCCAAGCGCCGCCACAACAAATAGCAATGCTAATCTATCCCGCGTTCACCGCTCAAGACCTGATTGGGCCGCACACATTGCTTGCAGGTCCAAGCAACGCGCAGGTTCACTTGGTCTGGAAGGATAAATCAGCCGTTCCAATCGACCGTGGAGGCGTTTCTGTGAACCCCACGACCACTTTCGCCGAGTGTCCGCGCGATCTCGACGTGCTCTTTGTGCCAGGCGGTCTTGACGGCACGACGGCTGCCATCGGGGACCGTGAAATCCTCGACTTCTTGGCAGACCGTGGTAAACGCGCCAAGTATGTTACGAGCGTTTGTACGGGTTCGATCGTCCTCGGCGCTGCCGGGCTCCTGAACGGCTACAAAGCCACATCGCATTGGGCTACAAGAGACATTTTGCCCCTGCTGGGCGCGACGCCGGTCGCGCAGCGAGTCGTTGAGGATCGCAATCGAATCACCGGCGCCGGCGTGACCTCGGGGCTCGATTTTGGGCTGATCTTAGCCGCGAGATTGTGGAATGCTCAGTTCGCCAAAATGCTACAACTCCTCAACGAATACGATCCGCAACCCCCACTTCACGCCGGCTCGCCGGAGACAGCCGGACCGGAAATCACCGAGCGTGTTCGGGGCTGGTTGCGGCCAGGAGTTGACGAAATGCGCGCAGCAGCAGGGGACGCTTTTAAACGATCCAAGTGATTGTTCCAGATAATATCTAAAATTATAAGGACGCGAACAGGGAGGTCTTCGACATGCTTAGAGAGATTGCAAAAGGAACCATGGTGAGGATCGTAGCTGGGATCCTTGCGTTGCTAATTTTTGTGCCGACTGGAGTGAATGCGCAATCGGACACGAACGAGAAGTACCCCAATATGGCTCCCATCGACGAATACTTGATGAATCGGGATGCGGAGATTGCGCTGGCTCGCAGTGCCGCGCCAGCCTCCATTTCCGACGGCGCCACCGTGATGGTGCTGGGACGCCAGGGATACTCCACCGCCGTGCCAGGAACAAACGGCTTCCTCTGCTATGTGGAGCGATCATGGGCCAAGTCGACGAGTGCTCCGGATTTCTGGAATCCGAAAATGCGCGCGCCCAATTGCTTCAATCAAGCGGCTGCTAAGAGTGTTGGGCAAGCCTATTTGATGAAAACCCGGCTGGTGTTGGAAGGCAAATCGAAAGCCGAGATCAACCAGAGTATCGCAGCGGCCCTGGATAGCGGGGAGCTGCCGGCGCTCCCGCCCGGCGGGATGTGCTACATGATGTCGAAGGAACAGTACCTGAACGATCAGGCAAAGAACTGGCACCCGCACGTGATGTTTTATGTAAAGGGCGATGTGCCGAAAAGCTGGGGGGCGAATCTGGACGGCTCGCCAATGATCGCGGTGTACAGCGCCGACGCGCGGGCGACGATTTTCATGGTCGTGGTGAGCCACTGGTCGGACGGAACGCTGGGCCCGAGCTGACCCAGGCGGACTGTGCGGCTTGCCGCTCTGGCCGGCAACCTCACATCTGGATTGCCGCGGTGACGTGATTCTGCTTCAGCATCGCGTTGAACGCCGGCGTCTCGCTCTCGACGAAGTGCTTGAACTCGCCCTGAATTTCCGCCAGCTGCTGTTTGAACTCGTCGTTCACCGCGATTTGCTGCGCTGTCGGCGCCATATCCCCGCCCCCGCTGCCCGCTCCCGGCGTCCCGACCATCGGGCCTACCATCCAGCTGATGCGTTCGTAAAGCTGGACCGGCTCGCGAAACGCATCTTCGCTCCGCCCTGTGTTGTGCACGTCAATCAGTTTTCCCTCGAGCGCCACGGCCTTCTGCTCAAAATCCTTCGCGCCGTTCACCGCAGCGGTATATTTGTCTCCGTTCGCACTGAGTACGGTCTCGAGATCTTCCACCTGCCTGCGCGTCCACTCCAGGTGATTGATCATGTCCGCGGCCTGATTTTCCTCGCCGAGCACTTCGCGGATGAACTCGACTTGCGCGCGGATGCTTTGCGCCGTCCCCGCCGTGTGCGGATCGGGCAACACGGTGAGCGGCGCGCGCTCTTCATGCGAGCCGGCCTTCACGCGCACGGTGTAATTCCCTGGCGGCACGATTGGGCCCGCCGGAGGGATTCGCGTTCCGTACGCGGCGTAGTTGTGATGCGGCTCCGCCCACGGCGCATCGAAAGGCGTAGTCTGCATGCGCACCGGCGAGCCAGGCTCGTACCGCAGGTCCCACCAGACGCGGTTAAGCCCCGGGTGACCTTCCGCCTTCAGCGTGCGAATCGTTTCCTTCGCGTCCGAAATTGTGATTTCGACGTCCTTCACCGCCGCGGCGAGCTTGAAATTGATGTCCGCGCCGTACTGCGCGTTTTCGCCGGTGACGTGACTTCCGACGTCGGCCTCGCGCGCGTCATCACGGTTTCGGAAGCGGTAGATCGGTCGCGGCTTGAAGAGATGGAAATCCCCGTTCTGTGCCGTGTCCCATTCGCGCAGCGGCGTTATGTCGTCCAGAATGAAAACTCCGCGCCCGTGCGTGGCGAGCACCAGATCATTGAACGTCGGCTGCACCTGAATCGTATACACCGGCGCCGGCGGCAGATTGTTCTTCAGCCGCATCCACTGCCCGCCGTCGTCCCACGTGACGTAGAGGC
The DNA here is from genome assembly GCA_035280405.1 of Candidatus Acidiferrales bacterium. Classification (GTDB taxonomy): domain Bacteria; phylum Acidobacteriota; class Terriglobia; order Acidiferrales; family UBA7541; genus DAHUXN01. The sequence continues at coordinate 9,679 of DATEFX010000058.1, read as the reverse complement.
CGTTGTCCACGCCCAAATAGAGCATGCCTTTGCGAACGGGATCTTCGGTGATCCAGTGCGCGCTGCTGTTCATGCTCTTGGGCACGCTTGAGGTGATGAGCTTCCAGCTCGCGCCGTAATCCGTCGTCTTATACGCGCGGGCGTCATAAATTCCCACGTGCTGCAGATTCACGGTGATGTAGCACGTCCCGGCGTCGAAATGCGAAGGCTCGACGTTCCACACCGTGCCCCATGCGGGCAGGTCCGGAATATTTTTCGTTACGTTCGACCAGTGCGCGCCGCCATCCTGCGTCACGTTGACCTGCCCATCGTCGCTGCCTGTCCAAATCACTCCCGCCTTCACGGGCGACTCCGCGATGGAATAGATCGTCGCGCCGTCGTACGTGACCAGGTTGTCCGACGAGATCCCGCCGGAGTTCTGCTCATGATCGGGATTATTGGCGGTCAGGTCAGGACTGATCACCTTCCACGACTGCCCGCCGTTCTCGGTCATGAACACCACTTGCGCGCCGATGTAAACGCGATTGTGGTCGTGCGGCGAAATAGCGATGGGCGTCACCCAGTCCCAGCGGTATTTCATCTTCGCGGGCGCCCAGCCATACGACGTAATCGGCCAGGCCGTGACGTCGCGCGCCATGCCCGTGCGGAAATCGATCCGGTCGATGCGGCCATTGTCGCAGCCGGACCACACGATGTTTCCATCGGTCGGGTCGGGAACGGCGTACCCGTCCTCGCAGCCGCCTGTGCCCGTGATATAGCCAAGCGACATTCCGCCGCCGAAAAAGCCGCCTGTGAGGATTCGGCTCGGCCCGCGAAACGACGAGCGGTCCTGCAAATTGCCCACCACGTGATATGGAATATCGTTGTCTGCATAGACATGGTAGGCCTGCGATATAGGCAGCACGAATCGCTGATAGCTTCCTCCGCGATTGTTGCTGATGCTCATCCCCGCGTCGTTCGCGACAAGGATGCGATTCGCGTTCGTCGGATCGATCCAGACGTCGTGATTATCCCCGCCGGCGGATTCAAGCCCCGCGGCCGGAGGCGGCCCTGCATTTGGCTGTGGTGGACCGAATCCTCCGCCGCCTCGAAATCCCGGCTGGAACACAGTGTTGCCACCGTCCCGCGACATGCTGAATGCGACGGAAACGAAATAGAGCAGGTTCTGATCGTCCGGCGAAACCGCAAAACGCGTGTAATACGGCGAGCGTTCCGTCGTGACGTGCGACTGATTCACGAGCACCCAGCTCTTGCCTCGGTCATCCGACCGGTAGAGTCCCGGCGTTGTGTCCTGCAGTAGCGCGTAGACGCGGTCCGGATTGCTCGCCGAAATCGCCACGGCCACTTTGCCGATCGCATGATCCGCCGCCGGAAGGCCGTGCCCACTTATCTTGTTCCACGTATTGCCGCCGTCCCGGCTCACATAAACACCGCTCGATGTCCCTCCGCTGTCTAAATTCCAGCGATGAATTGCAACTTGCCACATTCCCGCGAAGAGCGTGTTCGGGTCCGCGGGGTCCATCGCCAGCTCCGAGCATCCCGTATTTTCGTCCACAAAGAGCACTCGCTGCCACGTCTTGCCTCCGTCGGAAGTGCGGAAGATTCCGCGTTCCTGCTGCGGCCGGAACGTCTGTCCTACCGCGCATACAAACGCGCGGTCCGGATCATGCGGATCCACGACGATTCGCGCGATGTGGCCTGTCTCTTCCAGTCCAATGTGCTGCCAGCTGCGCCCAGCGTCCGTGCTTCTATAAACGCCGTCGCCCATCGCGTAGTACGGCCGGATCAGCCACGGCTCTCCCGTGCCCGCATAAATCACGTTGTGCGCGGAAGGCGCCATCGCCAGCGCGCCAACCGCCGCCACGTCTTCGTTATCGAAGATTGGCTCCCAATTCGTTCCCGCGTCCGAGGTTTTCCAGATCCCTCCATCCGCAGCGCCGATGTACACGACGCTCGGATTTCCCGGCTCGCCGATGATCGAAGCCACACGATTGCCCTCTGGGCCGACGAAGCGGAAGTGCAACGCGCCAAGACCGTTCGCTCCGCCTCCTTCGCCTTGGCCCTGGCCCTCGCCTCGCCGTCCTTGCGCCAAAATTCCGAGCGGCAATAGCAGGCCAAGACTAAAAACCACGAAAAGCGCAAATCGTTTAGAAGATTTCATCGCAGGAACAAGATTGCTCATTGCTGTCCTCCGGATTTCCTTTTCCCGTATGAACGAGGTTTGCTCAACGCGAGATTGATAAATGTGAAGCCGAGATCGAGTGCTCACACCCCGATTGCGGCGGTAACCTACCTCAGCCCCACAGCAGCTTCAAGCGAAATTTCCGGGCCGCGCGCCGTTCTATGGCTCAATTGCCATCGCCAGCTTGTGCGATTTCAGCAGCGAATTGAACGCTGGCACGTCTTTCTGCTCGAATTGGCGCACCGTGTCATCCGATTGCGTCATCCACTGATGAAAATAGTCATTCACGGCGACTTCTGCCGCCGTCGGTCCCTGGTCCGCTTCGCTTTTGTCGTAGAGCGCGGTCAGCTTTTGATAGAGCTCGCTCGGATGCCGGTTCAGGTCCTCGTTCCCATCCGTCAGATGGATGTCCATGAGTTTGCCTTCGATTTCCATCGCCTTATTGGCCAGCTCGTTCGCTGCATCGACGAGAGGCTTGTCCGCCGCATCGCTCCCATAGCGCTGGTCGAATGATGCGACCTGCTGGCGCGCCCACTCCAGGTGCTCGATCATGTCTGAAGTCTGATTGATCTCGTCGATCAGTCTCGTCTCAAACTCCCATTCCGCTCGCAGCGTCGCCGGCGTGCCGAGCGAATGCGGATCGGCCAGCACCTTGAGCGGCGCGGTTAGCGTCCGCCCGCCCGTCGTCAATTGCACCGTATAAGTGCCCGGCAGCACAATTGGGCCAAGCACCTCGCGAGGAATCATGATGCCCGTCAGGATGTGATATCCCTTCGGCCCGTTCTGCACCCACGTCGCATCCGGAGGCGGCACGAGCATGTGTGGCATCCGGCCGTTCTCGGTCCGCAAGTCCCACCACGCTCGATTGATTCCCGGCTTGCCATCCACCGTCAGCTTTCGGACCGTTTTGTCGCTTGCATCCGCGATGGAAATCGCTGCATGCGCGTCCGCCGCGGGCAAATAAAAGTTGATGTCTGCGCCGTATGGCGGATTTTCGCCGACGATCCGCGCTCCAGGCTCGGACATCGTTCCATCTCCGGTTTGCCGGAATCGGTATGCCGGCCTCGGCGGAAATAGCTGCGCGTCGCTCTTCGCCGGGTCGTACGCGCGCAACGCCGTGATGTCGTCGAGGATGTAATCCCCGCGGCCGTACGTCGCAATCACGAGGTCGTCGAACCGCTTCTGCACGGTCAGCCAGTAAACCGGCGCCGGCGGCAAATTGTTGCTCAGGTCCGTCCAGTGCCCGCCGTCATCCCACGAAACATACACGGCGTTATCCGTGCCGAGATAGAGCATTCCCTTGCGGACCGGATCCTCGACCACGCAATGCGCCGAGCTGTTCGCCGAATGTGGAACGCCCGCGCTGATGAATTGCCAGGAATTTCCGTAATCGCTCGTCCTGTAAACGTACGCGTTATAATTCCCCATCTGTTCCAGGTTCACCGTGATGTACGCCGTGCCTGCGTCGAATTTCGACGGCTCGATATTCCAGATCCATCCCATTGGCGGCAGGTTCGGAATATTTTTCGTCACGTTCGACCAGTGCGCGCCGGCGTCGCGGCTCACGCTCACCTGGCCGTCGTTCGTCCCCGCCCAGATGATTCCCTGCTTCAGCGGCGACACAGCGATCGACTCAATCAGCGCACCGTCGTACGTATAGAGATTGTCAAACGTGATCCCTCCCGAATCCCCTTGGTGACTCTTGTCATTGAGCGTGAGATCCGGGCTGATGACCTTCCACGTCTGTCCGCCGTCCGTCGTCTCGTGCACGAACTGGCTCCCCACGTACACGTGGTTCGAATCGAACGGATCGAGCGCCAGCGGTATCGACCAGTTCCATCGGTACTTCACGTCCGCGGGCTTCCATCCGTCGCTGACGTCTGGCCAAACGCTCACGTCGCGCACCTGCCCGTCGCGCATATTCATCCGGCTGATCACTCCCTCATAGCAACCCGACCAGATGATGTTCGGGTCCTTTGGATCGGGCGTCGCGAAGCCGCTCTCGCATCCCCCGACCGACCGGAAGTCCCCTGCGTGAATCCCGCCGCCGAAAAATCCCGACCGCAGCGTGTTGCTCGGCCCGCGGAACGAATTGCTGTCCTGAATGTTCCCGTAGACGTTGTACGGCATCTCGTCGTCCGTCGTCACGTGGTACACCTGCGCAATGGGCAGCCGTATCGCCTCGAAGCTGTGGCTTCCATCCAGGCTGATCGACGCGCCCGCGTCATTCGCCACCAGGATCCGGCTCGCGTTCAGCGGATCGATCCACAAATCATGGTTGTCCCCTCCGGCGCTCGCGAATCCGCCGCTGTTCGGACGTAGAAACGTATGTCCGCCGTCGAGCGAAATCACGTAGTTCGGGCTGAGAAAATACAGCCGGTTCTCATCCGTCGGCGAGACGCCAAACCGGTCGTAATACGAGTCGCGCTGCAACATCATGTGGTCATGGCTCACGAGCGTCCAGTTCACGCCCGCGTCGTCCGAACGGTAGAGCGACGGCTGCGTATCCTGCACCAGCGCGTAAACGCATTTCGGATCGCTCTGCGCCACCGCCACGGCAACCTTGCCGACGGCATGGTCCGCCTCCGGCATTCCGTGCCCCACCGCTTTGTGCCAGGTCGTCCCGCCGTCGCGGCTCACGTAAACTCCACCGCCCGTCCCGCCGCTGTCCAGAGTCCACGGATGAATCTCGAGCGGCCACATCCCCGCGTAAAGCGTATTCGGATCTCCGGGATCCATCGCCAAATCCGAGCAGCCGGTATCGTCGTTGACGTATAGCGTCTGCTCCCACGTCTTCCCGCCGTCAAGCGTCCGGAAAATTCCCCGCTCATGTTGCGGGCGGAACGCCTGTCCCAGCGCGCACACGAACACTCTTTCCGGATTGCGCGGGTCAATCACGATTCGTCCAACGTGCCCCGTGGCTTCGAGCCCCATGTGCTCCCAATGCCCGCCGCCGTCCGTCGATTTGTACACGCCGTCGCCCATCGGATAGTACGGCCGGATCAGCCAGATTTCGCCGGTCCCCGCCCACACGGTGTTCGGCGACGATTGCGACACGGCCAGCGCGCCGATCGCCGACACATCTTCGTGATCGAAAATCGGTTTCCACGTCACGCCGCCGTTTTCCGTCTTCCAGATTCCCCCCGACGCCGCGCCCACGTAGTCCACCATCGGATTTCCGGCCACGCCCGCGATTGCGGCCGCGCGGTTCCCGTTCGGCCCGATGAACCGCCACTTCAGTTGCTCGAATGGATTGTGTCCTGCGTGTCCCGCCTGTGCCGCCGCAGCTCCAGCCAGCAGCGCGAGCGCGGCAATCAACGTCGCCGCAGTCCTCGCCTGCCGCATCGCGCCAAAAAGATATCGGTTCCCGATTTGAGTAAAATTCTCGCGCCTCATGATGGCTCCCCTTCCAATAAGCTTGCGCATTTTGCGTGCCGGAGCTTGTCGCAAAGCCTCAACCGCTGTCAAGTGTGACGCGTCGCGCTTTGAATCCGCGCATCAGATCATCGGCACGACGACACTGCCTGCCGACGGCGAGGAACCTGCTTTTCGCCTGCCCGCAGTGGGTCAGTTTGAATTTTCTTGATCGTGACACAAGGAGTCAAAATTCAAACTGACCCATTACCCACCTTTCTCCCTCCTTGACACCGTTGCCTACTCGATCAACGCAAAACGGGGCCGCCCAAGTCGACGGCTAGTCGAGCTTGGGGGATCAGTCACGCGACGACCCGACGAAGGGTCCTCATCCCGAGCGAGTCCCGATTGATTTCATCGGGACGACGACCCTGCCTGCCGACGGCAAGGAACCTGCTTTTCGCCTTCCATACCCCGCTTGACACCGTTTCCTCTTCGATCAACGATCCGGCTTGTCGCGCCGAAGCCCGCCGCGGCGGGCGTAGGCGGATCGCAGAGCTAACCAATGCCTCGCACCTCCAATCCCAATCCCGCCGCGCCGGAAATCTCGTCGCCCGCGCTTCCTGCTCCCTACTTCCACGACCCGCGCCATCACATCACCATCTACCAGGGCGACTGCCTCGAAATTCTCGCCGCGCTTCCCGCCGCCTCCGTGGACCTCATTTTCGCCGACCCGCCCTACTTCCTCTCCAACGACGGCATCACCTGCCACGCCGGCCGCATGGTCAGCGTCAACAAAGGCGCCTGGGACAAGCTCCCCGGCCCGGCCCTTGGCCCGGTAAGGGCCAGATTTGACAAGGTTCATGAATTCAACACGGCCTGGCTCGCCGCCTGCCAGCGCGTCCTCCAACCCAACGGCTCCATCTGGGTCTCCGGCACCAGCCACGTCATTCATTCCGTCGGCTTCGCCATGCAGCAGCTCGGCTTCAAGCTCCTCAACGACGTTTCCTGGGTCAAGCCCAATCCTCCCCCCAATCTCTCCTGCCGCTATTTCACCCATGCCACCGAGACCATCATCTGGGCCGCCCGCGACAAAAAGAGCCGCCACAAATTCAATTACAAGCTCATGAAGCAGGTCAACGCCGGCAAGCAGATGAAATCCGTCTGGACCATTCCCCCTCCCGAGCCCTGGGAGAAGAAACTCGGCAAGCATCCCACGCAGAAGCCCCTCGCCCTGCTCGAACGCATCCTCCTCGCCTCTTCCTCCGAAGGCGACCTCGTCCTTGACCCTTTCCTCGGCTCCGGCACCTCCGCCCTCGCCGCCTTGCGTCTGCGCCGCCGCTCAATCGGCTGTGAATTTTCCGCCGATTACCTCAGTCTTTCTCTGACTCGCATCTGTTCCGGTCTGGTACAGGCCGAAATTTCCGTTTCCTGCCTCGAGTTTTCTCTTGATCTGTTCCGCGATCCTGTGGATCGATCCAATTGGACGACATCTCCCGCTATGCCTGATCCCGCGACAATCCGCCTCGTCCGCCGTGAACGAAATTATTATTTCGTCGGCGCGCTTCGCCGCGAAGTCATCTTCTCGGCATCCGCCGACGATCTTGACGACGCTTGGCGCAAATTCGGCAGCAGTTCCGCAAGCGAAACGCAAATTATCTTCGTCATCAAAACCGAAACCGAGATTTATCTCGCCTAGCAGATTGCCGAAAGCTTCCAGGTTTGCCACTTCCTACTGAGATCAAGGCATGATCTAATCGCTGTGCCCAAAAACTGAGCACACAACATGGGAATACCTGATTATCAATCGATTATGCTTCCCCTCCTTAAGTTCGCGTCAGATGGGAAGGAACACTCGCTAGAAGAAGCAAGGGAGAGAATGGCTTCTGTCTTCACTCTAACCGATGAAGATAGGAAGGCGCTCTTGCCAAGCGGACGTCAGACCGTCTTCTCAAGCCGCGTCGCCTGGGCCAAAGTTTATCTGCACCACGCCGGCCTATTGACCTCCCCGCGAAGAGGTTATTTTCAAATCTCCGATAGAGGCCGGGAGGTCCTCCGCGCAAATCCTCGGGAGATTAATGTCAAATATCTGGAGCGATTTCCAGAATTCGTAGAGTTCCGCACAACTGACAAGAAACCCAAAAAAGCTATGACGCAGCCCCAAATCGAGGGGGAAGAGCAAACTCCCGAGGAGATGCTTGAATCGGCGTACCAGCGTCTAAGAGCAGACTTGGCCGCGGAACTGTTAGTACGGCTCAAGAATTGCTCCCCGCAGTTCTTTGAACGCCTCGTCGTCGAAGTTCTATTGAAAATGGGCTACGGTGGGTCCCGCAAGGAGGCTGGCGAGGCAATTGGCGCAACCGGGGACGAAGGTATCGACGGAATAATCAATGAAGACCGTCTCGGACTTGACGTCATCTACTTGCAGGCGAAGAGGTGGCAGGGAACGGTCGGCCGACCGGAAATCCAAAAATTTGTCGGCGCACTACAGGGAAAACGGGCAAAGAAAGGAATCTTCATCACTACGGGAATGTTCTCAACGGAAGCGCTAGATTTCACTTCACAAATAGAGTCGAAGGTAGCGCTTATTGACGGCAAACAGCTGGCGGAATTGATGATCGATTCCAACGTGGGTGTCACCGCTGAGGCCGCCTTCGAATCCAAGCGTATCGATTCAGATTACTTTGAAGAGGAATAGGGTCCACCTCGCAACCCACGTGACCCTCGACACCCTCAATCTCGTCCGTTCACTCGGCAAACGGGAATTCAATCTCTCCGACGTTTACGCCCTCGAACGCCAATTCCAATCCCTTCACCCTGATAATCGCCACATCCGCGATAAAATCCGCCAGCAACTCCAAGTCCGGAGTCTACCCCGACGATTTATGTCGGGGCGACCTCGGCCTCCTCGAATTCCTCTCACCAGGCCGATACAAGCTTTCGTAGCGGCGCTTCTTGCCTTCGCTTTTCGGAGTCCTGCGCCGCAGGACTCTTTGGAGTGCGGCGGCACACCGCCGCTTTGCCTTCGCGCGCAGAATAATGAATCCGCGAACTAACCGATATCCACGGGCTCAATCGCGCACTCTTCGAGTTGTAGATTCTGAGCGTGCCGAAGGGCACGCGCTTTTTTGGAGTGCGGCGGCACACCGCCGCTTTGCCTTCACGCGCAGAAAAATGAATCCGCGAACTAACCGATATCCACAGGCTCAACCACGTAGTCATCCACCACTCGGATGCGGTCTGACCGCATTTGCATGACGGTTTCGTAGAAAGATCTCTCGGCTTTCCGCTGAAACCAACCCGCCGAACACCACGGGTACTGCTCGGCCAAGCGCACCAGGCCGTGATGCACCGCGTTGAAATGCACGTAGTTCAAGCGCGCGAGAAATGACTTCTGATATGTGAGCTTAGATTCCCAATATTGAAACCAGACTTTGCGCCCAGGTGTTTCATCTTCACGATTGATTTCCTTTGCTGTCAGATAGTGCAGATGCCCCGTGAACTGGCGCAGCGTCCCTGCCGTGCTCGGAGACAGGGCAACGAAATGATAGTGATTGGGAAAGACGGCCCAGGCTTCGAGCTTCCACCCGCGCGAGGCGGCGAGGTGCAAGAGGGATTCACAAAGGTAAGTCAGCCGCTTCCCGGAGCGAAAGAAAGGCTGTTTCCGATACGTTCCTGCCGTGACGATGTAGGCGCCCGCAGCGTCGAGCAGATGGGTGGGACTGTGTGGCCAGTCCGGCATGGCGGCGAGTTTACGTTTGAAGTGGCGGAAAGGCAAAGCGGCGGTGTGCCGCCGCACTCCACAAAATGCCTCCTCCGATTCCTCTTCCCCGGCCAATACCCCTCCGCTGACCGCTCGCCACTCATCACTGTTTTTCCCTACTGACCTTTGGAGCGAATTGGGGACAGGTCTTCTACCTGTGCTCTTTTACGACCACAGCACAGGTGCTTTTTATCCCTTCCTTTTGCTACCCTCCGGCGATGGAAGACCCCGCAAACCCGGTTTCCTCCCCAACTGCCACCCATCAGTGCGCCTCGGCTTTCTCGCCGCTTCCAACGCATGCCGCCCCGCTCGCTCGCCATCCAAGCCTTTTCGGAATTATGTCAACATCGACTGCGAAATTAGACTTTTCGCTAAACGCC
>DATEFX010000057.1:0-48839 GCA_035280405.1 Candidatus Acidiferrales bacterium | reverse complement strand
CCGTCCAGCCTGCCCGAGGCGCACCGCGAATATAATCCGAAATGAAAGGACGTCATGCGCTCGGAATTGTATCGGGCTCTCGCTGATTTAGTTCTTCTGACGCATCTGGCGTTCATTGGCTGGGTGATCTTCGGGGGACTTATCACGCGGAGACGGCCAAAACTCGCCGTCGTGCACATTGCCACTCTGATCTACGGAATTGTGGCCGAGGTGACGACGCTGGTTTGTCCGCTGACGCTTCTGGAGAATTGGTGCGAAATTCGCGCAGGAGTGCAGCCTTATCATGGGCCGTTCGTGCTGCACTACGTCGACGCAATCGTGTATCCGAACCTGCCGGCATGGATCCTGATCGCCTGCGGAGTGGCAGTGTGCGTATTCAATCTTGGGGTGTACGCCATGCGCTGGCGACGGCACGCGTCGATGGGCTGAATTCGTGCGCTGCATCTGGCATCCCGTGCGGCTTTCCGCGCATAATGACAATTCTTTCGAGACGAGCAGTTGTACATGGAGGCCAAGATGGCTGACAAAATTTCGGAATTTGAAAAGTTTCGAGCAAAGATGAATGAAGAGATTCTCGGTTGCGGCCACCTTGGCATCAAGCGCTTCTTCGCCCTCGATCATCAGGCCTACGAAAAGGGCGCGCTGACGGGCAAGACGAAAGAGCTGCTGGGGCTTGCGGCTTCAACGGTGCTCCGGTGCGACGACTGCATCACGTATCATCTGCTGCGCTGCGCGGAGGAGGGATGGAAACGCGATGAAGTGATCGACGCGCTGAATGTGGCGCTGGTAGTCGGCGGATCGATCGTGATACCGCATCTGAGGCGGGCCTTCGCGCGAATGGACGAGATTCCGGCGCTAAAGGGAGAGTGAGATTTCGAAGTGGTGCGATAAAATGCAGGGATTCCGAGGTTCTTTGTCAAACGCTGGCCGCGTTCTCCTCAGAATGACGGTATGAGTGAAAGGGAAGTCAAGAATTGGAAAGAAAGCTTGCAAGCCCCAGATTCAATCAAGAGGCAAGGAGAGTTCGGTGTCCTCAATGAAGATCACGCCGACGCCCGAACGTTCCTTGCCGTTGCCCGGGTCGCAGTGCACGACGGCTGCCCGCAGTGAAATCGTATTCGGCTTTTCCGGAGTGCCGCAGTCCACGCGAATGTTCATCTGAGATTGCAATTGCGGGCAATGAGAGAGCCACAAGTAGCCGCCTCGCAGATTCAACTCTTTGACCGTCGCAAATTCCTCGAAACGGGCACCGTCCTGCGCCTGACCGCTCACGGTCGCTGAAAAGCGCACATCGCGCCGCTGGCCGAGGCGCGCCTCACGCAGCCTGAATTCCGCGACGCCATCGTGAAGCTGAACCGCCATCCCATCCGTTGCGCCCCAGGTACTTGGAAATTCCTGGCGCGCGGCGTGCAGGTATCCGTCGACTGTTCGGTCGGTCGAGTCCGGATCGTGATGGAATAGGACCAGGTTTTTCACATGACATTCGCGCGCGAGTTTCACGCCTTCAAGCCAGCTGGAGTGTCCCCAACCCTTGCGCGTGCTGGCAAGCTGCTCAGGAGAGCACTGCGCATCGTTGATAAAGATGTCTGCACCTTCGGCGAGCTGCCGAAGATTTTCGTCGAGACCGGGGACGCCCGGCTCGTTGTCGGTCGCATAGACAATCGTGCCCGCTGAAGTCTCGATGCGATAACCGAGGCAGCCTTGCGGATGATTCAGCCAGCGCGCGGTGATTTTCACGCCTTCGAGATCGAATTGGTCACCGCCATTGATTTCCCTGAATTCGCGGGCGGAGTGCATCAAGGTGAGGTCCACGGGGAAGTAAGGGCGCGCGAGTTGCGCCTCGAGCACTTGACGGAGGCTGTCGCGGCCAAGGTATTTGGACGGGAAGCTATAGAAGTGGAAATCGTTTTGCGGCAGGTAAAACGGCCGGAAGAACGGAATGCCCTGAATGTGGTCCCAGTGGTAATGAGTGACGAGGACATGGGCTTGGAGCGCGTGGTCGCCCTCGTGGCGCGACCATTGATTGCCAAGCGTGCGCAAGCCGGTGCCGCAATCGAGGATGATTCGAGCGCCGCCGGGAATGATGAGTTCGGCGCAAGGCGTATTGCCGCCGTAGCGCCACATGCCGCGGTCGAGCGTGGGGATGGAGCCGCGCACGCCATAGAAAGCCAATTTTGCGATGTTGCCGTGCATAGAAGGAGATTTATCGCGTCCGCCCGACGAGCCCCCGCTCTCCGGCAGAAGAGTGCAAAACAGGAATCAATTTCATCGTAGGTTCGATGATGAGTGAAGTCAAACGCTTGTTGGCCAAGAGTGTCGTGGTGGTGAGCTTGCCAGAGTGTTTTTATTTCGAGCAGAGATGTTCGGCCGAGTGCTGCTTTCCCGCGCCGAGTGCGAGTAGAATCGCCGCATGCACGTGCACGATCACAGCGCGGGGGGACATTTTCATGCCACCCATTCGAGCGGCAAGCTGGGCGGCGCGATGCTCGCGACCGTGGCGCTCGCAGCAGCGGAATTCATCGCCGGTTCGCTGGGCCACTCGATGGCCCTGCTCAGCGATGCGGTACACAATCTCACGGACCTGCCAACCATTGCGATATCGTGGCTTGCCGCGCGATGGTCGATCAAGCCGGCTACGCCGGAGAAGACTTACGGTTATCACCGCTCGGGGATTCTCGCTGCGTTCGTCAACTCTCTGATATTGATTCTGGTGGCCCTGTACATTTTGTTCGAGGCGATTGAGCGGCTGCGGCAGCCTGCGTCGGTGCACACCGGGCTGATGCTTTGGATTGCAGTGCTGGCGCTGTGCGTGAACGGCGGGATTACGCTCGCGCTCATGCGCAACCGAGCGGACCTGAATCAGCGCAGCATCTTGATACACAATTTCGGCGACGCGCTTTCGAATGTTGCCATTTTGATTGGCGCGCTCGCCATCCGCTGGACTGGAGCGCGCTGGATTGACCCCGCAATCGGGCTGGCGATTGGAATCATGGTGTTGTGGAGCGCGACGGGGATTCTGCGGGAGAGCAGTCACATTCTGCTGGAGGGATTGCCACGGAATCTACAACTCGAAGACGTCGCGCGCGCGGTTCTTGAAATTCCAAACGTCGAAGAAGTCCACGATATTCATATCTGGACGATCGGCGCCGACCTGCACGCCCTGTCATGCCACGTGCGGATCCCCGACATGCACATGGACGAGAGCGAAAAGCTACTCCGACAGATCCGCGGGCGGCTCGCCGAACGATTCCAGATAACGCACTCGACGATTCAGTTTGAACGGGCCGGATTGCCTCCGGATGCGGGCTATTTCATGCCCGAGCCGATGCACCCGACCCGCTAATAGAAGGGAGCCGAAATCTCTCAATGCGCGGCTTTACTCCGCAAGGTGAACCGGCGTACCGCGATCGTCATTGAGCTGCTCCGTCGCAGGCTTGTCGAGTTCAGAGGCAGCGATGGACTTGCGCAAGCCGTCGCCGGTGATGTAAATGAGGCAGCCGCTTTGAATCGTGAAGGCTACGGCGCCGACTTTCGTTCCATCCTTCAGCACCAAGATAAATGTGCCGACATCGTGCAACGGCTCAGGTGCTGGTGAAGTTTCCACTGAAGAAGAGGCGGAATTGACCACTGTTTCTTGAGGCGCTGCAGCCGCAGCTGCAGGCGGCTGCTGGAGGACAATTACTGGCGGCTGCTGTTCGAGCATGATGACGGGCTGGCCTGTAAAAAATGGGAAACTAATCGGCTGGACTGGTGTCTCTTTAAGGAGGCGTTCGGCCAGGGCAAGGCGCTGCTGCGTGATGGGGTCGATGAGCGCCTTGATTCCCAGGTCGGGGTTGACTGCGTTCAAGTGTTCGAAATCGAAGCCGAAGCTTGGTGAGGGATCGAGAAGCTGATCCAGGCTGACGGGGGAACCGTCCAAGAGGACTGTGTCGGAAGGCGCGATTGATGAGGTCTGGTTTGAAGCGATGATTATTGAAGACGAATTCGGAACAACGACGCGTCGAATCACGGGCGCGACGGGTAACCGGGTAGGACCTGGGCGCGGGGATACAAACCGAACCGGAGCGAGAGGGGGGACCACGTGCCGGGAGTTCCCTTGCGCGAAGACTGGCGATGCGAACGCGACCAAAATCATGCCGAGCGACAAATGCTTGATGGATGGGATCATGTTCCCCTCTTCTGGTTTAAGAGATGATGGCCGACACTGCCCGGTTGCATGTTAATGTGTACAGCCTGAGGGAAAACAGATTTGGTAATTTATGGCGATTGCGGCTTCGCGCTGCGATTCCACACGCAATTTGATGAAAGTTGGATTTGCAGAGCGCAGTGCTTTGTCGTCTGGGCGGGATATGCTATAACCCTTGGGCCGAAAGGATGAAAGAGACTCCCCAGGTTAAGTCTGATGAAGCGGCGGCACGGGAAGTGTGCGCCAGTTCTCTGGGGACAGGTGAGATTGCGAACCCAACGGTTTTTTGTCCAGTTTGCTTTTGCAGGCTGGAGCGGCACCACTGCAAGCTGGTTTGCAGGGTCTGTGGATACTACTTGTCCTGTTCGGATTATTACTGAGCCCTGAATTAACTGGGGCGGGCAGCGCGCTGCGGCGCGGCAAGATCTTGAGTTCCAAATCGCAAATGCCAGGAGGCGAATAACGTGGCACTGAGAATGACGGATCGGGAAGTGAGCGGGGTCACCGTCTTGGATCTGGAAGGCCGGATTGTGCTGGGCGAGGAGAGCAATGCCTTCCGCGAACGGGTGAAGGGACTGCTGGCGAACAATCACAAGAAGATCGTGCTGAATATGTCGAATGTCTCTTACATCGACAGCGCGGGCCTGGGGACTCTCGTGGCCACGTTCCACAGCGCCCGGTCGCAGGGCGGTACGCTCAAGCTGTGCAACCTCGGCGCGAAATTCAAGGAAGTGCTGCAAGTTACGAAACTGATGACCGTGTTCGACGTGTTTGACAGCGACACCGCCGCGGTCGCAAGCTTCGGCAAATAGCTGGACCCTCAATAACTTACAGCTTTTGCAAATCACCGCCGCCGCGCGGTAGTCGGTGGTAGTCGTACTTGCCCATATAAGCAGCGGCGCGTATACTGTTTTTGAGCGTCTCCAGCCGAGCCCCTCCCGAGGTGCTAGTGTGAGCCTCATCTGGGAGCAGTTGAGAGAATCGGAAGTCTTCATCCGTCGAGCGCCCAGGCACGAGACCTGGGTTGCGTTGGAGGAAGCTCACGTGTTCGCTCCACAATCGGTTGAGCGACGCAGAAGCAGCCGCGCCGACACTTACGTGCCTTTGTTCGTTTACGGTTATACCTCCGAACGCGAACCATTCCACGAAGACACGAATTCGCTCGAAGTCAGCGAAAACGGGGGTTTGCTCCGACTCGATGCGCCGGTCAGAGGCGGGCAGAAACTCCTGCTGCATAACAAGGTCTCCGATCAGGAGCTGGAATGCAGAGTCGTGCGAGTGGAAAAATTGCTGAAGCGGACGTACGTGGGCGTGACTTTCGAGGAGCAGGAATCTGGCTTCTGGCAGTGCCGCAGGAAATCAGCGCAACACGCTTAGGCCCAGAATGATCGCAGGCCGAGATCGCTGCCGGTTAGTTTCGCGCCAGGGGTAAACGCAGGCGCGCTTCGCATCCCCGCCCAGAGGTGACGTTTTCCAAACTCAGGCTGCCACCGTGCGCTTCGGCGATCTGGCGGCTCAGGACCAAGCCGATTCCGGAACCCCCCGGTTTCGTCGTAAAGAACGGCACGAACAGGTTTGAAGCGCTGGGAATTCCGGGACCTTCGTCGCGCACCCAGACTTCGAGGAAGGCATTCCGCTTGTCCCAGCCCACCTGGACGCCGCCGCCGGTCTCCAAGGCCGCGTCCACTGCATTCTTGACCAAATTGATCAGCACCTGATCGAGTTGATCTGCGTCAGCCTGTATCGTCAAGTCTGGTCCGGGGATCACGGGGATTTCCTTGCGCGGATCCAGGCTGGCCGCGCGCTGAATCCATGTGCCTACCTCGACAGGGCGCAATTGGGGCGCAGGCAGGCGCGCAAGTCGCGCATAAGCGTTCATAAATCGCGCCAAGCCGTCCGATCGGCCGGCGATTACGGTCAAGCCGTGGCGCATGTCCTCTTCCCAATCGGAGGGCCGGTCTTTTCTCGTGATCAAACCAGACAGATTCTCCGCGACCGATTTGATGGGGGCGAGTGAATTATTCAGCTCATGGCCGATGACTCGGATCAGCCGCTGCCACGCCAATCGCTCTTCTTCACGAAGCGCCTGGCTCAGATCCGAAATCAGCAGCAGATGATGCGGCTTGCCGCCTTCACGGAAATTGCCTCGATGAATTTCCCATTTTCCCATTTTCCCGGGAAAGGCAATCTGAGCAATGAGGGGCGTCTCGACAGAGAGGAGGTTTTCCATGCCGAGTTCCGCGGCGGTTCTTCCGAGAGCGCGTTCCGCGGGACGGTTCAAAATTCGTTCGCCGGCACGATTGATCAGCCGAAGCCTGTTATCGGAATCGAGCGCAAACACCGCAACGTCAATTTCCTCCATGACCTTGCGCAAGAGCGCTGTAGCTTCCATCGCACCCAGCCTCTGCAAGCGCAGAGTTTCGCCAAGCGCATTCATTTCATGCAGCACTTCGCCGAGGGCATCCGTGCGTCCCGCGCCACGCGCGCGGATGGAGAAGTCCCCCTCGTGGAGCGCGGCAAGCATATTGGACAGTGTGCGGAGAGGAAACGTGACGCGGTTTTGCGCGCTGAACGCGAAGCCCAGCCAGGAGACGACGATAAAGATGGTGAGCGTCCAGGCAAGTTTCGAGGAGCTCGATCCCGTCCAGAGAAGGATTATTGCAATGGCAGACCCCGACAGTCCTGCAAGGAGGGCCCGTGCCAGGATCCGGCGTTCGTAAGCGAGATGTTTCACAAACCGTACTTTTGCAAGCGGCGGTAAAGCGCGCTACGGCTGAGACCGAGAGCCTGACTCGCGTGGCTCACATTACCGCTATAGCGTCCCATGGCCTTCTGAATCAAGGCGCGTTCGACATCTTCGAGGCTCATGTCCTCGATTCGCAGCGCTCCTTCGCGCGCGGGACGCAGTCCTAGGTCGCTGGCGCGGATTTCCGCCCCTTCGGCAAGCAGAACGGCACGTTCGATGGAATGATCCAGCTCACGGACGTTTCCCGGCCAGGGATGGTCCTGCAAAAGCTTCAGGGCGGTAGGCTCGAATCCCGTGAGATTCTTCCGGTATCGTTGCGCCGATTGTCGCAGGAAATGCATGGCGAGAAGCGCAATGTCCTCTTTTCGTTCGCGGAGGGGAGGGAGATGAATCTCAATCGTGTTCAGGCGAAAGAGCAGATCTTCGCGGAAGCGGCTTGCTTCCACTTCCGCCTGGATATTCGCGTTTGTCGCGGAAAGAATCCGGACGTCGACACGACGCGTGGTGGAAGAACCGACGCGCTCGAGTTCGCCGGATTCGAGCGCGCGCAGAAGTTTAGCCTGGAGGTTCATGGGCACGTTCGCGATTTCGTCGAGAAATAACGTGCCCCCCTCGGCCAATTCGAAGCGACCGACGCGATCCGTTTTCGCGTCAGTGAAGGCGCCCTTTACGTGGCCGAAGAGTTCGCTCTCAAATACGCCTTCCGGCAGTCCGCCCGCGTTCACAATGACAAATGGCTTGCCCGCCCGCGGCGACAGAGCCTGGAGAGTGCGTGCAATGACTTCCTTCCCCGTGCCGTGTTCGCCCGTAATCAAGACATTTGCGTCGGAGGGGCCGACGCGCGCGATCAATTCCATCACGGGCCGCATCGCGGCCGATTCCGCGATCAGAGTTGGGCGCCCGTCGGCGCGCAACATGCGGTTCTCGGCTTCCAAACGCATGCTTTGACGCACTGCGCGGGCGAGCTCGATTTGCGTGCGCAGGATTGCAAGAAGGCGCGCGTTTTCCCACGGCTTCTGAATAAAATCCTTCGCGCCGCGACGCATGGCTTCGACGGCCAGGTTCAAGGTGCCCCAGGCAGTCATCACGATTACGGGGACGCTGCCGTCTCGGACGCGAATCTGCGTGAGCAGGTCCAAGCCTTCCTGTCCCGAGGTCGTGTCGCGCGCATAGTTCAGGTCCATCAGGACGGCGTCGAATTCGCGAGTGTCGAGCGAGGTGAGCAGCGCCGCGGGCGATGCGACAGCGTCAATGTCGAATCCCTCTCCTTTGAGGAGGAGACGCAGAGCCTCGCGCACGTCCGGCTGATCATCGGCGACGAGTACGCGAGGGCGGTGGTTATTCGAAGCCGTCATTCAATTTGCCTTTCCAGGGTCAAAATTCATTCTCCTATATTCATTCATGTCGTAACGCCACTGACGGATCGTCCGGCGTGAATTCTCTCCCCAGCTCAGGCTGAACACCCAAGACGCGAAAGTAGTCCGTCGAGACACGCAGAGCGCGCACACGGAGCGGCTGGCTGCCGCCAGAAAGATTGAAACCTGCATTAGTAGTGGCAGCGAGGTTTTGAAACGGCTGACTATGGGCTTTCCAGAAATCGAATTCGTTGGAGTTGAATCCAGAGTAATCGAGTGCGCCGTTGTAGCGGATCGAAAGCTGGGCGATGCGGTCTGGTTGAGGATAGGGCAGAGGTCGCAAGAGTACGCCATACACAACGCTGAATATGGCCGTGTTTGCCCCGATTCCCAGCGCTAACGTAAGAATCACCACGAGCGCGAAGCCCGGATTCTTTGCCATGGAACGGAGGCCACAACGCAAGTTCTGAGACAACAACCCCATGTTATCCCCTACAGTATATAAGGCTAAGAGGCAAGCGTCATTCCCTGGCGCAATTACTTGCAATCATATGGAATCACGGAGTTTAGCATGAATTTAGAGATTAGAGGAGGAATCCGGAGTGTCCGAATTCGGACAGTGGATTGCCTTTATCGGACAGCTTCGGCAAAGCACGCCGGAGCACTTCGGATCGAGCGGCTATTCGCATCGCAGAGCTTGCAGAGGATCGACAGCAGCCGCGCGACTCGCGGGAATGTAGCAGGCGACTGCCGCTACGAGAAGCAGCACGAGAACAGCGGCACTAGCGGCCGTCGGGTCGACGGCGTGGATTCCAAAGAACGAGTTTGCAAGCAGACGCGTCACCGCATAAGCCACAATGATTCCGAACCCCGCCCCGATGATGGCTATCCCGAGTCCTTGGCCTATAACCAAGCGCAATATATCCCGCGGCTGCGCGCCGAGCGCCATTCGAATGCCAATTTCGTGGGTCCGCTGCTCAACGGAATATGAATTGACTCCATAGATTCCGATGGCAGCAAGAATCAACGCCAGCGCGGCAAAGAATCCAAGCAGGGTCGAATCCAGCGCCTGCGGAGACGTCGTATCGGAGAGCAGTTCCTCCATGGTTTTAACGCTCGTCACCGGTTGCTGCTTGTCCTGATCGGCGACAATTTCCCTGACCGATTGCGCCAAAGACAGGGGAGGAACTCTTGTCCGCAAGACAAGACTCATTAATCGCGAGGGTTCTTGCAGATACGGCAGATAGACTTCGCGAACTGTATCGTTGCCCCACTCGCGATTCTGAATGTCACCAACAACGCCGACAATCGTTATCCAGTTGTCAGATCCCGTGGCTCGCCAGGGCACGTTTTGCGAAGCTTGCAAATGGATGCGGATGCGCTGGCCAATTGGGTCATTTCTCGACCAATAATCCCGAGCCATGGTCTGATTGATTACGGCAACCAGAGGCGCTTGCTCGCCGTCTGCGTCCGAAAAGGCGCGTCCCTTGAGAACCGGCATTTGCATGGTATGAAAGTACCGCGAGTCAATGACCCGGTATTGAGCATTGAATTGAGCGCGAGCTGAGGTTGGCGTCCGCCCCTCGATATCGAGATTGGTGATGTCCGTCCAGCCGCTTAGCGGAAGGAAATTGACCGAGCTCGCCGATTCCACTCCGGGCAGACTGCGCATCCGCTCAATAACCTGTTGGAAGAGTGAGCGAGCCAGCGCTGGATCCGGATACCTTGCATAGGGAAGCCAGACCTGCATTGACAGCACGTTCCGAGGGTTGAATCCAGGCTTGGTGTCGAGAAGCTCTCGAAATCCGCGAATGAGTGTTACGGCTCCGACCAGCAGAACGAGCGAGATTCCAACTTCGAAGACAACCAGGCTGTTGCGCGCCAGCCGACTTTCCACGCCCCCGCTGGTGCTGCGCCCGCCTTCCTTCAGCGACTCGTTCAAATCCGGCCGAGAGGATTGAAAGGCGGGTACAAGGCCGAAAATAATGCCTGTGAGAAGAGCGATAGCAACCGTGAATACCAAGACTGTCCAGTTCAACCCTATCCAGTTCACATGCGGCAACTCGCCGAGAGCACCCGCCGGAGGAAGAACCGCAGGGAGGATTTTCAGTCCTCCATAAGCCAGGAGCAAGCCCGCCGCGCCGCCCGCCACTCCGAGCAGAATGCTTTCCGTCAGCATCTGTCGAACCAATCGCGATCGCTTGGCGCCCATTGCCGCGCGGATGGATACTTCCCGGCGGCGCACAGCAGCGCGGGAGAGCAGCAGGCTCGCGACGTTCGCACACGCGATCAACAAGACCAGCCCGACGGCGCCAAGAATAATCAGGAGCGGCTCGCGCGGGCTCCGGGCCAATTCATAGTGCATAGAGCCGACAAGGGATCCAACACCCTGGTTGGTTTTTGGATACTCTGACGCCAAACGGCTCGTGATGGTGTTCATGTCTGCGCTGGCTTGCGCAATGGTGATTCCGGGTTTCATCCGGGCGAAGACAATCAGAGACGGATTATCCCGGCGAATCACTTCGGGAGAAAAGGACAACGGCATCCAGAGGTCGTATCGGGTGCTCCTGCCAAATAAATTGAACCCTGCAGGCAAAACGCCCACAACAGTGAAAGGATTTTCGCTGATCGTTATGCTTTTCCCAATGACGTCCGGGCTAGACGCAAACAAGCTCGCCCAGAGTTCGTGGCTTAGTATCACGCTGCGGTCGCGGCCGGGCTGCTCTTCCTCGGGAAGGAACGTACGACCTAGAGCCGGCTTTACGCCCAACATGTCGAAAAAGTCCGGGGAAACGCGAATGCCCCAAAGCTGCTGCGGCACGCCTGCTCCGGTGAGGTCGAAAGAGAGAATCTGCATCGCAGACATGTATTGGAAGACATGATTCTGCGAGCGCCAATCCAGGAAGTCCGCTGGAGGGGCGGTCCCGCGAGGAACGTTGCGGTTGTAATCGCTTTCCCAGACGACGACAAGTTGTTGCGGATTCGGAAACGGGAGCGGGCGGAGGATTACCGCGTTGACGACGCTAAAGATGACTGTATTCGCCCCAATCCCCAATGCCAAGGTCGCGATGGCGACACACGTAAAGCCGGGGCTCTTGCGGAGCAGTCGCGCGCCGTAACGCAGATCGTGCCAGATGGTCTCTAGCATTGTGATTCCTGCCCAAGCCGAAGCGGTCTTGCCCGTTTTCACCTGAATGAGCGTGAGTAGGCCTCTTATATACCATGTTTCCTGTGTGGTGTATTAACGTTTTGATTTGGTAGAGGTGCCACTGTGAAAAACCGAGCGTTTCAGCGAAATGCTCGCTTAGCAAGAGTATACGAGTGTCGGCGCTCGCCGCTTCGCGGAACAGAGTTGTGCAAGATGTTTAGAGATTATTCGTACCGCAACGCCACCATCGGGTCCACGCGCATTGCGCGACGCGCGGGCAGGTAGCAAGCTGCCAGCGCGACAGTCATCAGCAAGATAGCGACAGCGAAGAACGTGATCGGGTCCGTCACGCTGATGCCGTAAAGGACCGCGCTCATCAAGCGAGTGAGCGCGAATGAAGCGACGAGGCCGACGGCCAGACCGATTGCCGTCAACGTGGCTCCTTGGCCGAGAATCATGCACAGCACACTTGCGCGATTGGCGCCGAGCGCCAGGCGGATGCCGATTTCATGCGTCCTGCGGGTCACCGAGTGCGCCATCACGCCGTAAATCCCGATCGCCGCTAGAACGAGAGCGAACGCGGCGAATAACCCGACGAGCAACAGCGTCAGGAAGCGGCGAGAAACCCATTCGGATTTGAGCTGGCTGACAGTGCGCACCTGGTAGATCGGCTGATCGGGATCCACGGATTGGATTTGATCTTTGACCGTTTGCGTCAGGGCGAGCGGATCCTGGCTGGTGCGGATGGCCAGGCTCATCGTGCCATCGGGTCGCTGATCTTCGGGCCAATAGACCTGGACGCGGGACGGCGCTTCAAGTTCGCGATAGTGCACGTGGCCCACGACGCCGACGATTGTCATCCACGGCGAGGTAGAACGCATGCCGCCAAGATGAACGCGCTTGCCAACAGCGTCCTCATGGGGCCAATAGGTTTTGGCAAACGTATCATCCACAATCGCAACTCGAGCCCCAGTGTCTGTGTCGCTATCAGTGAAATAGCGGCCGCGCCGGAGCGGAATCTGCATGGCCTCGAAATAGCCGGGGGTGATGGGCCGCCAATCTGCCTCGGGAGTGGTCTGGTCGACGGGCACCTCCTGCGTATCCACGGTTGTCGTCCCCGATCCGCCCAGCCCCGCCAGCGGCAAAGCGGCAGTTGCGCCCGCCGCCTGCACGCCGGGAAGCGAATCGATGCGGCGAATAACTTCACGATAGAACGCGCGGACCGTCTCAGGCTTGCTGTATCTCTCCTCTGGAAGCGAGATGCGCATCGTCAGAACACTATCCGCATGGAACCCCGGATCTACCGCGAGCACACGGAGGAAGCTGCGTATCAAGAGACCAGCGCCAACAAGCAGCACAACGGAGAATGCCGTTTCGGCAATAACGAGAAGCCGACGGAGCCGGCTCGATGCCGTGCTCGGCGTGCCGCTGCGGCCTCCTTCCTTCAAATCCTCAAATGGCGTCCGCCGCGATGCCTGGAGCGCGGGCGCAAGTCCGAAGAGAATTCCCGTGCCGAGAGTGACGACCATGGTGAAGAACAGAGCCCAGCCGTCGAGCTGCACATCGGAAGCTCGGGGAAGGGCCTCCGCGCCCAGGCGGATGATTTGATTCAACACCAGCGGCGTTAGCAAGAGGCCGGCAGCGCCACCGCAAAGCGCGAGGAGCACGCTCTCCGTGAGCAGCTGCCGCACAAGGCGCTTGCGTCCCGCTCCCATCGCCGAGCGAATGGCCATCTCTCGTTCGCGCGCGGAGGCTCGCGCCAGCAACAGGCTCGCAACATTGACACACGCGATCAACAGCACGAAACCCACTGCCGCGGTCAAAATCCACAGCGCCGCTTTGATATCGCCCACGGTTTGTTCGAGAAGCGGGACCAATTGCACCGCGAAGTTAAAGCGCTGATATGGATAGTCTTTGTTTTGAGCGATGATTTTGTTTGTCACTGATTGCATGTCCGCCAGAGCTTGCTCGAACGTGAGATTCGACTTGATGCGCGCGAGCACCTCATAGCCATGATTGCCGCGATTGTTCGGTGATAGGTCGTCTGCGGAAAACGCAAGCGGCTTCCACATTTCCGCGTTCAACGGATAATCAAAACCGGCCGGCAAGATCCCGACGACCGTCATTGGCCTGCCGTTGATTGTGAGTGTCCGACCGACCGCCGAGGGATCGCTACCGAAGCGAGACTTCCAGAGCCCGAATCCGATTAGAACTTCCTGGTCGTGCCCGGGCTGAGCTTCTTCGGGAAGGAATACGCGCCCGTACACCGGCCGAATATTGAGCATCGAAAACAAGCTCGGCGAAACGTCCGCGCCGACGACGCGCTCCGGCGCTCCTTCCGCGGTGATGTTGAAACTGTCGTCAGTCATGGCAGTGGCGTCGGAAAAACTCTTGTTCAACTCCTGCAGATCGCGGAATTCAGGAGCGGAAAACCAGTTGCGGTCATTGGGCAAGCCGATGCCAGTGAAGCGTCCCCACACTGTGACCAGCTTCTGCGGTTCGGGATAGGGCAGCGGCTTGAGAAGGACGCCGTTTACAACGGAGAAAATGGCCGTGTTCGCGCCGATACCGAGCGCCAGCGTGAGGACGGCGATGGCCGTGAAACCCGGCGCTTTCGCCAGCATGCGCAGGCCGAAGCGAATGTCATGCCAGAGAGTTTCCATCAAAATCGCCTCCTGCCGCGTTAAGGCGCAAGATTCCTACGACGAAAGGACCTTGAATTTAAATTAACCGACCGCGAGAAGGATCAAGGTCGCGTCGTCCTGGAACTTTTCGCCGCCGAATGTTGCGACCTTTCCGAGTACTTCTCTTTGTATTTTTGCGGCATTCAGATTGCGGGTCTCCCGAAGGACGTCAACCAGGCGTCCCTCGCCGAATTCTTCGCCACCGCGCGCCACTTCCGTGATTCCGTCCGTATAGAGGATCATCCGGTCGCCCTGGCTCAGAGTGAATTCTCCCTGATCGAAGTGTTCACCCGGCGTAATTCCCAGAGCTTGCCCGCCGCTGCTCAATCTGGATACGTTTCCTTCGCGGCTGATGATGACCGGCGCATTATGGCCTGCGTTCGTATAGACCAATCGCCTCGTGTTCGCGTCGAGGATGGCATAGAAAAACGTGATGAAGCGGTCCGAGGCCGTGTTTTCGCTGATCACGCGATTCACGCGCACCGCCATTTCGGCCGGCTCCAGGTTTTCGGTAACCAAGCTTCGCACTGTTGCCTGCAGGTTGGACATGAGCAGTGCGGCCGCGATCCCTTTTCCGGCGACATCGGCGATGCAAAGCGCGAAGCGATTTCCGCCGAGCTGCATAACGTCGAAATAATCGCCGCCGATTCCATGAACGGGAAGCCACGCGCCTGAAATCTCGCATCCGGGAATCTGCGGGATCTCGCGCGGCAGGAATCCGAGCTGCGTACGCTGAGCCTCTTCCCAGTCTCCAGCGCCTTGATTTAGAGAAATTCGGCGGTCCGCCTCTTCCCGACTCTTCGCTTCCCGCGCGCGCCGGCCGCGTTCGATCTCTTTTCGCACGATCCCAAGCAGGCGCGTGTTGTCCCACGGCTTCAGCACGAAATCGCGCACGCCCTCGCGCATGATCTCGACAGCGAGTTCGATGCTCCCCCAAGCCGTCATCGCCACGATGGGAAGCATCGCATCAATTTGATGCACTTGAGAAAGCAGATCCAGTCCCTCGCGGCCCGACGTGGTGTCGCGGGCGTAGTTCAGATCCATCAGCAGGAGATCAAATTCGCGGCGCCCGAGCGAATTGAGAATTGCCGCTGGAGAGTTCACCAGCTCGAGTTCATAGCCTTCGCCTTTCAGAAGCAGTCGCAAAGCCTCGAGCACGTCGGATTGGTCATCGGCCACAAGGACGCGCCCGGCGGTCCGGCGCTCCTTTTGTGGGCCCAGGTAATAGGAACCAAGATCAGACTCGGGTTTCACCGCGCATTCCCAGACCACATTGCACCTCGATCGATTAACGCAGAGGTCAGGGCAGCTTCGCTGCCATCCGAGTGGGAGTGTAAGCTGCTGTAAATAATTGGCTTAAGGGAGATAGATGTGGTTTCTTGATTTCGATTTCGACCGCTTGCGGGAATGGCTTGTTGCGAATTCGGACAGTCACCTAGTACTCATTCGTATCGGAGGGCAACCATGGGATCGACGCGCATTGCACGACGGGCGGGGAAGTAACAAGCAGCGAAAGCGACCGCGGCAAGAATTGCAGCGACAAGAATGTAGGTCAGCGGATCGGCGGCGGCGATGTTGAAAAGCATACTGACGATGAGGCGAGTCACAGCCCATGCGCCGAAGATGCCGAGGACTAGACCCATGGCAAGGAACGACATGCCACGGCCAACTACGAGCGTGAAAATATTTTGCGGCTGCGCGCCAAGCGCCATGCGGACGCCGATCTCATTCGTGCGCCGCGCGACCTGGAACGACAGCACACCGTAAATTCCCACGGAGGTGAGCAGGAGGGCCAGCGCGGCAAACACGGCGCATAGCGCGCCGATGAGACGATCTTCGTGAAGAGATTCATTGACCTGATGCCGCATGGTTTCGATGGACTCGATTTTGACGGAGGGGCTGAGCGAGCGAACTAGATCACGCGCCGCGCTCGCCAGCGCCGCGGGATTGCCGCTCACGCGCAGGACCAGGTTAGCGCGAACCGTGCCTCTCCCATAAGGCACATAAAAGACGTCGCCTAATTTCTCGCGGAGGCCGAAGTAAACCGAGTCCGCGGCGACGCCAATGATCCTCAGCGGCGGCCGGAGTTCCAGTCCTTGTCCCTCGGCGAATTCGAATGCGCGCCCGACGGGATCCTCGTCGTGGAAGTAATGTTCCGCCATGGTGCGATTGATGATCGCGACGCGCGGCGGCGCGGCTACGTCCTGCGACGCAAAATCGCGCCCTTCGAGCAGCGGGATTCTCATCGCCGAGAAGTATCCAGGCGAAACGCTGTTGAAGAAGGCATGGGTTTCCGCCGACGAGCGCGGTGAGTAACCCGGTACGGCAAGGTTTATGCCGATCACATTGCCGCTCAGCGGAATGAGTGCAGAATACGCGGCGGCTTTCATCCCCGGCAGATGCTTCGCCCGATCGAGCAACTCGGCATAAAACGTCGGGCTCGCGGCCTTGCCGCTGAGCGTGACGGCAAGGACGTGATCGGCATCGAAGCCGAGATTGTATGTTTCGAGATTGAAGAGGCTGTGCAGGAGCAGACCCGTCGCGACGAGAACGATCGCGGAAATCGCGATTTGTCCGGCGAGCAGCAAATTGCCGAGGCGCGAGCGCGACGCCGCGTGTGCAGCACTTGATCCGGAAACTTTCAAATCGGAGGCGAGATCGCCACGCGTGGCTGAATAGGCGGGGATCAGACCGCAAAGGAGGATCGTGATGGCGAGAATCGCGGCGGCGAATGCGAACACGCGCGCGTCGAGAGCGGTGTCCAATTGCACGGGGAGCTGCTTCGTGGAGAGCGCAGCGGCCAGCGATTTCGCGATCCAATTTGCGGCGAGGAGGCCGGCAATAGATCCTGCCGAGCCGAGCAGCGCGGCTTCCGTGAGAATTTGGCGAATCAATCGCCAGCGGCCGGCGCCGAGCGCCATGCGCACGGTCAATTCGCGACGGCGGCTGATGCCGCGGGCGAGCAGAAGATTCGCGACGTTGACGCACGCAATCAACAGGACCAGCCCGACTACGGCCATGGCGATTTGCGCTGCCAGCCCGAACTTATCGCGCACGCGCGAAAGACCGCGCGGTATGGGTGCGATCAGCAAACCGGCAGACATCTGTTGCTTTTCACTGTTTGGCAGCGCGGAATCGCGAATGGTTTCCTGATAAATAGGCGCGAGGTTGGCGCGCGCTTGCTCGAGTGTAATCCCCTGCTTGAGGCGCGCCACAATCGTGACGAAAGCGGGCGAATCGCCGCTATTCGGCGCCGGAAGGTACAAATCCGGATTGCGACCGACTTCGATGCCAGAGAAACCGGGTGGCGCGACGCCAATGATTCTGTAAACGCTATTCTTGAGCGGATCGAAAGACCATCCCGTGTTTGCGAGCGAAATCGCTTGCCCGATCACGGCCGGATTCGCGGCAAACGCGCGCTGCCAGTATGCGTAGCTGAGAACCGCCACGGGACTCGCCGCAGCGCCATCGCCATCCTGCGGCGCGATCAAGCGGCCGAGATATGGGCGCACGCCGAGCACCGGGAAATAATTCGCGGAAACTGTCTCGCCTGATGCGGAGGAAGCTTCGTCGCCGCGTGTGAGGCCGTATTCCTGCATGCCGGTGAAGAACACAACGCCCGAGAACACGCGATTCTCATCTCGGTAATGCCGATATGAGCTAAGCTCGGAAACGATGGCCGTGTCGTAATCCACGGTGCGAGCCATTTGCCAAAGCCCGGCGTTGCCCAGAAATACGAGTGAATCCGGATTTTGGACGGGCAGTTTGCGAAGCAAGAGGGGATCGAGAATCGAGAAGATGGCCGTGTTGGCGCCGATGCCGAGGGCGAGGGTGAGGATGGCGACGGCGGCGAAGCCCGGCGATTTTGCAAGAATCCGCACGGAGTAGCGGAGGTCTTGAAGCAGTGAGCTCATCATCTATTCGTAGCGCAAGGCCACCATGGGGTCCACGCGCATTGCTCGCCTTGCCGGAATAATGCAAGCCGCGAGGGCCACAATTGCCAAGATTGCAGCAACCGCGAGGAACGTCGCGGGGTCTCTGACGGTGACCCCATAGACGAGACTTGACAGTGCTCGGCCAAGAGCGAATCCTCCGGCAAGCCCAATTCCAATCCCTGCCACGACGACAACCAAACCTTCGGCGATCACGAGTTTGAGCACGCTCTTAGGCGATGCACCGAGCGCCATCCGCACGCCAATCTCGCGCGTGCGTTGATTTACAGAGTATGCCAGAACGCCATAAATGCCGATCGTCGCAATGAGCAGCGCGATAACAGCAAATACGGCGAGCAGTTCGGAATTGAGCCGCGGTTGCGCGGCACTGTTCGAAAGCCACTCGTCCATCGTGCGCACGTTTGCCAGCGCCAATTGCGCATCGAGTTCATGAACTTTCTGCCGGATTGCCGGGAGAAGGGCCTCGGGCGTTCCCTTAGCACGGACGACAACGTCCATGAGCGGCCAGACTCGCCAAGACATTGGATAATAGAGGGTAGGAGATTCCTGATTAAGCGAGGTGCTGCGTACGTCGCCTACTTCGCCCACGATTGTGAAAACCGTGCGGCGGTCGGCTGAGCGAGCCAAGGTCCGCCCGATCGGATCGGCATCGCCCCAGAATTTTTCAGCGGTCGCCTGGGTAACGATCATGACTGGCTGTGTGTTCGGGCCGTCGGCATCCGTGAAGTCCCGGCCACGCAGCAACGGAATACGCATTGCCTTGAAATATCCGGGGCTCACGATCCGCCAGTCAATCGGTATTAGAGTGCCCGCAGGCAAGACGGATTGTCCCGTTGTGAGCATGGGATGAGTGGTGTAGTTCCCCGCGCCGAAAGGAATACCGCTAGAGATAGCAGCACCGCTTACACCCGGGACTGATTGCAATGAGTCGATCAGTGAACGGTAAAGCATCTGGGCTTTGCCGGTCAGGGGATACTGTCCCACCGGCGGAGCAAGCTGAAACGTCAATAGGCTAGTCGAATCGAACCCCAGGCGCACATGCTGCAGGTTCGCGAGAGTCTGAATGAGCAAGCTCGCACCGATCAACAGAATCGTCGCAAGCGCCAACTCGCCCGCGGCAAGGCTATTGCGAAGCCGGGCGCGCAGGCCGCTCGACGATCCACGCCCTGTTTCTTTCAGCACTTCAATGATGTCGACCATCGAAGTGCGCAAGGCAGGCACGATTCCAAAGAGAAGACCTGTCACAAGCGTCAGGCCAGCCGCAAACCACAACACGGTGGCATCAATCTGCACGGTCGGAACCGGCAAAGTGTTCAGTGGTAAGGCACTATTGATAACACGCACGGCCCAAATTGCGCCCAGAAGACCCGCCGCGCCACCCCCGATTGAAAGGGTTACGCTTTCGACGAGCAATTGTCGCAGAAGGCGTTTGCGGTTCGCGCCCATAGCTGCCCGAACAGCCATCTCTTTCTGCCGCGTGGCGGCTCTGGCCAGAAGCAGATTGGCGATATTTGCGCATGCAATCAGAAGCACGAACCCAACGGCGAAAAGGAACACGAGCAGGCCCGTCTTGAGCTGCGGGCTCACGAAGGTGTTAAACATCGTGATCAGAGTAATGCTCCAATCCCGGATTTCCGGATATTCCTTGCCATCGCGGACAGCAATCGCCAGCATCTCCGCCTTGGCTTGCTGCGACGAAATGCCGCGCTTCAGGCGTCCGAACACAAAGATCTCGTGGTCGAGCCGGATCTCTTTGGCGCGATCAATTATCAGTGGCGTGTATACGTCGCCGCCCGATATCAAATTCAGCGCTGCGGGGGCCACGCCGATGACGGCTGTGGGCGTGCCATTGAGTGTGATTGTGCGGCCAATGAGCGCAGGGTCCGCTCCGAAATGGCGCCTCCATAAGCCCTCGCCAATCATTGCCACGGGCGTGGCGCTGGGATTCTCTTCGTCAGCGCTGAATGCCCTTCCCAAGATGGGCGAGAGACCTAGCACGTGCGTCAGAGCTGGGCTGATGCGATTGCCGGAAAGTTGCTCGGGTTCGCCGGCGCCGCTCAAAGTATATGTGGCAAACCCAACACCCGCGAGTTCTTCGAAAGACTGCGTCTGCTCACGCCAGGATACGTAATTCAAAACGGAAGCACCGAAACTTGGAAGGCCGAGCTTGTCGTTCTTTTCGGCGACTTGAACCAGTCGATCCGGCTCCAGAAACGGCAACGGCTTCAACATTACGGCGTTGACGACGCTGAAAATCGCTGTATTCGCAGCAATGGCAAGCGCAACGGTCAAGATGACCGCCACGGTGAACATCGGCGTGCGGCACATCATGCGGAAGGCGTAACGAACGTCGTTCACCATATAATTTTCATTTCAGCGCATTCCGCAGGTGTGGCGCGAAATTTACACTCCATCAGAATTTTCTATGCTTTGGTGGCTTGGGCGGCGCCTTCGACGATCCAGCCGTCAGCGAGCTGAATGATGCGATGGCCGTAGGCGGCCCAGGCCTCATTGTGCGTGACCTGAATGATCGTGGTGCCCTCGTCGTTTAGGCGCTTGAGGAGATCCATGATCATTTTTCCCTGACTGGAATGCAGGCTGCCAGTGGGCTCGTCGGCGAGAATCAGCTTCGGATTGCCGATGACGGCTCGCGCGACAGCAACGAGTTGCTGCTGGCCGCCGGAGAGCTGATTCGGAAACAAATTCTTCTTGCCGACGATCTGGAAGCGGTCGAGGATGTCGGCGACCATGCCGTCGCGCTCGGATTTTTTGATGTCGCGGTAAGAGAGCGGCAGGTCGAGATTTTCCGCTACCGTGAGATTGTCTAGCAGGTGGTATTGCTGAAAGACGAAGCCGATGAATTTCTTGTGGAGCTCGACGCGGCGACGATTGTCCATCTTGTGGACTTCATGGCCGGCGAAATCGAAGTGACCTTTCCAAGCTCCGTCGAGCATACCGATGATGCCCATGAGCGTCGATTTGCCCGCGCCGGACGGACCCATAATGGTGATGAACTCGCCCTCGCGGACGTCGAAGTTGATGCGACGGAGGACCCACGTTTTTCCCGCGCCGGATTCGTAGAACTTTTCGACATCAATCATTCGGATCACGTGTCATCTCCAGGGAAGCGAAAATCGCCGAGTGACGAGAATTACAAAACGCGAATTTGTGTCGATTAGAATCAACCTCGGTCCTTTGTTTTCAACAACTTACGCCGATTTCTAATCGCGGCGTGTGTCGATTAGAAATGGGCGCCAGATGCCGCGCCGAAGCCCCTTCTCTGCCTTCCTAGCCGAGTGCTGCCAAATCTTCACCGTAATATGATGCTCAATTCTCGCTCGCCGCGCAACAGGAGCTACCTGTGGAATGGGTGATTGAGCCCGACATAATGTGACTTCGCAAACTCGTCTTCATTCGTATCTTAAAGCGACCATGGGGTCAACGCGCATGGCGCGGCGAGCGGGGATGTAACAGGCGAGGAGCGCCACGAGCGTCAGAAGAATTGCGGCGCCGATGAACGACACTGGATCCGCGGCGCTGACGCCGTAGAGAACGCCCCGCATCGCGCGCGTCAGCGCGAGGCCGGCAATGATTCCGGCGACCGTTCCGGCGAGAGCGAGTTTCGCTCCTT
Source organism: Candidatus Acidiferrales bacterium (assembly GCA_035280405.1). Taxonomy (GTDB): domain Bacteria; phylum Acidobacteriota; class Terriglobia; order Acidiferrales; family UBA7541; genus DAHUXN01. Next base: position 27,136 of record DATEFX010000057.1, on the reverse strand, counting down.
GCAGCAGAATCAAACGCAGGACGTCTGAACGCCTCGCGCCAAGGGCCAGGCGGATGCCGATTTCATTGGTGCGCTGGGCGACGCTGTAGCTTATGAGGCCGTACAGTCCGACGGCGGCGAGCAAAATCGCAAGTCCCGCGAAGACAGCGAGAAGATTCGCAGCGAAGCGCTGTGGGCCGAGAGATTCGGCGATGCGCGCGTCCATCGTCTTCATGTCCGAGATCGGCTGATTCGCGTCCGCGCCACGGACTGCCTGGCGAATCACCCCGCCGAGGGCTTCGGCATTGCCCGCCGATTTGGCGATAAGGAAGCCGAACGGAGCCTCCGTCTGATAAATCGGGAAGTAATAGACTCCTTTAGAGGCGGCCTGCGAACCTTCCGAGGATGATTCTTCACCGGCCAGCTGATTGAAGCGGATGTGCCCGACGACGCCGATGATTGTGGCCCAGCCGTCCCTGGTATTGCGCTCAAGTCGCTTGCCGATCGGATCCCCGTTAGGCCAGTACTCGCGCGCAAGGTTCTCATCAATTATTGCCACCACCTGCGAACCCTTTCGATCATCGTCGGCGAACAAGCGTCCCTTCAGGAGCGGTATCCCTAGCGCGGTGAAATACCCTGGCGTAACGTAGCGGATGTCGCCGTGGGGCCCGGGATCTCCCGGGGGCACGGGACGGCCTTCAATGCGAAATGAGGCAGAATCATTTCCGCCGGCAAACGGCAGTGGAAAGCCCGCGCCGGCAGCCGCGACGCCGTTCGTATGCGAAAGCCGATCCAGTACGTCGCGGAAGAACGCGATTTGCTTGTCCGGCGTGCTGTACTGCGTCTGCGGCAACGTGAGCGCGGCGGTCATCACGGCGTGGGGGTTAAAGCCAGGGTTAACGCCGCCGATGCGCGCGAGGCTTTTCAGGAGCAAGCCCGTTCCCGCGAGCAGAATCAGTCCGAGAGCGAGTTCGCCGGCGACCAAAAGAGAGCGGAATTGCCGGCGTCCGAGGCTGCCCGTTGCCGAGCGGCCCGATTCGCGCATGGCGTTATAGGGATCCATGCGCGACATGTGCCAGGCGGGGGCGATCCCGAAAATGAGGACTGCTGCGACTCCGACGAGCGCGGTGAAGAGCAAAACATAGCCGTCGAGGGGGAATGTCAATCCAACCGCGAGTTCCTGCGGCGCAGCAAACAGAAGCGCGCTCGTTCCAGCGCGCGCGACGAGCAGCCCCGCAAGAATTCCTATGGCGCCGAGAACGGCGTTTTCGCCAAGCATCTGCGCGACAAGGCGGCTGCGCGAAGCCCCCAGCGCCGCGCGAACCGCAAGTTCCTTGGAGCGTCCGGCGGCTTTGGCAAGGAGCAACCCTGCAATGTTCGCGCAGGCAATGAGCAGGACGAAGGCGACTGCGCCGACAAGAATGAGGATCGGCGTGCGGAGGTCGCCGAAGACGAAATCGGAAAGCGGCATCAGGAACATGCTCCACTGCGAGTCCTTGGCGTAGCTCGAGCGGGGATCATCAATCACGCGATGCGAAAGTACGTTCATATACGCGTTCGCTTGCGCGAAGGCGACGCCGGGCTGGAGACGCGCGACGGCCAGATAGCTTTCGTTAAAGGTGTTGTCGGGCGAAAATTCCGCGGGGGCAAGTCCGAGAGGCGCCCAGAGGTCGATCTGCGGATTCGGCCAATGAAAATCCGGCCCCATCACGCCGACAATGCGGTAAGGCTGCTCGTTCAACTGAATCGTACGATCGATTGCATTCCTGTCGCCGCCGAACCAGCGCTGCCACGCGCCATACGAGAGCACGACTTCGTGATTTGCATTGGGCTGGTCTTCCTCGGGAGTGAAGTCTCGGCCCAGAATTGGCTTGGCGCCAAAGACGTCAAACCATTGCCAGGAGACTTGCGCGCCTTGAAGACGCTCGGGCCATTCGCCTGCGGTGTAATTGAAATCCATGGAAGTCTCAAGGGCGGCGGAAGAGAAAAATTGCTTGCTATCACGCACCTGCACAAAATCCGGAGCGGACACCACGATGTTGTTCAATCCCAGCTTTGCGTAACGCGCGCGCTGCACGACCACGCTTTCCGGATGAGCCACACCCGGCGGATGCAGGAAAAGGGCGTTGACCACGCTGAAAATCGCTGTGTTTGCGCCGATGCCGAGCGCGAGCGTCAACACTGCGACCGTGGTGAATCCCGGGGACTTCACGAGCATTCGGAGGCCGAAGCGAAGGTCTTGCAGAATCGTTCCCATTTTCCCCTCTTCGGCTCCGGAATGCCTGGAGATGCCCCCGCGAACAGCGGGGGCAATCTGGAGCCTATGGTTTCTTTTCCGGCGGCGAGAATATCGAGTCGTCCACCGGGATGTTGTCCTTCACGTCCTTCACCGTCAGAGATGCTTTATGACCTGCGAACCAGAACGTGGTCTGGTAAGGAATGCCAACGCCGTCGACCGGGCGATAGTCGGAGTAATCGAACTCGACCTGCAAGCTGCCGAATACCGTCGGATAGCGGATCGTCCGGCGGACGAGCAAGCCGGACTGCTGATCGAACAGCAGAAATTCAAAAAGCCCATCGGGCGCCGTCGCACGCATCACCCACGTCATCTCATCGCCGATTTTCGCCTGGCCGAATACGCGCAAGCCGGTGTAGCCGCGCAATGGCGCAACGGGATTGATCCGCCCTTCGCGCCGCAGGACAATGGCTTCCGGGTCCTCTGCGGCGTTGGTGCCTTCGTCCGAAGACATCCAGGTATGCATGCCATCAAATCCCAATGAAGATGGTCCCTGTGGAGTCGTAAAAGAATTCAAAACCTTATCCGGGGCTTTCTGAATTAGCTCGTCTGGCAGCGTGTTTCCATCAACGGTATGGTCCGCCTCGATTTTGCGCGAGGTGATCTTTGCCAGAGCCTCGTCACCACCGAGGGCTTGCGCGAACTTCGCCAGCACTTCATCAGCCGACGGAGGCTTCACCGGAGCGGGCGCAGGGGTCGCCGCAGGCTGGCCGGGCGCGGCAGCGGGCTGATTCGGACGAATGAACTCGGCGGCAATGGCGCCTTCGGGGAGCTTCGGCACCGCGACGGGCTGGTGATTTCCCTGATGACAGGTGTAGCAGGTGACTTCCGTGCGACCGTCAAAATTATTTTTGTTGATGGCGAAAAGCATCTGCATCATTTTTCGCGCCGTTTGTTTGGTCTGCTTCTGGTCGCTCTGCCAGGGATTCACGTGGCAATACTTGCATTCGACTCCGAGCGCCGTGGTGATATAGCGCATTCCGGGCAGGAGTTGCGACGCAGGAATGTCCTTGAGCACCTGAATGTTCTTGTAGGCTTCGCCGGCTGTTTTTTCTTGCGTCGGAGCCTGCGCAGACCGCGCGCCGAGGCTGACCGCGAATGTCAGCGCGGCGGCGGCCGCGACAAGCGCCGGGTTGGCGAGCCTTTGCATCGTCATCTTTAATTTTTGCAGGACATCTCGCATTTCATCCTCCCGGAATAAATTCGTGGACTGAGCCAGTTCGCCTAAACCGACGCATGGCAGCTGCCTCAGGTTCCGTCGGATTCTAACCGGGAGCCTCTTTTACGGCGCAGTATTTGTTTCTGACTGAAATTGCTCGCCTTAGTGATGTTTGCGAACGCCTATTCATATCGCAGGGCGACGATCGGGTCGACGCGCATTGCGCGCCGCGCGGGAATATAGGAAGCCAGCAGCGCAACGACCGACAAGAGAGCGGCGACAACCATAAACGTGAGCGGGTCGTAGACGTTCACGCCGTAGAGCAGGCTCGAAATGAACCTCGTTGCGGCGAGCGAGATGACAACTCCGATCGCCAAACCCATTGCAGCCAAGCGGGCCGATTCGCCCACAATCAAACGCAGCACGTCGCCGCGTTGAGCGCCAAGCGCGACGCGGATGCCGATCTCCTGAGTCCGCCGCGCTACGGATTGCGCAACAAGTCCGTAAATGCCCACTGCCGCAAGCAACAGCGCCGCGCCGGCAAACACTCCCGCGAGAAGCAGCAGGAAACGCCTCTCGGCCATCCAGCCGCCAAGTGCATTGGAAAAGGTCGTGAATTCGACAGGCATATTTGGATCCAGCTGGCGGAAAACTGCGCGCGCGGAGGGAACGATAGCGCTCGCTGGCAGCGCCGTGCGCAAAACGATGGCAGGCGCGGTGTTCGAGCCAAGTCCGCGCTGGCGATAGTTCACAAAAATGACCGGCGTGGGCGGTTGATCGAGCCCCTCGGCCCGGATTTCGCCGACCACGCCGACAACCGTGAGCGGCTTCATGATTCCGTCCATATTGCCGAAGAAAATTTGCTGGCCAATGGGATCCTGGTTCGGCCATTTCTCGCGCGCCAGCGTTTGCGTAATCAGCGCAACATGCGGCGCACCCGGGCCGTCCTGCGTGTTGAATAGGCGCCCGCGGATGAGCGGAATCCCCGCGGCGCGGAAGAATTCTCCGCTCGCGACCGCATAATCCGCCGTCCCCGTCTGCTTGGGATTTAGCCACATGGGCCTCAATTGATCGATTGTTGCGGGAAGTGGCTGGCCGTTAAGAATCAAGAACAGCCCATTAGGAAATCCGTCCGAGTCCGCTATCGGAAGCGCCCCTGTGACTCCGGCCGACTGGACGCCCGGAATTGCGCGAATGCCCGCCAACGCGTCGTCAACAAACTGAGTTTGTCGCGTGATTGCTGCCTGGCTCACGCTGGAACTAGCTTGGTCATATGTAAGTGGAGGCGAAATTTTGGCAACCACCAAATTCTGCCCGTCGAATCCCGGGTTGACCGAAACCAATCGGATGAAACTGCGACCCAGAAGGCCTGCGCCAGCGAGAAGCATCAACGTCGCGGCAACCTCGCCGATGACGAGCATGCTCCGCGCTTTTTGACTCCCGGCGCTGTAACCTCGAGATCCCGCGCTCAGAGATTCGCTCAAGTCCACTCGTCCGGCGCGAAGCGCTGTAAACAGCCCCAAGCCGATCGCGACAACCAAAGTGGCTCCGATCGTAAATAAGAGCACGATTCCGTTCACGGCGATGCCTTGCTGGCGCGGCAAATCGGCGGGGAGGACCGCCGGGAGAATGCTCGTAGTCCCGAACGCGAGCAGCACTCCCAGTACGCCGCCGGCAATCGCCAGGGCGAGCGATTCAGCGAGCAATTGCTGCACGAGGCGTCCACGGCCGGCTCCCAGAGCTGCGCGCACGGCCAATTCCTTTCGCCGCGCTGCGGTCCGTGCCAGAAGCAATCCGGTCACGTTCGCGCAGGCAACGAGAAAGAGCACGATTACAGCGGCAAAAAGGGTGAGCAGGGCGGCGCGGACGTTGCCAACCAGTTCCTCTGAAAGCGGAGTTACGATGGCATCTTGGATGAAATAATCTGGATTCTCTGTCTTGCCAAATTGCGCGTGCATTCGGCGCGCGATTGTGTCGAGATCAGCGCGCGCTTGATCAAGAGTCACGCCATCGCGCAGACGCCCAATCCCTTCGCCGTTGTGCGAGTCGCGGCTTTTGGACCAGCCAAAGCGTTCAAACGCTATCCAAGCGGAAACGCCTGCCGGAAAATCAAAGCCCTGCGGCATGACGCCGACCACGGAATAGGCTGTTCCATCCATAGTTAGCCGGGCTTGCGACAGGTCACTCGTGGCGCCCAGAAAATCGCGCCAATAGCTGTAGCTCACGATGATTGCGGGAGCGCCGTGCTCGACGAGTTCATCGGGCGCAAAATCGCGTCCGCGCGACGGTTCCACGCCCATCACTCTGAAAAAATCCTGCGCAACATAGCCGACGTTCATGCGGATGGGCTCGCTTCCGCCAGAAACGGATTCGGGCCCGGATGCGAACGTGGCCAACGCGCTGAGAGTGTGATTCTGCGCGCGAAAATCAAGGAAGTTCGGATCAGCGAGATGCGCTCGATGGCCATGCGCCTCTTGTTCCCGCAGGGTTACGATTTGTTGCGGATTGTGATAGGGCAGAGGACTCAGAAGCACAGCATCTACCACGGAGAAAATCGCGGCGGACGCGCCGATGCCCAGCGCGAGCGTGAGAACAGCTACAACCGTGAACCCTGGCGCCTTGGCGAGAACGCGAAGGCCGTAGCGCAGATCCTGGAGAAATTGTTGCAACTCCGCCTCCTATTCGTAGCGCAGTGCCACCATCGGATCCACTCGCATGGCGCGCCGCGCCGGAATGTAACAGGCTGCTACAGCAACGAGCGCAAACAGAATCGGGACGCCCACGAACGTCAGAGGATCCTTCGCGGTGACCTGATACAGCTCAGACGCCAATGACCCGGTCACGCCGAACGCCGCAAGTACTCCCACAACAATTCCGATGAGAGCGAGTTTCAAGCCTTGCCCGATGACCAGCCGCATCACGCGTCCCGGTTCCGCGCCCAGCGCCATGCGAATGCCGATTTCGTGCGTTCGCTGCGCCACCGTGTGAGCCATCACGCCGTAGATACCGATCGAGCAAAGGAACACAGCGAGGACGCCGAAGAAAACCATCAACTTCATCAGCACTCGATTGCCGGCATCCTGCGTCGCCAGCAGCGTGCCGAGGTCAGAGACCGAAACAGGCTGATCCTTGTCCACCGCCCAGATTTCATTGCGCATCGGGTCGGCAATCGCTGCAGCGTCACCCCTGGTTCTCGCAACAAAGCCCAAAGTGCGAGAAGGGAATTGAGCCAGCGGAACGTACATCTCGCGCCGCGGCTGGCCTCGCAGGTTGTACATTTTCACGTCGTTCACCACGCCAACGATGGTGCAGACGATGTGCTGCGGCCCGAAAGTGAGCTTGTGCCCGACAGGATCTTCGTCCGGCCAGAATTGCCGTGCGAAAGTCTGGTCAATCACCGTTACGTTTGCGTTTCCCGGGCCATCCGCCGAGGTGAATCCCCGTCCTCTGAGCATCGCCATTTGCATTGCAGAGAAATAGTCCGGAGACACAGCGGACCATGTCGCACCCAGTTCCTCGCCCGGTTGCGGCGCAGGTTTTCCCACAGCCTCGACTTCATAGCCTTGTCCAAAACCGCCGAATGGAATGGCGCTGGCCACGCCCGCGGCGCTCACGCCCGGCAGAGCGCGAATCCGCGAAAGCGCTTCGTCGATGAAATTCCTCTTCAGCGCATCGCTGGTGTACTTTGTCTTTGGCAATTCGACCTGTGCAGTCATCAAGTTTTCGGAATTGAAACCCGGATTCGAGCGCACGGAGATGATGAAACTCTTGATCAGCAGAGTGGTCGAAATCAGCACGACGACCGAGAGCGCAATCTCGCCCGCCACGAATATCCGGCGCATCCGCGCGCCGCGCCCGCTGCGTGAGGCTTGTCCTGAGGCTTCCTTGAGCGCGCGATTCAGGTCCACGCCCGAGCTTTCGAATGCCGGAGCGAGTCCGAAAATCACTCCGCACGCCAGCGCGATCCCCAGCGTGAACAGCAGCGTCACAAAGTCGAGATTGACCTCGCCGTAGTTCACCAGGTAGCCGCGAACTTGCCCCGGAATCTGCGCCTCAATCCAGTTCATACCCCAGACGCCGAAAAGGGCGCCTGCCGCGCCACCAAAAGCAAAAAGCAGGAGCGACTCGGTGAGCAGTTGGCGGATGACGCGTCCCCTTGTCGCGCCCAGCGCGCCGCGGACAGCCATTTCCTTGGTGCGCTGCGTCGCTCGCGCAAGCATCAGGTTTGCGACGTTCGCACAGGCAATCAGCAGGATCAGCCCCACGATCCACATGCAGATGAGCACCTCGGGAGTTCCCTCGTTCTGCCCGATTTGACTGACCATCGTGTCGAGCACCATGGTCATGTCGGTGTTCGTCTTGGGATATTGTCGCTCGAGACCTGCACAGATAGCTTTGGTCTCCGCTGCCGCTTGTGCTTCGGTCACGGCCGGCATGAGCCTTCCGAACGCAGCGAGGAAGGAACTGTTCCTGTCCGCACGCTGCTGGTCCGTGAGCGCGAGCGGCGTCCAGATGTTGGAGATTCCGAGCAGCGGAAAGAGAAATTTTCCGGGCATTACGCCGACAACTGTGTAGGCCTCATCGGCTATGGTGATCGTGCGCCCGATGATCTTCGGATCCTGTGCGTAGCGGCTGCGCCACAACCCTTCGCTAAGGATGGCGACGTGTGGCGCGCCCGCAACGTCGTCGCTCGGGGCAAATGTCCGTCCCATGAGCGGCTTCACATTCAGGGCTTCAAAGAAATTCCAGGTAACCTGTCCGCCGTCCACCAGCGCCGGCGGGCCGTCGCCAGTAAGATTGAAACCCGTGCTGTTCCACGCCGCAAGCTGTTCGAACGATTTGGACTGCCTTTGGAGATCGAAAAAATCGGCGGTTGAACTCACCTCATCCTGGGTCCAGCCCTTTTTAGTGTTGTGCCCCTGCAGCACCATCAGGCGATCCGGCTGCGGATAGGGAATCGGCTTGACGATCCACGCGTCGACGAAACTGAAGATCGCCGTGTTCGCGCCGATGCCCAGCCCGAGAGTAAGAATGGCGATGGCCGTGAACGCCGGCGCTTTCCTCAGGATCCGGAATGCATAGGCGATGTCTTGCAGCAGGCTATTCATGTTTTACCTCGCTCAATAAACAGAGAAACGTCTCGTCATCGCTTTTTGTTCAATTTCGCTACTCGTATCTCAAGGCTACGATCGGATCCACCCGCATCGCCCGCCGCGCCGGGATGTAACATGCAGCCAGCGCGACGAGCGCGAGGAGAAGCGCCACGCCGATGAAAGTCGCGGGGTCGTCCGCGCTGACGCCATAGAGCAAATTGGACATCAAGCGCGTCACTGCGAAAGACACAGCGATTCCGACTGCCGCGCCGATTCCCGCCAGCGTCGCGCCCTGCCTGATCACGATTCGCAGCACGTCCCGCGGTTGCGCGCCCAGAGCCATGCGCACACCGATTTCGTGCGTCCGCCGGCTGACCGAATACGCCAGCACGCCATACATTCCCAGCGCCGCAAGCAAGAGGCCCAGCGCGCCGAGCGTAACGGCAAGCGTGGCCGCTGTGCGGTAGGAAAAGAGCGAAACGTAAAACAGATTGCTCACTGTAGCAGCCTGCAAGACCATCACGGCGGGATTGATCGATTTCACGGTTTCGCGGACCCGCGGAAGCAATGCGGCAGGAACGCCCGCGGTGCGAATCAGCACATTTGTATCAGTCTCGCCTTCTTGCAATGTTGGGAAATAGAAGAAGGGTTCGGCTTGCTCGGTCATGGTGTGATACTTGATATCTTTCACAACGGCGATGACCGTCCGCCTTGCACCCCACACATTGATGTGCGCCCCGATGGCGCTTTGCCTTGGCCAGAAATGGCGAGCCATCGTTTCGTTTACGATAATCACGGGAGGCGAGCCTTCGCGATCCTGCTCGGTAAATTCGCGACCGGAAACAACCGGGATTCGCAAGGTCGAAAAGTAATTCGGGCCCACGATGTTGAAGTCGATTCGCAGCAGCTCATTCGGGGAAGGGGTGTAGCTCTCGATGCTGTTGCGCGCGAGCGTCGTCTGGCCCATGCCGTAAAACCACAGCGGAACATATTGCTCCATGCTGGCGGACTGGACTCCCGGAAGAGCGCGAAGCTTACGAAGCAGCTCGTCGTAAAAGGCGTGCGACGACTCGTTTGTGTATCCGCTGCCGCGCAGATCCATCGCGGCAAGCAGCACATGATTTGGATCGAAGCCGGGGCTCGCCGTCTGCACATTTTTCATGGAGCGGATCAGCAACCCCGCCGCCACCAAAAGTACAAGCGCCACCACCATTTCCGAAACCACCAGCGCGCTGCGCAAACGCCCGTGCTGGGCGCATGACGAGCTTGTACTTCCGCTTTCTTTTAGCGAGCGAATTAAGTCGGGCGAAGTGGAACGCAGCGCTGGAAGCAACCCGAAAATCACGGCGGCGAGGATGGATAGCGCGGCCGTGAAAGACAATACTTCGCCATCCACGCCGACGTGCAGACCTACCGGAAAGTAGTTGCTGGGCGCGAGATCAGCGAGAAAGCCAACGCACCAGAGGCTGACGACGATGCCGCCCGCGCCGCCTGCCAACGCCAGGAGCAGGTTTTCGATGAAGAATTGACGCAGCAGGCGCGAGCGGCTCGCCCCCACCGCCGAGCGAATGGCGATTTCGCGCTGGCGCGAAGTGGCGCGGGCCAGCAGCAAATTCGCGATGTTGGCACAGGCGATCAACAGGACGAGAAGGGCGACGATGGCTAGAAAAACGAGGGCTTTGAGCAGCAAATCCTGCGCGCCGTAGTGCGCCTTCCATACCGGATTCACGGCCATGCCGATACCGCGAAGGGATTGGGGATATTCCTGCGCCAGATGCTGAGCAATTTCGGAAACATTCGCCTGGGCCTGCGCGACGCTTACGCCGGGCTTTAGCTTGCCCATCAAGTGAACGAAGGTGGGGCCGCGCCACTGCAAATCTTCGCCGGGCAAGACCGCCGGCTGCATCATCATTGGCACCCAGTAATCCGGGGCGACCCCAACGATGGTTCCCTGAAAGCCCGCCGGCGCAACTCCGATTACGGTGAAATTCTGAAGATTGACTTCCAGCGAGCGGCCGATGATGTTGGGATCGCCGCCGAACTGAGTTTTCCAGAAGTCATGGCTCAGGATGATGTAAGGATCGCTTGAGGGGCCCCGATTGTCACTCGCGCGAAACAGCTGGCCCAACTCTGCATTGATGCCAAGCACCTGAAAGTAATTCTCGGTGACAATTTCTCCCCAGACGCGTTCGTCCTGCTTGTGCCCGCCCCAGCTCATGTTCACCGGAACGAGTTCGAAGCCGATCATGCCGGAGAAGACCTGATTCTGCTGGCTGTAATCGCGAAAATCTTGATAGGAACTAGTGTGGAATTCGCCCGTGGGCATGGTGGTTTCAACGGCGACGAGCCGGCTGGATTCAGGCACGGCAGGAATCGGATGCAAGAGCGTACCGCGAATCCAGCTGAAGACGGTGGCGTTGCCGCCGATGCCAATCGTCAGCGTAAGGATCGCGACGGCGGCGAAGCCTGGATTTTTCACCAGCATCCGAATGCCATAGCGAAGATCCTGCAACAATCTGCTCAAGTTTCGCCTCCGTGTTTCCGTTTCAGCTCGTTCAGGCACACCCCAAGCGTCCCAAATTCACGCTCGGGGAATTGAATCCGTTTAGACCGTCTGCGTCTGCGCGCGCATCACTTCTTCGACGATGCGGCCGTCAAAGAGGTGGATCGTGCGGTCCGCGACGCTGGCAAAACGCGGATCGTGCGTCACCATGCAGATGGTCGCGCCTTCGGCGTGGAGTTGCCGGAGCAAATCCATCACCGCTTCGCTGTTCTTCGAGTCCAGGTTTCCGGTAGGCTCGTCGGCGAGCAGGATGGAGGGCTGGCCGACCAGCGCGCGCGCGACGGCGACGCGCTGTTGCTGACCGCCCGAGAGTTGCGACGGATAGTGCTTCATGCGGTGCGCCATGCCCACGCGCTCGAGCACCTGCTGCACGCGTTGCTTCCGCTCGGCCGACGCCATGCTGCGGTACGTGAGCGGCAGCTCGACGTTCTCGAACACCGTGAGGTCACCGATCAGGTTGAACGCCTGAAATATGAATCCGATCTCGCGGTTGCGGATGCGCGTCCGGTCGGAAAGCGACAGGTTCGCCACCGGCTGGTTGTTCAGCGTGTAGTTGCCTTCCGTCGGCGAATCGAGGAGTCCGAGTATCGAAAGCAGGGTCGATTTGCCGCAGCCGGAAGGCCCCGCAATCGCCAGGAATTCGCCGACCTTGATCTCCAGATGCACGCCGTCGAGCGCGTGCGTCTCGATCTCATCCGTGAAAAACACTTTCTTGACGCCATCCAGGTGAATCAACGCTTGTGCCGCACTATTCATGCTCGCTCCTTCAATCCTAGGATCTCACTTCAATTCGAACCCGTCATCGCGATGGGCGGACTCAGCCGGATGCGGTCGAAATTGTCGTCCGCCGACATATCGGAAAGAACCACCACGTCGCCCACGTTCAATCCGGTCTTGATTTCAACGTCGCTCACCGACGCTGCCCCGATCGACACATTGATGCGCGTCGCTTCCCGGCCATCGGGAGTCACTTTGAAGAGTCCAATCGTGCTGTCTTGCTCGCCATGCACCGGCCGGCCGACGAACAGCACGTTCGTCAATTTTGAAATCAAAACGGTGCCTTCCACGCTTAAATTCGGCACCGCGCCCGCCGGCAGCGGCCCGTCAAGATGCACGTCAATCGTACGCGTGCCATTTATCGAGGAGGGATCGATGCGACTGACATGCCCGGGAATGATTCCGTTGTGGGTATCGACCTGAGCGGACTGACCAATTTGGATGTCCTTCGCCTGGGTCTCCGCGATCTGCAATTGCGCCTTCAACTTAGTTTGCTGAGCCACTTTGGCCAGTTCGGCTCCCGGTGTGACCTCGGTTCCGATTTCCGGGGGAACCTCCTGCAGAATGCCGTCAATACGCGCCCGCACCTGTTCTTGATCCACTTGGTGCTTCAAGAGGTCCGCTTGGGCTCTGTCCTGGTCCACCACCGCTTGCTGCACGGCCAACTGTTGACTGATGGACGATTGAAACGTGTCCACTTGCTTCTGCGCCAAATCCACCTGCGCCTTCAAGCCCTCCGCCTGCACTCTGGCCTGGTCGTACTTAATCTTGGCGTCGATGCCGAGTTTCCAGAGTTGCTCTTCGGAGCTTCGCAACATATCCGCCTGGCTGTACTGCGACTGCAGGTTTTCCAACGTGGTACGGTACTGCATCAATTGGTTTTGCAGCGACGCCTTAAGGCTGTCCAACTGCGCCTCGTCGGCCTTCACTTTGTACGCCGCGCTCTGCGCCTGTTGCTCAAGCTGCGGATCGCTGAGCACCATAATCACGGTATCGGACTTGACCGGTGTGCCGGGCAAGAGACGCCGAACCACACGCCCCTGCGTGATGGCCGCAATCACCTGAATATCTTCCGGCACCAGCGTCCCGAGGCCGCGCCTCTCGATCACCATGTCTCCCCGCTTCACCGTTCCCGCGTAGAGCGTCGAACCGTCCACCGTGGGCGGCGCGGGCTTCAATTTAGAGAGCCCGTAAGTAACCAGCGGAATCAGGATCACGATGACGGTTATGTATATGATCCGGCGTATCCGCTTCTTCCTCTTTATTTCTGGCCGAACGATATCCAATTCTGGTTCTCCTCGAGGCTGCATGCCGCAATTAACATGCCGACGGATGCCCTAATTAAGTCCTTTAATCCGCTGCAATTGGCATCATTTTACACCCGCGAAATGCCATTTGCACGCCCGATTGTGGGACTTATCCGTCCCACTTTCGGACAGTCAGTCGAGGAGGCCTCCCAACTAATGAATCCGCCCCACGGTTGTTTGTACGCACTATTTGACGATTATGTTCACGGAATGTTTTGTCCGACGCCCCCTTAATTCGTCCGTATCCCACAACTCTTTTTCTCGCTTGGTGTTGCCATAAGGGAAGCCGATTGGTTTTTGTGACAATAAATCGATTTTTTCTGCCAACACGCGGCCTTGCTGCTGCATCTAATGCCCCAGCGATTGAGTGCCGTGGGAAAATCCAGCCTGGCTTGGGACGAGTTGATTCTGTGTTGCACAACCTGAATTGTCGCCATTGCAAGATGAAACTTGGCGTCGCATTCTAGTAGCCCGTGCTGTTCTGCACGAACCTGAGGAGGAACATCGTGGCCTTCAATTATCCGTTCGTCGTCCGGATACTCAGCCGCACGAAGTTTGAAATTCTGCGAGGCGCTCGCGCGGTCTCGCGGCATCGCGGCGCGTCATTGCTCGCGATTTTGTCGCTGTTCGTCGCTGCCGGTATCCTGCCTCTTGTCGCGCAGCAAACGAATCGGCGCGCGGAGCACGAGAATGAACGCGACTCGGCCGCCTTGATTCGCAAGCGCGCCGACTGGTTCTTCAAGCAGCGCGCGTATCCTCTCGGGTACATTCCTGCCGGCGCTCGCATCAAGGCGATTCGCCAAATGGAAGCTATGCAGCGCGCGCAGGGCCCCGCGACAGATCGCTTTGCGGCGCAGGAGCGAAGCGCGGGTCAATCCTTCGGCACGATTCCTCCCCTCAGCACCACCAACTGGACTTCCATTGGTCCGCAGCCAACTTCCAGCTCGTTCTTTGGTTTCACTTCCGGCCGCGTGAACGCGATTGCCGTCGATCCATGCGATGCGACGGGGAACACGGTGTACATCGCAGGCGCGCAAGGGGGAGTCTGGAAGACCACGAATGCGGGCTCAACTTGGAGCGCGCTCACGGATAGCCAACCTTCCCTCGCGGGCGGCTCGCTGGCGCTCGATCCCGTCATTAGCGACTGCACAGGCGGGCACACCGGCGCAATCTATTTCGGCACTGGCGAAGAGAATTTCTCCTTCGATAGCTTCTACGGCGCCGGCGTATTGACTTCGCACGACGGCGGAGCGAACTGGACCAAGGACGCTACTTTCGTTCCTGTGTCAGGCGGAAATCTCGTGCCGCAGAGTGCGGGCTCCGGAGGCCCTTTCATTGGGTCTCTCTCCGTTGACCCCGCCACAAGTGGGTCGAGTCAAGTTTTGCTCGCGGGAATTCAGGGCGTCAGCACCGCGCTTCATTCCGGCGTTTATCGCTCCACCGACGGCGGCAATTCCTGGACCATGGTGCTTCCGACAGGCGGCTCCTTCGATTACGGCACGGGCGTGGCCTTCGATCCGGGCGATTCCAGCGGTCAGACGGCGTATGCCGCTCTAGGCGTTCCATTCGTCACCGGTAACAACTTGGAAGCCAACAATGGACTCTGGAGGTCAACAAACTGTGGCACTGGTGGGAGTTGCACGTGGACGCGTGTAACAGCGCTGGACAATGCCGTTACGAGCGCGGGTCTGAGCACCGCCAACTACGGTCGTATGTCGATTGCGCTTGCTCCCGCTACTTCCGCCCCGAACACGGCAAATACGACGATCGTTGTCGCCATCGCCGATATATCGACGAACTCGAGCAATCTACTCGGCACTTTCATCAGCACCAACGGTGGGACATCTTTTGCCCAGGCAAACTCCGGACCATTTTGCAACGCACAGTGCTTTTACGATATTTCCATCGGGATTGACCCCGCGAATCCCAGCGCAATCTTTCTCGGCGGCGGTCCGAATGCATCCGCAACGCCCGCGATTCAGGGCGCCTCGTCGGTAATTTTTTCGGGCAACAGCGGAGCAAACTTTTCTGACGTCTCAGTGGATAACACTTCTGGTACTCCAATCCACGTCGACACGCATGCTTTTGCATTTGCCCACCCTTCTGGTGGAGGCACGATTGTTTATGTCGGCGATGACGGCGGCGTATGGAGTTCCTCAAATGTGGAAAGCAATCCCGGAGGTCCGAGATGGAACGACCTGAACACCAATCTTAGTCTGACTCAATTCTACCCGGGGAATTCCATTCATCCGTCGAATCCGCAAGTCGCCTTTGCCGGCGCGCAGGACAACGGCACGCAGAAATTCGACCCGACGTTCAATCCATCGAATCAGCAGGAGACGCACGACCTGTTCGTTTGCGGCGATGGCGGCTGGACCGCACTCGATCCCTCAACGCCCAGCACCGTATACGCCGCGTGCGAAGCAATCGGACAGCTCGGCACAATCAATAAGAATCAGTTCGATGGCGAGCCGGGCGGCAGCGGCGCCACGTTCGGCCAGAATTGGCTCACCATCGACACGCCCGCGATAGACAACGACGCACTTCAGTTCTCGACCGACTTCGTGCCTCCGCTCGTCCTCGACAGCTCAACTCCGCAGAATTTGTATTTCGGGACCTACCGCGTCTGGCAATCCACAAATGGCGGTTTGTTCTGGACGCCCATATCCGGCGATTTGACGGGAGTCACACTTGGAACCCAGGGTTGCGGTGGCAGCTCTTGCGTCGTCACGACGATGGCCGTTGCGCCTACCGATTCCAGTACCGTTTACGTGGGTACAGACGTCGGCAGGATTTGGGTTTCTGCGAACGCAAACATGGGCACGGGGGCGACGTTCACCGAGATCGACAATGCGACGACTCCCGGTCGCTCCGTAACTCAAATCATCGGAAGCCCAGCGAGCAATAAGATTGCTTACGTCACCTTCTCCGGCTTCGCGTCTTGCAGCGGATGCGACGGCAAGGGACACGTTTTCAAATTTGACGGCACGGTCGGCAACGGCACGTTTACAAACATCGGCGGGGTCGTGGGTGGCGGCGGCCTGCCGGATATTCCCGTGAACGACATCGTGCTCGACCCGAACGACCCGACGAACAACACCCTCTACGTTGCGACCGACGTCGGCGTGTTTCAGACGACGAACGGCGGCACTTCATGGAACGTGCTCGGCAGCCTCTTGCCCCACGTCGAGTGCACTTCGCTCAAACTGAACAATACGGCGCGCGTCCTCCTCGTCGGCACGCACGGCCGCGGCGATTGGGAACTGCAACTCGCTTTTCCGGGCGGGACTACGAGCGCGATAACCGGCATCTCGCCTACAGGCGCGGCAGCAGGTGCCCCGGGCGGCGTCTCCCCGCTCACGGTGAATGGCTTTGGATTCACAAATACGTCTACCGTCAGTTTCAATCGGACCGCGGTGCCAACGTCCTTTGTCAGTGCAAATCAGTTGACGGCGACAGTGCCTGCTGCAGCGATCGCGGCGTCTGCGGTCGTGCCCGTTGCCGTGTCCAGCTCTTCGGGCAGCGTAAATTTCAGCGTAGAAGCGCCGTTGCCTACTCTGAGCAGCGTTACTCTGAACGGCGCCAGTCCCGTGAATATTTCCTCCACGGCCAATCCGGTGACGCTCACCGTGAACGGATCGAATTTCGCCGCCAACACAAGTTTGGCTTGGACGCCGACGTCCGGCTCCCAGAACGCGAACACCACGCTCCTGGCTCAGAATGCCGGCGGCACAAGCACTTCGTTTACGGTGACTGTCCCTGCGACGCTATTGCAGTCGACAGTCGCTCGCTTGGTGCCGACGACGCCATCTCGGCGTCCCGGACCTGGCCCGCGGCTGTGGCTGCTTGCAGCGTTTTTCGCGGCCGTCGCTGGCATATTGCTATTCACATTTGTCCAGCGGAAGCGCCGATTGATTTTGGGTACCACACTAGCGACCGTGATAGTTCTTCTCTCCATCGCCGGTTGCGGTGGGGGCAGCAGTAGCCAGCCGCCTCCTGGTTCCGTCATCGTTGCCGTCAATGCTTTTACGCCCGGCCCCGGCGGCGGCGTTTCGCTAACTGCGCAGTCCGTCACTGTTCAGTAGCGCATCCGAAATTTGCAGCCTCGAGGCGGGCGCATCTCCCGCCTCGAACATTTTTGGCATTTGATGTAAATGTGATTTAAATCGAAGTGATCACTGCCCGAACGGTCCTGCAGCGCGGGCGTTGTCGCGTCTTACGTCATCTGTCGCAGCACATACTGCAAAATCCCGTCATGCCTGTAGTATTCAGCTTCCACCGGCGTGTCCACGCGCGCGACGACTGAAAAAGTTTTCGTTTTCCCTGCCGCATCCCGCGCCGTCACGCGCACAATCTTCCTCGGCGTGAATTTCTCCGCGAGCCCTTCGACGTCAAACGTCTCTTGCCCCGTCAGCCCGAGCGATTTCGCGTTCTCGCCGGCCTGGAATTCCAGCGGCATCACGCCCATCCCGACCAGATTGCTCCGGTGGATGCGCTCAAAACTCTCCGCCAGCACGGCGCGCACGCCGAGCAGCAGCGTACCCTTCGCCGCCCAGTCGCGCGACGACCCCGCGCCGTATTCTTTCCCTGCGATCACCATCAGCGGCACGCGCTCGCCACGGTATTTTTCCGCCGCGTCGAATATCGTCATCTTCTCGCCGCTCGGCTGATGCGTCGTCCACCCGCCCTCTGTCTCCGGCGCCAGCTGGTTTCGCAGCCGGATGTTCGCAAACGTCCCGCGCATCATCACTTCGTGATTTCCGCGCCGCGCGCCGTAGGAATTGAAGTCTTTCGGCTGCACGCCGTTCGCGATCAGGTATTTTCCCGCGGGACCGTCTGCCGGAATCGAGCCCGCCGGCGAAATGTGGTCCGTTGTCACGCTGTCGCCGAGCAGGGCGAGCACGCGCATCCCGCGCAAATCCGCGATCGCCTCCGGCCTCTTCGCCATCCCCTCGAAAAACGGCGGTAATTTGATGTACGTGGATTTCGCGTCCCACGCGTAGAGGTCGCCCTCCGGCACAGGCAGCCCCCTCCAGTTTTTGTCTCCGGTGAAAACGTCGCCGTATTCCTTGCGGAACATTTCGCTCGACACCGACGAGCGCATCGCCGCCTCCACTTCCTGCGGCGTCGGCCAGATGTCGCGCAGGAAAACGGGCTTGCCCGATTTGTCCGAGCCGAGCGGCTCGTTCGCCATATCGAAATCCATCCGTCCCGCCAGCGCGTACGCCACCACGAGCGGCGGCGACGCCAGATAATTCGCGCGGCAATGCGGATTGATGCGCCCTTCGAAATTCCGGTTCCCGCTCAGCACCGAAACGGCGACGAGGTTATTTTCCTTGATCGCTTTCCCAATCGCTTCCGGCAGCGGCCCGCTGTTTCCGATGCACGTTGTGCAGCCGTAGCCGACCAGGTTGAACCGCAGCGCGTCGAGCGATTTCATCAATCCGGACTTGTTTAGATAATCGCTCACCACTTTCGACCCGGGCGCGAAACTCGTCTTCACCCACGGCTTCGACTGCAGCCCCCGCTCCACGGCTTTCTTGGCGAGAATCCCCGCGCCGAGCATCAGCGACGGATTCGACGTGTTCGTGCAGCTCGTAATCGCCGCGATCACCACGGATCCGTCGCGCAGCTCGAATCGATCGCCATTGTTCGCGACGCTCACCGGCGCCGTCCCGTGCTTCGTCTCCGCCGCGAGCGATTTTTCGAACGCCGTCTTCGCCTGCGTGAGCAGCACTTTGTCTTGCGGGCGCTTCGGCCCCGCGATCGTCGGCGCCACGTCGTTCAAATCCAGTTGGAGCGTGTCCGTGAATTCCGGATCCGGCGTCGCGTCCGTGCGGAATAGCCCCTGCTCCTTCGTGTACGCTTCGACGAGTTTCACCTGCGCCTCGTCGCGTCCCGTGAACCGCAGATACGCCAGCGATTCCGCGTCCACCGGGAAAAATCCCATCGTCGCGCCGTATTCCGGCGACATATTGCCAATCGTTGCGCGGTCCGGCAGCGTCAGGCTCGAAAGCCCCGCGCCGTAGAACTCGACGAATTTCCCCACCACGCCTTTTTTCCGCAGCATCTCCGTGATGGTCAGCACGAGGTCCGTGGCCGTTGCGCCTTCGCGCAGCCGCCCGTGCAGCTTGAACCCGATCACTTGCGGAATCAGCATCGAGAGCGACTGCCCCAGCATCGCCGCCTCGGCTTCGATTCCGCCCACGCCCCAGCCAAACACGCCCAGCCCGTTCACCATCGTCGTGTGCGAATCCGTGCCGACGAGCGAATCCGGGAATGCCCAATGTCTTCCGCCGGCCTCCGCATGAAACACGACGCGCGACAAATATTCCAAGTTCACCTGATGGCAGATTCCCGTGTCCGGCGGCACAACCTTGAAATTCCGGAAGCTCCCTTGCCCCCACCTCAGAAACGCGTAGCGCTCCTTGTTGCGCAGGAATTCCAGCTCCGAATTGAATGCGAAGGATTGCGGAGTCCCGAACTGATCCACCTGCACGGAATGGTCAATCACGAGCTCAGCGGGGAAAAGCGGGTTGATCTTTTTCGGATCGCCGCTGAGCTTGCGCATCGCCTCGCGCATCGCCGCCAGGTCCACCACGGCGGGCACGCCCGTGAAATCCTGCAGGAGCACGCGCGCCGGCAAGAAAGAAATCTCCTTCGTTGGTTCCGCCTTCGGCTGCCACTTCGCCAGCGCCTCGATGTCATCCGCGTGTACGAACTGCCCGTCCTCACACCGCAGCAAATTTTCCAGCAGAATTTTGAGCGAAACCGGCAGCCGAGAAATCTCTCCCGCGCCTTCGCGTTCGAGCGTCTCCAACTTGAAGATTTCGAATTTCTCGCTGCCAACCGTCAGCGTGGACTGCGCGTGGAATGAATTCTTGGAAGCGGCACTCATAGCGGGCCCTCAGCTCCTCTCCGCAGCACTCCATGATAACGCAATCGCTATCATCTGATTTGGTTTTTGCGCTCGCGCCCTCGCGTTTTCAGGCCGCCAATTTGTGCCGGCCGTCGCCGCGTGCCATAATTTTAGTCAGCGGCATCGCGCATGAAGATCGCTCTCATCTCGACTTACGAGCTTGGCCGGCAGCCCTTTGGTCTGGCTTCGCCCGCGGCATGGCTCCGCGCCGGCGGCGACGAAGTCGCGTGCCTCGATCTTTCCCGCGAGCCATTTCGCGAGGAAATCATCCGCGATGCCACACTTATCGCCTTCTATGTTCCCATGCACACGGCCACGCGCCTCGCCGTCGAAATTCTCCCCGCCGTTCGCCGCATCAATCCCAGCGCGCACATCTGCTTTTATGGCCTCTATGCTCCGATGAACGAATCCTGGCTCCGCAAACTCGGCGTCCACTCCATCCTCGGCGGCGAGTTCGAAGCAGGCTTGCAGGCTCTCGCCTCTCGCATCGCTGCGGGTCGCGGCGCGGAACCGCAATCCGAACCGGTCACTTCCCTCGCGCGTCAGAAATTCGCCGTCCCCGACCGCTCCGGCCTCGTTGCGCTCGAAAAATACGCCCGTCTTTCGCTGCCGAATGGCGAACGCCGCCCCGTCGGCTACACCGAAGCCTCCCGCGGCTGCAAACATCTTTGCCGCCATTGCCCCATCGTCCCCGTTTACAACGGCGTCTTCCGCATCGTGGACCGTGATGTCGTCCGCGCCGACGTTCGCCAGCAAGTCGCCGCCGGCGCCGCTCACATCACTTTCGGCGATCCCGATTTTTTCAACGGCGTCGGCCACGCCCTCCCGCTCATCGAAGCCCTGCACCATGAATTTCCGCGTCTCACCTACGACGTAACCATCAAAATCGAGCATCTCCTCAAGCACTCCGCCCATCTGCAGACTCTCCGCGACACTGGCTGCCTCTTCGTCACCAGCGCCGTCGAATCCGTCGACGATGCCATCCTCGCGAAGCTCGACAAGCATCACACTCGCGCCGATTTTCTCGAAGTCGTTCGCCGCTTCCGCGCGCTCGGCATCGCTCTTCAGCCGACATTCGTCCCCTTCACTCCGTGGACGTCTCTCGACGGCTATCTCGATCTTCTCGATTGCCTTCGCGACAACAATCTCGTCGACAACGTCGCGCCCATCCAGCTCGCCATTCGTCTTTTAATTCCCGCCGGCTCGCGCCTCCTCGAACTCCCCGACGTCCCCGCCCTCGCTGGCCCGTTCGACGAACGTGCCATGGTTCATCCCTGGCGGCATCCCGATCCTCGCGTCGACAAGCTCTGCGACGACCTTCAGCGCGTCGTCCACTCCGGCGAAAAAATGAATCAGCCTCGCGCGCGCATTTTCCAGTGCATCGAAGCCGCCGCCCGCCGCGCCGCGGGCCTCGAAGCTCCCGAACATCATCAGCCAATTCTTGTTTCTCGCGCCGCCATCCCGTATCTCACCGAGCCCTGGTATTGTTGAGCCGAGCCAACCGGGGACCAGTTGGCCCCCATAGCCGAGGCCCGGAAATCTCTGCGCCAGGCCGACGCTTTCGTCTGAGCCGCCACTCGCCATGAACATCGCCCCGCGAAAAAAGCTTCTCCTTCTCGCCAGCAAGCTCGGCTATCAGACGCAAGGCTTCGCCGTCGCCGCCGCGTCTCTCGACGTCGAAGTCGACTTCGCCACCGATCGCTGCCACAAACTCGCCGATCCTTGGGGCGACGGCGCGCTTCCGCTGCATTTCGAAGATCCCCAGTCCGCCGCGCGCGAAATCTCGAGCCACTTCGCGAAAAATCCTCCCCAGGTGATTCTCGCGCTCGGCGATCGCCCCACGCCCGCCGCCGCGCTCGCCTCTCGCGCCCTTGGCCTCGCCGGCAACGATCCCAATGCCGTCGCGCGCTGCCGCAGCAAACTGGCTCAGCGAGAAACTCTCCGCGACGCCGGCATTCCCGTCCCCGAATTTATCGCCTTCGCCGCTGACAAAGCTCCCGAAACAATTCTCTCGCGCGTGAATTTTCCCTGCGTCGTGAAGCCGCTTTCGCTCGCGGCCAGCCAGGGCGTCATCCGCGCCGACAACGCCGACGAGTTTCGCGCCGCCGTCGCTCGCATTCGCGCGCTTCTCGCTTCGCCGGAAATCCAGGCGACGCGCGAGCCCGCGCTCGATCGCCTCCTCGTCGAACGCTACATCCCCGGCCGCGAAGTCGCCATCGAAGGCCTCCTCGACCGCGGCCGCCTCCGCGTCCTCGCCATCTTCGACAAGCCCGATCCCCTCGAAGGCCCGTATTTCGAGGAAACGATTTACGTCACTCCCTCGCGTCTCGCGGAATCCCAGCAATCCGCGCTTCGCGATTGCGCCGCCGCCGCAGTTCGCGCTCTCGGCCTTGCGCACGGGCCGGTGCACGCCGAATTTCGCGTCAACGACGGCGGCCCGTGGGTCCTCGAAATCGCGCCGCGGCCCATCGGCGGACTCTGCTCGCGCGCACTTCGCTTCGGCCCCGCGCGCATTTCGCTCGAGGAGCTGCTTCTGCGCCATGCGCTCGATTTAGGCGGATTCGATCTCGAAAGGGAGGAAGCCGCTTCCGGCGTGATGATGATTCCCGTGGCGCGCAGCGGGATTTTCGAGCGCGTCGAGGGCATCGAAGAAGCCGAGCGCGTCGCCGGCGTCACGGAAATTCGCATCACGGCGCGCCTGAAGGACTACGTCGCCGCGTGGCCCGAGGGCTCAAGCTATCTCGGCTTCATTTTCTCTCGCGCCGCCACTCCCGCCGAGGCCGAAGCGGCGCTGCGCGAGGCGCACGCAAAATTGCGATTCACTTTTTCGCCGCGCTTGCCCGTCGAGCATCCCGCCACGCGCCGGATCCTGAGCGCTTAGCCCTTTGATTTTTGCGGGACGTATCCGGGCGGCAACTGAGCGCCTTCGCCGAAGAAGAACTTCTCCATCTGCTCCTCGATGATTTTCTGCGAACCGGGGTCGAGCGGGTTGAGCCTGTATTCGTTCATCACCATCTTCGAGTACTCGATCCACATTTTCCAGCCTTCCTTCGACACGTTTTCGTAGATGCGTTTCCCGAGTTCGCCCTTCCACGGCGGGCGGTCAAGGCCGGGCATCTCCTTCCCGAATTTCACGCACTTCACCATCCGCGTCCCCGCCGGCACGGCCTCTGCTACCCTTGGCTGCGGGCTTTGACAATCGTCCGCCATTCTTTCCTCCCGACTCTTTTTCTTCCGCCATCGAAGATACTGCAAAAGTCACGGCTTGGCCAGCGGCGAAGAGGCGTTGGGGAGGCAGATTGTCCAAATGAAATTCATTTGCGATCAGGAATTCATAAGTGCTTTGTTTGCATGTACTTGATTCTTCGCGACTGTGCATGCCATTTGCGATCAGGAAAGGCCGTGACCAGTGGCCCGTAAGCCGTGGCCCGTGACGGCGATGGCTTTGCGCGATTTCTGCGCGAGCGTGATTGGGAATGCCGCGCAAAAGGTGAGAATTACAAAATGCGAAATAGGGACGATTAGTTCTGGAAGCTAGAGGCTCGATGCTGGAGGCTGGAGCTCGAAGTGATGGAAATAGTACGCAAAAGTTATCGATTAGAAAATCGGATGTAGCTGATTTCGTGGGAGTTAGCGAGAAGTCTAATTTCGCCGCTATGGTGACATAATTCGGAGAGGGGAGTGCGGAGTCCAGGTTTTGTTGCTGCGCATGAAGCGCCGAGCCTTTCATGTTGCCGCCCTTAGAACACAAAAGCCCCGACGAAAACGGTCGGGGCCGCTACCCTCGAACAAGCCAGCTCGCGCGGAGTGAACCGTGGCAGGGGCCGGGAAACTGCCCTGCCTCCACTTCGCGGTTAGTGTACTACTGCGTAACTGTTTTGTCAAGCGAAAAATGAGGGTGAAATAAGTGGTTCCTTTACGCGTAGTTAGGGCGTAGGGGTTCTGCGGCCGACATCCCTGCGAGATAGTTCGTTAACGCTTCACTACGACCGGCATTGAGCGCCGCGACTAGCTCCTCGATTGCCTTGCTTGTGATTTGCTTGATTTGTTCTGATTTCATTTTTCTTGTCCTTTCGGTGAGTTGAGATTCGGTTCCTTCAACCAGGCGCAGGAACCGAATCGAAACGCACTCATCGGAAGGACAAAGACGAAGTGACTCGCAGTTTGCGGTTGGAGCGGGTCGCAGCGGGCGTGACAGAACGCCGTTATCTGGCGCGACCGTTGCTAGCGGAAGCCCGGCCTCAGACGGAACGTAAGTGTGAAATTCTCCGGCACGTTATCGTTTGCAAGACGACAGGTAGTCTTGGTCAACTTAACCCGGGGTTGCCTTTAGAACAACGGGGCGGTATCGTCTTCGATCAGAGTTGGCTGGAGGGAGTATGAGTAACATCTACGTAGAAGCTGAGGACGATGGGACATACGTGGCGACTCAAAACCACCGGACCGTTGCCACTGGAAATACGCAACGGCAAACGATAGACAGGGCACGTAAAGCAAAGCCAGATGATCCCGTTTTGGCCGAGCGCGTGCGCGACACAAAAACTGGCGGGCGTGATAAATGGCGACGGGTTTATTGAAGACCGAATAGCTCGGGCCTGAGAGTCACCAAAATGTCTAACATTGCAGAGGAGAATTTCGGATGAGACTTGTCCAAGCCCAGGTCCATACGTTCAAGAACATTTTGGATTCCAAATCCGTCGATATAGAACCGGCGATCACGTGCCTCGTCGGTAAGAATGAATCGGGCAAGACCGCTTTTCTCCACGCCTTGTACCGCGCGAATCCAGCGCATGCTGCGGCCAAGTTCTCGGTTCAACAACACTACCCCGCTTGGTTAGAGAAACTACACCGCCGAGAAGGCAAGAACCTAGAGCAGACGCGGCCCATCCGAGTAGTCTTTGAACTAGGGGCCAAGGACCTATCCATGCTGGAATCTCGGTTCGGGCCGGGGACTTTTACCTCAAAAGAGCTAACCGTTGAGCGCGATTATAGTGGGAAAGCGTGGTACACGTATCATACCAACGAACAGAACGCTGTCCGTCACGTCCTCAGAGACGCAAAAGTGCCTGCGGATTTTGCCGAATTAGCGGCGAAAGCGGCTACGTTCACTGACATTGATGAACTCTTACAAAACCTCACGAAGGATGGAGGTGAAAGCGCGAAAGCCGCGATCGATGCAATAACAAGTACCAAAGCAAAGCTTCTAGGAAAGGCTGAAGACTTGAGGCGAGCGATCTTGGACGCGATGGTCCAAATGACCCCCGTGTTCTTCTACTTCGACGAGTATAGCTCTCTTCCCGGAACAATTAAGATTCGAGAGTTGCTAAACAAGAAAAGAGAGGATCTTAGTGAAGAAGAGACCACAGCCCGTTCGCTACTTGATCTCGCCGGGGCTGAATCTGAGTATCTGCTCAACGCTGATTACGAAGTGAGGAAGCGCGAGCTTGAAAATGTCGCAAATTCCATCACCCATGATGTGCTCAAGTATTGGTCAACAAACCAGGAACTCCGCGTGATGATCGATATCACTCAAAGAACACTACCGGCCGCTCCGCCGCAGCATGGCCAACAAACGGTGCTAGACGAGCTAAAAATACGGTTGTGGGATGACCGCCATCTCCTCTCGCTACCGTTCGATCAACGATCAACGGGCTTCCGTTGGTTCTTTTCTTTTCTCACAGCCTTCTCAGAATTTGAGCACAGCACGAAGCCCATTATCATCTTGCTTGACGAGCCCGGTCTGGGACTACATGCGCGCGCACAAAAGGATTTTCTGCATTTCATAGAGGATCGGCTTTCACGTCGTTGCCAGGTTATCTACAGCACACACTCGCCATTCCTCATCCAGCCGGAGCACTTGGAGAGAGCGCGGTTGGTAGAAGACAAGGGCCGAGAAATAGGGTCGCAAATCACATCCGACGTTCTCTCGACGGACAGGGATACAATCTTTCCTCTTCAGGGTGCCTTAGGATATGACCTAGCACAGCACCTTTTCGTCGCTCCCCACAATCTTGTGTTGGAAGGGACATCGGATTACACCTATCTACTGTTGGTATCCTCGTTCCTAAAGGAGAAAGGTCGCGAAGGTCTGAACGATAATTGGTCGTTAGTCCCCGTGGGCGGGGCCGACCTCGTCCCATCGTTTGTGGCGCTGTTGGGAAATCATCTCGAGGTTACGGTTCTGATTGATTCCAGAAAAGAAGGTAACCAGCGGCTAAGCAGATTGGTTGACCAAGGAATCCTTGCGAGGAATCGGATCATCGGAGTGGGAGAGATCACGGGAGCGAAGCTCGCCGATATCGAAGATTTGTTTGAGCCGACGGAATATCTCGAACTTTACAACAGGGGATTCAAGGCCTCACTCACAGAAGCTGACTTGATTGGGTCTGACCCAATAGTGTCAAGAATCGCGCGCTATCTAAAAGTGGAGAGGTTCGACCATGGGCGACCTGCGGATATCCTATTGCGTCAACGCGACACGTTTCTTCCCTCGCTCAGCGCGAACACGCTGGAACGCTTCGAAAAGCTGTTCGAAAGGATCAACGCGACACTCGGTGCAAAGTGAAGACAGTGCGAGCCACGCCTGGGATTACAGCTCGCCGCGAAAGGCTTTGGAGAGGATTGAAGGCATTAGGGCGTCAAGTTCTGCTGAGGTTTCAGATTGCATTTTCTTCAAGGCGTCCAGTTTTTCAAAAACCTGTAAGGCAGAACGTTGCTGTTCGACAGTAGGCATGGAAATCTTCATTTCCAAGAATGCCTCAGGGCGAGTGCGTTCTCGACGTGCGCCAACGCCACGGGTCAAATTCGTGAGCTTCGCATAGAACCACGGTGACGAAACTACTGCCGACATATACTCGGGCAAGGCTTCACCGCGAATAAAGCTGAATGTTCGTGACCAGGCTGAGTTTTTGTACCAAAGGGTGTGAGAGAGTGTACATCACAAACCCCTCTGTGCAATTTGCTGCTCGTAGGGAGCCGTAGGCGACCGGAGAGCTGCAAATTGCGGCGCGACCGTCGCCGGTGCTGGCGGCCGATAGCCCAGT
>DATEFX010000056.1:0-2794 GCA_035280405.1 Candidatus Acidiferrales bacterium | reverse complement strand
GCTCAGATACGAGTGACGAGTGGCAAATGACGAGTAAACGCCGAAGGCGAGATTCACATCGGAGATTCGGACCGTGACGATTTTGCGACGAAGACGCGAGGATGAGGAGCGGGAGCGGGAGTTGGCAGACTATCTCGCGCGGGAGACCGAAGGAAACATCGCGCGAGGGATGGCGCCGGACGAGGCGAGACGCGCAGCGCATGTCAAATTGGGGAATGCAAGGCGGATACGTGAGGAGATTTACGAGATGAACGGGATAGGTTTCCTCGAGACGCTATGGCAGGACTTGCGCTACGCATTTCGCATGCTGCGCAAGTCGCCGGGATTCACGATAGTCGCTGTGCTGACGCTGGCGCTCGGCATCGGCGCGAACACGGCGATTTTCTCCGTCGTAGATGCAGTTCTCGTTCGAGGCCTCCCGTTCCACGAGCCGTCACGGCTTGTCTGTTTATTTCAGACTCCTGGAAAAGCCAATGGAATCATGGGCTGGGCCGCTTCAGGGCCGGACATTGTGGATTGGCAGCGGTACAGCCACAGCTTCACTGCGATTGCCGCCGTGCTCATGGACGAAGCAAACATCAGCGGGGGCTCGGCACCGCAGCATGTGAACGGGCAGAAAGTGGAGGCGAATTACTTCGACTTGCTGGGCGCGAACGCGTCCATCGGACGGACGTTTGCGCGTGGAGGAGACGAGTCAGGGCGGGACAACGTAGCCATCTTGAGCTATGCGCTGTGGCAGGGGACGTTCGGCGGCCAAAATATTCTGGGGCGAACGATCGAGCTCGATGACGAGCCGTTCACGGTGATCGGCGTGATGCCGGCGACGTATCGCGACCCCCGGACGTGGATGAATCCGGAATCCAGTTACTGGATTCCGCTGCGACGGACGAGGCTGGAGGCGAATCGCGGTCAGCACATGTACGCGGTTTTTGGGCGCCTCTCGCCGGGCGTGACGCTTGCGCAGGCGCAGCGGGAAATGACCGCGATCGGAGAGCGCGAGGCCAAGGAATTCCCAGACGCGGACAAGGGTTTCGGCGTGCTGGTGTCACCACTTCAAAGAGTCAGCCTCGAGACTTTCGAGGAAGGCAGTTTCCAATCGGTGAGCCCGGCGATAATCATGTTGCAGCTCGCGGCTGTGTTTCTTCTCGTGCTCGCGTGCGCGAACGTCGCGAACCTGATGTTTTCGCGAATGGTGATCCGGCGACCGGAATTGGCGTTGCGCGCGGCAATGGGCGCGGGGCGCGGACGAATCCTGCGTCAACTGTTGACGGAGAGCGTCGCGCTGTCCGTGCTTGGCGGCGGCGCGGGCGTGCTGCTGGCGATCTGGTTCAAGAACATTTTGGTGAGCGTGGCGCCGAAGGGCTATCTGCCTGCGACGGCGAGCGTGAGCCTGGATCCGCGAGTGCTGGGATTCACGCTTGGGGTTGCGATTCTATGCGGTGTGATGTTCGGGTTGCTGCCTGCGCTGCGCATGTCGCGGCAGAATCTCGGCGAAGAGCTCAAGGGTGCGGCGACCGGCAGCGCGCTCTCGTCAGCGATGCCGCGCGTTCGGCGGGCGCTGATTGTGTTCGAGCTGGCGACGACGTTTCTGCTTCTCATCGGGGGAGGATTGATGCTGCGGAGCCTCTCGTCGCTGATGTCAGTGAGCCCGGGATTCAATCCGCGCAATTTTTTTACGGCCGGCGTCAGCCTCTCGGCGCAGCGTTACGCGAAGGCGGGTCAGATCGCGCAATTCTTCTCGCTGGCGCAGGATCGAGTCGAAAAGCTGCCGGGCGTGGAGGCGGCTGCGTTCACTTCTTCGCCTGAATTTGACGTGACCGACAGTTCGGACGTGCGCGTGGAGGAGCGGTCGGTGGCGGCCGGCGATCCGCAGAAAATGTGGCCGCAGATTTGCTTTGTGAGCCCGGATTTCCTTCGCGCGGCCGGGATTCCGCTGCTCGCGGGACGGGATTTTGTCCCCTCAGAACGCTCGACGGGCGACAGCGTCGCCATCGTCACCCAGGCCTTCGCGAAGTATTTCTGGCCCGGGAAGAACGCGATCGGCATGCACATGAGTTACGGAGGGGGCGGATGGCGTGAAATCGTCGGCGTCGTTGGTGACGTCCATCAACAGGGCTTGGCTGCCGCGCCGTATCCAGAGGTCTATATGCCCCTGACTCCGATGATGGCAAGTGGCCAGAACGCCATGAACATCGTCGTTCGAAGCGCTACGGCACCGGCGACACTGGCGCGGGAGATCGAAAAGGAAGTCTGGGCGATTGACAGCTCGGTCCCGCTCTCGGACGTCCGGACGGGCGACCAGTTGATGACTCAGTGGGCAGGCTATTTGCGGTATCGCACCGTGCTGCTTGCGAGTTTCGCGGCGATGGCGCTGCTGATCGCGGTGATTGGCGTCTTCGGCGCGATTTCTTACACGACGGCACAGCGCACTCGCGAGATTGGAATCCGCCTGGCGCTTGGAGCGCAACGGCGGGACGTGATGCGGCTGGTCCTCGCGCAAGGTGCGAAGATTGTTCTGGTCGGGTTGCTGATTGGAATGGGCGGCGCATTCGCGCTGACGCGGCTGATGGCGAGCCTGCTCTATGGCGTGAGCGCATACGATCCGCTGACGTTCGCGGGCGTGGCAATTCTACTGGGGCTGGTGGCACTCGCGGCGTGTTATGTGCCAGCGCGAAGGGCGATGCGAGTGGACCCGATGGTGGCGCTCAGATACGAGTGACGAGTGGCAAATGACGAGTAAACGCCGAAGGCGAGATTCACATCGGAGATTCGGACCGTGACGATTTTGCGACGA
>DATEFX010000055.1:0-30293 GCA_035280405.1 Candidatus Acidiferrales bacterium | reverse complement strand
CCGGCCCCGCGCGCGGGGGCCGCAGCCACGGACAGGCAGCGGCTAATCCAGCGGAGGCAGCATCCTGAATCGCGCGGCGGCTAGTCCAGCGGACGGAGAGGCTAAGAGTTAGCTGGCAAGCAATACAAAGCGGCGGAGTGCCGCCGCACTCCGAAAGCGGCTGCGACGCAGCCGCGGGCGCAGCAAGCAGCGCCCCTACAAAAAGGCGAAAAGCAGATTCCCGCCACGGCGGGCAGGCGGCCTCGTCACTGCGTTCCTCGGAATGACAACGCAAGGCGGAAGGCCCGATTAGGGGCGCCGGGGTAAATTCCGCGGGGTCATGTCCCCGCACTCCCCCAAAGACCGTGCCCGGTCGCACGAACCGCGACCGGCCGCTACACAAGCAAAAGCGGATTACCGCCACTCGCCTAGGCGGGCGAGCAGCGCAACGACAAATGCTACTCGTAGCGGAGGGCGACGATGGGATCAACTCGCACGGCGCGGCGCGCGGGGATGTAACACGCGGCAAGCGCGACAAGCGTGAGCAGCACGGCGACAGCGACGAACGTCACAGGGTCCATCGCGCTGACGCCGAAGAGGAACGTCGCCAGATAGCGCGTCACGCCGAGCGCCAATCCGATTCCGATAATCGCGCCGACAATCGCGAGCGCAATTCCCTGCCCGACGACGAGGCGTAACACGTCGGGCTGCCGCGCGCCGAGCGCCATGCGGATGCCGATCTCGCGCGTGCGGCGAGCGACTTCATAGGAAAGCAGGCCGTACAATCCGATGCACGCCAGCACGAGCGCCAGCGCGCCGAAAAATCCCGCGAGCCGGGCGATCAGCCGCTCCTGAAAGAGCAGGCGGTCAATCTGCGCCGACTCCGTGGTCACGTTGAAGAGGGGCAGATTCGCGTTCATTTGCGCGACGACGTTGCGTATCGCAGGCAACATGGCCGTCGGCGCCGCCGCCGTGCGCACTTCAAACGAAGCTCCCATCCCGGTTTGCGGAGCGTACATCGTCGGATTGATTTCGCGCCGCAGGCTGTTGTATTTCGCGTCGCGCACGACGCCGATGATTACATACTGCCCATGATTGAACGGCTTCCCGAGCGGATTTTCCTTGCCCAGATATTTCGCGAGAAACGTCTGATTCACGATCACGGGCTCGGGCGCCCCGCCCGGCTCTCCTCCCGCCATTTCCGCCGCCAGATGCGCGGCGGCGATCGCGTAATCGGAGTCGTTGAACATGCGCCCGGCGAGAAACGGGATTTGCATGGTTTTGAAAAAATCGGGGCCGACCTGCAACGCGTCCGCCTCAGACATCTGATCCTCCGGCGTGCCGGGCCAGTGAAACCCTTCGCTCATCAAGAAACCGCTCAGAAGCGGCATCGTGGAATAGCTGACGGAGATGACGCCTGGCGTGTCCGCGAGGCGCTCGTGTAAGTCGCGGTAAAAGGCGGAGAGTTGCGCGTCTTTATAGCCCGCGAGCGAAGGATCCATTCCGAAAATCACCAGGTTGTGCGAGTCGAAGCCGACGTTCACGCCCCGGAGGTTTGCCAGCGTGCGCACGAGGAGTCCCGCGCCGACGAGGACGACAATCGCCAGCGCCATCTGCGCGACGACCAGCGCGTTTCCCGCGCTCCACCATCTTCCAGTGGCGCGCCCGCTTCCCGTCGCTCCCTCGCCCTCCTTCAACGCCGGAGTCAAATCCACGCGCGCGCTGCGCAGCGCCGGAGCGAGGCCGAAGACAATGCCCGTGAGCAACGAAATGGCGACCGTAAATCCGAGCACGCGCGTATCAACGCCCGTGGCGAATGCGAGCGGGCGCGTCTGATTGCTGGAGACGAACGACACTATTGCGTTCGCTCCCCAGTAGGCGAATAGCACACCGAGCGCGCCGCCGAACGCGGAGAGCACCACGCTCTCCGTCAAGAGCTGACGGATGACGCGAGTGCGCCGCGCGCCAAGGACGAGCCTGACCGCCATTTCCTTTTGCCGCGCCGCCGAACGCGCCAGCATCAGCCCCGCGACGTTCGCGCACGCGATCAGCAAAATGATCCCCACCGCCAGCATCAGCACGTACAGGGGATTCTCGAATTGCCTCCGCGAGCCGGTGAGCCCCGACTGCGCCGACATGAGCGTCACCGTCGGGTTGTCGCCGGGCGCGGATAACGTCGAAGGCTGCTTCGGCGCCACGCTCGGCGCGCCGTCCGCAGGCCCGCCCGGACGTGCTCCCTGCGCTTTCGCGGACTCCGCTGGATGCATGGCTGGTGGCGCGGCCTGCGCGGCACCCGGCGCTATCTTCTGCGAAAAGAAAACATTCCCAGGCGGTGTCTTCCCCGGCTCGCCGGCCGGAGGGAGCATCGTCTGAGCGGCACGAGGATTTTTCGCCGTCGGCGGCGCCATGACCGGCACATTTCCGCCGTGCGGCGCGGCGCCCGGAGCCGGCGCGGCGCTCGGTGGCGGCCCACCGACAACCATCATTTGCCGTGTAGCGCCTCCGACTGGAGGCGGACCGCCGGGCCCGCCCGGTCCTCGGGGCCCACCGCGCTCGAAGAGCGGCACGGCTCCATGCAGCATTTCGTTGCTGAAGAGTCCGCTGACGGCGGCTTGCGCCTGCGCAACGGGCATCGCGGGCTTCAGGCGCGCGATAATCGTCAGCCACCAGTACGTCACGTCGCCCTGGCGGTTCTGCCACATCATCGGTTTCGTGATTCGCTGCGCATCGGCCAGCGGGAGCCAGACGTCGTAGTCGCTGCCGGGCGTGATGCCCGTGAACCGCGGCTCGGCCACGCCGATAATCGTGAATGGCACGCTGTTGAGTTCGATCGTTCGGCCGATGGCCGAGCTGTCGCCGCCAAACGCGCTCTGCCAGTAGCCGTAATTCAACACCGCCACCGATGCGGCCCCGGGAGAATCATCCGCCGGCTCGATCAACCGTCCGGCGGCAGCGCGCACGCCCAACGTGCGGAAGAAGCCGCCTGAAACGACCTGCCCGTTGATGTAACTCGCCGGCCCATTGCCCGATAAATCGAGCCGCCCGGAATTCGCAAATGCCGCGGCGCCCGCGAACGTGCCCGAGCTTTCCATCTCGCGGAACATCGGCTGAGAAAACGAGCAGCCGTACGGATTCGCCGCGCCCAGGCGCATGTCGCCCGCGCAATCGCCCGAGGACATGTACCCGTGAATTTCAGGCGAGTGGCGCGCATTCCACCTCAACAGCACGAGTTGCGACGGATTCTGCACGGGAAGCGCGCGGAGCATCACGGCGTCAATCAAGCTGAAGATGGCGGTGTTCGCGCCGATACCGAGCGCCAGAGTCAGCACGGCGATGGCTGTGAATCCCGGCGATTTCAAAATCATCCGCCAGGCGTAGCGCAGGTCGTTCACGATGCTCGCGAAGAAATTCTTGCTGCTTCCGGGGGCAATCGGCTCGCGCTGCAAATCGCGCTCGACCGGGCGCAGTTCGCGCGCGAGCAAATCCTCGCCTTTCAGCTCGTCCAACACTTTTCGGTACGCCGATCCTTCGGCCTCACCCGCGACGAGCAGCTCGCGGTAGCGGTCTTCCAGGTGCTGCGAGACTTCTTCGGCGATCTCAGCTTCGCGCGGCGCGGAAAGTTTCAGCGAAGCAATCCTGCGCAGCACTTCTTTTTTCCACTCAGGCATTTCCGGCCTCCGTCTGCCGCCCGGTGACTTTCCCGATGGCCGCCACGAATTGCTTCCATCCGCGAAGCTGTGCAGCCAGCACTCCACGACCCTGGCGCGTCAGGCGGTAATAGCGCCGGCGCCGCTGGCCGCTCTTCTCCACCCATCGCCCCTTGAGCCAGCCGCGCCGCTCGAGGCGGTAAAGAAGCGGATAGAGCGACGCCACGTGGAAACGCACCGCGCCGCCCGATCTCTGCTCGATTAGCTTGCTGATGTCGTAGCCGTGCCGGGGACGCGCTTCGACGAGCGAGAGAATCAGCAGCTCCGCGCTGCCCTTCTTCCATTCGCCTTCCGGCGCTGTGCTCTCCACATATGGCATAGCCACATATTGAACGCGCATGCGCCAGTAGAGTCAAGATGTATCTTTCGAGGCTGGAGGCTGGAAACGCATGGCGAGATAAACCCGCCGCTATTCGAGACGAACGGCAGATTCCTCGTCGCTCCGCTCCTGGGAATGACAACGTAAAGAGAAAGGCGCTCCCGGTGCCCGCCACTCGCCACGGCGAGCAGGCGGCGGGCGCAATTCGAAAGCGGCGGCTACGCAGCCGCGGGCAGGGCAAGCCCTGCCCCTACAAAGGTAAGAGCAGATGCCCGCCACTGGGGCAATCCGAGGGCAAGCTGTACTCCGAATGCGCGTCGCCCGCACAAAACCGAACAGCAGATTCCTCGTCGCTCCGCTCCTGGGAATGACAACGTAAAGAGAAAGGCGCGCCCGGTGTCCGCCACTCGCCACGGCGAGCAGGCGGCGGGCCAATCCGAAAGCGGCTGCTACGCAGCGGCCGTCCGGCAAGCGCAGGCGCTACGCCGGCGACGGAGGAAGCAAGAAGCCGCCGCAGAGGATGAGGAGCGAGGCGACTCCGATCATTTCGTTGCCAATGAAGAAGCCGAGAACGGCAACGGTGAATAAGGCCTGGAGCAGCACGGCGAAGCCGCAGAGCAGGACGATAGGCTTGCGGAGTCTGGCGCCGCGGAACGCAGCGAGCCATGCGATTATTGCGAGTATGAGCCAGTTCCAGGCCATCGAAAGAAACGCCACGCGAAGGGCCGATTGCAATTTCGGCGCGAGATTGGACGCGCCCAGCGCAGGCGCCACTTTTGTGTAGGCGAGACAGTGAAGAGCGGAGCTGGCGAGAAGCACGACGCATCCCAGGGCGATCAGGAACGTGGGAGTCTTCGAGCGGCTATCCATACGAGGCACCTCAAATTTGGCGCGCGGATGATAGCACAAGGACCACGCCGCAGGAACGCAAGGCGTGTCCGTGCGAGACCGGCTGCTACGCAGCCGCGGGCAGGGCAAGCCCTGCCCCTACAAAGGAAAACAGCAGAACCTTCGACTCGCTCCGCTCGTTCAAGACGACCATGCTCGTCGCATGGTCACTCGTAGCGGAGGGCCGACATGGGATCGAGGCGCGAAGCGCGGCGCGCGGGGATGAAGCTGGCAGCGAAGCCGATCGCCGCGAGGACGACGATGGCCAGCGCCAGAGTGACGGGGTCGCGCGGCTGGAGTCCATAGAGCAGCGAACTCGCCGTCTTGCTTCCCGCGAGCGTGAGTCCGACGCCCACGGCGATGCCGACGCCGACGAGGATGCCGACTTCGGCGAGGATCATCCGCAGGACGCTCGAGCGCTGCGCTCCGAGCGCCATGCGAATGCCGATTTCGTTGGTGCGCTGCGCGACGGTGTAAGAAATCACGCCGTAAAGGCCGATCGCGGCGAGGAGCACGGCGAGCGCGCCGAAAAATCCGCAGAGCGTGGCCATCAGCTCGTCCTGCCCGAGGGAATTGCGGATTTGCGTCTTCAGGACGCCGAACCAGATGTCGATTTCGGGATTCACGCCCGTGACGGTGTTTTTCACTTCGTTGACCAGGCCGCCCATGCCCGCGCGCGAGCGAATCAGGAAGTAGGCTTCGGGGCCGAGGAACGGCGCGACCATCTGCGTACGCGTGAAATACATCACGGGGACGATGGGGTCGTGCATGTCGTTATAGACCGAGTCCTTCACTTCGCCGACGACGGTGTAAATGCGAGGCGGCTGGCCCGGAGGCATCCACACGCGAAACTGCTTGCCGATGGGGTCGCGCGTTTTGTCCATGACCTTCTCGACAAACGTCTGATTGACAATGGCGACGCGAGGGGATTCGACAGTGTCCTGCAGATTGAAGTCCCTGCCCACGAGAATCGGAGCTTCGATGGTGTTGAAATAACCCGGGCTGACGAAGTCCTCCCAGCTCGTGCCCTTCCTCTTTTGCCCGCTCAGATCGAGAACCCAATCGTTCGACGAATTGCCGCTGACGGGATAGCGCATGGCATCGGCGACCGCCGCGACGTCTGGAATGGCGCGGATGCGTTCGAGCATGTCCCTTTCGAACATTTGCTGCTGGGCGTCCGTCAACTTGAGACGCGGGAAATTCAGGTCGGCGACGAGCATGTTATTTTCCTGGAAGCCGGGATCGCGCGCCATCAAATTGCGCAGGCTGCGCGCGAAAAGCAGCGCGCCCGCCAACAGGACGAGAGACAACGCCACTTGCGATGCGACGAGGATGCGCTGCAGACGGAAGCGCTCGCGGCCCGTGGTCATGCCGCGCCCGCCGGTTTTGAGGACGGAGCCCGGAGGCACGCTGCCGGCGCGCAATGCCGGCGCGAGGCCGAAAAGAATCGTCGTCAGGACGGCGAGGCCGGCGGCGAAGCCGAGCACGCGCCAGTCCGTGGGCATGTCGAGAAAAACGGGATTGTCGGGCGTGCTGATGAAAGCAATCAGGAAACGGCTGAGGACGGCGGCGAGGAAGGCTCCACAAACCGTTCCCGCAATCGCCAGCAGGGCGCTTTCCGAAAGCAACTGGCGTATCAGGCGCGACCGCGACGCGCCGAGCGCCAAGCGCACGGCCACCTCGCGCTCGCGCGAACTGGCCTTCGCCAGCATCAGGTTCGCCAGGTTCGCGCAGGCAATCAGAAGCACGAGTCCGGAGAGGCCGAGCAGGAGATAAAGCGACGTGGAATTGTCCTGGCGCATGTAGGAGAAGCCGTTTGCGGCGGTGCGCGCCTCAAAATCGTAAGCGAGGTAATGCTTCACGCCGTCGGCGTCGTACTGCGGAGGAATCGTCTCGTGGAGCGAGGGCTGCGCGATGGCCTTGAGCTGCGCGGTGGCGCGCTGGAGGGTCCATCCGGACTTCAGCCGGCCAAAAACGGAAAGCCACCAGCTCTCGCGCTGGCGAGGGCCCGTGATGCGGCTGTATTGCTCGTTAATAATCGGCTCGGCGCAAATGGTCACGGCGATGTCAAACCGGTCGCCCACGGAGACGCCGTAGAAGCTCGGCGGCGTCACGCCGAGTATGGGAAATGGATGGCCGTCGAGCGTGAGCGTGCTGCCGATGGCCGAGGCTGCGCCGCCATAGCGCCGCTGCCAGAACGCGTAGCTCAAATTCACGCCGCCGCCGCAGCCGGTCTGATCGTCCGCGTCGGAAATCAGCCGGCCGATGAACGGCTGAATGCCGAGCGTCTTGAAAAAATCGCCGCTGACCCAAATGTTGTGCGCCAAGTCCACTTCCCCGCCCGTGGCGAGATTCACGTTTTGGCCCGCTCCGCCGCCCCACGCGGCGATGGACGAAAACGCCTGCTGCCGCTGCTCGACCTGCTGCCACAGAGGAAACGAGAACTCAGCGTACGGGCCATTGAAGTTGCCCGAGCCCCAGTGCTTCTTGTCGATGTGGACGATGGCGAGAGTGGCCGGATCTTTCACCGGCAGCGTGCGCAACTGCACGGCGTCAATAAGCTGGAAGATCGCGGCGTTGGCGCCAATGCCGAGCGCGAGCGTGAGAATCGCGACGGCGGCGAAGCCGGGGGATTTGGCGAGCGTGCGGAGGCCGTAGCGAATGTCCTGAAGGAGTGCGTTCATCCATCACCTCGCGAAAGGGCCCCGTGAGGGCGGCGTTGCCTCAACCACTTGCCCCGAGCAACGTCCCTGCGAAACCAAAATCGCATATGTTGCTAAGCTGAACGTGTTAGACGGCAGACCATGAGAAGTGTCTTGCGCCCAGCCAAGGAATAATCTACGAAACTGTTCGTAGCGTCAACGAATATCTTCGTAGCTCCTCTATATTTCCGCTGGCCGCACAGGACTGCCAGTCACCGACTTCAGCATGGGCGCAAGCGATTCCAACGCATGGACTTGCACCTCGTGCACGTTTGCCACGGAATTGCGCCGGCGACGCCCGAGTCGCCTTACTCTGGCTTCGCCGTCCCGCTCTTCACCGCTTGCGCAAGGACGTCGCGCACTTTGCCGAGGACCTCGCCGAGCACGGATTCCGCCTTCTCGCCAAGCGCGGATTGCTGGTCGCCCAGGTCGGACTGCTGGTCGCCGAGCGCGGACTGCTGGTCAGCGAGCTTCGACTGCTGGTCGCCAAATTTCGACTGCACGTCTCCCGCTTGCGATTGCAATTCGCCCAGCTTGCTCTGCAAATCGCCGAGCTCAGACTGCAAATCGCCCAAATCGGACTGCGTGCCGCCCTGCTCGTTCAAGCGCTTGGCATCCGCTTCCACTTTCTTGAAGTCCGCACTCATGTCCGGCACGCTGACTTTGACGTCGCGCTGCTGGCGCCCGAATTCGCGCTGCTTTTGGCCGAGGGCGCGCTGCTGTTCGCCCAGTGCGCGCTGTTTCGCGCCGAGCGCGTTTTGCTGGTCCAAAGCGCTGACCAGTGGCGCCAAGGCATTGCGCGCCTGTTTCACCGTGGCGGCGTCGCGGATGCGGTAATGTTTCCCTTCGCGTACAAACGAGATCTCGTCCGCGGTGATTTCGAAGTCCATTCCGCGCGGAACATTTTCCGTGTCACTCCAGATCGAGCACCTGTCGTCGATACCGATGTACGTCCCCGGCCCGCTGACCGAGCCATGGCATCCATGTTCCGAGACATGCAGACTCTCGTCGCCTTCGCTTGTCATGACCTTGATCGCGGAGTTCGGGTTGATGCGCATATCCTGCGATTGATCCTGCGCGCGCACGCCGCTAATTCCAACGGCGAGGTACATTCCCACCGCTGCTATCGTCGCCATTCCCGCCACACATGATTTGTTCATATGTACTGTGCCTCCTTCATCGCCGATTGCTTTCCCTCGTCACTCGCCACTCGTCACTGCCCTACTCCGGTTTCGCAATTCCCTTCGTAATCGCGTCGTCAAACATCTGCCTCAATTCCTGCGACGCCTTCCTGGCAATCGCGCCTTCCTGCCGCCCCAGCTCTCCCTGACGCCTTCCGAGCTCGCCCTGCTTGCGGCCGAGTTCCGCCTGCTGGCGGCCGATTGCGGACTGGCCGACGCCCGCCTCGGACTGCGAGTGCCCGACTTCGCTCTGCAACTGGCCGAGCTGCGACTGCAAGCGGCCGAGCTCTTCCTGCGTTGCTCCGCCCTGTGCGCTCAGTTCCTTCAGCCGCGCGCGAACTTCCTCCAGTTCCGGCGTGATGTCTCGGATTCTTACGCGCACGCCGTCCATTTTTTCACCGAGCGCATCCTGCTGGCGGCCGAGTTCGTCCTGCTGACGACCGAGCTCGTCCTGCTGCTTCTCGAGCGCCTCTTCCGGCGCGAAGAGGGCCTTCGCCTGCGCGATGAAATTCGGGTCCGTGATGACGTAGGATTTTTCGTCCTTCTCGAACCAGATGAAATCGCTGTTGAGCTTCTTCCGCAGCGCGCGAGCGTGCTGCAAATCTTCCTCGTCGCCGGACATGCTCACGTCATTCGAATTTTTCGACATCATCACGTAGCGCGGGCCCGAGCCCGAATTGAAATTGCCGTTAATGATGGTGTTGGATTGATCCTGCGCATCTTCCATTGCTTTTCGCGCCGCCTCGGCAGCCTCCTTGGCGTCCTGCACGGATTGCACGAGCGAACGCACCTGAGTCAGTTGGGCTTCCGCGTCGCTCAGGGCTGCTTGCGCGGCGGCGATGACATCCTCATTCTTCGGCATAGCCGCTTCCGCTTGTTTCACCTGCTGCTGTGCCGCGCGCACTTGCATCTCCGCTGCGCGCAGGTCGCTTGAGTCTTCTGCCTGCATTGCCGTCAAAGGTCGCGACGCCATAGGCGGGTGAGTCGCCGTACGCGAGAGCAGTGCCGCAGGCGCAACCGGCGCAATGCCAACGGAAGGCTCTTGAGCCACGGCGGGAGCCGTCATCGCGCTGGGCGCAACTGGACCATTTGCGATAGGTCCCGGAACGATCGGTGGATGCGCGGGCGCACCAGGGACAGGCATAAGCTCCGGACTGGGCGAAGGGGCTGAAGGAATCGTCCGAATCGGTCCTGTCACGCCTCCTTGAGGCGGCGCGGGCATCGCCGGTACCACAACCGGCGCCACGGTCACGGCGCCCTGGGGCGCAGCTGCCAGCGCTGGCGCAACCGGCGCTGGAGCAACCACGCCGCCCTTGGGCGCGTTCGGCATCGCCGGAGCCTTCGGTCCGCCCGGCATGATGACGTTCTTCGAATCATCCTGCGTCTGAGTCTTGTCTTGCGCGCGTGCAATCACGGGATGCACCGCCGCGGCGATAAAGATAATGGGTGCGGCAACCGCCACCAGGGCTACAGCCAGAGACTTTCTCATGGAAATACTCCCTCCCCAGGCGAGAATCCGCTCGACGCGCCGCTCGGCGTGCCCGGCGCGGGTGCCGTCCGAAGCCATGGAAACGCCCTGCCACCAGACGCGGCCGGAGGCGGCTTCGAGGTCGGCGAAGAAGCCGAGAAGCGTTTCCGCATAGTGTTTCTTGTCCACGCCGGCGCCGAGCGCGGCTTCGTCGCTCGCCTCCTCCGCGAGCTCGTTGAGCTTGCGGTCGAGCCACCACGCCAGCGGGCTGAACCAGAAAATTGCGCGATGAATCAGGGAGATCCGCTGCGTGAGCGAGTCGCGACGCGCCACGTGGGAGACTTCGTGGGCGAGGATCGCGTCGAATTTTTCCGCGTTCCATTCGCGCCAGTGCGCGGGCAGCAAAATCAACGGACGGAAGACGCTGAGCGTGGCGGGGACGGAGACGAGCTCCGATTCCGCGAGACGCGGCACGTTTTCGAGGCCCGAAGCGTACGCGCGGAAGCGCAGCTTGCGCAGCGCATCGGCATCCGTGATTTTTTCAGACAGGCGCGCAAGCCTGTGACTTAACACGAGGCCGAGCAGCAATCGCGACAGAAGCAGGAACGCAATCGCCGCGTAAATCCCGGCGGCGACCACGGCCCACGGAATCACTTTGGATTTTGAGACTGGCGCCGGTGGAATTTCAGTGCCTGGAGCGCTTGATGCGGCGGCAGGCAGGGGCTGGCCGGTCGCGGAGACGCCTGGAATTACAGCTGGCGAGTTTTCCGCGATGGCCATTCGTGCGCGGGCGGCTTGCTCGCGGCGGCGGGACTGCGCGCGGTGATCCTGGACGAAACGTAATTCCTGCCCGGAGGCAACGGGCGCGGGGTCAGAGGCCGAAGCGAGCGCGCGGCCGGCGGCGTTTGTTTCGTGCACAACCGCTGCGTTCTGGATTTCCCCGGCCTGCGCCGCCTTTGTGAGTGAAACGTAGGCCTTGAACGATGCGAAGGCGCGGCCGAGCGTGCGGTTCACCGCGAGAACCCGTTCAACCCTTGCCGCGCCGGGAACGCGCATAGTCACGCCCGGCAGCAGCCATCCCACCAGCGCAATCGCGACGGCGCCGTAGAGCACGAGCGTCCACGTCATCAAACGAAGCGGCACGCGCTTCACGCGCAGCGCCGCGAGCACAATCGCGGCCAGGCATCCCAAGGCGATGGCTCGCGCGGCGGGCTCCGCCAGATAAGCCAGCAAACTCGTGGATGCGCGAACGAATTGGTCGGTAATCATGAACGTTCTCCCTTCCGCTGCGCCACCTTGCGCGAAAGTCTTTCCAGTAACTTCGGGTCGAGCACTTCGCCATCCACCATTCCGATGACAAGCTGCTCCGCGGAGCCGCCGCAGAAGCGGTCAATGATATTCTTCACCGCGCGCACGGCGACGTTCTGCCTGCCCTCCGCCGCGCGGTAGATGAACGTGCGCCCGCGGAGCTCGTGGCGCACGTAGCCTTTTTCCTCGAGCCGGCGCAGGATGGTGCGCACGGTCGAGTCCTTCATCGGATTCGTCGCCGCGAGGCCTTCGCGGCAGGCTTCCGCCGTGCAGGGCCCGTGCGCCCAAACGTGGTCCATCACGGCCTGCTCGACTTCGCCGAGGTTCTTGTGCCGCTTTTGCGCTGCTTCATTCACTGTATGTTTCGACGTCCTTCGTTGAAATTTGTCTTGCTGGTGTACCGTTATTCTTTGTAGCGTTACAATGTGTAACAGATGGTCCTGAGCGTGTCAAGCACTTTTTTCGACTCTTCCCGGCACGCTCCGCGCCTTGCGGTACATTTCGCGCCTTCGCGAGCACAACGCAAGTAGCCCGAAGGTCAGCGTCGCGCCAAACTGCCTATTGCCTTCGTCAAGCATTCTTCTTGAACCTCGGATCGTCTGCCGCCGCTCGCTCTCTTTGAAGCAGCCCTCGAAACGTCACTGGCGCCCGTCTTCGTTCAGGGTCGAGAACTCAGATTTGAAGTGTTCGGCCAGGCGTCGATCTCCGGATAATTCCGCCGCGCGAATAGCTCCAGATAATGCCCTCCGGCGCCGAGGCGCTTTCTCAAGCGAAGTTTCAAATTCTTGCAGAGCTTCACGGCCTCGCGTCAGTTCCAGCAGCAGGTCACCGAGCTGCTCCCGGGCTGGGACAATAGGTCCCGGTGTAATGGGGCGTTTTTCCAGGCCGTTTTCTTGCTGTGCGGCAGAGCGTAACAGGGACAATGCCTCGTCTTGCTGTCCCTTCGCGTGGGCGACCCATCCCTCCGCTTCCTCGAGTTGTATCTCAACCTGGGCTGCCCAGTAATCGTCGTTTTCCGCGCGGACTTGAAGGAGCAATTCTTTCAGCTGCGCGAGGTCCGGCGCTGCGGCGTCGGGCTTATCGGCTCGTGCCAGGCCGATTGTGCGCGCCCAGTAGCTGATGGCCACAACCTGTGGCAGGGCTCCTTCCAGCCGCGGAACCGCCGCCAATTCCGCCCACTGACGCCGCTCCATTGCGAAGCGCACTGGCATTGCCGTCGCGGAATAACCAACCTTGAATTGGCTGACTGGAAGTCCCTGCATTGCTCGC
Source organism: Candidatus Acidiferrales bacterium (assembly GCA_035280405.1). GTDB lineage: Bacteria > Acidobacteriota > Terriglobia > Acidiferrales > UBA7541 > DAHUXN01. The sequence continues at coordinate 17,472 of DATEFX010000055.1, read as the reverse complement.
AATTCCTGCAAGAGGCGCGTGGCTTCTGCGTATCGCCCAGCCTGTAAGTACGCGTACATCAGATAATCCATCGAGTGGAGTTCCTCGCCGATGTCTCCCTGTTCCCTGGCAGCAATTCGCGCGGCTGTGTTGGAATTGATCGAGTCTTGCCACAGCCCTAGTTGCGTGAAGATGTGGGACGGCATATGCAAGGCATGTGGCGCGGAGGGTGCGATTTGGGAATATGCACGAGCCGCCGGTAGTCCCAGACGCGCGAGTTCAGGGTTGTCGTACGCGTGGATCAGATAGTGCGCGATGCCGGGATGCTCGGGGTACTTCTGGAATAACGGCTCCAAAATCTCCGCCGCGCGTTTCTGGTTTACATGGTTGCCATCGGCTGGCGAAGCCGTGGAGAGCAAGGCCAGAGCATAGAAAATCTGCGATTCGATGTCCTTCGGGTTGCGAATCGCCACGGTAGCCATTGCCTTCTGATAGGCAAGTGCGCGAGTCTCATTAGGGAGACTGGGCGAACCTCGGTAGTAGGCAGCTAGTGCCTCGATAAGACCTTCTTCGCGCGGGGAAGCCCCGCCGAAGTGCTGTGCCTTCTCAATTTCCCGCTGTCCTCGCTCCAAATCCGTGACCGTGATTGGCGGCTCCCACATCTGGTGATAGTACGACATCGCCATTCCCCAATGAGCCATGGCGCAGTTTGGATCATTCTGAGCAATTTCGAGGAATCTCTGCTCTGCCGCGTAGTAAGCGAATGAATGCAGCAGAGCGACGGCCTGGTTGAATGGAGCCTGGACGGCAGGCAAACAGGAAACGGGAAAAGAGACATCGCCAAGCTTTACTTGCGCCGAAGGTTGGTGGTGTGCTTGGCACAAGGATGGGTTTGGAAAGATAATCAGCAACGAGAACGCGGCCATCGCGCGACAAAGCAAGTTCATCTCGTGCTCCAACGCTTCTGAATGCAGGATGTAACGATGCAATGCAAGTTCCGTCGAAGCGGCGCTGGTTCGCGTCCCGGGCGAGTCGCACGGCGTAAGCCGCCGCCCCAGCCACATGATGACGAAAACTCTCTACATCCTGGGCTGGTTCGAGAAACACGCGCACCGCTGAGCCGAGCGGAGTCTATAATTCCGCTCCGCCGGTGACGCAGCACGAGCGAAGCGACTCTCGAGCTCCTCGCGCGCCGTGATGAACGCCTATCTTTGCCCGCCGTTTGTCACGAATTCCACATAATGCGCGCGATTTCTTTTCGCCGGTCGTTCCACTGGTCGGTCGAAAAAATTCCCGGCGTGGCGTCAATCAGCCGCGGGAACACATTGAAGATCGCCAGCGTGGTCCAAGGCTTCCCTTCCCGCGTCGTGTAATTGCGGCGGTTGAGTTCATCGGCCATCCGCGGCAGTGAAAAATCCTGGACGATGAGCTCCATCAACTCGTGCAGCACCTGCATCTCGCGCGGATTCTCGTCCAGGTGGACGCAATCCTCCGCCACCTTCAGCCCGTAAGGCGGCTCGAGCCAGCGCTTCTCCGGCGGCGCCGCTTCGCCCGATTCCCGTTCCCATTCGAGAGCGACCAGCTTCCATCCCGCGGAGATTTTGCGGTTGATGTCCTCCAGGTCCAGCCGCCCGGCAAATGATTCCCTCACTCTCTCCATCTTCGCCATGTTGCCTCCTTTTCATTCGTATCGCAGGGCTACAATCGGGTCCACGCGCATCGCGCGTCGCGCGGGCACGTAACAAGCCGCCAGCGCCACAATCGTGAGCAGAATCGCCACGCCGACGAACGTGAGCGGGTCTTCCGCGCTCACGCCGTAGAGCAGCCGCGACATCAAGCGCGTTAGCGCGAGCGCGGCGACGATTCCAATTCCGACGCCCGTGAGCGCCATCTTCGTTCCCTCGCGCAGAATCAGCTGCATCACGTCGCTGCGCTGCGCGCCCAGCGCGAGGCGCACGCCAATCTCATGCGTCCGTTGCCCGGCCAGATACGACACGACGCCGTAGATCCCCACCGCCGAAAGCACCAGCGCGAGCGCGGCAAACGCGCCGAGCAGAAGCATCGAGAACCGCTGCGCCGCGATGGAACTCGACACGAGATCGTCCAGCGTCTGGAAGCCATAGAGCACCTGCTGGCTGTCGAATTTCCCTGACGCGGCGCGAATCGCCCCCATGAACCCGCCGGGCTCGCCCGCCGTCCGCGCGATGAACGTGCTCGAGCGCCCCGCGACGAGCGGCAAAAGTCTGTCCGGCATCTGCATGAGCGGGACATAAAGCTGCACGCGCTCGATCCGGTCGGGGCTCAAATTCAATCCGGTTTGCCTGACGCGGCCCACGACGCCGACAATCTCCGCGACCACGTTCATCACGCCGAGGTTGATCCTCTTCCCCACGGGATCTTCGCCGGGGAAATACTGGCGCGCGAAGCTGGCGTCGATCACGACCACGGCTGGAGAATTTTCCGTGTCCGTCGCGCTGATGAAACGCCCGCGCTTCAGCGGAATGCCCATGGCCTTCAAATAATCCGGCCCGACGGCGTACCAGTCGGCCCGCGTCATCGCGTTTTCGGATGCGGGCTTCGGCGCGCCTTCCGGCCAGAAAGGCAGAATCGCCTCCGACGCGAGCGGCAACCCTCCCGCGAGCGGCGAGGCAGCGACGATTCCGGGTACTTCCTCGAATTTGGCGACCAACTCGCGATACGATTCGCGAATTTGCGATGGCGTCGACATCTTCGCCGCGGAAAACGCGGTTTCGAACTTCAGAGCGTTATGCGGCTCGAAGCCGGGATTGATGGCCGAAAGTTTGACGAGGCTGCGGATCATCAGCCCCGCTCCGGCGAGCAGCACAATGGCCAGCGCCGTCTCCGCGATGACGAAAATATTCTGCGTCCCGTGGCGCGCGCCGCTCGCGCCGCGGCCGCCTTCCTTGAGCGTATCGTGCAAATCCGGCCGTGAAGTCTTCAGCGCCGGCGCAAGACCGAAAATCACTCCGGCGAGAATCGAAATCGCAAACGTGAAAATCAGCACAGTGTTGTTCAGTCCGATTTCGGAAGCCCGCGGCAACGCCTGCGGAACGGCGCCCACCGCGGCGCTTGTTCCCCAATACGCGAGCAAGATTCCCAGCGCGCCTCCGGCGACCGAAAGCAGGATGCTTTCCGTGAGCAACTGCCGCGAGACGCGTCCGGGCGTCGCTCCCAGTGCCGCGCGAATCGCAAATTCCCGCGCGCGGCCCACCGAGCGCGCGAGCAGCAGATTCGCGACGTTGGCGCAGGCAATCAGCAGCACGAACGCAACCGCGCCGAGCAGGACGTAGAGCGTCGCGCCAATCCCGCCGACGATGTCCTCTTTGAGCGGAACCATGAAAACACCGGTGCCCGCGTCGGCCGTGGGGTATTCGGCTCCGAGATTCTTCTCGACCGTGTCCATATCGGCCTGCGCTTCGTTCACGCTTACGCCGGGCTTCAGCCTGGCGATGCCAACGGTTCCCAGCGCGATCCGCCGGTCGCGGAACAGCGGCTCGCTCCACTGCCCGAGCGGCACATACACGTCCGTCGGCGTCTCGAAAAACAGCGAATTGGCCGGCGCGACGCCGATAATGGTGTACGCCGTTCCGTCGAGCGTGATGCTCTGCCCGACCACGCCCGGCGAGGAGGCGAATTCGTGTTTCCACAGGCCTTCGCCGAGAATCGCGACGGGGCCCGCGCCGAGTTGATCTTCCTCGGGCCGGAACGCGCGGCCGAAGATCAGCTTCTGGCCCAGCGTGGAGAAAAAGTTAGAGGTAATTCGCCAGCCCTGCACGCGGGCCGGCTCGCCGCGCCCCGTCATATTGAAACTGGCGACGTTATAGCCCGCGAGCGAGGCGATCGTTGTATTGTTCTTCCGCCAGTCGAGGAAATTCGGGTATGGGATGGAGCTGCGCTGCGCCGTGCTTCGCGCCCAGTAAAGGGACACGAGTTCCTCGGGATGCGGAAACGGCAGAGGCGAAAGCAACACGGCATCCACGACGGAGAAAATTGCCGTGTTTGCGCCGATGCCGAGCGCGAGCGTCAGCACGGCGATGAGCGTGAATCCTGGCGCCTTGGCCAGCATCCGAATGCCGTACCGGACGTCTTGCAGCAGCGTATTCATCGCGCGGAACTCATTCGTATCTCAAGGCAATCATCGGATCCACCTGCATCGCGCGCCGCGCGGGGATGTAACAGGCCGCAATCGCCACGAGCACGAGCAGGATTGAAACACCCGCGAACGTGAGCGGGTCCGTCGCGGTGATGCCAAAAAGCAGCGTGCGCATGAATCGCGTCAACGCGAGCGCAGCAATCAATCCGATGCCAACGCCCGCGAGCGCGAGCATCAGGCCTTGCCGTAAGACGAGTCTCAGCACTTGCTCGGGGTCGGCGCCGAGGGCCATGCGAATGCCGATTTCGTGCGTGCGCTGCGTCACAGAATAGGAAATCACGCCGTAGATTCCGACCAGCGCCAACACCAGCCCGAGCGCGCCGAACGCGCCGAGCAGAGAGCCTTGAAATTTCGGCGATGCGACCGAGATCGCGATTCGCTGCTGCATAGTTTGAATTCGAGAGATCGGCTGGCCTTTATCGAACGCCCACAGCTGATTTTGAATCGCCGGAATCAACGAGCCGGCGCTTTCCCGCGTGCGGACCAGCAGCTCCACGTTATTGAACATGCCAGACGTGTAATTGCTTTGAAAGAACGCGGCATACATTTCCGGAAGCGGCGCCTTGGCGGGATTGATCTCCCGCGAGTCGCCGACTTCGCCGACGATTTCATTCCAGATGCGGTTGTGCTTGGCATCTTCGTCGCCCATCCAGATTCTTTTCCCAACGGGATCCTTGCCGCCCAAGAATTTGTCGGCGAAAGCGCGGTTCACAATCATCACGGGCGAGCCCGTTCCCGAATCGAGCGCCGCGAAATCCCTCCCGCGCAGCAGCGGAATGCCGAGCGTCGCAAAATATCCGGGCCCCACGGAGGACCAGTCCGCTGTCGGCTTCGCGTCGGGATTCTCTGCCGTGCCTTCGACAGTGAATTCGCCCTCGCCGCGCGAGCCGGAAAGAGGGCTATTACCGCCCGCCGACGCCGCTTCCACTCCCGGCGTTTGCCGGATTCGCTCCGTCAACGCGCGCACGTAGGCGAACATTTCATCCTGGTTCTTGAACTTCGTCGCGGAAAATTCCAGGCTCATGACGACGACGTTCTCCGTCTGGAAGCCCATCTTCGCGCTGAGCAAATTCGAGAAGCTGCGCAGGGCCAGCGTCGCGCCAATCACCAGCACGAGCGCAAGCGATATTTCCGCCACCACCAGCGCGTGCCGGAACGGATTGTGCCGCGGGCCGGAGGCGCCCGCCTGCGAGCCGCCGCCTCCTTCCTTCATGGCTCTGCTCAAATCGTACCGCGACGAAAGGAACGCCGGCGCGAGCCCGAATAGCAGCCCCGCGAGGATGGCGACTCCGAGAGTGAAGTATAGGACGCGCGGGTCGATGGCCACGTTCTCCGCGCCGAAGAACACTTTCGCCGCCAGCGTCCGGAGCGCCTCGACGCTCCAGTAAGCGACCACAAGCGCGCACGCGCCGCCCAGGAGGGCGAGCAAGGTGCTTTCCACCATGAGTTGCCGGATCAATCTGCCGCGCGTCGCCCCAAGCGTCGAGCGAATCGCCAGCTCGCGCCGCCGCGTCACGCCTCGCGACAAAAACAGGTTCCCGACGTTGGCGCAGGCGATTAGGAGCACGAATCCCACCGCGCCGAGCAGGATCAGCAGCGGCGTCTGCGTCTCGCGATTCATGTCCGTCCGCAAGGAGGCGACGCGGAAGCTCCAATCCTTGTCGTCCTTCGGATAGGCTTTGGCCAGCTCCGCGGCAATTCCATCGAGCTCCGCCCGCGCCTGCTTCACGGTCATGCCCGGCCTGAGCCGCGCCATCGCCGGGATTCCGTGATTGCCTCTCTCCTTCAGTTGCGATTGTGTTGGCACGAAGGGAGTCCAGAGATCCGAGGTCGCGGGAGAAAACGCCAGTTCCGGAATTTCCGGCATCACGCCGACCACGGTGTACGGTTTTTCGTCGAGCGTGATGCTCGTTCCGACGACGCGCGGGTCCGCGCCAAACTGCGTGCGCCACAGCTTGCCGCTCAGAATCACTTCGCGGTCCGCCCCGGCCTGCATTCCCGAAGCGAGAAACGTGCGCCCGAGCAAAGGCTTGATGCCGAGCAAGGAGAAAAAATCCCCGGGGATTTTCGCTGAATTGAGCTGTTGCGGATTGTCGCGCCCCGCGAAATCCACGGAGGAATACTCGAACGGCACAACCGCCGAAAACGATTTGCTCCTCGAACGGATGTCATTGATGTCGGGCAAGGAAAGCCCCAAATTCCAGAAGTCGAAGAAATTCGAATGCGCGTGCAGATTCACGAGCTGCGAAGCGTCGCGGAAGGGCAGCGGCGCGAGGAGCGTGGAGTTAACGACGGAAAAGATCGCGGTGTTTGCGCCGATACCGAGCGCGAGCGTCAGTACGGCGATGAGCGTAAATCCCGGCGATTTGGCCAGCATCCGCGCGCCGTATCGGATGTCTTGCATCAAAGCGTTCATCATTCGCCTCACGCGAGTTGATAATTGACAGTTGAAAGTCAAAAGTCAGATCTGCAATTCAACGGACGACGCAAGGCTAGCGTTCCGTCGCCTTTACTTTTGACTCTCAACTCTCGACTAAAAACTGCCAGCTACTCATACCGCAGCGCCACCATCGGGTCCACGCGCATCGCGCGCCGCGCCGGGATGTAACACGCGACGAGCGCGACGCCGAGAAGCAAGATGCCGACGACGGCGTACGTCAGGGGATCACTCGGGCTGACGCCGAAAAGCTGGCTCGCCATCGCGCGCGTGAGCACGAGCGACGCGCCAAGGCCGATCGCTATCCCCAAGATCGCCAGCAGCGCGCCCTGCCGCAGCACGAGCCCGAAGATTGTCGCCGGCTCGGCTCCGAGGGCCATGCGAATTCCCAGCTCGTGCGTCCGCTGCTGCGTGGTGTACGCGAGCACGCCGTAAACGCCAACCGCGGCGAGAATCAGAGCCAGGAATCCGAATGCGCCGACAAACACGCCGCCGATTCGCTGCTCCGTGCTGCTCAGCTCGATGCGCGATTCGAGCGTCGCGATGTCGGTGAGCGGCAGATCGGCGTCGAGGGAATGCACTGTCTCCTCGACGATGTGCACATACGCGAGCGGCGAGCCGCTGACGCGCAGATGGATCGCCGCGAGCGCGGCGTAATTCTGGAACAGCGGCAGATACACAAACGGGGTCGGCTTCTGGCCGATGCCCGCAGTGTCAAAATTCGCGGTCACGCCAACGACCGTGTACCACTTGCCGTTGACGCGCACGCGGTTGCCAATCGCCAGCCGGTTCGGCCAATAGCGGCGGACGAATTCCCGATCCACCATTGCCACGGGCTGCGACTGCTCGGTGTCCGTCGCGGCGAATTCGCGGCCCGCCGTGAGCGGAATCTGCATCGTGCGCAGGTAATCCGGGGCGACTTCGGCGACATCAATCTCCATCGCCTCGTGAGGCTGCGGGACGTATCCATCGGCGTCCACGTGCGTCCGGCTGATCGACATGCTCATGGGAACCCAGCTCGCGAGGGCCGCGGATTCCACGCCCGGGATCGCGTTGAGCTTCGTCAGCAACTGGCGATGGAAGGCCATCCCCGAGGCGCGGTTATAGCCCACGGCGCCAAGGTCGTACGTCTCCAGCAGGACGTTTTGCGGGTTGAATCCCGGATTGAATTGTTCCTTGACGCGGAAGCTGCGAATAAAGAGGCCCGCGCAAACGAGCAAAAGCAGCGACATGGCAATTTGCGCGACGACCATTGCGCTCGAGAGCCGCGCTCTCCTGCGGCCGCCGCTCGCGCTGCCCGATTCTTCCTTCAAAACGTTCACGGGCGCGAGCGACGAGGAACGCAGCGCGGGGAGGATGCCGAAAATCACGCCGGTTAGCAATGAAATCATGAGCGTCGCGTAAAGGACGGTGCTGTCGGCGTGAAAATTCATGTACACCGGAACGCCCGACGGCGGGATGAAGTCGCCAAACGTGCCGGAGGTCCACAGCGTCAAAAGCATGGCGGTGCCGCCGCCGCAGCAGGACAGGATCAGGCTCTCGACGAGCAATTGGCGCACGAGCCGCCAGCGCGTCGCGCCGATCGAAAGCCGAATCGCCATCTCCCTGCGTCGCGTCACGGAACGCACCAGCATCAAATTCGCCACGTTGATGCACGCGAGCAGCAAGATCACTCCCGAAATCGCCATCAGGAAAAATAGGATCGTCCGCAGGTAATAATTCGCTCCCCATGGCGCGCGCCACAGCGGATAGAGCGTCGCGACCGTGGCTCCGCGATGCGTGTCGGGAAATTCCTTCGCAATTTGCCCGTAGAGATTGCTCAGATCCGCCTGCGCCTGCTCGCGGAGCAGTCCGGGCTTCAGCCGCCCGATGGAGATCAGCCACGTCTGGCCGCGATCCTGCAGGAGATCTTCACCGCCATTATTGCCCCGCGTGACGAACTGGCCGATCTGCATGACCGGAAGCCACAACTCCGCGCGCACGCCCGTCTGCGCGCCCTGAAAAAAAGGCGGCGCTACGCCAACGACGGTGTATGGCCGCTTGTTGATTTGAATCGTCTTGCCGATGACGGAGGGGTCACTGCCAAAATGCGTTTGCCAGAGCTGATAGCTGAGCACGACGACCGGCGCGCCGCCTGGCTTTGTCCCTTCAATGGGCAGAAACGTCCGGCCAAGAACGGCGCGAACGCCGAGCGTGTCGAAATAATTCGCGGTGGCGAATTCGCCCCAGACGCGCTGCGGCTGGTCGTTGCCTGTCAAGTCCATCTGCCAAAGCGAATACGCCATCAGGCTCGAGAGGCTGCGGTTTTTGTCGCGCAAGTCGACGTAGTCCGGATAGGAAATGGGGCTCGGATCGCCTTCTGGGCCAGTGGCGAGCGCGGCGAATTGGCTGGTGTCGCGGACGCCCGGAATCGGATTCAGCACCGTGGAATTGATCCAGCTGAAAATCGTGGAATTCGCGCCGATGCCGAGCGCAAGCGTCAGCACGGCAATCACGGCGAACCCGGGCGATTTCAGCAGCACCCGCACCGCGTATCGAATATCTTGCATCAACGCGTTCATTCTTCGCCTCCCGCGAGTCGATAGTTCACAGTTGAAAGTCAAAAGTCAGACCTGCAATTCAACGGACGACGCAAGGCTAGCGTTCCGTCGCCTTTACTCTTGACTCTCAACTCTCGACTAAACACTGCCAGCTACAAGCTATAAGCTGACAGCTACTCATACCGCAGCGCCACCATCGGGTCCACGCGCATCGCGCGCCGCGCCGGGATGTAGCAGGCGACCAGCGCGACAATCGTCAGCAGCGCGGCCACGCTCACATACGTCAGCGGGTCCGTCGCGTGCACGCCAAAGAGGAGCGCCGACATCAGGCGCGTCACGGCCAGCGCGCCCGCGATGCCAATCGCCACACCGATGAAGATCAGCTTCGCGCCCTGCCCAATCACGAGTTTAACGATGTCGCCTTCCTGCGCGCCGAGCGCCATGCGGATGCCAATCTCATGCGTCCGCTGCGTTACGAGGTAAGACATCACGCCGTACAGGCCGACCGCCGCAAGGATCATCGCCAGCGCCGCGAACGTGCCGAGAAGGAAAGTTTGGAGCGTCGTGTCCTGCATGGCGTCCGCGACCACTTCTTCCATCGTCCGCACGTGGAAGAGCGCCAGGCTGCTGTCCATGTCGCTGACGTTGTTCCGCACCGCCTCGACAATGCTTGCGGGCGCCACGGCGGTCTTGATCGACATAGTGCCGTTGAATCCGCCCGAGTCGTCCAGCGCGCGCGTCAGCGGAAAATAATTTTCGGGAATGGCGTGATGGCGAATGCTCCACTGCTGTTCATCGCCCACCACGCCAATCACCGTTGTAACCGGCCCGCCGCCTCCAAAACCTTTGTAGACCTTCCCAATCGGATCCTGATTGGGCCAGAAAGTCTTCGCCATCGCCTGATTGATGATGGCGACAAACGAAAGATCCGGCGGAATCGTGACCTTGTCTGAATCTTTCGCCGCCTTGTATAGCGCGTCAATTTTCAGGCCGACCTCGCCTTCATGTTGCATGTCTTGCTGCGTGAAATTGCGGCCTTCGAGCAGCGGGATGCCATAAACGCGGAAGTAATCGGGCGTGACGACGTTGTATTCCACGAGCTGGTTCGCCAGAGCTGGATTCGTGCTCCCCGGAACCGAAATGTAGCCGTTGCTGCCGCCGTCGAGCGCGATTTCCTGCGAAACGGCCGCGGAGGTCACGCCGGGAATTTTCGTGATTCTTGCGAGGAGCTGGTCGTAAAACTGCTCCTCCACGGGCAGCGTGTTGTATTTCACTCCCGGGAGGTTGATCCTCACGGTCAGCACGTTGTTGGGGTTCACGCCGATTTTCGCGTTGCGCATCTGTGAAAAGCTGCGGATCAGCAGCCCCGCGCCGACGAGCAGCGCCAGCGAAACGGCAATCTCCGCGACGATCAGCGTGTTCCGAATTGCGCGTCCCGCTCCCGTCGCGCTGACGACGGCGTTGGCGCTCGATTTCAATTCCTCGCTCAGATTCAATCCGGAAGTTTGCAGCGCCGGAGCAAGGCCGAACAAAACGCCAACCAGGACGCTGACGCCGATTGTGAAAAGCAAAACAGTGCCGTCCACTGCGACCGGATTTAGCCGCGGAATCGGCAGCGTCTTTGCAGTTTGCAGCAGCGAAACGCCCCACGTCGCCGCGACGAAGCCCAACGCCGCGCCGCCAAGCGACAACAGCAGGCTCTCCGTCAGCACCTGCCGCGCCAGCCGCCAGCGCCCCGCGCCAAGCGCCGCGCGCACGGCCATTTCCCTATGCCGTCCCGTCGAGCGCGCGAGCAACAGGTTCGCGATGTTGGCGCAGGCAACCAGCAACACCAGCGCCACGGCTCCGAGCAAAATCATCAATTCGGATTCCGAATTTCCGACGAGCCTGTCCTTGAGCGGAAACACGAGCGAATGAATGTCCTGGTCGTCCGGCTGACGGTACTCCTTGTTCAGGCGCGCCGAAACGGTCAGCAGGTCGGCGCGCGCCTGGTCAATCGTCGCGCCATCTTTCACTCTTCCAATCGCGCTGGCCCAATGGCTGCCGCGGTTGTGCATCGTGTTTTGCGTCATGTCAAACGGGGTCCAGAGGTCGATCGCCGGGGGATAGTTGAACCACCGCGGCATCACGCCAATCACGGTGTAAGACTCGCTGTTGAGTTTCACTTCCTTGCCGAGCACGTCCGTGTTGCCGGCGAACCGCCGCTGCCAGAATGCGTAGTTCAAAATCGCGACGTGGTCCTTGCCCTTGGCGTCCTCGCCCTTCGCGAACGTCCGCCCGATCAGCGGCTGCACTCCGAGCGTCTCAAAGAAATTCGCCTGCGTGCCGATGGCGGCAATCGGCTCCGGCGCTCCTTCTCCGTTCGAGCTGAACGACATCGAGTAGGTATACGAAAACAGGCTCATCGCCTGAAACGTCTTGTTCTGCGCTTGCCAGTCCATGTAATCGGCGCCGTCGAGGGGGAAATCTCCCGGCGCGCTTTCCGTCTCGCGCAGCGAAACGAGTTGTCCCGGATTCTTGAACGGCAGCGGCTTCAGCAATGCGGAGTTGATGACGCTGAAAATCGCCGTGTTCGCCCCGATGCCGAGAGCGAGCGTCAGCACCGCGATCAAGGTGAATCCCGGCGCCTTCGCCAGCATCCGCGCGCCGTATCGCACATCCTGCATTAGCTTGCCCATGTGCTCGCTCCTCTTTACCTCGTAGGGGCGAGGCTTGCCTCGCCCGGGCGACCCAAGGGTCGCCCCTACAAGTCCTATTCGTATCTCAGCGCCACAATCGGATCCACGCGCATCGCCCTTCGCGCGGGGATGTAGCACGCGGCGAGCGCAATGAGCGCCAGCAACACGGCGACGCCCGCGAACGCCAGCGGGCTATACGCGCTCACGCCGTAGAGCTGGCTCGCGAGAAATTGCGCCAGCCCTAGCCCGGCCGCGATGCCGATCACGATGCCGACCGCCGCGAGCTTCGCGCCCTGGCCCAAGATCAGCCGCAACACGTCGCCGCGCTGCGCGCCGATGGCGATGCGGATGCCGATTTCATGCGTCCGCCGCGCCACCACGTAAGCCATCACGCCGTAAAGCCCAATCGCGGCAAGCAGCGCCGCGAGCAGCCCGAGGCAGAGCGAAAGAAACGTCACCAACCGGTCCGCGAAAACCGAATCGTCTACTTGTTCCGCCAGCGTCTTCATCTGCATCACGGGCAGTCGCGCGTCGCGGCTATTCACCGCCTGCCGCACCTCCGCCGAAATCGCTGAAGGGTCCTGTTGCGTGCGAACGTAGAACGATCCAAAGCCCAGGCGCTCGAACTGCGAGTACGGTGAATAGATGAACGGCGAAATCGGGTCGCGCGGATCGTCGTGCTTGCTGTCCGCGACGACACCGACGATCTGAATGTTCGGGTGAACGTTGTTACCTGAGCCAAAGGCGATTTGCAATCCGATCGGGTTCCGCCCGGCGAAATATTTCTTCGCGAGTTTTTCGTTGATGATGGCGACCTTCGGGCTCGTTGCGCTGTCAGACTCCGTGAATTCGCGGCCCTGCATCAACGGAATCCCCATCGCCGAGAAGTAATACGGGCTCACCCAGTTGTTCATGCAGTCGGTACTCTCCTCCGGCTTCGCCTGATAGCCCTCAAACGTGTAGTTGGAACTCGAATCGTCGCCCTGAAAAACAGGGATCATTGCTACGGCCACGCCGCGCACGCCCGGCAGCGCCGCAATCTGCGGACGCAATTGGTCGAACAGTTGGAGAGTCTGCGCCGGCTTGTACCCGTCGAGTTCCGGGCCCAGCGTGAATTGCAGGACGTGATCCGTCTTCACGCCGAGGTTCGCGTTCGCCAGATGCATCAAGCTCTGCGCGAAAAGCGCCGCACCGGCGAGCAGAATCGCCGTCATCGCGACTTGCGCGACGATCAGCGACTTCCGCAGCCGGACGCTTCCTTTCGCCCCGGTCGTGCTCGTGCCCTGCTCCTTGAGCGTGCTTTGCAAATCGACGCGCGTCGCGCGCAACGCTGGAGCAAGGCCAAAGAGAACCGCCGTGAGGATTGTCACGGCCGCGGCAAATAACAAAACGCGCCCGTCGAGCGCCGCGCCGAGACCAAGGACCTGAATTCCCTGAGCCAGCGATCCAACCAGGAGGTTCAGTGACCACGACGCGATCAGCAAACCGAGCGCGCCTCCGGCAATCGACACGAGGATACTTTCCGTCAGCAACTGCCGCGTCAGCCGCCAGCGTCCCGCGCCGAGCGCCAGCCGCACGGCAATTTCTCGCTGCCGCGATTCCCCGCGCGCGGTGAGCAGGCTCGCCAGGTTCGCGCACGCGATGAGCAGTACCATGCCGACCATCGCCATCAAAATCCACAGCGGCCCTCGCGCGTCCTGCTGGACGATGGGTCGCCCCTGCGATGCCGCGTACAACTCGAGTTGCTTCGCCAAAAATTTCGGCTTGCCCGCGGCGGACGGCTTCACGATGGGCAGTTCCGATTCGAGCAGCGCATGGTATGGCGGAGCAATCGCTGCTTGCGCCCGCTCCTGGGCGTAGCCCGGCTTCATTCTCCCGATGATCTGCACCCAATGATTCATCCGGTCATCGAGCTTGCCCTGATTCGGAAACGTGGATTCGTACATCGTGATGGGAATGAACATGTCCGGCATCGAGCCGATTTGAATTCCGTCATACCCTTCTCGAGCGACGCCGACTACCGTCAAGCTCATTCCGTTCACGGTGAGTGGTTTGTTCAGAATCCCCGGATCTTTGCCAAACCTCCGCGACCAATAACCGTAGCTCAGCACGGCGACCGTATTCGCCCCGCCGGCCGTTTCATCGTCCATCGTGAATAAGCGGCCCAGCGCGGGCGTCACGCCAAGGACCTGGAAATAATTTCCTGAGACAAGCTCACCCGACCCGTGCTGCGACGTCGTCCCCTGCCCCGAAATGTCGAGCGAGACCGGAAATGTCGCCAGAAGTCCGGAGAACGCAATCCCAAATTGCGCGCGGAAATCCTTGTAGAGTGGGTAGGAAAACGAGGAGCCCCGAATCCCGTCGTTCCAGTTCCGTCCCGGACTTGGGCCCGTCGAGCGCATCTCGACCAATTGTGCCGCGTGAGGCACGGGCAACTGCCGCAGCAGCACCTGGTCCGTCAGCGAAAAAATCGCCGTGTTCGCGCCGATGCCGAGCGCCAGCGTCAGCACCGCAATAGCCGTGAATCCGGGCGTCTTCAGAAGCATCCGAAGCCCGTATTTCAAATCCTGCTCAAGAGCATTCATCCTCGTCGGAGCCCTTTCTTATAACGATTCGACCTCGCCTTATTTCGTTCGGCGTGGCTTGACCTGCTCGGCGCATCGCCGGCTTCGCTCTGATCACACTTCTGGCAGAGAACCAAGGGAGTATCCGCACCTTGCCTTCCGAACGAGCGCGAGCTAAGCCTTTCTACATGTTGAGGTTAAACCGGTCGCTGCGGATCTACGAATGGGTCGAATGTCCGTTTGCGGGAGGCTGCTGCGCGTAACCGGACACTATTCTAATCTAAGCGCAATCCGGACTATCAATTTGACGGCCTGAGCGATTCTCCCGCGAACAGAACCAAGCAGGCGGAATGGATAGTTGGCAGAGGACAAATAATGCAGCTACGGCTTCGCGCCAGCCGCCGGCGCGGTGAATTGCAGGGGCGGAATTCGAACCACCCGTTTGAGCGAACCGGCCCAGTTTCGAGCGTTGCCCTCCCTGCGTGAGGGCATTCGAGCCCCGCCCCTGCAAACCTGTGCGCCGCGCCCGCCTATTCGTACCGCAGCGCCACAATCGGATCGACGCGCATCGCCCGCCGCGCGGGGACGTAGCATGACGCCAGCGCGACGAGCACGAGCAGCAATGCGGTACCGCCCAAGATCAATGGATCGGCTGGCCTCACGTCGTACAGTAAACTGCCAAGCACGCGCGACACTCCGATTGCCCCGGCAATTCCAACCACTACTCCTCCGGCCGTCCAAAGCATGCTCCGCCCGAGCACGAGACTCAGCACGTCACCGGGCTGCGCGCCCAAAGCCATGCGAATTCCGATTTCATGCGTTCTCTCAATCACGGAATAACCCACAACGCCGGCGATACCCACGGCGGAGAGCAGCAGCGACAACAACGCGAATGAGGTGAGGAGAAACATGGGAAAACGCCGCGAGCCCAGCGAGTCGCTGACGATTTGTTCCATCGTCGTGGCGCTGGAAGGAGGATATTTACCGCCCAGCCGGGCGAGCGCGTCTCGCACGGGTTTTTCGAAGCCCTTCGCGCTCGTCGCTGTGCGCACGACAACAGTCATTTGCGGCCAGCCCGCCTGGGTGAATGGCCGGTAGAAATAAGGCCGCGGCAGCTGGTCGAGGCCATCGTGGCGGAAATCAGCGGTGATACCCACGATGGTCAGCCAGGGGTTCTTCGAGTCTGTTCCGCCGATACTTATGTGTTTCCCCAACGAATCTTCCTTAGGCCAGTAGCGCTTCGCCATGGCGAGATTGATGACAATCACCTGTTCCGCATTCACGGTGTCGGAATCGACGAATTCGCGGCCTTCAACGATGGGAATTCCCATCGTGCGAAAGAAACCGGGGCAAGCGATGCTGTAGCCGGCTCCCGGTTGCTCGCCTGGAGCCGGAGCGGGCCGGCCTTCTATGATGAACCCCCGTCCGGCGCTGCCACCGCTCAAGGGCAAATGAGAAACGCTGCTGACGGAAACCACTCCGGGAATTGCTCCAATCCCCTGGGTCAGCTCCTGGCAAAAATGAGCGTCATCCGGCGGGCTGTAGTAGAGATTCTTCTGCGCCGTCGAGACGCGCAGTGTCAGCAGGTTCTTGGGGTTGAGCCCTGGTTTCACGCCGAGCAACCGCGCCATGCTGGCAATCATCAGGCCTGCGCCTGCGAGCACAATCATCGCCAGAGCAACTTCGGCCGCAACGAGAAGATGCCGAAGGCGATTCCCGCCCGCGCTCGTCTGCCCGCGGCCACCGCCATCCTTCAAGGGATTCATGAGCTGCACTGACCGCTGGCCGAGCGCTGGCGCGAGGCCGAAGAGGACTCCTGCCAAAAGCGAAAGCAGCACAGCAAACAGAAAGACGCGGTCGTCCATCGCGATCTCGCCGACGCGGCGGAAAGGAAGAGATCGAAGGCCCGCAGGCAAGAATGGCAGGAAAAGGTTCAGGGCAACCGAGCCCACGAGCAGTCCCGCAGCGCCACCAAGCAACCCGAGCAGCATGCTTTCCGTGATCAATTGCCTGACGACTCTGCCTCGCGTGGCGCCAAGCGCTCGCCGAACTGCCAGTTCCTTCTGCCTTGCCGCGCCGCGCGCCAGGAGCAAGTTCGCGACATTCACACAAGCAATCAGCAGCACGAACCCGACGGCAACAAACAGCGCCAGCGACGTCATCGTCAGTTCACCCATCTCGAACAAGCGCAAGGGCGTAACGGTCGCGCTCATGCGCGAGTCCTGGTGCGGATACTCTTTTGCGAGACGGTCGCCGATCGTTTTTAGCTCAGTCCGCGCCTGTTCCAGCGTGACTCCCGGCTTCAATCGTGAAATTGCGACGAAAGAATTTGAGGTCCGGTCCTTGTCGCCCTGCGTGTACCCAACGGGTACGAACAATTCCCTTTCCCGGCTCCAGAACTGAAATTCAAATTGCCGCGGCATCACCCCGATCACCATATAACTCGCGCCGTCAATTTGAGTCTGTTTGCCGATGATCGTAGGATCGCCGCCAAAGCGCCGCATCCACAGTCCGTACGTCAACACGACTTCGTGATCCTTGCCCTGAACCTCCTCTTCAGGCAGGAACGTGCGCCCGAGAAGCGGCTTGATGCTCAGCACATCGAAGAAAGCTGCCGAAACTCGCACGCCCCCCACTCGTTCGGGCACATCTGTGCTCAAGTTGTAGCCCGTGCCTGCCGAATCGAAAATTCCGATGGGCCCAAGGACATCGTTCTGTTTCGCAATGTCCTGGATATTCGGAGCGGAGACAATGTTGACGTTGTCGGTGCCCAAGCCGTAGGTCTGCCAGACGAGCACCAGTCGGTCCGCGTTCGGATACGGCAAAGGCATCAGAAGCGTCGCGTTGATGACGCTGAACATGGCGGCGTTCGCGCCGATGCCGAGCGCCAGCGTGAGCACTGCCACGGCCGTAAATGCCGGCGACTTCGCCAGCATGCGCACGCCGTATCTCAAGTCCAGCAGGAGCGTATTCATCATGACTCTCTCATTGCCCGAAACTGATACACTACCTCCGCGCGTCTTACTGAATTGCAGGGGCAGGAAACGAACCACTCGTTTGAGCGAACCGGCTCAGTGCCGAGCGTTGCCCTCCCTGCGTG
>DATEFX010000054.1:0-6148 GCA_035280405.1 Candidatus Acidiferrales bacterium | reverse complement strand
GAACCGTGCCCCATTGCCTCGCCGAAAGGTACGGCCCCCAGCGCTTCCAGTGGACTTTCCGCTGGTGCGATTCCTCTAGTCTTTGCTCCTCATGCGTCATTCACTTATCCTCACCAGGGCGAAACGGCCATCCTACCTTATCCATCTCCCCGCTCGCTATTCGGAGTTGCGGATGCATTCGTGCCGTTTTTGCACAGAAATTTTGGTTCAATTTCGCCCCTGTGACACTTTTTTACCTTGGATGATTTTTGCGTAGATTCTAAGAGAGTTGACCATTTTTCTTGACATGCGTGGTATAATAATCGTCTAACCTCGAAGTTTGTGTCCCGCCGCTTTTTTCCTGACATTTTTTGTCATCCGGTTTTCTCTGCTGCTGCGCGAAATTCATTGGATGCCGCGCTCTTCCACAAAGGCGCGAACGCAGCATTGTAGCCTCGTTTGGAAGAAAGTGAATTGCAGCTTAGAGGAGGCTCGGCTTCAAGGCAATTTGGTATTCAAGAATTGCGAACTCGCGGACGGTCGTATCGAGCTACTCATATCTCAGCGCCACCATCGGATCCACGCGCATTGCTCTCCGCGCGGGAACGTAACACGCGGCGAGTGCGACACCCGTCAGCAACAACGACACAGCAATGTAAGTTGCTGGATCGAAGGGGCTGATGCCATAGAGCAAACTGGACAAGAGCTGGGTCAACGCCAGCGCTCCGGCAATTCCAATCCCCACTCCGGCCAGCGTCAGCTTGAGTCCATTCACGACGACCAGCTTCAACACCGCATTCGCGCGCGCCCCCAGTGCCATGCGGATGCCGATCTCGTGCGTGCGCCGCTGCACCCACTGGTTCAATACGCCGTAGGTGCCCATAGCCGCGAGGAGCAGGGCCAGCAAAGCGAATAGCGCTAGGAGTCGCGCATAAGACCGTGTTTCGCCCGCGTTTTCAGAGAGCCGTTGGCTGATCGTCGCCATGTCGTAGACGGGAACATCCGGTGCATATCGCTGGATCACCGCGCGTAGCGATGGAATCATTTGCGCGGGGTCAGACTTGGTCCGCACGATCACGCTCATATTGATAATGACTTCGCTTTGGAGAAGCGGCGCGTAGATGACGGCCTCCTCGTCCGGCATCTGCCGGATCGAGAGATACTTAATGTCCCGCACCACACCCACGACCGGCATCCAGGGATAATGTGATTCCGAGGGGCCATACTTCAGCCGCTTGCCGATCGGGTTTTGGCCCGGCCAGAAACGCCTGGCGAGGGATTCACTGACGATCACAACCAAGGGAGAATCCTTCGAGTCACGCGACGTGAAGTCACGGCCTGCGATTATGGGAATCCCCATCGTCTGGAAGTAGTTCGGGCCGCATTCCTGATAATAGATTTGGTCGGCTTCGGCGTTCGAAACTACGCCGCGCCCTTCGACAGTGTAGCCGCGCTGGATGCCTCCCCAAACGAAAGGGTCAATAAAAGTGACTGCGGCGGATTCGACTCCCGGTTGCGTCGCCACGTGCTGGGCGAGCTCGAGACCGAAGCGGTTCTTCGCGTCACCATCCCACTTGCGGTTTGGGACATAAAAACGCATTGTCAGGAGGTGATCGGTCCGAAATCCCAGGTCCGAGGACAGCATGCGCGAGAGGCTTTTCAACAACAACCCCGCGCTGATCATCAACACCATCGTCAGAGCGATCTCACTGACAACCATCGCGGCGCCGACTTTACGGCTGCGAACGCCGGAGACACTGTTGGAACCCTCCTTCAGCGTCTCATTAAGATTTTCCTTGCCCGCGGTCCATCCGGGCAGAATTCCCAGCACGATACCGGTAGCGACACCTAGCGCTGCGCCGAAAATCAGCACCGCAGGGTCCACATTAATCTGAAAGAAGCTCGGAAATTCCATAGGCAGCGTCGACACGAGCAGGTTGAGCCCCCATCCGGCACAGAGAACCCCGAGCGCTGCGCCTGCGCTGGAAATGATGAGTCCTTCAGTGATGGCTTGGCGCATCAACCGGGCGCGGCCCGCGCCCAGCGCGAGCCGCAGTGCAAATTCCCGGTCGCGCGAAGCCGCGCGCGTCAGTAGAAGGTTGGCGACATTCGCGCACGTGATGAGCAGGACGAACGCCACAGCGCCAAGGAGGATCAGGAGTGGCGCGCGGAATCCGCCCGCGATTCGATCGGCCATGTTGAATAACAAGACGCCACGCCCCTTGTTTTCAACCGGGTATTCCTTGTCGAGGCGCGCCTGGATAGTCTCCATCTCCGCGCGCGCAGCGTCGGGCGTAACGCCTGGCTTCAATCGGCCGAGCACACGTACCCAATGAATGTCGCGGCTCGTGACGAAATGAAACTTGGCGACCTCAGGCCACGCGGCATCGTGCATCATGAAGGGGATCCATGCATCAGCCTGGTCGCTCAGGCCGCGAAATCCCCGTGGCAGAACGCCGACGATTGTGAACTCGTAATCGTTCAGCCGAATCATCTTGCCAAGGACTTCCGGATCAGCCGCGTAGTTGCCCCGCCAGAGGCTGTAGCTGATAAGGGCAACCGGACTCGCCAACGGGACTTCATTTTCGTGGCTCAAGAACGTCCGTCCCAAAGACGCCGAAATTCCTAGCAACGAGAAATAGTTCGACGTCACTTGCTCGCCAAAGATGCGGTCGGTGGAATCTTTGCCTTTGACAATGAATTCCGCGTCGGTGTATGCAGCCATGTCGTCAAACGACCTGCTTGACCTCCGCCAATCCAGGTAATTCGGGTACGCAACCGGATTGACAGCTCCCTGTCCGACTGTCTCTCCTATTGCGACCAGGCGACTGGCGTCACGAAAAGGCAGCGCGCGGAGGAGAACTCCGTTTACCACGCTGAAAATGGCGGTATTCGCGCCAATGCCGAGGGCGAGAGTGAGAACAGCAACGGCGGTGAAGCCGGGAGATTTTCGAAGCATGCGCAACCCATATCTCAAATCCGAGAAAAAACTCTCCAGCCGCGGCCACTGCCACTCTTCTCTCCCGCGCTCCTCCATCAGAGTGACGTTCCCAAATTGCTTCCGCGCCTTCGCCTCGGCTTGCTTTCTCGGCATCCCCTCGGCGACCAGACCCTCGACCTTCTCTTCGAGATGCTCCCGTATCTCCGCCGACAAATCGCCATACACTCGCCCCCGCCCGAGCATTCGCTTAATCCAGTTCATTTCATCTTTACTCTTAACTTACAAATCTCGACCAACGACTGTCGTCTACTCGTACCTCAGCGCCACCATCGGATCCACTTTCATCGCCCTCCGCGCCGGAATCCAGCACGCCGCCAGCGCGACAATTGCCAGCAGGATCGCCACGGCTACAAATGTGGCCGGGTCCGTGGGATTGACTTCGAAGAGCAGGCTCGCCATCACTTGCGTTAACGCAAGTGCGCCGACGATTCCGCTCGCGATGCCGATGAGGGCAAGCTTCGCTCCATCGCCAACTACGAGCCGCATCACGTCGCGCCTCTGCGCGCCGAGCGCCATCCGCACACCGATCTCATGTGCACGCTGGCTGACGCTGTAGGCCATCAGGCCATAAACTCCCACGGCCGCAAGAATCAGCGCGAGCGCAGCGAAGAGTCCCAGCAGCAGCATGTTGAACCGCTGCTGTGCCAGCGATACGGCCAGCAGGTCGTTCATGGATTGCACGGCACTCACCGGAATTTGGCTGTCCAGGCTCCAGACCTGTTTCTTCACCTCTTCGACGATGCCGGCGGTGCCATTCTTCGTCCGGATCGCCAGCGTCATCCAACGTCGCCAGGCCTCGTCGTTTTGTGCAAACGGGGAGTACACCGCCGGATCTGTCGGTTGGTTCAAGCCCGAATGTTTCACGTCGCCAGCGACTCCCACAATCGTCATCCACTGATGCGGCCCGTCTGTTCTTGCCCAGTCAATGCGCCCGCCGACGGGGTTTTCGCGCGGGAAAAATTCCTTCACGAATTCCTCGTTTACGATCGCCGCCAGTGGCTGTCCTTCGCGGTCCATGGGCGTAAAGTCTCGCCCCGCGCGAATCGGGATGTGCATCACGCGGAAGTAATCGCCCATCACGGAGAGGGTTTGAACTTCGGGTTCAGAGCCCACGGGGACCGGAGGACGCCCGTCGAAGGCCACGCTGTGGCCGACATAATTCCCGCTGAGCGGAATATCCGTCACCATCGCAGCTTCGACGCCGGGCAGCGAATTGAGCCGCGCGAGCAACTCGCGGCGGAACTGCGTCTGCCGCGGAATTTGCGGGTACCGCGTGGCTGTCAATTGGAGATACATCGTTATCACATTTTCCGGATCGAATCCGGGATTCACCGAGCGCAGGCGCGAGAATCCTTTGATCAGCAATCCGGCGCCCACAAGGAGCACGAGCGCGAGTGCGAATTCCGCCGTGACCAACAACTTGCGCATCAGATGGCCCGAAGGCCCGGCCGTTGTAGTGCGCCCGCCTTCCTTGAGCGATTCCGCAACGTCCGCGCGCGCCGCCGACCATGCGGGCGCGAATCCGAAGACGATTCCCGTCAGCACGGAGACGCCGAAGACGAACATAAGCACATGCGCATCCATTTGGATTCCGCTAAAGCGCTCGAGCGCCGCCGGCTTCAATGACAGGAGGAGACTGGTGCCCCATTTGGCGAGCAACAGTCCGGCCGCGCCGCCGATCATCGCGAGCATCGCGCTCTCCGTCAGCGCCTGGCGAATCAGCCGGCTCCTTCGCGCTCCCAGTGCGGCACGAATCACCAGCTCCTGCCGCCGCGCGACAGCGCGAGCCATCAGCAGCCCCGCGAAATTGGCGCAGGCGATCAACAACACCAGTCCCACGGCCCCGAAAAGGACCAGGAGCGCCGTGCGCACGTCTCCGACCAGCCATTGTTGCAAGGGGACCAGAACGCTCCGGCGGTTTCGTTCCGAGTCAGGATATTGCTTCGCGAGACGGCGGTCGATCACGGACACGTCCGCTTGCGCTTGCGCGAGCGTCACGCCCGGCTTCAATCGCCAGTAGCTGTGCATGAAATGCACGTCGCGCTCAGGAGCGGCATCCGGATAACCCGCCCAGATCGATACCAGAACATCAGCATGTTCCTTCGGCAATGTAAAACTGGCGGGCATCACGCCAATTACGGTGTAACTGTTTCCATTGAGCGTAACCGACTTCCCGAGGGCATGAGGGTCGCTGCTCAAGAAGTCTCGCCAGAAGTCATAGCTCGCCACAATGTTTCGCGGGCCGCCGTTCACGTCTTCGTCGGGCGAAATGATGCGGCCGAGCATCGGCGGAACGCCGAGCGTCTCCAAAAACCCCGCATCAACGATTCCCGCATGAATTCGCACGGGCTCGGCCGCGCCCGTGAGGTCCATTGCGATCACGTTGATGCCGCCGCCCTGCGAGAACGAATGATTCTGCCGCTGAATATCAGTCACGTTTGGCGGCGAATCGTTTGGCCGCATCGTAATGAGCTGCTGTGGCTCGGGGTAGGGAAGCGGACTGAGAAGCACGCCGTCAATCACGCTGAAAATGGCCGTGTTGGCGCCTATTCCAAGCGCCAGCGTCAGCACCGCGACTATGGTGAATCCGGGAGATTTCCTCAGCATCCGCGCCCCGTAGCGAATATCCGCGAAGAAACTCTCCAGCCGCGGCCATTGCCACACTTCTCTCCCGCGTTCCTCCATCAAGGTCACGTTTCCAAACTCCTTCCGCGCCTTCGCCTCGGCATCTTTTCGCGGCATCCCTTCGGCGACCAGCCCCTCGACCTTCTCCTCGAGATGCTCTCGTATCTCCGCCGACAATTCGCCGTACATCCGCCGTCGCGCAAGCAATCGTCTCACCCCGCTCATGATTTCTCCGGCGCCAGGACGCGCGTAATCCCTTCGAGCATTCTTTCGAAGCTCGAAACTTCCCTCTGGAGGCGCTTCATGCCCGCGGGCGTCAGACGATAGATCCGCACGCGCCGGTTCGTCGCCGAAACGCCCCACTCCGCCTTCACCAGCCCGGCTTTGAGCAGCCGCTGTAGGGCAGGGTAGAGCGAACCCTCCTCGACCTGCAGCAGCTCGTCCGAGCTGCGTTTGATCGTTTGCACCAGCGCGTAACCGTGCATCGGCTGCCGCTTCAGCAGCCGCATCACCATCATCTCCAGCGCGCCGGGGAACAAATCT
>DATEFX010000053.1:0-77782 GCA_035280405.1 Candidatus Acidiferrales bacterium | reverse complement strand
GGCGCGATTCGACTCTGCTCTGTGAAGGAATTTCGCTCTGCGAGATAGCTGAGCGCGTCGGCACGCCTGCGTACGTGTACAGTCACGCTTCGTTCTCTTCCGCGTATCGGCGCTTTGACCGCGCGTTCCGCGGATTGCCTCGCACAATCTGCTACGCCGTGAAGGCGAATTCGAATCTCGTTGTTCTGCGCGCCTTCGCGCGTCTCGGGAGCAGTTTTGACATCGTCAGCGGCGGGGAACTCTATCGCCTGCAGCGCATCGGAGTTCCGGGCAACCACATCGTTTTTTCGGGCGTCGGCAAGACGCGCGAGGAAATTCGCGAAGCACTTCGCGCGCGCATTTTGCTTTTCAACGTCGAGTCACCCGCGGAGCTCGAAATTCTCCTGAGCGAAGCATCGCGCCTTCGCCAGCGCGCGCCCGCGGCAATTCGCGTGAACCCAGACATCGAAGCCGGCGGCCATCCGCACATCGCCACCGGCCATCATCGCCATAAATTCGGTGTAGATTGGAACGAAGCGCGCCGTTTGTATTTGTTTCATCGCGATTCGCTGTGGCTCGAATGGCACGGGATCAGCGCGCACATCGGCTCGCAAATCACGTCCATCACGCCGTTTCGTAGCGCCGCCGCGCGCCTCGCTGGCTACCACCGTGAACTCGCGCGTGCAGGCATCAAGCTTCGCTACGTCGATTTCGGCGGCGGCGTGGGAATTCAATACACGAATGAAAAGGTGCCCGACCTTCAGCAATACGCGCGCGCGGTGCGTCGAGCTTTCACTCCGCGGAGTTGCCGCGTCCTCTTCGAGCCCGGCCGCGCTCTGATCGGTCCTGCCGGCGTGCTGCTGACGCGCGTGCTCTATACGAAGTCTAGCCGCGGAAAATCGTTCGTCGTCGTGGACGCCGCGATGAACGACCTGATTCGTCCCGCGCTCTATGGCGCTGAGCACGCCATCACGCCGGCGCTTCGGCCAGCGCCCGACGCGAAGATTTCTCGCGTGGATATCGTCGGCCCCGTCTGCGAATCCGGCGACGCGTTTTTGCACGACTGGCCGCTGCCCGAAGTGAAGTCCGGGGGCTTGCTGGTAATCTGGAACGCGGGCGCCTACGGCTTTGTCGAATCTTCGAATTACAACTCGCGGCTGCGCGCGCCGGAAGTGATTGTCACCGGAAATCGTTTCCGCGTAGTGCGTCGTCGCGAATCGCGTTCAGATCTGGTTCGCGGCGAGCAATATTCGTGAATGTCGCAGCCAGGATTGCTCTCATCTCCCGCCGGAATGCAGGAAACTGTTCACCGCGCCGATGAACAGTTGCGGCTGCTCCACGAACGTCATGTGGCCGCTTTTCGGCAGAATCACCAGCCGCGAGCCGGCGATCTTCGCATGCATCTCCTTCGATAGCGAAGGATCGCATTCATCGTGGTCGCCGACGAGAATGAGCGTCGGAACGTGAATCGTGTGCAGCTTGTTCACGTATTCGACGGACTTCAGATTGCCATCAATGACGAATTCGCCGTCCGAGCCCCACATTTCGCGGTACAGGTCCCACGACATCACGCCGTTTTGAATGGGATCGTAGTTCGGGTCCGGGTGATTCTGATACAGGTACGGGAAATAGGCCTCGCCCCACGCGGCGATCATATAATCGTTGGTGTAACGATTCTGTTCGTAGGGAAGTCCGTGCCCGAATAATCCGTCTTTTTCCATTTTGTGAATTTTGTCCTGCACGTCACGGGGCGCGCTCGCAAGCTCCCGCGCAAGCACTTCGTTCATTTGCTTCGTGCTCGGAAACGTGCTGCACAAAATCAGGTGCGTTAGGTTTTGCTGGTACTTCAGCGCATACGCCTGCGCGAGCACTCCGCCGTACGAATGTCCGAGGAGCGAAATCTTGCCGAGGTCAAGCCCTTGTCTTACGGCCTCCACGTCCTCCACCATGTTTGCGACCGTGTAGCCCGATGGATCCGCCAGCTTTTCGGATTTTCCTGAGCCGCGCTCATCAATGAAAATCAGCCGGTTGTGACGCGCGAGCGGAAGCAGGTAAGGCAGGAAATAATCGTGCGAAGCGCCTGGCCCGCCGTGGACGATCAATAGCGGCGCGCCGCGGCCGACCGTCATGTAATAAATCAGCACGCCGTGCGCGTCCACGAATCCATCATGAATGGGGTACACGGATGCGCTGTTCGTTCGCGTCGCGCGTCTCGTTTGCGCGGGGGTATTGAACACGGCGAATAAAACGAAAATGATTGCAAGGAATCCAGCTTTCGGTTTCATGAGTCCCTCCATGGGAGATGAGTGGGCAGCGCCTCGAAGCTAACGCTGGCCCCATCGGAGCTTGCTGCGTAGCACCTTGAAGAAAGTCTTCTCTTGCGGCCGCACGAGCATTACGCGGCTGGACGATTTCGTGATTACGATGCGATCCCCGCTCTTTAGTTCGACGCCGACCTGGCCGTCCAAAGTCAGATAAGCCGGGTCGTCGAGCGCGCCGAAATCGAGTTCGAGCTTCACCGTGTCCGGAAGCACGAGCGGACGGTTGGTCAGCATGTGCGGGCAAATCGGCGTCAGCACGAAAGCATGCAGCACGGGGACCAGAATCGGCCCGCCGGCCGCGAGTGAATAGGCCGTCGAACCTGTCGGCGTCGAAACGATCAGCCCATCCGCGCGGTAACGGGCCAGGAATTCGCCGTCGGAGAATACGTCGAAATCAAGGATGCGCGACATTGCCGCTTTGGCGACCACTGCGTCATTGAGCGCCCGCTGCTGCTTGATGATTGTCCCGCCGCGCTGCACCTCCGCGTGAAGCATCATGCGCGGGCTCAGCCGGTGCTTGCCTGCGAAGACGATTTCGAGCAGCGGAAAAGTTTCCTCGAGCGTGACGCTGGTCATGAATCCCATCCCGCCGAGATTCACGGCCAGAATAGGGACCTCGCGTTCCGTGACCTGCCGGGCCGCCGCGAGCAGCGTGCCGTCACCGCCGAGCACGATGAGCAAATCCGCGCGCGCCGCCATTTCGTCCGGCTTCGTTTCCTTTTCGTGGGGGGAAAAACAAGCGGCGGCGACGGAATCAAACAAGACTTCGACTTTGCGGTGCCGCAGCCACTCGGCGAGGCGCGGGACAATGGCGCAAATTTCTTCTTTACGCGGTTTGGAGAGAATTCCGACGCAGCGAATCATGGTCTTCGGGCTGAGGCGAGAAATTGTACTCTATCGTATACGCCGGGCGTGGAGGAAAAATTCCTGGTTGCCTTCGGCGCCAGTGATGCGGCTCAACTTTACCCCGATTGCTGTGAGCCCCACTTGTCCGGCTGCGGCGCTCACGCTCGCGATCGCGCGCTCGTGCAATTCCGGATCGGTCACGATGCCGCCTTCGCCGACGAAACGCTTTGGCAGCTCGAATTGTGGTTTGATCAGCACGAGCAAATTTGCACCGCGCTTTGCAAGAGCCGCGACAGCAGGAAGCACTTTCGCCGCCGATATAAATGAAACATCGATGCACGCTAAATCGACATTCTCCGGCACGTCGCTTGGCTTCATGTAGCGCGCATTTTTCTTTATCGTGACGACGCGCACATCGTGTTGCAGCTTCCAATCGAGCTGTGCCGTGTTCACGTCCACGGCGTACACGCGACGCGCGCCGCGCTGCAGCAAACAATCCGTGAATCCGCCATTTGACGCGCCAACGTCAAGACAAGCGCAACCATTTACGTCGATTCGGAAATCTTCGAGCGCGCCTTCGAGCTTCAATCCTCCTCGGCTCGCGTATTTCTGGCGCGGGCGCGCGAATTCGATTCGCGCATCTGTGGCAATCATCGCGCCCGGTTTCGGAGCAGCTTGGCCATTGACTCGAATTGCTCCCCCCATAATCATCGCGCGCGCGGTTTGTTCCGATTCTGCCATGCCTCGTGCAACGAGAATTCCATCCAGGCGAGCCCTTCCAATTTTCTGAACGGATTTATTGCGGCTCATGCGGCGAAACCACATTTCACGGCTTATCCGCCGAGAGGAGGAAGGATCGATGCCGAGCCAAACAGAAAAATAGTGCCGACCGCGAGGCTGTACGCCGCAGTGAGGGCCGTCATCCATTGCATCAGGCGGTGCCGCGTGTTCCCGAGGTTGAAGACGCCTACGGCCGACGCGGTCATCAGCGTGTTCATGGCGAGTAGGCCCGCAATAAACATTGCGAGTCCAAGAAAACCGAGCGCCAGCCCGCCAAGATTCGCCGCGACGAAGAAAATTCCGAGCTGGCTCGGCGTTTCCGCGCCCAGCCCGTGGATCACGCCGACGCAAAACACGGACTTTTTCGAATAGCCTCGGGAAATATCCAACGGCCTCTCCGCGGGCGCGGCGGAGAAAACGCTATGAATTTTCCATCTCAGCCACCGGAACGCGCCAATCAACATCATGATCCGCGATTTCGGCGCAACGGTTTTGTCGCCGCGAAACATCGAGCCAAGCACGTAAATTCCAAGCAAAACCAGTGTGAGCCCGACGGCGCGTTCAGCCCAATTGTCAATTGCTCGCGGCAGGGACGTCTGAAACACGATGACGGCCGCTCCAAGCGTCGCGACCATCGACGCGTGTCCGAACACGTAGAGCAAGCCCATTTTCATTGCGTGCCGCCGGTCGGTGTCTGCGCCAGTGATGTCGGTAATCGCGGCGACGTGGTCGTAATCGAATCCGTGGCGGAAGCCGAGGACAGCGGCCGAAAGCAGGGCAAGCTCTAAAGTCTTCGGCGCGAGCATGCGAAGCAAGATAGCAGAACAAACCAAATGCAGCAAACGCGAAACACGTCGCGCGAAATATTATGCGCGGCGCGAAACTAGAAAATCAGCGATCTCGCGAAGGCGCGACGCTCGCTCGCCATAACAGGCGAGTTCGCGCTCCGCTTTTTCAGCCAGCTCTTTCGCGAACGCCATCGATTGGTCGACGCCGACTAGCGCCGGATACGTCGCTTTTTTTTGTGCCTGATCTTTCCCGGCGGTTTTACCCAGCGCGGCCGATGACTCTTGCACGTCGAGTACGTCGTCGACCACCTGGAATTCCCAGCCGAGCGCGTCGCCGAAACGCCTCATGCGCTCGACATCCGCGTCCGAGGCGCCACCCGCAATCGCGCCCGCGACAATCGCGGCGCGAATGAGCGCCGCCGTCTTCGAGCGATGAATATATTCGAGCACCGCCGCGTCCACGGGATTGCCTTCAGCTTCCAGGTCCGCGACTTGGCCGCCGACCATGCCGCGCACCGTGCCCGCAGCCGCGCCAACCTCCGCGATGATTTGCACTCGCCGTGCCGGTTCGACGTCAGCGCGCGCCAGCGTTTCAAAGGCCAGCGTCAGCAGTGCGTCCCCGGCGAGAATCGCCATCGCTTCTCCGAATTTCTTATGGCACGTCGGTTTCCCGCGTCGCAGGTCGTCGTTGTCGAGCGCCGGCAAATCATCGTGGATCAGCGAATATGTGTGGATGAATTCGACCGCGCATCCCGCAGCCACTGCCGCCGCGACGGTTCTCGAAAATAGCCGAGCCGTTTCGATGCACAGAATCGGCCGGATTCGCTTTCCGCCGGCGAAAACGCTGTAGCGCATCGCGCGATGAATCGTCGCCGGAGCGGTCGCCTCCGGCGGCAGTTGGCTTTCGAGCGCTTCCTCGACGAGCGCCTGGTCTTCGGCAAAAAATGTGGGCTGTGTCATGCGGCTTATGGGCGATCGCATGCGGAATTATCGGCAGAAGGCGCCGCCACGGTCTCTAGGATTTTTCCTCTTCGGTTTCGAATGGCTCGGCGGTGACTTTTCCGTCCGCCTTTTTGAGAAGAATTTCCACGCGGCCCTCGGCCTCTTCGAGCTGCTTCTGGCAATCGCGCGAAAGCTTGACACCTTCTTCAAAAAGCTTCATAGCCTCGTCGAGCGAGAGCTCCGCGCTTTCAAGCCGCTTGACCACTTCTTCGAGCCGCGTCAGCGATTTTTCGAACTCGCCTTTCCGCGGCGGCTCAGGAACGCGGTTCGGTGCTGGATTCATCGGCCTCATCTTCGCGGATAATTTCTCGCAGCGCAAGCAGGCAGATGTTGGACATCCTGCCCGCGGGATGCGCCGTTGCAACGCAGCATTCTAGCGCACGCCGCGGAAACTCAACAATCGAATTGTACTCCCCGTGCCGCGTCGCCCTCGCGTGACTCTTGCCGCAATCCCTTCGCGGAATGCGCGGCGCGGCACACCCGTCTTGCTACAATCAAATGGCCAGCGTACTCAAGACCATGATCGTCCTCCACTTCTTCGGCATCCTGTGCCTCATGGCCATCAACGCATTTTTCGCCGCGGTGGAATTCTCGCTCGTCGCCGTGCGCCATTCGCGCGTGCAACAGCTCATCGAACACGGCGATTCCCGAGCCCGCATCGTCGAAACCCTGCTGGCCGACATGGGAGCCGTCGTTTCCGGCGTGCAGGTCGGCATCACGCTGACGAGCCTCGCGCTTGGTTACTTTGGCGAACTCACGCTCGCACGCGCCTTCGCGCCTCTGCTTTTGTGGATTCCGGGCCGTTATGCAGCCATCGTCGCGCACACGTCAGCTCTCGTCGCCGCATTTTTTCTTCTCACGATTCTGCAAGTCGTGCTCGGCGAACTCGTTCCCAAAGGTCTGAGCCTGGCGCATGCGGAACGCATCGCGCTTCTCATCGCGCGCCCGTTTCGGTGGTTCCTGAGGACTTTTCGCTGGGCCATCGTGCTTCTCGACGGCATCGCGGGCGGTTTCGTCCGCATACTGGGTGTGAAATTGCCGCAGAGCCACACCACGGTGCGCTCCGCGGACGAACTGCGCATCCTTATCGAACAGGCAGGCGAGCGCGGCGTGCTCGATCCCGCCGAGCAGCGCTTCATCCACGGCGCCATGAATCTCGGCCAAGTGGAAGTTCGCGAAATCATGGTCCCGCGTCCCGACATGCACGCGCTTCCCGCGAGCGCGCCTCTCGAAGAGGTCATGAAAATGTTCGCCGTCACGCAGCGCTCGCGCTTGCCCGTGTACGCAGGCACGCTCGACCATGTCACCGGCTTCGTGCACATCAAAGACATCATCTGGATCTTGCTCGACAGGTCTCGCCGTGCCGACGAAGGCGCCGCGCCTTCGGAATTCTCGCTACAACACGTTCTCCGCGAAGTCATCATCGTGCCGGAGACGAAGCTGGCGATCGAGCTGCTTCTTGAGTTTCGTGCGAAGCGCAGCGGGCTTGCGATGGTCGTGGACGAATTCGGCACGATTCTCGGCCTCGTCACGCTCGAAGACATTCTCGAAGAAATGGTCGGCGAAATTCACGATGAATTCGACGTCGTGGAGCGGCCGCTGCATCTCGCAGACGGCTCGATGATCTTTGACGCCTCGCTGAAAGTCCGCGACCTCGGCAATCAGTTCCAGATCGAATTGCCCGATGATTCCGCGTACGAAACGCTCGCGGGATTCGTTCTGAGCCACCTCGGTTTTCTTCCGCGTGGCGGCGAGAGCTTCGAGGCGCATGGCTATCGCTTCACGATTGTGGAGATGGATCGTCGCCGCATCGCGCGCGTGAAGATCAAACGCATCGAAACCGCGAGCGCTGCGGCGTCGCTGGAAAAGGGAGGGGAAGTCCATCTCGCAACAGTCGCACATGCGGCTGAAGAAACGGTGACCGCAAGCGCCTCGCCGAAACGCACCAGGAAATCCACATCCCGCAAGTCGAGAGCGAAATGACCGGCTACATCGGCAAACGCCTTCTGCTTTCGCTCCCCGCCCTCTGGCTGATTCTCACGATGGTGTTTCTCCTCGCGCACATTGTCCCCGGCGATCCGGTTCAGCAGATGCTCGGCGAAGGCGCGATGCAGTCCGACTTGACGCAGCTGCGCCACGCGCTCGGCCTCGACTTGCCGCTGCCCGTGCAGTACGGGAAATATCTCGCTGGAGTCGTGCGCGGAAATCTCGGCGAATCGTTTCGTTTTCAGCAGCCCGTGACCCGCGTCGTCTTAGAACACTATCCCGCGACGCTCGAACTTGCTCTCGCTGCTCTGATCGTTTGCTGCGGCATCGGAATTCCTGCGGGAATAATTGCCGCGCAAAAGCGGGCGCGCCCCGCGGATCACGCCATCGGCGTCGTGACTCTTCTGGGTTTGTCCGTACCGAACTTCGCTCTCGGCCCGCTGCTGATTTTGGTTTTTTCCGTGATCATTGGCTGGCTTCCCGTGAGCGGCCGCGGCGGGTTCTCGCATCTCATTTTGCCGTCAATCACACTCGGAGCCGCACTCGCGGCGATCCTCACGCGCATGGTGCGCACGTCCGTGCTGGAACAGCTTGGCAGCGATTACGTCCGCACCGCGCGCGCGAAAGGCCTCACCGAGCGCGCGGTTCTGTTGCGCCACGCGTTTCGCAATGCGCTGATTCCTATTCTGACCATCCTCGGCCTGCAATTCGGTACGCTTCTCGCCGGGACAATCGTGACCGAAACGATTTTTTCCTGGCCGGGAATCGGCCGCCTCGCCGTCCAGGCCATCGAGGCGCGCGATTACCCACTGCTGCAGGGCTGCATCCTGCTCATTGCGGTGTCGTATGTGCTCGTCAATCTTTTGACGGATCTTGTCTACGCGTTCGCGGATCCGCGGGTGCGCCTGCAATGAAAGCTCTGCGGGAATTCCTGCGCCACAGCGTGCCCGGCAGCATTGGTTTGACGCTGTGCGTCATTCTTATCGTGCTCGCCGTCGGCGCGCCCTGGCTCGCGCCATATAGTCCCGCGGCGCAGAATGTGCCCGCGCGCCTTGCAGCGCCGAGCGCGGCGCACTGGATGGGCACTGACGAGCTTGGCCGTGACGTCCTTTCGCGCGTGATCTACGGCGCGCGCGTTTCGATGCTCGTCAGCGTTTGCGTCGTGTTCGGCGCAGGAATTCTCGGCCTGATTCTCGGCGCGGTCGCCGGCTATTTCGGCGGCTGGTTCGATAATTTCGTGAACATCATTCTCATCAACGCGTTTCTCTCGTTTCCGGGAATCCTGCTCGCAATCGCTTTCGCCGCGTTTCTCGGCCCGGGCCTCGACAAAGTCATCATGGCTCTGACCATCACCGGCTGGGCTGGCTATGCGCGCCTCGCGCGTGCTCAAGTCCTGCAAGCGAAGGAAATGGATTATGTGACTGCGGCGCGCTCGCTCGGCGCTTCGCACGTGCGGATTCTCTGGCGGCATCTGCTGCCCAATATCATTCAGCCCGTGCTCGTGCAGGCGACCATAGCTCTCGCGGGCGCGATTCTCGCCGAATCCACGCTCAGCTTTCTCGGCCTCGGCGTCCTCGCGCCGATGTCGAGCTGGGGCGCGATGCTCAACGACGCGCGCAGCCACCTCTTCGACGCACCGCATCTCGTCGTTTTTCCGGCGCTCGCCGTGATGTCCGCGGTTCTCGCTTTCAATTTATTGGGTGATGCCTTGCGCGATTGGATGGACCCGCGCCTCCGCGGTTATCTCACCGTGACGGATCTTGCCCGGTAGGAAGGCTTACGCGAATTCGAGGGTAACTTCTGTCCCGCGGTTTGCGGCGAGCGCCCTGGCGGCGTTGCCGCGATTCACTGCCACCTCGAAAAATCCACTCGAACCAAGAACGAGGACCGGCTCATTCGCTGCGCCTTGCGCGAACGTCTGCACGAACTTTGAAATTTCCGCGCTCCCGAGCCGCAATGTGAAAGCCGATCCCGCTAGTAGCTGCGGCGCGTCTTCGGTCGAGAAATTCGTCAGCAGGTTGCCAAAATTATCCACGCGCAGAACAACGCCCTTCAGGCAATTATCCGCTGGCTTGGGTTTCGGCAGGGAGAAGCGCACAAAGTCGGTCACTTCCTCGCCGAACGCTTGCGTCTGCCAGCTCTTCGAGAGCCACGCGGCGACAGGTGCGAAAATGTCGCGCCCATGAAACGTATTGCTCACCGGATGCTGAAAGTAATGCTCTGAAGTCACATGCCGCACGACGAGGTTCTCTTCGCGCTCGAAAATCATCGAGCACACGCCGTTATCGGGCGCCACAAGAAAATGCTGATCCGCGGTAATCAGCAGCGGCCGCCGCTGCGTTCCTACGCCGGGGTCGACCACGATAATGTGAATCGTCTTCGGAGGGAAATATTTATACGCTTGCCCGATTGCCAGCGCGCCGTCGAGCAGGTCGTATGGAATCACTTTGTGCGTGATGTCCACGATTTCCGCGTCGGGATTAACGCCCAGAATCACGCCTTTCATCGTTCCCACAAGATGATCGGCGGAGCCGAAGTCTGTCGTCAGCGTGATGATGGGTCGCGCCAAGGATTCCTCTCTATTCAGTTGCCAGATGTGCGCGAGATTTCGAAACTCGCGTGACCTGATAAGTGTGTCAAAGCGAGCAGATTCTTTCAATGCGGCCGTCGGCCACGGTTTCCTGTTCTGAAATCTTTTCGGCGGCCGGGCTGCTGGAAAGCTCTACAAAATTCCCGGAATCTTCGAGGGTTCGTTCGCGCCGCCTTCGCCGGCGCCCTTTTCATGCTTTGCGTTTCCCCATGTCCAGTAAAGCCCGAGATACGCGTAAGTCTCCGGGAAGCCGGCCACTTCATGTCCGTAGCAGAAAAGCACCTGAAATCCGGGGTTGTGAATGTAGTAGTAGCCTCCAAAATCGATCAGCGTCGTTCCTCGGATTTGTGCCGACGCGATCCCTGCAGAGCCGTGCGAAAAAACTTCCGTCCCGAGCGTCCATTTTTTGCCGATGTCGCGCTGCACCAGCCAGCCGGTGTACGTGAAATTCTTGAACCCGGTTTGTGGGACAATCTCTTCGCCCACTCCTCCGTACGCGGTCCATGGACCCCAGCTTTTCTGCACCCACATGGGCAACTTGTACCAGACCTTCCCAATGCCCAGCCCGACGTTGTAGTTTCCCGTCGGCGCCTCGATCATGGTGAACGTGCCGATCATCGGACGATATTTCGTTTCCTTGATCCATCTGTACTTCACGCCGATTTCAATGTCGCCGGCGCCGAATGCGCTCGGCCCCACGCCCGCCGGAGCGTAATTCACGTTGTTCGACGGCATGATGGATGCCAGTGGCGCGACGACGTGGAGTTGCGTGTTCGGCAGGATGCCCCAGTTGAATTCGAACGCCGGGCCGACCGTGTCCATTTCCACGCCCGTGCCGTCGATCGCGCCGAACGTATAAAACTCATAGTGGTGAAAATCCACCGGCTCCGGGTCGTCCGTCTGAAACGGAGGCCCTGCAAGCGCCGGCGCAGCGATCAACGCGACTGCGGCAACGGTCATGAATACGTGATGGATTCTCGGCATTCTTCGCTTTCCTTCGTGAAATTCCCACATTCGTTTCAGCATGGAAGATGCACGAGCCAGCGTCGGCGTTTCATTATTGCTCGGATTCGCACGATTTCTGAAAAGCTGAGTACTCAGGTGTCCTTGACCCGGCTATCCGCGGGCGATATTCTAAGTTTTATGCCGCAGACCAACGCTGCCTCGCGCCGCGTCTATCTCGATTACAACGCCACAACGCCCGTCGACCGCGAAGTTCTCGAAGCGATGCTGCCGTATTTTTCCGACGCCGCGGGAAATGCAAGTTCGATTCATTCCGCCGGCCGGCGTGCGCGTTCCGCCGTCGAAAACGCGCGCGCTTCCGTTGCTCAGCTTATCGGCGCTAAGCCTTCCGAAATCGTTTTCACCAGCGGCGGCACCGAGGCGGACAATCTTGCCATCTTCGGCTGCATCGGCGCCAGCAATCGCGAACGTAAGCACATCATTTGTTCTGCAATTGAGCATCACGCAGTCCTTGAAGCATGTGAGGCCGCGGCAAAGCGCGGCGCGGAAATCACATGGCTCCCGGTTTCCTCCGGCGGGATTGTCGATCCCGAATTTGTTCGCCGCGCGATTCGACCTGACACAATTCTCATCACCGTCATGCATGCTAACAACGAGCTCGGCACGATTCAGCCCGTCGAAGATATCGGCACAATCGTTCGCGAATCGAAAGTGCGTTTTCACACCGACGCGGTTCAGTCCGTCGGCAAAATTCCCGTGGACGTGAAAGCTATCGGTGCAGATCTTCTTTCGCTTTCCGCGCACAAAATCTGCGGGCCGAAGGGCGTCGGTGTTTTGTATGTCCGCGAAGGCACGCCGCTCGAACCGATGCTGCGTGGCGGAAGCAATCAACGCGATCGCCGCCCGGGCACTGAAAATGTCCCCGGGATCGTCGGCCTCGGCAAAGCCGCCGAAATCGCGCGCCGCGAACTGGCCGCGGGCCATTCTCACCTCGCCTCGCTTCGCGATCGCCTCGAGCAAGGCATTCTGCGGAGTGTTCCCGGCACGCGCGTCAACGGCGACCGCGCGCGCCGCGTTCCCAACACGACCAACATCTCTTTCGCCGAATGTGAAGGCGAATCGCTCGTCATCGGATTGGACCTCGGCGGCGTGGAATGCGCGACCGGCGCCGCGTGCTCCTCGGGGGCTGTTTCGCCGTCGCATGTTCTGACCGCCATCGGCCTCTCTCCTGCCGAAGCAAAATCGAGCTTGCGCCTCAGCCTCGGCCGCTTTTCCACGGTCGAGGACGTGGACACGGCGCTCGGAGTCATCCCAAGCGTCGTCAATCGCGTCCGTTCAGTCGCAGCAGCGCGAGTAAAGCCCGTCGCCGCACTCTAAGATGCCGAAAGCTCGGCTTCCTCTGCTATCCTACTAATGTCACTCAGATGGGCAACCCCATCCAACCCGGTCTGACGGCCGTCGCCATGAGCGGCGGCGTGGACAGTTCGACTGTCGCGGCTCTCTTACACGCGGCCGGCGAGTCAATCATCGGCCTGACAATGCAGCTCTGGAACCAGCGACGCCTCCCCGAGCTCGCGCCCGCTGGCGCGCCATCGCATCGTTGTTGCTCGCTCGACGATGTCTACGACGCGCGACGCGTCGCGGATCATTTCGGCTTTCCGTTCTACGTCGTCAATTTCGAGCAGTCCTTCGAGGAAACCGTCGTGCGTCCCTTCGTCGCCGATTATCTGGGCGGGCGCACGCCGATTCCTTGCACCCTCTGCAACAATCACGTCAAGTTCGACCAGTTGCTCGTCACCGCGCGGCAGATTGGCGCCGAGCGAATTGCCACGGGCCACTACGCGCGCGTCCGATACAACCCGGAGAGCCGTCGCTACGAGCTTCTGCGCGCCGCGGATAATTCGAAAGATCAATCCTATTTTCTTTTCGGCCTGACGCAGGAGCAGCTTTCGCGCACGCGTTTTCCGCTCGGCGAGCGCACCAAGGCCGAAGTCCGCGACATTGCGCGACGCGCCGAGCTTCCCATCGCCGAAAAGCCTGAGAGCCAGGAAATCTGCTTCGTTCCGACGGGCAATTACGTGCAATTCATTAGCGGCTACGTTCGCGAGCAGGGCGGGGAACTGAATATGGAAGCCGGCGAGGTGGTGACGACCGACGGCACGCTAGTAGGTCGGCACGAGGGCCTGCACCGCTACACTGTTGGCCAACGCCGCGGCCTTGGCATGGCGAAGGGGCGTCCGATGTACGTCGTTGCGCTCGATCGTGCCAAGAATCAGCTTGTCGTCGGCGACAACGAGGAGCTGCTACGCTCTGTCTGTGAAGTGCGTGACGTCAACTGGGTCTCCATCGCCTGCCCGTCAGCGCCGGTCGAAGCCATGGTCAAGCTCCGCCATCGCCACACGCCCGCTTCGGCTGCGGTTGAGCCGCTGGGTGCCGGAACCGCTCGCGTGACTTTCCGTGAGCCGCAGCGCGCCATCACGCCGGGCCAGGCCGCCGTTTTCTATTCCGGCGACGTTGTCCTCGGCGGCGGCTGGCTCCGCTGATGCTTTCGCGTCCTCTGTGAGTTTCTTCGGTAGGAAATCTTCGGTCGTGAGATTAGTTCCGGCGTTCAAATAAAAAGCTCTTCGTCTTGTTCCTGACGCGCCTCGCTCGTCCTTCCGCCTCTCTGTCCGCGGATGAATTCGATTCCCGTGCGGATGCCTTTTAGCACCGCGGACGCGTTCTGCAGCGGTCCCAGGAACGAGCGCCGGAACTTAAGCCCGGCGTCCTCGACCGTCTCCAGCGCGCCCGTGAGAATAGTATCCACGCGGATGATTTGCGCGCGCATCCTGTCGAGCGCCTCGGTCACCACGCGGTCGACTTTCTGCGCCTGCGCTCGCGCCGTGCGCGTCATCTCGGCGGCATCGGTCACGATGCTCGAGATCTTTTCCTCGGAGCTTTCCAGCACGCGGTTCACGCGCACGAGGATTGGTTCAATCTTTCGTTGCATATCCAGGGCAATTTGGTGCATCTGCTGCGTAGTCGTGCGGAATTGGAGGTACATGACGACAAGAATTGCCATCTGTACCACGATGGCGATTGTCGCCACAACGATGAACGCTTCCATCCAGCCGGGCATCAATTTTCCTTCGTGTCCACGGACTACGAAGCCTTGGACTTTTCGCGCTGATACGTTTCCTTGCCGGCCTCCACGGCCGCAGCCAGCGAGCTCTTTTCTCGGTTCATGATCTCCTTGCTGCGTTCGATGAGGTCCTCCGCACGTTCGCGAAGCTCGCGCGCCTTTCGCTGCGCGTAGTCTTTGCCTTCTTCAGCCTTCCTCGCAAGGTCACGCCGTGTTTCCTCTCCTGCCTTCGGCGCGAATAGAATCCCAATTAGGGCGCCCACGCCCAATCCGACGATAAAATAGCTGACTTTCGCTCCCACGTTGTCGGCCATAAAGCACCTCCGAATTCAGGCTAACATAGAGGTCCATGGCCCACAAGCCGCGTGGTAACAATCAGTTCACGGCTATGAACACTCACATACGCATCCGTATGTTTTGCGCGATTCCGGCGATCAGGACGCGTGAAGGTACTTGTGAAGTCGCTCCGCCGTCACGCGCGGCATCACCCCAGCCAGTTCCTCAGCGCTCAATTCGCGAAGCCGTGCGACGCTCCCAAACCGCTTGAGCAGCTTTCGCGCGGTCTGCTGCCCGATTCCCGGAATCGCCGTGAGCGAAGTCTCGATGCGGCTGCGTGTCCGCCTCTGTCGGTGGAAAGTCACCGCGAAGCGATGAGTCTCGTCGCGAATCTGCTGGATCAGGTGCAGGATCGGGGAATGATGGTCCAGTCGAATCGGATCGTCCTCTCGCCCGTGCACGTATAAAATCTCTTCTTTCTTGGCGATGCTCGCGAGCGGCTGGTCAACCAGTCCGAGCGACTGCAGCGCCGCCGCCGCCGCGTGCAGTTGCCCCACGCCGCCGTCAATGAGCACTAGGCTCGGCATCGGCTTCTTTTCGGCGAGCACTCGCTTGTATCGTCGCCCAACCACTTCGCCCATGCTTGCAAAATCGTCGCGCATGAGCTTTGTCGCCATTGTGTCGCCGGCTCCGCGTGATAATGTTCCCGGGCCCTCAGAAAAACTGCGAGGCGGTTCTTCTCCCCGGATGATGAATTTCCGGTAGTCGCTCTTTTTCATTTTGCCGCTTTCCCAGACAACCATCGACGCGACCGTGTCGGCGCCCTGCATGTGGGAAATATCGAAGCTCTCGATTCTCTTCGGGGGGGCGGGCAGCGCGAGCGCCGTCTCCACGGCCTCGGCAATAGTCTTCGAGCTGGGCCGCAGCACTCTGAATCTTTGCGTGAACGAATGTTTGGCGTTTTTTTCGACCAAATCGAGAAATGCCCGCTTTGCGCCGCGTTGCGGAATCACAATCTCGACCCTATGCCCGCTATTCTCTGAAAGTACTTGTTCGAGCAGCGCGCGGTCATCAAAGTCCATCGGTACGTGAATGAATCGCGGAAAGTAACTCGTCTCGAAATAAATCTGCTTCAGCAGGGACGCCAGAAACTCGCTTGGTTCGAACTCGCTCGCGTCTTCCCAGTAAAATTCTCGCCGGTCCACGACGCGCCCGCCGCGCATGTGAAACAGATTCGCCGCTACCTGCGGAGGCTCGGCGTACCACGCCAGCACGTCTGTATCGTCGCCCGCGGCGGCGGCGATTTTCTGCCGCTCCTCCATGTCTTCGAGCGTGCGAATCATATTTCGGTAGCCCGCCGCGGCCTCGAATCGCTCTTCCGCCGAGGCGCGCCGCATCCGCTCTTCCAGGCTCTTCAGCAAATCCTTCCGCCTGCCCTCGAGGAACATCCGCGTGTCTCGCGCAGCTTCGGCGTAGCGCTCCTCGAGCGTTTGCCCCGCCGCATTTGGCCCAAGGCTTCGGCTCAGATAAAATTCGAGCCAGGCTCGGGTGTGCGGTCGGCCCAGATCCATGCGCGCGGAGGGAATCCCGAAATAGCGGTTGACGAAATGCACGATGCGGTGCGCCAGGCTCGCCGGAAAATACGGTCCGAAATATACGGAACCGTCCTTCGCCAGCCTCCGAGTCACGAACACGCGCGGAAACGCCTCCGCAGCCGTGAAACAAATCGATGGATACGTCTTGTCGTCCCGCAGCAGGATGTTGAATTTCGGTTTGTACTGTTTGATCAGATTGTTTTCGAGCGCCAGCGCCTCCCGCTCATTGTCCACTACGATGTACTCCACATCCGCGATCTCGCGCACCAGCGAGCCGGTCTTCGCGTCCATTTGCCGGGAGTCAAGAAAATACGATCTCACGCGGTTGCGCAGCGACTTCGCTTTGCCGACGTAAAGAATCGTCTCCATCACGTCCTTGAACAGGTACACTCCGGGCTGCAGCGGAAATTCGCCGACTTTTTCGCGCAGGTCCATGGAGATCGCTGTTCAGTGGGAGACATCCCCGCCGTCATGTTTCGTGCGGGGCAACTTCAATCTTAGCAAACGCCGTCATAATCATTCTAGGGAGCTGCAAGCGTGCGGAATGTTCTGATCTGCGCCTCGATATTCTGCCTCGCTTTGTGCGCCTCCGCCGTCGCGCAGAATGTAAAGCCCGCACAACAGAAAAACGCTCCCGCTCCAGGGCAGCAAGCAGCGTCTTACAATCCTTTGCGCGCGCTGCACGACGTTGAGGTGGGTAAATTCTATCTGCGTCGCGGTGATTACGATGGCGCAATTGCGCGTTTCAAGGACGCGCTCCTCTACAAGGACAACTACGCCGAGCCTCGCTTGCTTCTCGGCGAAGCCTACGAGAAGAAAAACGACCCCGCCACCGCAATCCGCTATTTCGAGGAGTATTTGAAAATCCTGCCCGAGTCGCCGCAATCAAAGACTGTAAAAGAACGCATCACCCGATTGAAAGAGAAGCTCCAAAAGAACGCGGCCGACGCGAAACGCTAGGAAAACTTCTTCAGAAAGTCTATCGCGCGGTCGTAGTCTCCAAACCGCTTTTCTTCCTCGCGGAATTGCCGCGAATGCGATTGCAATCGGCACCGCGCCACTCGGATGGGATGCTTTTGATGCAGCATCTCGTGATAGAGAACGTACGCAACGACGTAACCGGGCACGTCCGGCCTGTCCAGAACACAATTGATGGCAATTTGCTTTAGCGCCGGATCAAATGCGCCAAGCTGCGTCCGCCACGGCCTCGCGCTCCAGCTCAGATGCGGCCGTGTCAACGATTGCGCAAAGTGCAAGCAGTTCAGCGAATCGAATATCGCGCCAAGGTCGTGATGCCGCCCGTTGAAACGAGTCACAGTTCGCCGCGCGCGCTTGCTCCTCAGCGCACGCACCTTTCTTCTGGTCCCATGGGCATGCGCAAATTCGCGATAGAAGTGAGCTAGCTCTCTAGGGGCTCGGCGGCGATACAGGCGCGCCAGCAGAATCGCAGCGGTGGCCTCCATTACTTCTCGCGCTGCGCCGCGCAGCAGATCCGACAGCCGAACGTACGCCGTTTGCTCGCGCAGCCGGATCGAATGGGCCAGTCCGGCGTAAGGATAAAATGAGACGACAAAATGCGGCGGCCGGCCTTGACAACCGAGCCGTGTAAACATGCGCTGAAAAATTCGCGTGCCGCGGGGGACGTGCGTGAGCGTCGCGCGATTGCGCGTCAAGGTTTTCTCCGGATCGGCACTGCTCCATACTCCTTCGATGCCTTATTCGACTCGTTCAGCGCGTCTTGCGTCGAATTGATCGCGTCGCTCAAGCTGTCTTTGAATGTCTCGAGCTCCGGCCCGCCCGCGTCCTGGATCTTGTGCAGTTCGTCCAAGAACAGTTTCGTCTGCTTTTGCATATCCTTGATCGCCTGCCGTATGTCCGCGCCTTTCGCTTTCGCGTCTTGCAGGCGATCGGTCGCTTCATCCAGGCAACTGGCATATCCGTTTAGCAGGCCGTTGAGCAGCATGTCGCGGTTCTGCGTCGCTTCTTTGCTGCTCAACTCATATTGCAGCTTCTTCAACCGGTCTTCGGCGAACGTTACAAATAGTCTCACTCGCGCATCGGGTGTCTGCGCGTCGCGAATCTTGTCCGCTTCAGCGGGGCTTAAAAAATCACGCGCGCCCGATTGCGCTTGCGCGGGCGTGGCGAGCAACGCGCATGTGCACGCGATCACAAGTAATGCGCAAATCATTCCAGCTGTTCCAATTCTTCCGCTTCGCATCTTAACGTTCCGGATTCCCTTTCTCTGCTTTGTGCCCGGGCTGGCGAGGGAATAATTCAAGTATAAGCTTCTGATTCAAGTCTTCGAGGCTTTGCTGATGCGTTTCAAACGGCTGTCGCCGGCCAAATGGAACTTGTTCCGCGATTTCCTTAATGGACCGTATGCATTCTCGCACAGAAATCTGCAGTTGCCGGAAACCGTTGGAATGTTTTTCGGCGTTGACGCCTGTTTTTACGAGCGCATCGTGCCTCTCGTGTGCCTGGTCGTCGTAGTCTTTCACGTATTGCAGCGCCGCGTCAAAATCCCCGCCATTCGTCATCTCTCGCGACGCCTTGATTTCCACGCGGCCTAGTTTTTCCAGCGCCTTCGCGCGTGCAACGGGATCATTCGTGCCGTCATAACGCGCTTTGCAGTCCGCGAGTTCCTTTTGCGTTCCCGGAGAAAGATGTGCCGTCGACGGCGCCGGCCCGGCGGACTGGAGAGCCAGCGTCGCAGACATCGCCGCGGTCATCAGCAGAGAAATCACACTATTTCCCCTTGTCCTTCAGCATCTTTTCGAGAAACCGCGCGCGCGCCGCGGCCTCGAAGTATTGGTTGCTGTTCTTATCCGTGTTCAGTGACAGAAACTTTTGATAGGCATCGAGCGCAGCCTTGGCCTGTCCCATGTGGTCGTAGCAAGTTGCGCGCACAAACCACGCGCCCGGCTGCGGAGCCTCTCTCTGTTCCAGGACGTTCATGGCAGCCAGCGTCGCCGGATAATCTTCGCTCAAATACTCGGCGGCTACTAGGTCGCGCAGCGTCTCGGTTTCCTTCGTGTCAAGCCGGAAAGCCTCGTTGAGCTCTTGCGCGGCCTCCGGGTATTGTTTCAATTGGAGCAGGACGTGCCCCAGTCTCGCACGAATCTCCGCGTCTTGCGGCGCGAGGGCTTTCGCTCTCTGCAACGCCGCGGCGGACTGGTCGTATTTCTTCTCGTTGTAATAGATCAACGACCGCAGCTTGACCGATTCGAGCGTTTCCGGGCCGTCTTTCCCAAGGCGTTCCAGCTCCGCCAGCGCTTCGTCGTCCTTTTTCAGATCGGTCAACAGGGAAGCGTGCAGCATCCGCGCATTCGCATCATTCGGTTTTTCGTTCAAGTAATTCTTAAGCGCCGCCTCTGCCTCAGCGGACTTGTTCTGCGCCACCAGGCTCCGCGCCAGCCCCATCTGTGCGTCGGAATCGTCAGCCTTCAGCCGCAGCGCTTCTCGAAATTCGGATTCCGCCGCGCCCGCCGAATTTCGCGAAACGAGGAGTTCGCGCCCCAGCTCCAGATGCGTTTCCAAATCGTTCGGGTCCAACGTTTCGGCGATTGTGAATGCTGCAATGGACTTTTGTGAATCGCCGGCTCGTTCATGCGCAATTCCCAGCAGAAAATGCGCCTTCGCGTACGAATAATTCAGCTTCGTGACTTCTTCGAGTGGCTGAATCGCCGCTTTCGGATCCTCAGCCAGCAAGCTGACCCCGAGGTTCAGATAGGCCTCCGTCATCTTCGGATCGAGCGCGATGGCCTTGCGATACTCCGCCTGTGCCTTCTGGCTTTCGTTCTCCGTCGTGTAGACGAATCCTAGATCAAAGTGTGCCGAGGCGTCGTTCGGCTTCTGCGCGAGATATTTCAAATAATTTGTTTCCGCCGCCGCGTAGTCCTGCTTGTCGGCCGCCGCTTTCGCTTGCACAAGGAGCTCGTGTAGGGCCACATCCTGCGGAGATACTCCGGAAATGCGTTTTCGCGAAATCGATTGAGCGTAAACGGCATTCGCGAGAGATATCCAGGCCAATACCACGCAGAGTAATATGGCCAGATTGCCTTGGCGGCTCATGGCGCATGATTCCGTTGGATGCCATTCCCCCGTGAATTGTGATTCAGCGCCCGCGCGAGAAATTGCCCCGTGTGCGAATGCGCGTTGCGCGCCACT
The DNA here is from genome assembly GCA_035280405.1 of Candidatus Acidiferrales bacterium. Taxonomy (GTDB): domain Bacteria; phylum Acidobacteriota; class Terriglobia; order Acidiferrales; family UBA7541; genus DAHUXN01. The sequence goes on along the minus strand of DATEFX010000053.1, from coordinate 57,368 downwards.
TGCTCCGGCGTTCCGCAAGCCACCACGCGGCCGCCTTGCTCGCCGCCTTCCGGCCCAAGGTCGATCACCCAGTCGGCGGATTTGATCACGTCCAGATTGTGCTCGATGATCAACACTGACGCGCCGCCTTCGATGAGTTTCCGGAACGCCGCCAGCAGTTTCGAAATGTCGTCGAAGTGCAATCCCGTGGTCGGCTCATCAAAGATGTAAAGAACTCCCGTGTTCTCTTGTCGTGTGAGATGCGCCGCGAGTTTCAAACGTTGTGCTTCGCCGCCGGAAAGCGTCGACGCCGATTGCCCCAGCCGGAGGTAGCCGAGCCCGACTTCTTCCAGAATCTTCAACTTCCCTGTTACCTTCGGTGTCGCCGCGAAGAACCCCAGCGCCTCGCGCACAGTCAGCTGCAACACTTCGTGGATGTTCTTTCCGTGATACCGCACGTCGAGCACGGCGCTCTTGAATCGCGTTCCGTGGCACTCTTCGCAAACGAGTTCCACGTCGGCGAGGAATCGCATTTCAACCGTAACCGTGCCGTCGCCCTGGCACGCTTCGCAACGCCCGCCGGGAATATTGAACGAGAAATGTCCCGCGCCGAAGCCACGCTTCTTCGCCTCCGGCGTCGACGCGAACACCTCTCGAATCGCGTCAAACGCTTTCAAGTATGTCGCTGGATTCGACCGCGGCGTGCGCCCAATTGGCGATTGGTCCACCATCTCCACCGCCGTCAGCGCTGCGTCGCCTTTGATGTCGTCGCAAGCGTCGCGCCAGTTGCCGCCGGTTCGCTTCGCGCGCAGCGTGTTGTACAGCACGTCGTAGACGAGCGTCGATTTTCCCGAGCCGGAAACGCCCGTGACGGCCACGATCAGTCCGAGCGGAATCATCAGATCAATTTCTTTCAGGTTGTGGCTTCGCGCCTTCCGCACCGTCAGCATCTTCCCATGCGGCTTCCGGCGCGCCTTGGGGATCGGAATTGCAAGGTCGCCATTCAAGTACCGCGCCGTCAGCGAATGCGTATCGGACGCCAGCTCTTTCTGCGCGCCCGCGAACATGATTTTCCCGCCGTGTTCCCCCGCGCCCGGTCCGAGGTCCATCACGTAATCCGCCGCCGCAATTGTCTCGGCGTCGTGCTCCACCACCAGCAGCGTATTGCCGAGTTCCCGCAGGCTGCGCAAAATCGCGATCAGCCGGTGCGTGTCGCGCGGATGCAGTCCAATCGATGGCTCGTCGAGCACGTACATTGCGCCGACAAGGTGCGACCCGAGCGACGTCGCCAGTTGAATTCGCTGCGATTCGCCGCCTGAAAGCGTCGAGGTCAATCGGTCCAGCGTCAGGTAATCCAGGCCAACCTCATCGAGGTAGCGCAATCGCTGCTGCAATTCCTCGAGGATTTTGCCCGCAATCGTTGCCTCGGCGGCGCTGAGCTTCAATTCGCCGAAAAACTTCCGCGCTTCCGCCACGGTCAACTGGCACGCTTCCGTAATCGCCTTGCCCGTCACGCGCACGGCTCGCGCCTCCGCGCGGAGCCTCGTCCCGTGGCAGTCGGGGCACATCGCGTAGCCGCGATAGCGGCTCAGGAAAACCCGGACGTGCAACTTATATTTTTTCCTTTCGAGCCATGCAAAGAATCCCTTGATGCCCCCAAAATCCTCCTTCGCGTCGCCTGCGAGGATTTTCTCGCGCTGCGCGTCGGAGAGCTGGCGGAAGGGAACATCCGTCGGGATGCCTTTTTTTTTCGCGTATGTCCTGAGCTCTTGCATCAACCCGCGGTATCGAGGCTTCGTCCACGGTTCGATCGCTCCGTCCGCGAGTGTTCGTCCTTTGTCGGGAATCACGCGCTCGAGGTCGAAGTCAATCGTGTTGCCGAATCCCTGGCATCGCGGGCACGCTCCGTAAGGATTGTTGAACGAAAAAAGCTGCGGCTCTGGCTCTTGGTATATGGCGCCGCACTTCTTGCATTCGAATCGCTCGTTGAAAATCATTCGCTCGGGCTGCGCGCCCGCCGCCTCGGGCACAAATTCCAGGATGGCTTCGCCGCGCCCTTCGCGATAGCAGATCTCAATCGAGTCCATCAGTCGCGAACGAATGTCCGGCCCGAGTGCCAGCCGGTCCACGAGCACGTATACAGGCTTCGAGAAATTCACATCGAGCAAAGTCTCGGGAGTGGAGAATTCGTACACGCGTCCAGCATGAAACAGCCGATTGAACCCGCGCTTCTGCAAACTCACCAGCGACTGTTTCACCGTCTCAGGCGATGGCGCTGTCTTGCGGGGGCGCGATTTCGCCGCCGCGGGAATCTCCGCGAAATGCAGTCTGTAGACAACATAGAATCGCCGACCGGCTGGCAATTGCAGAATTCGCTCGGCGATTTCATCCACCGTGTCTTTTTTCACTTCTTCGCCGCAGTTCAGGCAGAACGTATGCCCCACTCGCGCGTAGAGCAGCCGCAAGTAATCGTATATTTCCGTCGCCGTCGCCACGGTCGAGCGCGGATTGCGCGTGGAATTCTTCTGCTGGATCGCGATTGCCGGCGCGATTCCCGTCACTTCATCCACGTCCGGCTTCTCGATGCGCTCCAGGAATTGCCTCGCGTACGCCGAAAGCGACTCGATGTACCGCCTCTGCCCCTCTGCGTAAACCGTGTCGAACGCGAGGCTAGATTTGCCCGAGCCCGAAACGCCCGTCACGACGGTGACCGCGTTATGAGGAATTTCAAAGCTGATGTTTTTCAGGTTGTGGACGCGTGCCCCGCGCACGCAGATCGCCTCGTCGGCTTTGCCGTTCGGCCCGCCAACGTGTTTGCTCTTGCTTGCCGCAGCCGACGGCGTGGGCGTGTGAACGGTGGCAGTTTCCTCAGGCGGATTCGCTGGCATAGGCGTAAACCAAAAATTATACGTCTTCGAGCAACCCCGCGCCAATCCGTGCCGCCCGCTACTTCTGTGGTAGATTAACGCGTGAAACAACATGCCCCTCGGCAATCCATTCGCGCGCGTAATCTGGATCGTTCTCGACAGCGTCGGCATCGGCGAGCTTCCCGACGCCGCAAAGTACGGCGACGTTGGCCGCGACACGCTCGGCCACATCGCTCGTTCGCGCCCGCTGCGCATCCCGAATTTGGTCCGCCTCGGCCTCGCCAACATCAAGCCGCTCGATCATCTCGAAGCGCCCACGCATCCCGAGGCCGCGTTCGGGAAAGGCGCCACAGTCTCTCCGGGCAAGGACACAACCACGGGCCACTGGGAAATGGCAGGCATCTGGCTCAATCAAGCATTTCCGGTTTACAAGGAGGGATTCCCGCGCGAGCTGATCGAAAAATTCGAAGGCGCCATCGGTCGCAAGACTCTGGGCAACAAGCCCGCCTCCGGCACGGAAATCATCAAGGAACTGGGCCAAGAGCATCAGCGTACCGGCTTTCCGATTGTTTACACGTCAGGCGACAGCGTTTTCCAGATCGCCGCGCACGAAGATGTCATTCCCACCGCGGAGCTGTATCGCTTCTGCGAACTCGCGCGCAAACTCCTCGACGGCCCGCATCGCGTCGGCCGCGTGATCGCGCGTCCGTTCACCGGCGTCCCGGGAAATTATCGCCGCACCGAGCGCCGCCACGATTACGCCGTCGAGCCGTCGCGTCCCATGCTTCTCGACGTCCTCGCCGGCCGCACAATTCCCGTTTTCGGAGTCGGAAAAATTCACGACATCTACAACGGTCGCGGCGTCACCGATTACGTCACCACGAAAGACAATGCCGACGGCATGGCCAAACTTATCGCCTCGCTCTCCGAGCGCTCCGAGGGCCTCATCTTCGCCAACCTCGTCGATTTCGACATGCTCTACGGCCATCGCAAGGACGTCGAAGGTTTCGCGCGCGCTCTCGAGGAATTCGACGCGCTCCTCGGCCCGTTTCTCAAATTGTTGGCGAAGTCGGACTTGCTGATGATCACCGCGGACCACGGCTGCGACCCGGACCCCGTCGCTCCGACAACGGATCATTCGCGTGAATACGTTCCCATCCTCTGTTTTTCGCCGGGCGGCCGCGGCGACGTCAGGCTCGGCGTCCGCCACACGCTCGCCGACATGGGGCAGACTGTCGCCGAAAACTTCGGCGGCGAAATCCCGCACGGCTCGAGTTTCCTCACGTTGTTATATTGATCGGGAATTCGGAGTGCGCTTGCTGGAGCTTTGCCCTTAGTCGCTCGCCGAAGATGTCGCGCTGGTTTCTGACGGTGCGTAATAGCCCGGTCGCGTGCGAATCGTGAGTTTGCCGTGGCCCTTCACTCCGGCAAGCTCGATTTTCACTGCGCGGAACGTTCCATCCTTCGCCACATTCGTGGGGTAGTAGCCGATGGTGTATTGTTCGCGGATATCCTGCGCGATTCGCTCGCACACCGCATCCACTTGATCCAGCGTCTTCGGGAAAAACACTTCGCCGCCGGTCGCATCTGTCAGCGCCTTCAGCGCGCGCTCGCCCTGGCGGACTTCGGCCTTGGAATTGTCTCCCGGGCTGAAAAGTCCGACCGCGTATATCACCGTATTCGATTGAGCCGCCTTTTCCACGGTGTAATCGAGCGTGTGGCTCGCATCGCTCGTGTCGTCCACGCCGTCGGTAACGACGAGCAGCACCTTCCTGTCTTTCGTGCCTTTCTTCAGATGCGCTATCGATCCCAGAATCGTGTCGTACAGCGCCGTGCCGCCTCGCGAGTCGATTCTCTCCAGCGCCTGCTTCAGCACTTTCTGGTCGTTCGTGAAATCCGTGTCCATGTCCAGGTAGTATTCGTCGTTGAAATTCACCACGAACACTTGGTCTTGCGGATTGTTCGTCTTCACGAAATCAAGCGCCGCTTCATTCACGCGCGGCCGCTTCGTCTTCATGCTCCCGCTGTTGTCTATCACCAGCCCAACGGTAATCGGAATATCTTCTCCCGTGAACGCCGCAATATTTTGCGGCACGCCGTTTTCCCAGATTTTGAAATTCTGCTGTCGCAACTCCGGCACGAAATTTCCTTTTTTGTCCACCACGGAGACTTGCATCCGCACCAGATCCACATCGCGCTTCAGCGTGAACGTTTGTCCCTTTTTCTGCACTTGTGGCTGATTGGATTGCGCCTGCTGGCCGCTCGTCGCGCCCGGCGGAGGCGGCACGGGCAAATTCGGCTGCGCTTGCCCCAGGCACGTGCACGCAAGAAACAGTATGCCTGTCAGGAGTGCCGGCAGAGAGAATCTTGGATTTTTTCTAGTGATGTGGTGCGAAGTATCCGTTGCGCGCGTACACGGTGAGGGGAGGGAGTCCGCGTGGTGGGCGCAGCTTGATTTTGATCTTGCGCCACTTTCCGTCGCTTGTCTTATCGCTTGGTCTGTATCCCAGCACATATTGGTTTCTCAACTCCATGCTGATTTTCGCGGCTATGTCCGGCAGGTCGTCCAGTCCTTGTTCCCCGACGTTGAATGTCCTTCCGCCGGTCATGTCCGTCAGATCGCGCAGCATTTCGGGCCCGTTCTGTTCTTCCGGAGTGGAACGATCCGCCACCGGATCGTATAGCCCGATTGCGTAGATTTGCGTGTCGGACTCTCTGACGAACCTCTTGACGTCCGCTTCGTCGTATCTGCTGTGATTATCTCCTCCGTCCGATATGATGAGCAAAGCTTTTCTGGCGTTGTGTGCTCCTTTCATCTCTGTCATTCCCAGGTAAACCGCGTCCAGCAGCGCCGTGCTTCCTCGCGCTCCCGTAAAGAGCAGTCGGTTCTGCAATTCGGATATGCTGCGCGTGAACGGCGTTGCCAGTTCCGCGCGATCGTTGAAGTCGACCAGGAAAAATTCGTCCGCGGGGTTCGCCGTCTTGAAAAACTGCACCGCCGCCATCCGCGATTTCGCGATTTTGTCCGACATGCTGCCGCTCAGATCGAAAATCACGCCGATTGATATCGGCACGTCGTCTTCGGCGAACCGCATGATTTCCTGCTCTTGCCCGTTCTCGTAGACCTGGAAATTCTCCTGGTCTAGCCCGGTCACAAGCCGTCCGTACGGATCTGTCACCGTAGCGCTCACCAGCACCAGCGCGGCATCCTTCTTGATTTCCGTTACATTGTTTGTTTTCTTGACCGGAGGAGGCACGTACTCCAGCGGGTGATTGTCCTGTCCATTGGCAATTCCGCACGGGATCAACGCCGCCGCCAGAATGGCTATTCCCGCGGCTGCAGGACCTAATCGCCGTGGATGACCGGCTGTCTTCGGCACATGTCCCTCAAACGCTCGAACGACAGCAACTATTCAATCGTTGCCCGTCATTCTACCACCCAATCCGCGCAATTCAAGTGCCTTGCTCGGCCCCACGACTCTTAGACTGGAGTCGTCGGCGCCGTCCCACAACCGGGTAATGACCCCACGGCTTCGCTTCCCGTAAATTCCTTCGTAGCTGCGTGATAAGATTCCCCCGCAGCCGACAACATCCATGCCTGAAAAACCGAATATCGTGGTCGTTATTCCTGCGCGGTACGACTCCTCGCGCTTTCCGGGAAAGCCTCTCGCGCCCATAGCCGGCAAGCCGATGATCCAGCACGTCGTCGAACGCGCTCGCCAGGCCCGCCGCGTCTCCCGCGTCCTCGTCGCCACCGACGACAACCGCATCCGCGACGCGGTCGAGTTTTTCGACGGCCAAGTGGCCATGACGCGCCGCGACCATCGCTCCGGCACCGAGCGCATCGCCGAGGTCGCGGTCCACAATCCCGCGGAGATCTATATCAACGTGCAGGGCGATGAACCGCTCATCTCTCCCGATGTTATTGACGCCGCCGTGGAAGCGATTTCCTCCGACGTGGAAGTGCAGGTGACGACGCTCTGCGTTCCGATTTCCCAGCCATCGGAAATCATGGACCCCAACGTCGTGAAAGTTGTCGCCGATTTCGACGGCAACGCGCTCTATTTTTCCCGTGCGCCGATCCCCTGGGTTCGCGACGCCTCCGAGCCCATTGCCGCGCGCCATTTCAAGCACATTGGCATCTATGCGTTCCGCCGCGATGCGCTTCTCGAATTTCCCACACTTCCGCCGGGCGATCTCGAACATCTTGAGCAGCTCGAGCAGTTGCGCTGGCTCGAAAATGGCTATCGCATCCGCATCGGCGAATGTGACTACTCCGGCATCGCCGTCGACGTCCCCGCCGACGTCCCCCGCGTCGAAGCTCTTCTCCGCGGCAAGCCGGCAACCTAGACATTGCAGGTTGAACTTGGTGTGAGTTGTGACACACGTTCTCAGCCCGTGCTCGAAGGTGTGCTCAATAGGACCCGGGACTCCAGCTATTTCGCATTCAGTCGCTTCAAAAGCTGAATTTGTCCCGCGTGATACACGTCGTGCATCGCTTCTCCCGCGATGAGCACTCGATTCGTGTGCCTCCCTCCGCGAGCGCGTCGGTCAAGCAAGGAATCTTCCAGCGAGCCTACGGCTTTCCTTAATTCCTTGTGCATCCGCGCAAGCCGCGCCAAGTCTCGCCGCCACAGCGCTGCTTGTTCCGAAGCTCCGGCGCCTTTTGCCGGCCGCTCGAAAAAGTTATGCCCCGGCTCTCCAAATCTCAGTTCCGTCTCGCCCAGAATCCGTCGGATAGCGACGTATTTCCAGTACGTCGCATGCACGGCCAGCTCCCAGATGTTGTGCCGCCCGCGTCCGGGACGCCGCGCCGCTGCGCGGGGCGTCACGCCTCGCAGCGACTGTCGCAAACACGGCCCGTGCCACGCTGGCCCTGCGTACGCCTCATCCAGCATCGCAATCAGCTCCTTCACCTGAACCTGCGGCATGTTCCCTCCGCTCTAATCCGCTGCCACTTTTCGATGCCCGGCAGTGAAGGGAAGTCGCACCAGGGCATTTGCCGAGCGCCCCGCTCCCGCAGGCAAATAAGTCGTCAAATGTCTCGCCAAGCGCTTGAACAGGAACACCGCCGTGCCCGCGCCCTCGGAAATCCCGTGAGTCCGGTTCGGATACATCATGAAGTCGAACGATTTTCCCAACTCAATCATGCGGTTCACCAGCAACTCCGAGCCTGCGAAGTGCACGTTGTCGTCTCCCGAGCCATGCATCAGCAGCAATTTCCCTTGCAGCCCTTCCGCAAAATTGACGGCCGAGCCCGCCTTGTATCCCTCCACGTTTTCCTGCGGCAATCCCATGTACCGCTCCTGATAAATCGAATCGTATATGCGTTGCTCCGGCACTGGCGCCACCGAGATCCCCACCTTGTACACATCTGGCGCGCGAAACATCAGATTCAGCGTATTCGTTCCCCCTCCGCTCCATCCCCACACGGCGACTCGCCCGCCATCGACGTAACTTCTCTCCCTCGCGATCGCGCGCACTGCCGCCGCCTGTTCCTTTGACGAAAGGACGCCGACAGCGCCGTAGATGCATTTCCTCCACGCGCGGCCCTTCGGCGCTGGCGTCCCGCGATTGTCCACCGACGCCACAAGGTATCCTTGATTCGCAATCGCGCGATGAAACAGCGCATTGCGTCCACCCCACGCGTCGAGCGCCGTCTGTCCCGCTGGCTCGCCGTACACCTGAAACAGAATCGGATACTTTCGCGACGGATCGAAATTCGCCGGCTTGATCATCCATGCATCGAGCTTCACCCCTTCGCCCACGTCTACTTGGAAAAACTCCGCCGGCTGCGTTCCTAGCACTTTCACTTTTTCCTTCAATTCCCTATTGTCGGCCATTACGCGCGCCACGCGATGTTCAGGCAATTGGATGAATTCCGTCGTCCCCGGTGAATCGAATGTCGAGTGCGTGTGAATTGCCCATTCGCAATTCGGCGCGATGTCGTAGAAGTGCGTCCCACTCTGGTCCGCCGGCGTCACGCGCTCTGGCTCGCTCGCTCCATCCAGCTTCGTCCTGTAGAGATATCTCTGCGTCGCGTTCTGCGGCGAAGCGTAGAAGTACAGCCACTCTCCCTTCGGATCGATGGCCGCGATTCCCATCACGTCGAAATCTCCGCGAGTCACCTGTCTTGCTCCGCCGCCGTCCCGCGCCACCGTGTAGACGTGCCTCCATCCGTCCTGCTCGCTCGTCCACAAAAACCGTTTTCCGCCGGGCAGCCAGTTCGTATCCTCGTTCACGTCCACCCATTTTTCGTCCTTGTCCTGATGAATCCGTCTGCATTCGCCCGTATTCGCATTCGCCAGATAGACGTCGTTCGTGTTCTGTAAACGGTTCATGTGCTGCATTACCAGCTCATCGGAATTTCCCGCCCATTCGCATCGAGGGATGTACGACTTCTCCGGATCCGCCGTCACGTTCATCCATGTCGTCTTTCCCGATCCGATGTCCACCACGCCGATTCGCACCGCCGCGTTCGGCGTCCCAGCGCACGGAATCCTCACCGTCGTCACTTTCGGATAGACGCCGTATTCGGGATAGGGAATTTGCGTGATCGGCTCGCGAAATCCTCCGCCGAGGTCGTTGATCATCGAAAAAACCTTTTCTTGCCGCGTATCGAACTGGAAGTACGCGATCTTCTTTCCGTTCGGCGACCACCGAAATGCGTCGCGCACGTCGAATTCTTCCTCGTACACCCAGTCCGACGTTCCATTGATGGTCGTCTCCGACCCATCTTCCGTGAGCGCCGTGATTTTCCCCGAGCGCAGGTCCTCCGCGTAAATATTGTTTTCGCGCACGTACGCCGCCTGGCTCGCGTCCGCGGAGAATTTCGCGAACATCAGGGTCGAAGGCGCCGCATCGCCGCCGAGTTTGTGTAGTGATTTCGCGGTGCGGTCGAGCACCCAATAGTCCCCGCGCGTGTTCTGTCGCCAGACGCGCCGCGAATTCGTGTAAATCAGCAACTTGTTTCGGTCCTGCGACCACTCGAAATCTTCGATGTCGAGCGGCTCTTTGCTTCCTGGCGGAATCAGTTCTGACGCTCGCATGAGCACGCTTCGCGCTCCTGTCGCTGTCTCGTAACGCACGATGTCGCTTGCATCGGGATTGGATTCCGAGCGCTCCAGCGCCGTGTACGATTTGCCTTCTTCCTCCCAGCGCACGGGCCCGAATCTCTCTCCTGCGAATTCGCGCGAAGCAAAGATTCGGTCAATCCATTCGTCCAGATTCCCCGATGGGCCTGCGCCGGAAGCGGCCTGTTCATTTTCTGGCAGCGAATAGAAATCGCGCGGCGGCAATCCGAGGCCACGCGCGGGCGAGAATCCTCCCATGAGCGCGGCGCCCGCCGAAGCGAAGACGCTTTCCCTCAGAAATGACCGCCGCGAAAAGCCGGGTGCCTTGTTCATTTCGCCGCTCCTTTATGATTGCGATTGGTCGCGCAACATTTCGGAGCGGCATTGTGTATCGCCGCGGCCTTTTCGTCACGGATTTTTATTTTCGGAATCAGCGCGGGAGCGTTCCGGATAGAATGGCGGCGTGCGAAGACTTGCTTTTATCGCGGTCGGAATCGCGCTGCTTTCCTGGCTCGTCGCTTGCGGGAAAGACAAATCCCAAATGACCGATGCCGAGCTGGGCCTCAATTCTCAGGAGTCTCGGGGCCGCCAGATCTACAATGTCCGCTGCGCGGGATGCCACACGGCGTATTCTTCGCGCGGCGTCAAGGGCCCGGGCCTCGTCAATCTCTACAAGAAGAAATACCTTCCCAGCGGCTTGCCCGCGAACGACCGTTTCGTCACGCAGGCAATCGTGCAGGGCCGCGGTATGATGCCCCCCACGGGCGACACCCTGACGCCCGATCAACTCGCCGACCTCCTCGCCTACCTCCATACGCTCTAGCCATGAAATCGGTTGGTGAGGAATCTGCACCTGCTTTTTGTGGAGTGTTCGCTCTGTGCGCCCCGGCGCTTTTGGTCGGGGCGGTGGCACCACGCTTGTCCGCCGGGTTCCTCACCCTTCGGTCTCTGAAGGGCGGGCGGCAGACGAATCTTCTTGACAAACGGTTTAGTTTGTGGATAATATCCCACATGAACACAGAGCGGCAATCCGCCATCGAATTAGCCCTAGATCGAGGCCCCCGGTGGAGTCTCCTCTCCGCCTAGCCTCCGACCACAGCCCGCTGCGGCGGGCCTCCAGCCAAAAACTCACCCCAATTTCAGAGATCCTGATCGAAAATGAAATGCACAGTCGCGCAAAGTCATGTGCTTGTAAACAAAGCACTTATCAATTGCTAATCGAAAGTGAAAATCAATATCTAACATCCTTTGGGCAGCCTGATTTTGAGCCATTCGACCAAGCTTGTCAGCTTCTCATCCCCGGACCCCAATCCCTCGAAAACTCCGGCAATCAGCTCTCAAATCCCAACCACGGAAAACTTAGAATTGACACCCGCCAGGGCACGGCTCATAATGACTCGTACCTACCTGACCGGGGAGGGAACACAAGAACTTTGGGGACGCGCCCCAAGTATGTGTTTGTGACAGGCGGCGTGGTTTCCTCTCTCGGCAAAGGCGTGGCGGCTGCTTCGATGGGCTGCCTGCTGGAATCCCGCGGACTGAAAGTCACGCTGCAGAAGTGCGATCCCTACCTGAACGTTGACCCGGGAACAATGTCGCCATATCAGCACGGCGAAGTGTACGTGACCGATGACGGCGCGGAGACGGACCTCGACCTGGGGCACTACGAACGGTTCACCAATTCGAAGTTGACCCGCGACCACAACTGGACGACGGGGCGAATCTACGAGTCCATTTTGGCGAAAGAGCGGCGCGGGGATTACCTGGGAAAAACCGTGCAGGTGATTCCGCACGTCACCGATGAGATCAAGGCGGCGTTCCGGAAAGTCGCGGACGACGTGGACATCGTCATCGTGGAAATCGGCGGGACCGTCGGGGACATCGAATCGCTGCCCTTCCTTGAAGCGATCCGGCAGATGCGGCTCGAGCTTGGGCCGGAGAACGCGATTTACGTTCACCTGACGCTGGTGCCGTTCATTCCGACCGCAGGAGAGCACAAAACCAAGCCGACCCAGCACAGCGTGAAGGAATTGCTGAGCATCGGAATCCAGCCGGACATTTTGCTCTGCCGCAGCGACGTGCCACTGACCGAGGACTTGAAGAGAAAAATCGCGCTCTTCTGCAATGTCCCCGTGGCGAGCGTGATTTCCGCGCCGGACGTGAAAAATATTTACGAAGTGCCGATGTCGCTCGTGAGCGAGGGGCTCGACGAGCGGATCATCCACCTGCTGCATTTGCAGGCCGGGCCGCGGGACATGTCGCCGTGGCTGGGAATGCTGGAGAAAATCGAACATCCCGAAGGCGAAGTGCGAATCGGCGTGGTGGGGAAATACGTGCAGCTCGAAGACGCGTACAAGAGCTTGCGCGAGGCGCTGATGCATGGTGGATTGCCGCACCGCGTGAAGACGGTGATCGAATGGGTCGAATCGGAAGAAATCGAGTCGCGCGAAGACGCAGAAAAACGGTTGCGACACGTGGACGGCATTCTGGTTCCGGGAGGATTCGGCAAGCGCGGAATCGAAGGAATGGTCTTCGCGATTCAGTATGCGCGCGAGAAGAAAGTCCCATATTTCGGAATATGCCTGGGGATGCAGTGCGCGACGATTGAATACGCACGGCACGTCGCGGGGCTGGAAGGCGCGAATTCGACGGAGTTTGATCCGCAGCCGCTGCACCGCGTGATTTACAAACTGCGCGAACTGCTCGGCGTCGAGGAAATGGGCGGGACGATGCGGCTGGGTGCGTGGCCGTGCAAGCTGGAACCGGGCTCGTTTGCCGCGCGGGCTTACGGCGCGACGGAAATTTCCGAGCGCCACCGGCACCGCTACGAATTCAATCGCGAGTACGAAGTGCCGCTGACGAAGGCGGGGATGAAGTTTTCCGGAAAGACGCCCGACGGCGTGTACGTCGAGATCGTGGAAATCCCCGAGCATCCCTGGTTCCTTGGTTGCCAGTTCCACCCGGAGTTCAAATCGAAGCCGCTGGCTCCGCATCCGCTGTTCGCCGCGTTCATTGGCGCCGCTGCGGAGAACCGGAAGAAGCACGGCAGCGCCGCGAAAATCGCGGGCGCGTCTTCGGCGAGAGTTCCCACCACATCCTCGGACTGAAAATCTAAAGAAATGACAACCTCTATTTCGCGAAGAATCCGACGGCCAGAGCCGGGAGGATGAGCTTCGCGAGCCAGCCGAGGGAATTGGAGACCACGTTTAGCGGGTGCATCTTGATGAAAAGCGCATTCGTAATCAGCAGCGGCACCGGCGCACTTACCCAAACGAACAGGGCGAGATGAGTCGCGGCGATATAGCCGTGAATGCGGAAGGCGATGCAGGCGCAGATGAATGCGGCACACGTCACGAACCCGAGGATGACTGACCACAAGATGGCTCGGTTTTCACCTGCATTGTCGCCCGGCTTGTTACGCCAGATTTCCGGATAGGCCAGATACTGTTTGTGGAAGAGGTAGCCGCCGAAGAACCAGTCGGTGAAGGACGCGAGAAACCCGGAGATTAGAACGGCGAGGACGAAATGGAAGATGCCCATGATGAACTCCTCCGCGAATTTGCGACTTCTGCCCCTTGCGATAATCAGAGATTCCGAGCCCGGGAAGTGGCGGGATTCTAGCACAGTAGTCGAGAGTAAGTGTCCATTTCAGAGACGGTGCATTGCGAAAGCGAGCAGGCGACCGAGCCGACGAACCGATTCGGTGCCTGCAACTCCTGTAGGTTCATTGAATTAAGCCGGGGACAATCTCGAAGGCATTGTGCTCGAAAATGGGCAGGGAATTCGAGCGGAGGTGTGCTCATGCGGACTCTCGTGCAGAATATGGGCTACGGGCTGCGTGCGCTGGCGCGCACCCCAGCGTTCACGACGATTGCGGTGCTCACGCTGGCGCTGGGGATTGGCGCGAACACGGCGATATTCAGCCTGGTGAATGGAGTGCTGCTGCGTTCGCTGCCATATCCGCAGCCTGACCGGCTGGTGAGTGTGACGGGAAGCTCGGAGTGGGATGACGTGTTTCCGCAAGGCGCGGTCGTGGCGATGCAGGGGAAGCTGCGGACGATGAACGTCGCGGGATTTTCGGACTCGGAACAATCGAATCTGACGGGTGTGGGCGAGGCCGTCCGTCTGCGAGGCGCGGCCGTATCCGCGAATTTATTTTCGCTACTTGGCCCGCGGCCGGAGATGGGAAGAGCGTTTTTGGCTGGCGAGGACCAGCCCGGAAGAGATGACGTCGTCATTTTGAGTCACGGATTATGGCGAGGAAAATTCGGCGGCGATGCAAACGTGATTGGGCGGTCGGTGATGCTCGAAGGGACGAGCCGACAGGTCGTCGGCGTGATGCCCGAGGGATTTCAGCTTGCGAGTTCGAAGGAGGAGTTTTGGATTCCGCTGCACCTAGATTCCAGGAACGTCGGCGCATACTGGGGCAGCGGATTCATGCCCGTGATTGGGCGGCTGCGCGACGGCGTGACGATCGCGCAGGCGCGCGCGGAGATCCGAGCGTACGTACCACAATTACGAAAGCTGTTCCCGTGGCAGATGCCCGACGTGCTGTGGGCGGATTGCGGAGTAATTTCGTTGCAGCAAGGATTAACGGGAGACGTGAGCGCGAAGCTGCTGATTTTGCTGGGCGCGATCGGATTGGTGTTGGTGATCGCTTGCGTGAACGTGGCGAATTTGTTGCTGGCGCGCGCGGCGACTCGGCAAAAAGAGATCGCCGTGCGTGCGGCGCTCGGCGCGGGGCGTTGGCGGATTTGCCGTCAGCTACTGACGGAAAGCGTGATGCTGGCGGCGGGCGGCGGTATGCTCGGACTGTTGCTTGCGATCAACGGGCTTTCGTGGCTGAAGGCGATTTCTCCCGCGGATACGCCACGGCTGGGGAGTGTTTCAATTGACTGGCGCGTGATGGCGTTCACGGCGGCGATTGCGATTGTGACGGGCGTGATTTTCGGGCTCGTGCCGGCGCTGCATGCCTCGAAGATTGACCTGACGGAGTCGCTGAAGAGCGGCTGGCAAGAAACGTCCGCGGCGAAGAGCAACCGATTGCGAAATGCGCTAGCGATTGCAGAGATCGCCGTGGCGGTGGTGCTCGTAATCGGCGCGGGACTGCTGGTGAAGAGCCTGTGGGAACTTGCGCATGTGAATCCGGGTTTCAGGACCGAAGCCATCGTTACCGCTCGGATTTCCGCAAGCGATACGTTCTGTGCGGACGGGGATCACTGCAAGGTTTTCTTCCACGATCTACTTGAACGTACACGAGCCATTCCCGGAGTGATGGATGCGGCGTTGGTAAACGTGCTCCCGTTGAGCGGGAGGGTGGATGGGTTCGCAGCCGCGGTGGAAGGGCATCCACAAGATCCGAAAGAGCCGGCGCCGGTGATGATGGAGGGCGTTATCACGCCAGGTTACTTTCGCGTGATGAATATTCCTCTACTGCGCGGGCGCGGATTTTCAGAAGCAGACATGGCGCCAGGCTCGCCTCCGGTAGCGCTAATCAGCGACGCGACGGCGCGCAAGTTTTGGCCCAAGGAAGATCCGGTCGGGAAGCACATCAAACCTTTGTTTGACAAAGAGTGGATAACAATCGTGGGAGTCGTCGGTGATGTAAATCAAGCGAGTCTCGCGTCCAGGCTGCCGGAGTGGTTTGACGGCGCGATATACGATCCGTTCGGCAACGCGGCCCGCTCGAGTGGCCGCCACGGTCGAACGCTGCCGGCGGGAATGACACTGGTCGCGCGGACGAGAGGTAGCGAGAGCGGCTTCGCGGATGCACTGCAAAGGACTGTATTGAATTTAAATTCTGAGGTACCGGTGAGCGACGTGAAGACGATGCCGACGATCGTGTCGGAGTCCATGGCTGCACCGCGATCGACAATGGCGCTGTTCGCGGTTTTCGCCGGTCTCGCGCTGATTCTGGGGGCGATTGGAATTTACGGCGTGATTTCGTACACGGTGGCGCAGCGCACGCCGGAAATCGGGATCCGCATGGCGCTTGGAGCACAGGGGCGCGACGTGTTGCGATTGGTGATGGGGCAGGGGACGCGGGTGGCCTTACTCGGCGTAGCGATTGGAATTGCAGGAGCGTTGGCGGCGACACGGCTGATGGCGAGCCTGCTTTTCGGAGTGACAGCGACGGACCCTGCGACCTTTGCGGTTGTTGCGGTTTTGCTGGTGATTGTGGCACTGGCGGCGTCGTTTATTCCGGCGCGGCGGGCGATGCGGCTCGACCCGCTGCTGGCGCTGCGATATGAGTGACGGTGCCCTTACCGAATAATGACGAGGGCGCATTAGAGCGCGACTTTCATATTGTTAATCCTCTCGGTCGACGATCCTGCAATCAGGCATTCGTCTGCGAGTCCGGAGGCGCTGTGCGTCCCCGGCAGCCGCGAAAGCCCTGGCGGAATTTATCGCGTTCTTCGGGCGTCATGTTTGCCCAGCGCTCAGCCAATCGCCGGCGGTAATTCGAACGAGCGGAATGGCGGAAGCCGTGACTTCCGAAGAGAATCCGGCACAAGGCTAATACGCCGACGCCTTGCCAGAAAGTGATTTGACGCCAGCCAAACAGAGCCGGCGCCAGCCAATTCCAGAGCAGGCGCACCACTTCGCCGCCAACGGCGATAAACGCCAGAATCGCGACGATCGCCAGCGGGCCAATGTAAAACCATCTCCTTCTCATGGTCATTACCTCACTTTCGCAAATTCGTGGTAGATACCGCGCAGCCGCTCGCGAAGATTGAGCACTGCGTAGCGTTTGCGAGACAGAAGTGTGTTGATGCTCACTCCAGTTTCGGCGGCGATTTCCTTGAAGCTCTTGCCTTCGATTTCGTGGGCGATGAAAACGTCGGCTTGCTCGTCGGGAAGTTCGTCGAGGGCAAGCTCCAGTTCGTCGAGAATCACTTGGCGGGCGAATAGCGCTTCCGGGCCCGCGTCGGGGGGTGGCAGCAGATCTTCGATTCCCAGCAGTGTGCCTTCTTCGTCTTCGACTTCCGGGGTCGCGAAGTGTTCGGGCACTCTCTTGCGGAAGAGGTCAGTGATGCGATTGCGAGCAACGCGGAAAAGCCAACCCGTCACGTGGTCGATCGGCATCAGCAGCCGATTGGCTTCGACTAGTTCGTAGAAGACCTCCTGCACGATGTCCTCGGCGTCAGACGGGTCGGGCACGCGTCTGCGGACGAAATTACGCAGCCGCGACCGCTCTTTCGCGACGATCTCGGAGATCTGCCGGTTTCGTTCGGTCATCAGAGCGACGCTCGACGGCGCATCCATCTATCTCTGTAGACGAATGAAGGAGGCAAATATTGCATAGAAAGGAATGGCTGAGACGGGACAGGGAGGACGAATTGCGCGTTCGTCCAGTCAGGCACAGGCACGAGGGCGAGTCGCTTGGTGGTAGGCCTGACAAAAAGCTCTATATCGATGGCTATGACGCCGCGGCTTGGCGCAATAAGCTCACCTGCGAGGCGTCTGCCTCGTATCCCTCTTCTTGAACTGTTTTCAACGCCGCCGAGCGCAGCGCCTGATCGTCGGCGTTCTTAGGCAAGCGACAGTGACGGCGCAGCACTTCATCGCCGGTTTGAATCCTCACTAGCCAATTGGATTTTTGTGAGTCCCATGAGATTTCCGCACGGTCTATGCGCATAGATTCCTCCAGGGCACTTTGGGTCGGATTCTAATACTCCGGCAAGGAAAATGGAACCAGCGCTTGTACACGGGCTGGATCTGAAAGGGAACCGAAACGAGGCTACGGGCACAAGTCAGGATTGCAAACGGCGAGAATCCTGCATAGTCTTGTGAATCGAGACAAGACATCGAGCCATGACAACAGCCGTACGTCAATTTAAGGTGGACGGCGTGGCGATCGGGCAGGACGCGCCGCTATTTATTGTTGCGGGGCCATGCGTCATTGAGAGCGAAACGCATGCAATGATGATTGCGGAGCGCTTGAGCGGCATCGCGCGTGAATTGAATGTCCCCTACATCTATAAGGCGTCCTATGATAAGGCCAATCGGAGTTCTTCCGTGTCGTATCGGGGCCCAGGGTTGAAAGAGGGCTTGCGAATTCTCGGTGGAATTAAAAAGAGATTCAAAATGCCCATTCTCACCGACGTGCATGAACCGGAGCAGGTAGGCCCGGCTGCAGAGGTGTGCGACGTGCTTCAGGTACCGGCGTTTCTCTGCCGCCAGACGGATTTGCTCCTAGAAGTGGGGAAATCGGGACGCGCTGTGAATTTAAAAAAGGGCCAATTTCTATCCCCGTGGGACATGTCGAACGCGGCGGAAAAAGTGGCAAGCACGGGGAACGAGAAGATTATTCTCACTGAGCGCGGAGTGTCTTTTGGTTATCAGAACTTGATTGTGGATATGAGGTCGTTTCCCATTCTGCGCAAGACGGGATATCCGGTGGTTTTTGACGTCACGCATTCGGTGCAGCTTCCCGGCGGGGAAGGGAAGTCAAGCGGCGGCCAACCGGAGTTCATCGAACCACTGGCGCGCGCGGGAGTGGCGGCGGGCGCGGACGGGGTCTTTTTTGAAGTCCACGATAATCCCGACAAGGCGCTATCCGATGGAGCAAATGCCCTGCCGCTTGCGAATTTCCGAGACCTTGTCGAGCGCATCATGAAAATCTCCGCGCTGGTGCGCGGCTGGGAGACGAATTGAAGCCGGCGTCCAAGCAAGAAAGCCTTTCGGGGAGCCTCGCGGCAGCAGAACGAGTGCTGCGTATCGAGGCGAATGCGATTGCCGAGCTGATCGAACGGCTCAACGAGGACTTCGAGCGCGCAGTCGAGATTTTGTTCGGATGTAGCGGCCGCGTTGTTGTCACCGGGCTTGGGAAATCGGGGCTGATAGGACGAAAAATTTCGGCGACGCTCGCGAGTACGGGGACGCCCTCGGTATTCCTGCACGCCGGAGAAGCACTGCACGGCGATTTGGGAATGGTGGTCCGTGAAGACGTTGTTGTGGCGGTGACGGCGAGCGGCGAAACCGAGGAACTTCTGGAATTGCTCGAGCCGATTAAGCGTCTGGGAATCAAGCTTGTGACGCTAACGGGAAATCCGCGCTCCACGCTTTCCGCAGCGAGCGACGTGGTTCTCGATGTTTCCGTGAGAGCAGAAGCGTGCTCGTTAAATCTGGCGCCGACGGCATCCACCACTGCTGCGCTTGCGATGGGAGATGCACTTGCGATTGTTTTGCTAGAGAGAAGAGGCTTTCGCGAGGAGGATTTCGCAGCGCTGCATCCGGCGGGAAGGCTCGGCACGAAACTTCGCCGAATCGAGAGCGTGATGCACACAGGCGATGCGCTGCCGGCAGTGGGACCTAGGACGCCGATTCCCGACGTGATCTACGAAATTAGCCGGAAAAAACTGGGAATGGCTGTGGTGGTAGATGAGCAGAACAAGCTGCTCGGAATCGTGACGGACGGCGATCTGCGGAGGCTGATGGAAAAGCGCAAGAAGGAAGCGCTGGACCTCACCGCTGCGGATTGCATGACGAAGAATCCGGTCACGCTGACACGAAATGAACTTGCCGCGACCGCGCTCCGGCTGATGGAAGAGCGGAAAATCACATCAGTCATCGTGGTGGAATCAACGCGCAAGGTGGAAGGCGTCGTGCATTTGCACGACTTGTGGACTCTGCAACTCTTCTGAGGGGGAGCGCTTGGCTGCGGGGCAAAAAAGAGCATCAGCTGCAGTACACCGGCGGGCGAAGAAGATACGGCTCCTCCTGATGGATGTGGACGGTGTGCTGACGGACGGGCACGTGTGCCTCCAAACATTTCCCGACGGGCATGTGGGAGAAATGAAGATTTTCAATGCCCACGATGGCGCGGGCTTGAAGCTGGCATCCATCGTAGGCTTGCGCACGGGCGTAATTTCTGGGCGGAACGCTCGCGCAGTTGACCAACGCGCGAAGGAAGCGGGAATCCAATTCGTTTACCAGGGGCGCGCGGAAAAAGTGGGAGCGTATCTCGACGCACTCCGGCGCGCGGAGGTGACGGACGAGGAAGTGGCTTATATGGGAGATGATCTGCCGGATCTGCCCTTGATGGTACGCGTCGGCCTGGCCGTGGCCGTTGCAGACGCTGCGCCGGAAGTACGCAATTCGGCGCACTACGTCACGCGAGCGCGCGGGGGAGACGGCGCGGCACGCGAAGTGGTCGAGCTGATCTTGAAAGCTCAGGGGAAATGGAAAGATGCGATTCCAAAGGCGCAAGCGTAGGAGTTGGGAGCAACTTACTTGCGAAGTGAATCTTGCACTCGAACCGGCAGTGCTTATGGAGCGGGAGAAGGGAATCGAACCCTCATCTCAAGCTTGGGAAGCTCGCGTTCTGCCACTGAACCACTCCCGCTCGTCCACTGACAATTTGAGGATAGCATTACGAAAGAAGTGACTCAAGCCAGCGCCAACGAATCGAAACGCAATCCGCATGCGTTCGTCATTCTGGCAGCAAGCCAGACCTGCCGTCCTACTCTGAAACTGAGGCGATCCTGCGGTCCAAGGCCACGGCAGCAAAATATGCGCAGCGGGAACCTTCGTTCTCAGACCATGCACCAGCCGCAGAAGTGAAGAGTTGCCCCAACGCACCCGCAGCTTGAACCAGAGAGTAATAGAGCTTTACCGTAAAGAGCTCCAGACCATCATCGCCCGGGTCGCGCGCAAGTCGCAAAAGCGCAAGCAGACGGGAAAAATCACTGCTCGGTATTCTCTCCGATTCGATACAAGCGACTTCGCGGGTCCGCGAGGATACCTCGACTTTTGCATACGTGGCGAGTATGGACCGGCAGTACGACAGAAAGAACTGTACGAGTGCTCCGGCTGAGAACATCAACATGAAGGCTGTGGTCATCGGCTGCGAAAGGCCGCGACGCGCAGCGTTGCGAAGCGAGCCTCCTCCGGAAGTTTTGTAAGGGTATAAGCCCAGGACACGAAGAGCCAGACACTAAGCAGCGGCGGCAATAGCTTCAGGACTTGCCACTCAGGATGCGAAAGACGAAGTCCGTAGCTGAGCACGAATCCACAAAAATAAACTCCGAGCGCGAGGACAAGCTGAGTCACCCTTGCGCGCGTCTCGTGCAATTTCATCATCGCCGTCCACAGCATGAACGTAAGGACTACCCCCACGAAATTCAAATTCCTGCCTAGCTCGACCACGAAACGGCTGGTCAAATAGTCCCTGTTACCCTGGATCATAAGAAACGATATGAGAGCTGTCCCCGAAAGCAGCAAAATGCAGCCGATCCGGGCATAAATTCCCGCACCGAGATCCTCAAAGAGCTGGCGAAGGAAGCCAAGAACGACGAAGTAAAGCAAGACCGCGAGGACACTCTCGGAGTAGTAGTACCCATATAAATATACGAGAGAGCTGAATCCATAGATTCTCAAGACGGCAAGAAGGCCCACAGTTTCCGCCACCGTTGAAGCGCAATAAAAGGCTAAAGCGAAGTAATTGAAAAGCTCGCGGTGGATCGCCAGTCGAATTACGACGTAGGCAGGAGCGACGAGGCCCGCGAATGTAAGGATGTAATCGAATGCCGTAAGCATTTGCGTTTGCGTGCTAGCAAATAGAATATGAGCTTCAAGCCCGCAATATGAAGACGTGCATCCGGAGAGCCAAAACGGATGCGTTAGTGTCAGCGTTCAAGCGAGGCGGAGTACTGGGAATGAAGTTCCAACAGAATCGGCCATCTCCTTTCCGTGCGACTCAGCGTTGATTCAGCGGAAAAACCAGCAGTACTCCGCCGATATGAGGGGAGCGGGCGGCGAGTGACCCTCCTTGAAACACTGGTTCATCCAGGGAAAATCCTCCGACGCAAATTCTTTATGAATTTCCGCCTCGAACGTATTACGATTGCCCGCTCGCAATCATAAGACTTGGGAGGGTAGGGAATGAACTTCGCAAGACGCGGTAGAAATTTGCCTGCATTCGTTTTGATCTTGTTCGCCTTCTTCGGCGCGAGCGCTATTCGGGCGCAAACTTTGGACGGGAGTCTTTGGTCGGGGATGAAGTGGCGAAACATCGGCCCGTTCCGCGGAGGCCGCGTTGAATCCGTTGTCGGAATCCCCGGGGATCCCAACGTGTATTACTTCGGCGCGGTCACAGGAGGGGTGTGGAAAACGACCAATGGCGGAGTCACGTGGGAGCCAGTTTTTGATAAGGAGAAAATCGCTTCCATCGGCGCCATCGCGATCGATCCGGATGACCACAACGTAATTTATGTCGGGACCGGTGAGCCTTGCCTTCGGGGGAATATTTCATTTGGTAATGGAATGTATAAGTCAGTGGACGGAGGTAGAAACTGGACACACATTGGCCTCGACGATACTCGGCACATATCGAAAGTCCTGATCGACCCTAAGAACCCGGATACGATTTTCGTCGCGGCCATTGGCCACGCATTTGGGCCCAATGAACAGCGCGGCGTCTTTCGCTCGACCGATGCGGGCAAGACCTGGCAGAAAGTCCTCTATAAAGACGACAAGACAGGCGCGGTGGACCTGGTTTTCGATCCCACCAACTCCCATATTCTTTATGCGGCGCTGTATCAGGAGATTCGGACGCCGTGGAGTTTCAGCAGTGGCGGACCCGGAAGTGGCATTTACAAGTCTGTGGACGGCGGAACGACGTGGACGCCATTGACCGGCGGAGGTCTGCCAGAGGGAATTTACGGCAGGATTGGCCTCTCGGTTGGCGCGGATTCGAATCGGGTTTACGCTCTGATTGAAGCGAATAAGGGCGGCCTGTACGATTCAGACGACGCGGGCAAGTCCTGGAAGCTAGTAAACGATGACCAACGCTTCCTGCAGCGCGCGTGGTATTACATGCACATTTTCGCCGACCCGAAATCCACTGATACCCTCTACATCTTGAACACCGGTACGTATCGTTCGACGGACGGAGGCATGCATTTCACACCCATCGCCGCGCCGCACGGCGACGATCACGCGCTGTGGATCGATCCGAAAAACCCCAATCGCTTGATTGAAGGAAATGACGGCGGGGCGACGATTTCCGTCGATGGCGGAAAAACGTGGACGGTTCAGGACAATCAACCCACAGCGCAGTTCTACCACGTGGCCGTGGACAATCAGTTTTTCTACTACGTCTATGGCGCACAACAAGACAACTCTACCGTCGCAACGGCGAGCGAAACCAATCACGGTGCGATTACAGACAAGGATTGGTATGACGTCGGCGGGGGCGAGAGCGGTTACATCGTCCCCGATCTGAGGGACCCTAATATCGTGTACGCGGGGGGGAATTGGGGAATCATTACGCGACTCGACCGCAAGACCGGACAGGTGCAGGACGTAACTGTCTGGCCTGTGAACCCGAGCGGATGGAGTGCCGGTGAGTTGCCGCATAGATTCCAGTGGACCGCGCCAATCGCGATTTCGCCATTCGATTCGAACACCGTTTATATCGGTGGCGAGAAGCTGTTCAAGACGACGGATAGCGGAATGCAATGGGCGGCAATCAGCCCCGATCTGACGCGCAATGACAAGAGCAAACAGGCTCCTTCGGGCGGGCCGCTCACAATCGATGAAACCAGCGTGGAATATTACGACACGATTTTCACGGTTGCGTTATCGCCGATCGAGCAAGGCTTGATTTGGACCGGCAGCGATGACGGCCTTGTGCATCTCACGCGCGACGGCGGCAGGAGGTGGACGAACGTCACGCCAAAGGATCTGCCCGAATGGTCGCGAATTGGATTGATCGATGCCTCGCCATTCGCAGCCGGAACCGCGTACCTCGCCGCAGACCGGCATCGCCTCGACGATTTTCATCCCTATGTTTTCAAGACAACGGACTATGGCGAGACTTGGACGCAGATTACGACAGGTTTGCCGGACTCGGAAAGTTATGTGCACGCCATCCGCGCCGACAAAGTGCGGAAGGGCCTGCTCTTTTGCGGCACGGAGACAGGGATATACGTATCCTTCGATGATGGCGCGCATTGGCAATCTCTCGAGCTCAACATGCCGACGGTTCCGGTCACGGACATGGTCGTTCACAACGATGACCTGGTGATTTCAACCAAAGGTCGGTCCTTCTGGATTCTCGACAGCCTCGCTCCTTTGCGGCAGGCCGCCGCGCAAGTTGTCGGCGACGCCGTCCATCTTTATCGTCCAGATATCGCATGGCGCACGCGCCGCGGCTCCGTAAATCCGAAGTATTTTCTGCTTTACGGTCAGAATGCTCCGGACGGCGCCGTAATCGACTACTATTTGAAGTCGGCGCCGCAAGAGAAGATTTCGCTTGAGATTTTGGACAGCCAGGGAAAGGTTGTGCGGAAGTACTCGAGCGAAGCGAAGAAAAAGGACGAGACGCCGTCTGAATCCGGCGACGAGTTCAACCCCCCCGAGACGATACCGGACAAAGCTGGAATGAACCGATTCGTCTGGGATTTGCGATATGAGACGCCCGTGCTGATACCGGGTCAAGTGTTTGACGGCGACGACAATCCGAAGGGGCCACTCGCGCTCCCGGGGCAATATCAGGTGCGGCTTGTCGCCGAGGGCAAGACGCTGACTGAGCCCTTAACCGTCAAACTCGACTCCCGCGTCAAAATCACTCGAGAGGCACTGCGCCAGGAGTTTGATCTCTCGCTCAAGATTCGCGATGAGATCACTCTCGCAGACATGACCGTGAACGAAACGAATTCCGTGAAGGCGCAGATCGCTGCATTGCGCAAGCGCCTCGGCGCCGACGCCAAATACAAGTCAATTCTCGATGCAGCCGACGCGCTGGTGAGGAAGACGGAGCCGATCGACCGTCAACTCTGGCAGGCCAAAATGAAGGCCAGCGAAGAGGATTTGAACTTCCCCGATGAAATCAATGATCAGCTTAAGGGCATTGCGGAATTCATGGAACAGTCGGACAACGCGCCCACTGCTGCGGACTTTGCGGCTTTCGATGAACTGAGCGGCAAGGTGACGAAGTTGGTCGCCGATTGGAAGGGCATTAAGGACAAGGACCTCGCAGCTCTTAATGAACAAATTCGAAAGGCGGATATACCCGCGATCGCTCCTTCTGCACAGTCGACAGAAGGAGGGTCGAACTGATTCAATAATCTCGTTCCTTGAAATAGGGGCCACGGTGCTCGACATCGTGACCCTTTTTTTGATGATGGGAGCGGAAGACCTGTCGGCTACTTCGCAGGGTAATCGAGATAAAGCCGGTGGAGCTCGGCTACCGTCATCGCGCCCTCGCGAACTCTCGCGACTGTCAAATCGCCACTTTTATCTTTGCGGATAGTCGCCCAAACGGTTTGTCCAGCGCGAAGGTCTTTCAACGCAAGCTTTTGTTGGCTTTGTTCACCCACGTAGGTGGTCTGGTCGTTTGTCGTGGCAACAACTGTAAGCTGGGTCGGCCGCATGAATACGATTTGATGTTTCTGCATGTCGACCGACGAAATTACGTAAAACTGCTCGCCGCGCGATTCGGAAGGCGTCTTGCGCATCTGTGCCGGCAGGGGCGCGCTGAGCACGATCGCCAGCATCGCAGTGAAAATTGGAAGAGCACATTTCATCTTTTTATTCATAGCGAAGAGCCTCTATCGGATCAAGTCTTGCGGCGCGTCGTGCCGGATAATAACCAAAGAAAATTCCCACTGCCGCTGAGAACACCACCGCGACGACGATTGACGTCGGCGAGATCAGGGTCGGCCATTGCAGCCCTCGAGCAATCAGAATCGAAAAGAAAATTCCAACCACGATGCCGATAGATCCACCGAGAGAACTCAGCACCATCGCTTCGCTCAGGAACTGCCGCTGAACATCGGACTCCGTCGCGCCGACGGCCATTCGCACGCCTATCTCGCGCGTCCGCTCGGTGACGCTCACCAGCATAATGTTCATAATTCCGATTCCGCCGACGAGTAACGAAACCGAAGCGATGCTGGCCAGCAGGAGCGTCATCACCTGTCCTGACTTGGCCTGGGCCTGAGCCATGTCGGTCGGGCTGCGAATGATGAAGTCGTTCTCCTCGTTAGGACGCAGGTGGTGGCGCTGCCGGAGCAGGGCCGTAATCTGATCCTCTGCAGGCTGGATATCATCCATCGAATCCGCCGACAGCATCATGGACTGAATCCAGTTGATGCCAGCGAGCTTCTTCTGCACGGTCGTGTACGGCAGAATGATGGTGTCGTCTTCATCGCCGCCGTACGGTGAACTGCCCTTTGCCGCAAGCACACCTACGACTTGGAAGGGCAGGCTGGCGATGCGAACGGTCTTCCCAACGGGATCCTCGTTTGCGCCAAACAAGTTTTTGACCACAGTCTGGCCGAGGAGGCAGACGTTCGAAGCCGCGTCAACATCGCGGTCAGTGAACACGCTGCCCGCCGCCAGCGCCCAGTGGCGAATCTTGAGGTAGTCCGGCGTACTGCCACTCATCCTGGTGAACCAGTTGTTGTTACCGTAGACGATTTGACCGCCGTGGCCGACGCTCGGCGCGACCCACTTCACGAACGGGATTTCGGCGAGAATCGCGGCACCGTCTGCGACCGTCAGCGTCTTCGTAGCCTGGCTCCCCATGTGAACGCCGCCCTTGCTGATGCTGCCGGCGGAGACAAAAACCACGTTGTCGCCGAGGCTTTGAATCTGCTGCTGGACTTGGTCCGAAGCGCCTTCGCCAATGGCCACGGTGCAAATCACCGCGCCCACGCCGATGATGATGCCGAGCATGGTCAGAATCGTGCGCATTTTGTTGCGAGCCAGCGCTCGCATCGCGATACGAACGACTTCGCTCAAGTCCATGCTGCTTACCTTCCTCTGCCCGGGCCGCCGAAGGGCGAACGAGTTCCGGTATTCCCGCCGGTCACCACTTCACCGGTAACGACAATATCGCCCTGCTTCAATGGGCCTTCCAGAACTTCCGTATTTGTATAGTCAGTCAGACCGGTCTTGATGGGGGCCGGAATCAGCTGCTTGTTCTCGTCAAGCTTCCACACGACTTGTAGTCCGCCCATGTGCGAAGCGATAGCTTGCGGCGGGACGTTGTACTTCTTATAGAGGTCGCGGAGCTGTGTCGGAGTCATTTGCGGCGTAAACGTAAGCGCAATGTTCGGAACCATCAAAACGTCTCTTGCGTGTCCCGTTGGAATTGTGATGTAAGCCGTCTCACCCGGCAGAAGCTTTTCGTCTGGGTTTTCAAAATCAATGATCGTGTCGTACGTAACCACGTTTTGCACCGTAAACGCATTCAACCGAATTGCGCTGACGCGGCCATGGAACGTCTCGGACGGGTAGGCGTCCACCTGAAAGGTTGCAGGCTGGCCGACGTGAATCTGTCCCGTGTCTGACTCGTCTGTCGCGGCGTAAACCTGCATCCGAGTAAGATCCTGCGCGATGGTGAACACTTGTGGCGCTTGCAACGAGGCCGCAACAGACTGGCCCACCGTAATGTTCCTCGCGACCACCGTGCCATCAACAGGGGATACGATCGTCGTGTAATCCAGATTCGTCTGCGCGAGCTTCAGCGCGCCTTGGGCGGATTGCACCTGCGCTTCTGCCTGCGCAAGCTGGGCTCTCGCTTGATTCACTTGCGCTTCGGCCTGGGCCACCGCTGCGGTCGCCGCTGCGAAGTTAGACTGCGTCTGGTCGTTCTGATCGTGCGAAATCACGCCTTGCTGTGTGAGGTCGGCGACACGTTTGGCGTTGACTTGGGCATATTGCATGTCGGCTTTCAGCTTGTCGACGTTCGCCTGGTCGGCCGTGATATTCGCTTGAATGTTCTGCACATTGGCGATCGCGTTCGCCAGATTGCCTCGTGCAGTCGTGAGTTGAGCTTCATAAACAGCGGGGTCGAGCTGTGCGAGGACGTCGCCGGCATGAACCCGCGTATTGAAATCCGCGAAGATGTATTGCACAGTGCCCGAAACATAGGAACCGACGGGCACTGTCGTCAGCGGGTTGATCGTCCCGGTAGACTGCACCATGGCCGTAATGTTTCCCTGCCGCACGGGCATTTGGAGGTACCGGACGTCTTTGGAACGCCCCTTCATAACAGCGCCCACGCTCAATACAACAACGATAACTATGCCGATGCTCCAGGTAAGGCGCTTATGCTTGATGTATCCATCTCGTAGTGACATGATTTAGCTTCGCTTGTCCCTAGATTTAAATCCGCCGGGTCCTGCGGCCTGCCTCAGAATCTCCGGCTCTGCCGATCTTCAGATTGATTGACGCAAGAAGGACTCGGGCGGTTTCATTCTGCTTTCGCCTTCATGTTTTCCGCCGCACGCCCTCCGTGCTACATTGAGCGCCCGTATAGGGCCTGCATGGCGAGGAGGTATTTTGGCTTATCGAGATTTGAGGGAATTCCTGTCCCGGCTGGAACGCGAAGGCGAACTGCATCGAATAACCGCCGAAGTAGATCCAGTACTCGAAATCACGGAAATCACGGACCGAGTCACGAAAGCCGGAGGGCCCGCGCTCCTCTTCGAACATCCGAAGGGCTCTCGCGTGCCAGTGGTAATAAACCTCCTCGGCAGTCAACGGCGCATGAACTTGGCCCTCGAGGTCTCCGATATTGAAGATGTGGCTCAACGTGTTCGCTCGTTCTTGGACGTCGAGACTCCTCAAGGTTTTCTGGACAAGGTCAAGATGCTTCCGAAGCTCGCGGAGCTTGGGTCCTTCTTTCCCAAGACCGTCAAGTCTGGCCCTTGCAAGGAAGTCATACATAAGGAAGATTTGTCGCTCTCCGCTTTTCCCATTCTGAAATGCTGGCCGCAAGACGGCGGCCGGTACATTACTTGGCCGATGGTCATCACCCGGAATCCCGAGACAGGAAAGCGAAACGTGGGCTGCTACCGGATGCAGGTGTTTGACGACCGCACCACCGCGATGCACTGGCAGACTCAAAAACACGGGGCAGATCACTACCGGTGCGCTCGCGCCCGCTCCAGCGGTGGCAAATTGGAAGTTGCAGTGGCTATCGGTTCAGATCCAGCGACAGCACTTGCCGGAATTCTTCCGGTTCCTCCCGACCTCGACGAATTTATGTTTTCCGGATTCCTGCGCCGCGATGCAGTCGATTTAGTTCGCTGCGAGACCGTGGACCTTGAAGTTCCTGCTAACTCCGAAATCGTCCTCGAAGGCTATGTGAATCTCTCGGAGTTGCGAACAGAAGGCCCCTTCGGCGACCATACCGGATTTTATTCATTGGAAGGCGAGTATCCTGTTTTCCAATTGACTTGCATCACGCATCGAAAGAACCCCCTCTATCTGACGACAATTGTCGGTCCTCCTCCGCAGGAGGATTTTTTCATGGGCCACGCAATTGAAAGAATTTTCCTTCCAGTCATGCGCATGCAATATCCAGAAATTGTGGACGTATCCATGCCTGCCGAGGGCATTTTCCAGAACCTGATGGTCGTTGCCATCAGAAAATCCTATCCCGGCCACGCCCGCAAAATCATGAATGCGATATGGTCACTCGGCCAAGCGATGTTCACGAAGGTGATCGTTGTGGTCGACCACGACGTCGACGTCCAGAATCATCGTGAAGTTATTTGGAAATCGCTGTGCGCAATCGATCCCCAGCGCGACATCGAATTCGTACTTGGACCGGTAGACACTCTTGAGCACGCGGCTCGCATGCAGGATTTCGGATCGAAGATGGGGATCGACGCGACGCGTAAGTGGACCAGTGAAGGATTCAGTCGCCCATGGCCGGACGAAATCCGAATGGACCCGGCCATCAAGTCTCGAGTTGACACGCTGTGGAAAACTCTCGGAATTCCTTCCCGATCTCGACCTCAGTGACACTTCCTGTCCGTCCGAACAGGGTTCACTTTTCGTACGCCCGCAGAGATTCGCACTAGACTTGAAACTCCCCGTCATTTGTAATTGAAGCGCGCGGGGGAGATTACCAAGTGCGCACCGAAGCCAACACGCGCTTGACACTCCGCTCGGGTGAAATAAGCTTAAGTACAGTAGTACTGAGAAGTATGGAATTCGCAAGCGGTGCTCGCTAGTTCGATTCGGGGTGGGTTCGAGTTGGCGAGAGCAAACATCAACGACAAAGAA
The DNA here is from genome assembly GCA_035280405.1 of Candidatus Acidiferrales bacterium. GTDB lineage: Bacteria > Acidobacteriota > Terriglobia > Acidiferrales > UBA7541 > DAHUXN01. The sequence goes on along the minus strand of DATEFX010000053.1, from coordinate 27,418 downwards.
TTTGAAACAGGTTCGGGGCTGCTGTGATGAGCGGCAAGGCGCGAATTAGCGAACGAGGGACGACAGCATGCTAGGCATCGGGAAATCAAGGTCGCTGATTGGTCTAGATATCGGTTCAAGTTCTGTCAAAGCCGTAGAGCTGAAGAAATCCAAACAGGGCTACGAACTGGTCAATTTCGGCCTCGAGCCGCTCGCCCCCGACACGGTCGTCGATGGCGCCATCATGGACGCCCCCGCCGTCGCGGAACGAATCAGCGCGATATTCGACTCACAAAAAATCAAGACGAGGGACGTCGCGACTTCAGTTTCTGGGCACTCGGTGATCGTCAAGCGTGTTTCGATGCCGATCATGACCGAGGATGAGCTTTTCGACCGCATCCAGGCGGAAGCCAGCCAGCACATTCCCTTCGACATTGCTGACGTCAATCTTAGCCACCAGCTCCTTGAGACAACCGAGTCTCAGATGGACGTCCTGCTGGTTGCTGCGAAAAAGGACAAAATCCTCAATCACACGAACGTTCTCGCTCAGGCAGGGAAGTCCCCGGTCGTGGTGGACATCGACGCATTCGCCCTGGAGAACTGCTTCGAAGTGAATTACGACCCGGATCCTGCCCAGGTCGTCGCCCTCTTGAATATCGGCGCGAGCGTGATGAATATCAATATCATTCGTGGCTGGACGCCGTTGTTCACGCGCGACGTTTCCGTAGGCGGAAACCAGTACACCGATGCGCTCCAGAAGGAGTTGGACCTCAATTTCGAGGATGCGGAGCGCCTGAAGATGGGCGGCACGCACCCGGGAGTGACCGAAGAGCAGCGAACCTCCATCTTGCGCTCTGTCTCCGACATCCTGATTCTGGAAATCCAGAAGACCTTCGATTTCTTCCGTGCGACCGCCAGCGGTGAAAACATCCGCCGCATCGTCGTCGCGGGCGGAACGGCTCGCGTGCCTGGTCTGCTTGACTTGCTCCGTGAGGAATTTGGAATGCCGGTGGAAGAACTGTATCCATTCCGCAAGGTTGCAGTGAATCCCAGCAAGCATGATGAAGACAGACTTCGCGAGATGGCGCCACGGTTGGCCATTGCCGTAGGTTTGGCGCTGAGGAGCTTTGACACCCCATGATTCGAATCAACCTTCTCGGGCAGGAACGCCCCAAGGCGGTTGGGCCGTCGATTCCGCTGGAATCTTCTCTGCGGGGAATTCTATTCTTCGCCGCCATCGCGCTCGCCGCAATTGTGCTGTTTGTGATCTATCAGCAAAAATCGCACGAACTCGCTTCTATCGAACAACAAATCACGATTCAGCAGGCCGAGAAGACGCGCCTCCAAGAAGTGAAGGCCGAAGTCTTGAAGTTCGAACAAGATAAGACAGTCTTGCAACAACGTATTGATGTGATCGAGGCACTCCAGGCAAGTCGTTCTGGTGGCCAGCAATTGCTTCAAATGGTCGCCAATACTGTGAGCCGCACGGATGAATTGTGGCTAACGTCCCTCGATCGCAAGGGGAATTCACTGACGATTTCCGGCGAAGCGGCTTCCATCAACTCCATCGCAAACTTCATCACTCAGATGCAGCGCTCCGGGTTCTTCGACAAGATTGAAATTAAAGACGCCACCGAAAACGACATCGTGAAGGGCGCGCAAACTTTCGGCTTCAATATGACCGCGGACGTCGCCCAACCGAAACCTGCTGCCGGTGCTTCTACGCCGGCACCAGCTCCGGCGCGGTCGGGAAAGAGTTAGGGGGATCCAATGGCGACGCCGTTTCGAGAAATGTCGTGGCCGGTTCAAGCCTTGGCCTTTCTGGGCCTCGCTATAATTCTCGTTCTAGGGGGTTTGTACCTTCCGCTTTCCCCGGTGAGAACGGAGCGGGTTGCCGTGGACGACGCGAATGCGCGTCTTGAACCTCTCAAGAAAGAAGTTCAGACACTTCAGGTTTATCAACAGCGCCGTGTGGAATTGCAGGGAGAGATGGAAGCTCTTCAGAAGCAGCTTGCCACTTTGCAGGCGATCGTTCCGGAAAACAAGGAAATCGATCAATTCATCATCATGGTTCAGGGCGCGGCTTCGGGCGCTGGCGTCTCCATCCGGAAGATCGCCACGCAGCCAGTTGTGGCGAAGCAGTATCACTTCGAAATGCCGGTGACGGTGACCGCTGATGGCCCGTATTTCTCGGTCATGGACTTCTTTGCCCGCCTTGCGCGTCTCTCCCGAATCATCAATGTCGGCGATGTGAAGTTGGACGAGGTCAAACCAGGTGCAGGCACGGGCAGCTTCCGGATGTCGCCGGGTACCACGGTAACGGGAAGCTTCTCGATTACCACGTATTTCACTGAGCCCGCCCAGGAAACTGCGGCGGGAACGCAGACTTCGGCAGCGGCTGCCGGAAAGCATTAGGGAGATGGAAGTGGGGCGGGGGAACATGGCACGTATAAATGCTTTCATAAAATGCGCTTTGTTAGTGGCCGTCGCCGCGTGGTGCGTGCCGAGCGCGCAAGCGGCGCAGGCGCAAACCGCCACGCAGGCGGCGAAGTCGATCAAGCAAGCGGTAGGGAAAAAGCCTGCGACCAAGAACGCAGTCGCGAAAAAGTCCGTGCCTAGGAAGGCTGTGGCGAAGAAGGCACTCGCGAAACCGACAGCGCCGGCTCCGGGCGCACAATCAAACGCGAACGCCTTAAACGCGCCCGCCAAGCAAACTCTGTTAACACATTTGCGCGATCCCTTCGCGGCTCTCGTTCGGACGGGAGACGCTGGCGAGCATATGAATCTCCCGCCGGGCATCGCAGGGCTTCAGGTAGCCACTGTGCGGCTCCAGGGATTGGTAAAGGGTCCCGAAGGGATGATAGCCGTCGTTGCGAATCCCCAGGATCGTGTTTATTTCCTTCACGAAGGTGACCACATCTTCGACGGCTTGGTTGCGTCGATTGACATGGACAAGATTACGTTCCAGCAAGTGAACAAGGACGCGTTTGGCAGGCCTGTGCAGCGAGAAATCGTCAAACGCCTCTACCCGATCGCAGGAGAAGAGCAATGAGCAACATTTGGCGGCCGTTTGGCTTCGCCTGCCTTTTGGCGGCAGGCCTTCTGATGACGACTAGCGCGCTGCGCGCGGATACTGGACCGTCGGTCCGAGTCACGTCTGCCGTGGGCAAGGGAGTGGTGCGCCTGGACGCGAAGGCAAACGGACCCTTTGAATACACGATGCACCACCCAAGTCCGGACCTCTACATTTTCAATTTGGCTGGCGTGGCCGCAAACACCACGGATGCGGCGCAAGTGCTGGGAACCAGTCTGGTTCGCAGTTATCGCTTAGAGCGCTATGAGAGTGGCAATGATTCTGAATCTCAGCTCGAGGTTCTGGTTGGCGACGGAGCAACGCCGAAAGTGGAGCGCCAGGGCCCTGAAGAGATTGTGATCGTTGTGTCGAAAAAAGATCTAATGAACGCAGATGGCTCGTCCTCACCGGCTCCTCGCCTTGTCAATGCGGCACTGCATTCGGATGCGCCAGTCTCAGTTACAGCATCGGCTCCTGCTATCCACCAGATCTCAGTCTCCAGAAACGGTGATACGCCCGAAGTGCTTGTTTTGGGAAACGGTCTTTCCAAACCTCACGACCTCCGCTTGAGCAATCCCGACAGATTGGTTCTGGATTTTGACTCGGCGCGTGTCGCGGCGCGGCGTCGTACCGTTAGCTCTATTGAGCCCATCCGTGATGTTCGTGCTGGCCAGTTTTCGCCGGAGATCGCGCGAGTCGTGATCGATCTGTCCAAGACCGCGCCCTATGCCCTGAAGACTGTTGACGGCGGCGTGGCAGTGGATTTTCAATCTGTTTCGTCGAGCCCTGTGCCGCAATCCACCGAAAGCGCAGACCCAGCCGGCCTAGCAGCTTCTGCGCCGGCAGCATCCAATGCGTCGTCAGTGGCGGATGCTCCTGCGCAGGCTCCGGCTACGCAGTCGCAATCGGCTTCTGGTTCACAGCAATCTTCTGCGACGCAAGCATCATCATCAGGCGTTCCAGCGTCGCCGGCGCCAATTCCGACTGCGCAGGTTGGCACCGCGTCTGCAACAGATCCGACGGTTCAACAACCACCGGCGCCCCAATCTCCAGCGCAGCCGGCGGCGGTGTCTGCGCCAGCAGCGCCATCAACTCCGCCAGCGGTTCCAGCTATAGTCAATGGCTCCGCGCCCTCGGGTACGCCAACAGCCATCATTACACAGCAGTCGGTGGCTGGCACGCCCGCATCGAAATACACAGGAGCTCCAACCTCCCTGAATTTCAAAGACTTGGACGTTCTCGATTTCTTTCGCTTGATTCATGAGCTGAGCGGATTGAACGTAGTTGTGGACCCCGATGTTAAAGGGCGCCTCACCATCGTCCTCGACAATGTGCCGTGGGACCAGGCACTCGACATTGTTCTCAAGAATTTTGACCTCGACAAACAGGTCGACGGTAATGTAATCCGCATCGCTACCAAAGCCACGATGAAGCGGGAGGCGGATGAAGAGAGAGACCTGGCGAAAGCTCAGGTCGAGGCTGCTGACCTTGTCACTACGACTCGAGTACTGAGCTATGCAAAGGCTGCGGACATGGTTGACACGGTCAAGAAATTCCTCTCTTCGCGTGGTGACGTCCTCGCCGACGCACGGACCAACACGCTGATTATCAGCGACATCCCATCCTCTCTCCCAGCGATTGAAAACTTGATAAACGAACTCGATCGACGCTCTCAACAAGTCGAAATCGAAGCGCGCGTCGTGGCGGCGAACCGGAATTTCTCACGCGAAATTGGCTCTCAATTCGCCTTTGCGGGTGCGAGCGCAAGCCGCAACAACATCATCGGCGGAAATCCCAATGTGGGGCCCAGCCCGGTCTCTCGAGGGACTGGGTTGCCTGTGCCACCCCTCATAATCACTGGCGGGGGCGGCGGCGGTGCCACAATGCCTCTTGCCACAAACCTGGGCGCTATTGTTGCTTCGAGCGGCGTATCGTACATGTATTCCTCTGCCAATTTCGCGTTGGACTACTTGATCAGCGCCGCGGAAGCGAAAGGCGTCGGCAAACTGCTTTCGAAGCCGAAGCTGGTGGCGCAGAACAACCTGCAATCTGCAGTGGAACAAGGCGTTAAGATTCCAATACAGACGGTCGTCAACAATACGATCTCCGTTCAGTTTATCGATGCGGCGTTGTTGATGAAAGTGACGCCTCAGATCACTGCTGATGGCACGATCTTCATGAACATCCACGTCGAAAATACGGCGATCGACCCTGCGATCCCGCGAGTCAACGGCATCCCAGCGCTCGATACGCAGAGCGAAGATACTCAGGTCACCGTCAACGATGGCCAGACCGTCATGATGGGTGGAATCATCGTAAGTAACCAGCAGACGTCGGTCTCGGAGGTTCCATATGTCGGCAGCCTCCCCATCATCGGCCGTTTGTTCAGACGCACGACGGTCTCCACCACTTCTCAAGAGTTGCTCTTCTTCATCACCCCTCGTATTCTTCCGATGTAACTTCGGAAGCGGGGGACAACAATTCGGCGTAGCGACGAAATCTCTCACGAGGCGGGCAAGCCCGAAAGGGCAGCTCGCCTCTCTTGTCTCAGAGAGGCAATGGCCGCAAGACGTCTCGACGCCTTCCTCGTCTCCCATCTGCCCAACATTTTTTATCTAAGTGGTTTTACTGGCAGTAACGCCGCTTTACTCGTTTACTCCGCCGGGACCACTTTGTTTACCGATTCCAGATATACGATTCAGGCAAAGCGTGAGGCGCCAGAATGCCGGATTCAAATTGTGCACGGCTCGGCGCTCGAAGCAGTTGCTGCCAGTTTACCGGGCCGGAAGAGTTGGAAAGTCGGATTCGAAGCTTCCAGGGTCACCGTCACGCAACGCGATTGTCTTGCGAAAGCCGCGGCAAGAACGGTCCGGTGGATTGCATGGGACGGGCACGTCGAATCCTTGCGAATGCTCAAAGATGCCTCCGAATTGGCCATCATGCGGCAAGCCGCGACGATCGCGTGTTCGGCATGGCGAGACACGTTGCAGTTGGTCAAACCAGGCGTCCGCGAATCGGAACTTGCCGCTGAGATCGTATACCGCATGCGCCGAATGGGCGCTGAGGGTCCGTCCTTTGATACCATAGTGGCTTCGGGAGACCGCAGCGCTTGGCCCCACGCACGCGCGACCTGCAAGCCGATAGGGAAAAACGAGTTGGTCGTGTTCGACCTCGGTGCTATACTCCGCGGTTATTCTAGCGATCTGACGCGCACTGTCGTCGTCGGGAAAGCACCGGCGGGGGTAAAACGCTGGTACAGGGCCGTCCAGGAGGCGCAGCAAGCGGCGCGGAGCGCCTTGCGTCCGGGAGCGACCGCCGAATCCGTGGATTCCGCGGCACGAAGTGTCTTCCGGCGCAACGGCTTGGCCAAGCAGTTCATTCACAGCACCGGACACGGCCTTGGCCTCGAAGTTCACGAATCGCCGCGCCTGGGAAGAGGGGAAAAAGCCATCCTGTGCAAGAATATGGTTGTCACTATCGAGCCGGGCGTCTACGTCGAGGGACAGGGTGGAATCCGGATTGAGGACGATGCTGTAGTGACGCAAACCGGCGCCGAGTTCATTACGGACGCGCCGCGGGAGCTCATCGAAATCGGATGAAAACGCGAAACAAGAAGAAAGTCTCGCCTCCAGCTCATTCATCAGGTCCCGATTTCAGCGAAGTCACGCGGATCCTCGAGTTCATGGAGCAGAATAGCCTCGAAGAATTCGAATACGGGAACGGGGCTTTTCATGTTCGGCTTCGCAAAGCTGGCGCGCACGCGCCGCCGGTGTTCCGGTCGGCGCCTCCGGCGCCAGAAATTGTTGTCGCGCATCCCGCGGCTCCGCCAGTTCCCGAATCTGCCGCTCCTTCCACCGAGGCTCCTTCAGAAGCGGAGCCAATCCCGGCAAATCTTCACGTAATCAAGTCTCCCATTGTGGGAACGTTTTACGCCTCCCCAAGTCCGGGCACCGACGCGTTTGTCCGAGTTGGCGATCAAGTCGCGTCCGGGCAGGTGCTCTGTATTATCGAGGCCATGAAGCTGATGAACGAAATCGAAGCGGATGTGGCGGGAGAGGTGATGCGGATTTTCGTCGATAATGGCCAGCCAGTCGAATACGGCGAGCCCCTATTTGCGATTCATCCGAAACGGAAGCAATAGTCGCGCCTTGGGAATCAACCTCTGCGGAAATGTTCCGGAAAATCCTGATAGCGAATCGCGGTGAAATTGCCCTGCGGGTGCTCTGCGCCTGCAAAGAGATGGGAATCCAAACGGTCGCCGTGTACTCCGAGGCTGACCGGAATTCTTTGCACGTGCGCTTCGCGGATGAGGCCGTATGCATCGGCCCTCCACGGTCATCGGAGAGTTATCTCAACATCCCTCACGTCATCAGCGCAGCCGAGATCACGAATGTTGACGCTATTCATCCCGGTTACGGCTTCCTCTCGGAAAACGCCAATTTCGCGGAAGTCTGTGATGCCTCGCATATCACGTTTATTGGCCCAAATCCCGAAGTGATCCGCATCATGGGCGAGAAAGACCGTGCGCGACGCGAGATGGCCGCAGCCGGCCTGCCGATCATTCCAGGCAGCCCGGAAGTTGTCCCTGACGAGGCCGCTGCCTTGAAAATTGCCGGAGACATTGGCTATCCCGTCCTTATCAAAGCGGCGGAGGGTGGCGGGGGCCGCGGCATGCGCGTGGTCCGCCGCAAGGAGGACCTTCCATCATCATTCCAGACCGCGCGCGCAGAATCCCAGCAGGCATTCGGCAGCCCCAACGTTTACCTCGAAAAACTCATCGAGCGTCCGCGTCACATTGAATTTCAAGTCATTGGCGACAAGCACGGCAACGTCATTCATCTTCGCGAACGCGAGTGCTCGATTCAGCGCCGCCACCAAAAAATCATCGAGGAATCACCCTCTCCAGCTCTCGATGCGAGGACGCGTGACCAGATGGGCGAACGGGTTGCCAAGGCGCTCGCAAGAGTCGGCTATTCGAGCGCCGGCACAGTCGAATTCCTTCGCGACGAATCGAGCGGCGAACTCTACTTCATTGAAGTGAACGCGCGCATTCAGGTGGAACATCCCGTCACGGAGATGATCTCCGGCGTGGACCTGGTCAAGGCGCAAATCCGCCTTGCGGCTGGCGAAACGCTGGAAAGCGTTGTTGGCAGGCCGCGTTTTCACGGTCATGCAATTGAGTGCCGGATCAACGCCGAGGACCCCGACACGTTCACCCCCTCCGCAGGACGAATTACCGCATTTCGCGTTCCGGGTGGCCCGGGAGTCCGCGTGGATACCGCTATGTATTCCGACGGCGTAGTCCCGCCTTACTATGACTCTCTGGTTGCCAAGCTCATCGCCTTCGGCGATGACCGCGCGGAGGCGATCGCGCGGATGTCCCGTGCACTCGACCAGTTCGTCGTCGAAGGGATTAGGACTTCAATCCCATTGCATCGACGCATCCTCGAAGATGCCGACTTTGTCGCCGGAAAGCTGGACACGCATTTCCTCGATCGGTACGAAACCGTCGCTGCAAAATAGGGCATTTCGCTTATGTTCCCGCCGCTCTACGTAGTGCTCGATCACGACCTGCTGCGCATGCCATTGGAAGCTTGCGCCGACTCTTTGTCGAACTCCGGCGTTGAGTTAATCCAATATCGTGCCAAACATCTTTCATCGCGTGAGCACTTTGACGCCTGCGCAAGACTGGCGTTGTGCCTCGCCAGGCGCAAAGGGCGCTTCATCGTGAATGACCGCCCGGACATTGCCTCCCTTGTAGACGCGGGTGGCGTTCACGTCGGCGAGGAGGACCTGTCTCCCGACGAGGCCCGTCGAATCTGCGGTCCAAAAATTTGGGTTGGCGTTTCAACGCACAGTCTCGAGCAGGTCCGCGCCGCGAACCTGACATCAGCGGATTACATCGCGGTGGGTCCTATTTTCGCCACAGCTTCTAAGGAGAATCCCGATCCAGTGGTCGGCATAGAGTTCATCTGCGAGGTGCGCAAGCTGACCACCAAGCCTATTGTCGCGATTGGCGGCATCACGCTCGAGCGTGCCGCAGAAGTCTACGAAGCCGGCGCCGATTCTCTCGCGGTCATCACCGACATCCTTTCTGCCGCCGACCCAGGTGTTCGAGCGAAGGAATTCGTGGCCGTCGCGAAAGACTTCTTTCGAAGTTCGCCTGGGCGAACCGGCAAGAAAGGCTGAGCCAATTGCATTTTCCGGGAAAATGCCCTTCGCCTGGAACTCAGAATCAGTTATCGCCCCTTCTATTTTTTCTTGCCCAGATAGTGTCTAATCTTGGTGCGCATGAATTGGCGCTAACGGAGAGCTAAGCCCGCGCACCGGGAATAATCTGTGAATCTTCACCGTTTACAAGCTTTTTGGCGGTCAATGACGCTACTGGATCGGGCGTCTGGCGCCTACCTTTTGCTCCGCATTGTATTTTGGCTGACGCCTCTGAATCGCCTCGTCGCCTCCTTCGCCGGCTGGCTCTTCATCCTTTTCCTGATTGCCGTTGGCTATCTGCTCGTTCGTTTGCTGCGATGGGCTCGAAAGCGCCTGCTCTGGGGCCTGCGAAATCGCCTGATCGTCGCTTACCTTTTTATCGCCGTTGTTCCCGTGGTCCTTCTATTTGCGTTTATCGGACTCTCCGGCTATTTCCTCTTTTTTCAGCTTGGCGCGCATCTCATTCATGACGACTTGGATGAACGGATTTCTTACGTGGCATCCATCGCGGACACCCTCGAAAAGGCGTTCGAGAGTGAACACGCCAAAGGCGCCCCGGAAGATCATGAATCAGTACTCGCCTTACCAGGAATCTCTGCCGTCGTCGCGGCGGCTCGCCAAAGCCTTTCCGGGCTTGAGATTCATTTGCCATCGGATCCTGGGGCCACTCCTCGCACGGAACCGAAAAAGCCGGGTCTCGTTCAATCCGGAGGTAAGCTGTGGATTGAAGCTGCCGTACGCGACCGGGCTCATCCGGAGCAGGGCGTCCTGTATCTCCGCTGTCCCGTCACGGCCGTCTTCCTGGATAAGCTCGCGCCCGACCTTGGGCCGATTCAGCTCACGATATTTCGCCCAGTCACAAAATCGGATTCGCCATCCGACACGCTAAGTTTGAACGGTTTGCAGTTGGTCCCCGCCGGCCAGTTGTTAGGCCATCGCCCCTTGCAAGCATCTCGGTCATGGATTGATGTGGCAATTCCCGGCGGGTCGACGCTCGACGCGGCCTTGCTCGACAGCGATTCGCCTGCCCCGGTCGATATCCCTGTCGCGGCGGCGTTTTCCGTTCGGCCATCCCAATTGATCCAGCGGCTATTTGCGTCTCTCGGCGCATTTCGTGACCCGCTGGTCATCGGCTTGGTCCTCATACTTATTTTCTTCCTTGCATTGGAAATAGCCGCCCTCATAACGGGTATCGTCCTGACCCGCACGATCACCATTGCAGTGGATGATCTATACGAAGCAACGCGGCACGTCCGTCAAGGGGATTTCCGCCACAGAATTCACGTTCGTCAGAAAGATCAGCTGGGCGTGCTGGCCGATTCATTCAATGCCATGACGGGTTCGATCTCAGAGCTGATCGAAGAGCAGCGTCAGCGGCAGCGCCTTGAAAACGAGCTCACCATCGCCCACGAAGTCCAGGAGCAGCTCTTTCCGCGCCAGTTGCCGTCGCTCCCTGGGCTCGAATTGGCCGCGGTTTGTCGCGCTGCCCGCGTGGTCTCTGGCGACTACTACGACTTCATGAAACTTGGTCAGTCCTCCATCGGTATGGCCATTGCCGACATCAGCGGCAAGGGAATCTCCGCCGCGCTTTTGATGGCCAGCTTGCAGGCCGCGCTTCGCAGCCAGGCGATGCTTGACGGACATCGCACAACCGGCGAAGTCGTTGCGTCCCTCAACAAGCATCTCTACCTCAATACTTCCGACGATCGCTATGCAACTCTGTTCTACGCCGAATACGATCGCTCCGCCCGAACTCTGCGATACACTAACGCCGGCCACGTCGCTCCATTTTTCGTATGGGACGGACAGGTAAAGAAGCTGGACGAAGGCGGTACCGTCGTCGGCCTTTTCGACCACGCCGATTACTTGCAATCGACTGTCAAAGTCGAGGCGGGTGCCGTCTTTGTTGGATTCAGTGACGGCTTGCTCGAGCCCGAGAATGTGTATGGCGAAGAATTTGGCTCCACGCGCCTCGCCAGCGAAGTTCTGCGTCTCCGCGACGCTCCGGTTCAGCGTATCGCCGATTCCTTGCTTTCCGCGGTAGAGCAATGGGCGGGCACGCCCGAGCAAGCCGACGATATGACCGTCATTGTGGCTCGCTTCTGTTAGCCATAGGTGCTTCCTCGCGCTTGGCAACTCGCCCGGAATTCGGTAACGTGTCTGCTCGCTCCGGGCCCCGGGAGGCATTGTGTCAGCACTGCGACAGCGCGTCGCTCTGATTACCGGCGGAAGCCGAGGCATTGGCAAAGGCATCGCCTTCGGGCTCGGCCGCGAAGGCGCGCGGATTGCGATCTCCTACCGCTCCAACAAGGCGGCGGCGCAGAACACTTTGCGTCAGCTCCAGGCCGCGGGCTGTGAATGCTTCGCCGTCGAGGCGGATGCTACTGATTCGGCGCGCACCGAGTCGCTTTTCCGCTCCGTCCTTGAACACTACGGGCGCCTCGACATCCTGGTCAACAATGTTGGAGTATTCAATTGGGGAACGGTCGCGGAGACTACGATCGAGGAATGGCGCCGGGTTCTCGACTCGAATCTTGTCAGCGTGTTTTACAACTGCAAATCGGCGCTTCCCGCGATGCGCCGCCAGCGCTGGGGCCGCATCATCAATCTGGGCGCCGTCGGCGCCGAACGTGCGTTCGGCCAGGCCACTATCTCGGCCTATACCGCAGCCAAAGCCGCCGTTGTCGCCTTCTCGCGTTCGCTTGCTCTTGAAGAGGCGAAAAACGGCATCACGGTCAACGTGGTGAATCCCCCGAACATCGATGACAAAGAGCTCACTCTCGAAGAAGCGCGCCGCATGCGCGACGCCCGGTTTCCCGTGGGCCGCCCACCCTCCGCGGAAGACGTGGGCGCGGCGGTGAAATTCCTCGCATCCGACTCCGCCGACTACGTTACCGGCCAGGTTCTCAGCGTGTCCGGCGGCTGGATGCTTTAGCGTTCGCGTGATCGCCGGGTGTTCCCGATTTCCTCTCTCCACGGTAGACTCTTTATGAAGGTGGTTCTCATGCGCTCTGGCCTATCTGAATGAAAATACTGACCACAGCCGAGATGCGCGAGGCGGATCGCCTCACGAGCGAGAAACACGGTATCTCCGGCAGCGCGCTCATGGAGAATGCCGGCGCGTCTGTAGCGCAATTCCTCGCCTCCAATTTCGCGCCGATCGACCGCCGCCGCATCGTCGTTCTCTGCGGCAAGGGAAACAATGGCGGCGATGGCTTCGTCGCGTCCCGCAAGCTCGCCCAACTGGGCCCGCCGCCGGAGGTTTTTCTTTTCGCGGATCCCTCGGAGCTTCACGGCGAGGCTGCTGAGAATTACCGGCGGCTTCTCTCCATTCCGCGGAATCCGAAAATCATCCGCGACGCGGCCGCATGGAGCGAAGTTCGCGCTTCGCTCGCCTCGGCCGGAATTGTCGTGGATGCCCTGCTCGGCACAGGCCTTCGCGGCAAGGTCGAAGGTCTCCTTGCCCAGGCAATCGAGGACGTGAATCGTCGTGACTCCCGTCGGGTCGTCGTCGCCGTGGATATCCCTTCGGGCCTTTCTGGCGATTCCGGAGAAGTTTCTGGTCCCGCCATCTTCGCGGATTTCACAATCACGTTCACGGCCCCGAAGATCGGCATGCTTCTCGCTCCTGCCAGCAATTGTGTGGGCCGTTTGAACGTCGCCGAAATCGGTACGCCTCGGGACTTGCTCGAACAAATTTCCAACAGCGCTGTTCGTTGGCTCGAACCCTGGGAATTCCGCACCGTGCCGTTTCGCCGACATGCGCACGCAAATAAAGGCAATTACGGACACGCGTTGATTATCGCCGGCTCGGTTGGCAGAGCCGGTGCTGCCGCACTGGCCGCGCAAGGCGCTCTCCGCGCGGGCGCAGGCCTGGTCACTGTCGCGACGCCCGCCCCTGTACTGGCCACCGTCGCGGCTTTCGCGCCTGAAATCATGACCGAGCCTCTCCATGCGACGCCAGCCGGGACGATCGCCCGGGACGTTTTTGATTCGGGCGGTTTTTCGGCCATCGCGCGCGGCAAGAACGTCCTCGCTATCGGCCCGGGCCTCTCCACGCGCGAAGAGACGGAGCAGTTCGTTCGGTCCGTCATTGCCAGCAAGCCGGAAGCGCCCGTAATTCTCGACGCGGACGGCTTGAACGCGTTCGCGAGTCGCGCGGGTGATCTTAGCGCGTCCGCTGCCGTGCTCGCCGTGACTCCTCATCCGGGCGAAATGGCGCGCCTGCTCGGCACCACGGCAAGCGAGGTCCAGGAATGTCGCCTCAATATCGCGCGCAAAGCCGCAGCCGATTGGAAAGCCATGGTGATCCTGAAAGGACATCAGACGGTGATCGCGTCGCCGGATGGTCAGGCCTGGATAAATTCCACGGGCGGTCCCGGAATGGCGACGGCTGGAATAGGCGATGTTCTTACCGGCATGCTCGCTGGGATCACCGCGCAGTTCGGAGGCAAATCCTGGCCTCTTTCTTTGGCACTTGCGGTTTATCTCCATGGACTTGCCGGCGACATCGCGTGCACGGAGGCCGGCGGCGGCCCCATCATCGCGTCCGACTTGATTCGCGCGATTCCTCACGCTTTCGCGCAGCTCGCCTCGGCCATCGGTCATGCCTGAGAGCGAAATTGTCACGCATTCCGGCGAAGAGACCATCGCCCGGGGCAGGGCACTCGCCGCTCGATTCAAGCCGCCGCTCCTGATTCTTCTCACCGGCGAGCTCGGCGCAGGTAAGACGACGCTCGCCAAAGGCATCATCAGCGGCCTTGGCGCCGCGCGCGAGGAAGACATCACCAGCCCCACGTTCACCCTTGTCCATTCGTTCACGGGGAAGGTGAAAGTCTTCCACGTCGATTTGTATCGCATCTCCGACGCTCGGGACTTCGCCTCGCTCGGCTTGGAGGACCTGTTCGACGAACCCGCGATTGTCCTAATCGAATGGCCCGACCGCATGCGTCTTCGCACTAATTGGCCCATCCTTCGCATCCGTCTCGAGCATGCCGGTGAGGACGCAAGAAAAATCTCAGTCGCTGAAGTCATCGTCGAAAGTTCCCCGGCCAGGGGAGCAGAAAAGTCCGGCAAGCCCCTGAAATAGAACCTTAGACTGCGCTCATCTTCCAAGTTGGCTGACCTCCCTCCAGAGCTCGAGCAAAAACGGCCAGAGCGCCGCGAGTCCGAGGATTACGGCGACAAGCCTGCGGGAGGCAAGCCGCCTGTCTCGGCCCGGTGCATCGGGGCCATGCCTCTCGCAGAAGCCGTCTTCCAGCGCCGGTCGCGTGCAACGCTGGCCCTTCGGCCCAATGTACAGGCAACTTGGGCCGATGTCGGAAGAAATGTTATCTACTTGGCCCCTCATTGTTGCGCGCCGCATCCCATCTGCTACAGTGGTTAGAGTAGCGCCAGAATCGTTCCATGCCCGACACTCTCACTGCGTCGCCGGTGCGCCCGGCACGCCTGAAACTGGAACCCTATAACGCCGAATTGCGCCTGTCCACGCTCACTCTCGGCGTGGACAACATCCACTACGACGTATACCTCAGCCAGCGTTTCCTGGAAGTCGCCAGGCAATACATTTCCGAACTGGTTCGCCAGAACGCGAATCTTCAGCCGTTTTTCGGCCACGAATCGCGCCAGTCTCGGATCCCGGAACTCGGGCAATTCCGCAAACTGCTGAATGAACTCCTGCAATCGGGCATCACCCGCGCGCAGTTCGAGAAAAACATCGAGATCGACGTTCTCCTGCGTCTTGCGCTGATCAAGTTTCTCACTCAGGAAGTCGCCAGCGAATTCTCCAGCCTGGTCGTCGAATGCAAGGAAGACATCCGCACCCGTGGCGCCGCATTCGAACACAGTGAGCAGGCCCACGTCCGCCGCGCGCAAATCGCGGACCTGCAATCGAATCGCAAATCCATCTTCCGCCGCGCCGGCCTGATGCTTTTCCAGCTTTTGAAGGAACTGGACGAGACAGTCATCGGCAAATCCCGCCATGCGCTTTTCGGGGAGGATTTCACCGAACTCTACGAAATTCTGACCAATCGCCTCCTCTGGGTCGAGAACGGGAACGACGACTATCTTCTGCTCGAGCATTACATTCTTCTGGGCAACTTCCTGAACGACCCCGACCGTTTCGAGAATTTCGACACCGAGCTGATCGATTTCCTTCGCGATTTCGTCGTCACGGACGCCAGTTCCGAAGATCTCCGCAAGGCGCAGGAGTTGCATGGCAAGCTCGTGGAACAGGCTCTCTCGAAGCGCTCCGAGCTGGCTCGCATCGAGGGCGAGCAGGAGGACGTCCTGCGGCGCGCCGGGGGCGACAGCGTCCTCTCCGGACTCTTCAAGCGCAAGGCCGGAGCGGAGGGCGACGCGCAAGTCGCGGTGCTTCGCCGGCGCGTCGAAGAAACTGAGATGAAGCTCGCGGAGCTTGGCCCCGAGCTTGAAGCCGCCAAGCAACGAGTGGACTTTCTGACCGAGGAATATCGCAATCATCTGGGCGACTACCTCAACGAGCCGGAGAATGCCCGCCGCCTGTTCGATCCCTCGATGCCGTCCGGCGACGGAGCGGCAAGCGGTGAAATCCGCGAGCGGCTCCTTGAGGGCTGGCACCACCGCCTTCTCGAACGCGAATTGATCGGCTACGTCCTGGCGAGCTACGAAGTCCGCAATCTTCACCGCGATTTTTGCCCGCCAGTCCACTTGCAGCAACTTCGCCGTGCGCTGCTGTCCAAAGACGAACTCAAGCGCGTGGAAAAGATTCTCAGTCAATTCCCGGCGAAGAATTTCTCTCTGAAACGAATCGAGGAAGCCTCGAAAGCCCTGAAGCGTTGCGCTCACGAGGACTCCCGGGCCGCGGCCCTGCGATTTGCCGGCGATTTGATGCGGCTCCGCCGCGACCGCCGCAATTACCAGCACGTCGCCGCGTGGATGGAGAAAATCAATATTGTTCGCTCCGACCGCCAGCGGGAGCTTTCGCGCGTCAATAACAGCCTCTACGAGTTTGTCTTCCCCGAGGAGCGACGCGCCGGCGACGATCCGGTCGTCACGCACACGGTCATCAAAGCGGACGTCCGAGGCTCCACGGATATCACGAAAGACTTGCTTTCGCGCGGCCTGAATCCCGCTTCGCATTTCAGCTTGACGCTGCATGAGCCGGTCAAACGCCTCCTGGATCGTCACGGCGCCGCGAAAGTTTTCATCGAAGGGGATGCCATCATCCTGGCGATTTATGAAACGCAGTCCACGCGAGCCAGCCAGCGCGGCGTCGCAAAGGCTTGCGTGCTCGCGCGCGAGATCCTGGAAGTCACGGACGCCTATAACGCCAAGGCTCAGGCGGGGAATCTCCCGCGCCTCGAATTCGGCGTCGGCCTTGCTTTCCAGAACTCGGCGCCATCGGTCTGGTCCGACGGCGAATCGCGCATCATGATCTCCAAGGCGCTGAATCTTTCCGACCGGCTCTCGAGCTGCTCGAAAATGGCGCGGCGCCTCATCGGCAAGAATCCTTCGCCGTTCAACGTTTTTCTCCTGCAGACCATGGTTGTTGAAGGCGCCGGGCAGGAAGAGGGGGATGAGCTCCTCATGCGCTACAACATGAACGGCATCGAGCTCAACGAGGAAGGGTTCGCGAAATTGACGAGCGAGATATCCCTGTTTCCGCTCGAGGGTCAATTTCCCATGCCGTGGGGCAAGGACCGCGCCCAGCTTTTCTACGGGGAATTGCCCATAGGAGATACGCTGGAACCGATCGTCATCCGCCGCGGAATGGTTCGCGAACTTCTGCCTGGCGGAAAAATCGGCGGCCCGACGAATCGTCCGTTCTTCGAAGTGTGCGTCCATCCCAAGCTGCTTGAACTCGCCCGCAAGAAAGTCGCCGCCGCAAAACGGTAACGAAGCAATTTTCGGAATCGACCAGCCTTCAGGCGGGAATTCCAAAAACCATAGAGGCGCGGAAATTTGGTTAGAGGCAGACGAAATTTTGTAGCGATTAGAAAAAATTAAGTGATTGATTTCGGGCGGGTTAGCAAAATCTGACTGACGCTTGGTGTAGCGATTAAAAAAATCATATATTGGCCAGATTTGGGTGGGGGATGCCGGGAATTGGCAGGGGTAAGAGGTCAGGCGGTGGCGAAACTCCACCGGGGGCCTCGGGGTGAAGCGGCTGAGATGGCGGACTGCGCTCTCGTATTCACGGTAATAATGTATCACAGGATAAACAGGCTGTCAAGCGCTATTTGGGGGCTTACCGGCGGGGAACCTTCCTCGCAGGAGAAGAGGGCGGAGAGGAGCAGGCAAGAAACGAATGAGCGGGCGGCTAAGGCGAACCCGATTGGCGCTGGGCGAGTTCCCGGCGGAGGCGATCGCGAAGCAGGCTGGCGAAGATGACGCTGAAAACGCCAAGGCGCACCGAGCCGCCACGAGCGAGCTTGAGTATGACGGCATTGTGATTCCTAGCCCAGACGGGTTGCATCTCCACGGAGCGAATCTGTTCCCATGGCACCGTGGTCCATTGGAACCACTGGCGAGCGCGTAGCACGGCGGGCTGGATTTCGAGCCGCCAGGCCCAGATTCGCGTGCCGTCCCAGACGAGAAGCGCGAGGAACAGAACGCCGAGCGGCAGCGCCAGCCAGTAAGAATACGGGAATCGGGCTGGGTTGCGTGAAAATCCGGGGATCAGGAACAGCGAGCCGATGAGCCAAACCACTGTCTGGACCTTCTCGTTCCAAGGGCGGCGCGAAACGTCGTACGAAACTTGCTTTTGCAGGGTCGCGGAGGGATTACGCGACAAAAGCAACATTCCCGCCTGTTCATCTTCCTCGCTTGGCATTGGCGCGAAGCCGAACTGGCGCGGCAACGAGGCAACCTCCGCCGCGCGCGCCTTCGATTTGGCTTCGACAACCAGGGTATCCGCTCCCCATCCGGAAAGGCTAATCGAGGACCGACGGCAGAATTCACGCACTTCGGGGAGCCAATCGGGATTTTTAGGGCTCATGCGGAAAGTATAGCGTTGCAGCGCGCAAAGAATTTCTTGCGTCGAGACCGTGGGGCAAGGAAGTAAACGAGCAAGCCCGAGGCACCCTCAGGGATTATGATTTCGATGGAGGGTGGATAACAGATTATTTTGCGGGGCGGGGCTGAGGGGCCGCGCGGAAGGACATGACGCGGCGGCGGACGCGATCCTTTGCGGAGGCGGGCTGAGGCTCGCTGCTATCCTTCGCGAGAACGGCGCGAAGCTTGGCGCGGTCTTCGAGGCTCATTTCGGCGATCTCGAAACCGGTGGAGCCGCCGTGGGAGCCGCGAACGAGAACGATGGCATGGGCGGGGCGGAGGCCGATGCGCAGTTCGAGATGGACCACGTTGCCCGGGATCAGATGGCGGCTCGTCGAACCGATGCCGCCGCCGAGATTGAGGACAGGAATCGTGAGGCTGAGATTTTCGCGGAGATTCGTGGTGACGGCGTGAATCGCGCGATTGAGGCGCGCGCGGGGATAGCGGCGCTGGCGAATGCAGTGAGAGGCGGGGTCTCGTTCGAGGACTTTCAAAGAGAGAGCGGCGGCGTCGATGCCGCTGCGCGGCATGAAATTCTGCACCCAGCCGGGATCGATCTTCTCAAGAGCCTGGAGGGAAACGACGCGGAGTTCGCGGGGATACTCCCAACGAAGGACGTTGCGAGTCTCGACGATGTCGCGCAGGAGAAGTCTGGCTTGCTTCGATTTGATGCGGCCAAGCGATTCGATGGCCTTGAGGCGAATATACGGCGTGTAGACAGCGGACGAGTCCTGCCTCGCGAGCGAAAGCAGCCAATCTTCGGCCTCCGCGCCGGCATTCATGCCGACTTCGTCGACGAGGAGCGGCTGGAGCAGTGCGTCGAATCTGTCGAACATGCCGATGATCAATTTCCAGCGTTCGGACGCGCCTCCGGCAACGAGCTGGCGCACGGCGCGGTCCTGGGCGGTAATCAGCCAAGCGGAGAGTTTTCCCGGCAACTCATTTTCAACGAGCGCGGAATCGAGGCGACTGAGCAGGCCGAGCGTTTCGGCCGATTTTACCGGCTGCGAGGAGAGGAACATTTCGCGGAGAGAAGGCAAACCTTCGACGGCGAGTTCGCCTGCGAGCGCGACGAGCAAATCGCAATCCTCGCGGAAGCCGGCGTGGCTGAAACGCTGAACGAGGAATTCCATCGCGGCGCGGGGAATCGTGAGCAGAAGCGGAGGCAATCCGGAAGGGATCTGGCCGAGGCGAAGGACATCTTCGATGAATTCGGGCATGCGATTGAGCAGGCCAACAGCCGGGCGAAGGCGGTGGCCCAGTTCGGGCCGGCGGGCCTCGATTTGTTCGAGGGAGTCGAGCGTCTGGCGAATTGCGGGATAACAGCGGCTCGCGGTGGCCTCTTCGTTTAAGCGGACGAAGGCGGCGTTGACGAGGCTTTGCAGTTCAGGGTCCTGCTCGACGCAGAGTTGTTCGGAGGTCTGGCGAATGACATTAACGAAAAGACTCTCCTCGTCTTCGTGGCCGACGGTGTAGAGGTCGGCAAGTTCGCTGATGCCAAGGGCGGCGCGGCGGCGGGCGTCGGGATTCTCGGCGCTGATGCAAGAAGAATAGCGATGCAGAACCTGCTGCGCGGTTTGTGCGTCCTTGCGCGCGAACAGCTCTTCGACGTAGGCGCGAACGCCACGTGGAGGCACGCACCAGGCTTCATCCGAAAGCAGGACTGATTGTTTTTTTTCCTCGGGTACCATTCCCCAGAACTGCTGGTCAAGCTGTTCCGCATAAGGCTCGACGTGAATGCCCATTTCGGACAGCTTTCGTTCGTGAGAAGCGACGATGCCGCGCAGGCCTTCGAGCTCGTGGGAGAGGCGCGAAATCATGTCCTTGACCGCGTTGACGCGGACTTCGCCGCGTTCGTAACGGTCGAGGGCGAAACGGATGGCCAGATGCTCAGCGAGTTTCAGGAGCAGCGGCTTCTCGTCCTGCTTGTCAGGAGCCTGAGCCGCGAGTCCCGCCAACGCGCGGCGGAAAAGGAACTGCGTGCTCATGGAGACGGACGAGACGCGGCTCTGAAATTCCATCGGCTGAATGGAGTCCTTTGCGTTTGGATTCGAGTTCGCAATCTTTTGAAGAAGATTGAGGATGCCGCGAACTTCCTTCTCGTCCGCCAGCGGATCGGCAAGACCTGCGCCACGGCTGCCGCGAGAACCCCTGGAAAAGGAGCCGGCGAAATGCTTGGCGTCCGGTTCAGCAACGCCAGCGGAGGCTGATGCCGAAGGTGCGCCGCTAGCTACGCCGCCAGCGACTCCCGTTTGTCCGCCTCCTCCGGAACTTACATTCGAGCCTGGGGTGAAACCAAAGCCGGAGCCTGAACCTGAGCCGGAGGAGACGCCTGTGCCGGACCAGGAGCCGGAACCGAATCCGGCGCCTGCGCCAGAGCCGGATCCTGCTCCTGAGCCGGGACCAGTACCTTGACCGGAGCCGCCACCGCCTTTGCCGGAGCCTTCGGCGGCCACAATCATTTCCAAAAGCTTCTGCGGATCATCGAACCAGCGCTTCAGCGCCTCTTCACTGGCACCCATGGCCTGCGTGGTGAGCTGGCTGGCAATCTGCATTTGCGTGGTCGAAAGGTCGGCAGGAACGAAGCAGACCTCATTCACGCGGATGCCCTTTGCGGAGGCGATGGATTTTTTAATCTGCTCGGCAAGTTCGCCGGAAGCGCCGGTGCCTGTAGGGAATTGCTGGACAAAGGAGCTGAGCTCATCCTTCGTGATCTCCGGGAAAAACGTGACGCTAGCAAGGCCGACATTGCTCAGGAGTTTGGCGAAGCTGCGCTCGGCGGGGGAATCGCCCAGCGGGACGCCGTCGAGGAGGAGCTGGGAGCTAGCGGACGCGAGAAGCAGGCTGCGGCGGCCTTCGAGAGTCAGGGCGGCTTCGAGTTCGTTCCAGGCGATTTCGAATTGGGAACCGGTGCGCGCGTGTTGAAAGCCATAGAGACGGGAGAACCTCAGCAGGATGTTCAGGCTGCGCACGAAGGCGCGCGCCGCAAGGGTGCGTTGGTCCTTTTGCATCGCAACCATAGGAAAAGGATCTCTCTGATTGAAAAATTACGGGAAGGGAAGCGGAAAAACAATGGTACGGGGGATTGCGGTTGCCGGGGATGCAAACATCCAGCGGGGGGATTCTCAACATAATCGCGAATTATGTAAACCTGCGGAAGGGAATCAGCCGTTATTGAAAGAAACAAGGGCTCGTCGTGTACGAGAGGCGTGAACTACTTCCAGTAGACTGTCTTCCTATACATTTCGATTTTCCGAGTACTGCGCTTCGTCCTAGTCATAAAGAGGCACTGGCGGTTGGCAATCATTTCAGAAGATAATCTTTTTGACTTGTAGAAGATAATCTAGTGGTGTATAAGGCTGCCATGCCAAAACGAGGACAAGCACCCATCGATGGAGAAATGCTGCAGGGAACGCTGGACCTGCTCGTGCTGCAAACGCTCGCGCTGGGCCCGGCACATGGACACACAATCGCGCACGTGATTGAGCGTCGCTCCGAGGACGTGCTGCAGGTGGAGCACGGCTCGCTCTATCCGGCGCTGCACCGGCTGGAGAGCCGCGGATGGATCGCTTCGTTCTGGGGAACTTCGGAAAACAACCGGAAGGCGCGGTATTACCGGCTGACTCCGGCGGGGCGGAAGCAACTTGTGCAGCGGACGAGCCGCTGGGAACAGCTAGTGCAGGCGATCGGTCGCGTGTTGCGGCCCGCTTCCGAGGAAGCTAAGGAGCAGGCGCGATGAAGATGAGCTGGCTCCGCTTTTTTCTTCGACGCCGGGAGGATGAGGAGCGGAGGCGAGAGCTGGAGGATTATCTTGCTCGAGAGACGGAGGAGAACATCGCGCGGGGAATGACGCTGGAGGAAGCGCGACGCGTGGCGCACGTGAAATTGGGGAGCACAAGAAGGATCCGGGAGGAGATTCGCAAGATGAATGGAATTGGATTCCTCGAGACGTTCTGGCAGGACCTGCGCTATGCGGCGCGAATGCTGCGAAAGTCACCCGGCTTCACCGTTGTCGCCGTGCTGACGCTGGCGCTGGGGATTGGGGCGAACACAACGATCTTCACGTTCATCAACGAGCTGCTGCTGCGGCCGCCTTCGGGAGTGGCGGATTACGGCCGACTGGTGTCCGTGTGGAACCGGATGCCTAACGGCGGCGAGATGCAGTTTTCGTATCCGGATTACATCTACTTTCGTGACCACAACCAGGTGTTTTCGAATTTGGTCGCGTACAGCAGCGACCCGGAGCAAACGAGTTGGACGCAGAAGGGGCAGAGCAGCCTGATTTACGTGGGAATGGTGACGGCGAATTATTTTCCGACGCTGGGCGTGGGGCCGATCATGGGGCGGGGATTCCTGCCGGAGGAAGACGTGAATCCCGGGGACAATCCGGTGCTTGTCCTTAGCTACAAATTCTGGCAGGAGCGCCTGGGCGGAATCCCGGGCCTATTGGGCAAGACGCTGACGCTGAACAATCGTGCGTTCACCGTGGTGGGAATCGCGCCGAAGGATTTCGGGGACATCCGTCCGGGATTTGAGATAGATGCGTGGGCGCCAATCAGCATGCAGAAAGTGCTCTCGCCCGGCGGGGACCTGCTGAACGAGCGGGATGGCTTTTGGATATTTGTCGTGGGGCGGCTGAAGCCGGACGTTACTCCAGCGCAGGCGCAGGCGAACCTGAGCGTCGTGGCGCAACAACTGGGCCGCGAACATCCCGAGCCGGAGCGAAAAGGCTGGGATGCGGCCGTATCTTCGAATACGGGGATTGATCCGGAGGGGCTGACGTACGTGAGGGTGTTCGCGGCGCTGCTGATGGTGCTGGTGGGGATGGTGCTGCTAATCGCGTGCGCGAATACTGCGAGCCTGCTGCTGGCCCGCGCTTCGGGGCGCTGGCGCGAGATGACGATTCGAGCGGCGCTCGGAGCGAAGCGCAGCCGGATATTGCGGCTGGTGCTGACGGAAAGCGTCCTGCTGGCGCTGATGGCGGGCGGCACGGGGATTCTGCTTTCGATCTGGGGAACATCGCTGATCCTGGCGCTGAAGCCGCCGATGCTTTCGTTCCTCAATTTCGATCTGCCGCTGGATTGGCGCGTGGTCGGCTTCACGCTGGCGATTTCGGTTTTCACGGGCGTGGTATTCGGCCTAGCTCCGGCGGTGCACTGTTCCAAGACGGACGTTGCAGCCCGCTTGAAGGACGAGGGCCTGGGCGGACAGCGGAAATCGCGGTTCAGAAACGCGCTGGTGTTGGTGCAGGTGGCCGTGTGCCTGGTGCTGATGATTGGAGCGAGCCTGTGTGTGAGGAGCCTGATGAACGCGCGGTCCATTGATCCCGGGTTTGAGGCGGAGAACCGGCTGGAAGTGGACCTCGACATGAGAATTCTCGGGTATTCAGACGCGCGCGTAAGGTCGTTCTATTCGCAACTGATTGACCGAATGCGGGCGCTGCCGGGGGTGAAGTCGGCGAGCGTGACGAATTATCTCCCGCTGGGATTCTCGGCCATGGGGCAGGGGCTTGAGATCGAGGGCAGGTCACCCGAAGCGGACAAAGGTCTCACCGTTGGCGCTATGTCCGTGGGGCCGGACTATTTCCGGACCATGGGGATTCCGCTGCTCGAAGGGCGGGAGTTCACGGAATTCGACAAGGAAGGCGCACCGAGCGTCGTGATTGTGAACGAAGAACTGGCGCGCCGGTACTTCCCGGGCGAGGATGCCGTCGGCAAGCGGATATCGACCGGGAAGGATAAAGATAAGAAACCGATTTGGAGCGAGATTGTCGGGATTGTGAAGACGGGAAAGTACCGCAGCCTGAGGGAGCCGCCGCAGACGTTCGTTTATCACCCGTTCTTTCAGGGATTCCATCCGCGCGCGACGGTGGTTGTGGAAACAGCGGGAGATCCTCGGCCGCAAGTTGCAGCGGTGCAGAGGGTGGTTCAGTCGCTTGACTCCGCCGCGCCAATTACGACGGCGCAGACGATGGGTGATTACATGACCGTACCGCTGTTTGGGGCGCGGTTCACGGGCGTGTTGCTGGCGACATTCGGGGGACTGGCCCTGGCGCTGGCGATGGTCGGATTGTATGGGGTGATCTCTTACTCCGTGGTGCAACGGACGCGAGAGATTGGAATTCGCGTGGCGCTGGGCGCGAACCGGAGAGACGTGCTGCGCCTGGTTGTGGGGCAAGGGCTCAGGCTGACATTGATAGGAGCTGCGATTGGCCTGGCCGCCGCGTTTGCAGTGACGCGGTTGATACAGAACCTGCTATACGGCGTGAGCGCCACGGATCTGGGGACGTTCGCGATGGCAACGATGCTGCTTGTCATCGTCGCGTGCCTGGCGTGCTATTTGCCAGCGCGTAGCGCATCGAGAGTGGATCCGATGGTGGCGCTGCGTTACGAGTGAGATCGAATGCTGCGATTTTTTCATCGGCGGCGGGAGGATCAGGAGCGCAAGAGGGAACTGGAGGATTATCTTGCGCGGGAGACGGAGGAGAACATCGCGCAGGGGATGACGCCGGATGAGGCGCGGCGAGTGGCGCACATGAAACTTGGGAATATGAGGCGAATTCGCGAAGAAATTCGCGAGATGAATGGGATTGGATTCCTCGAGACGTTGTGGCAAGACGTGAAATACGCGGCGCGGATGCTGCGAAAGTCGCCCGGCTTCACCGTGGTCGCCGTGCTGACGCTGGCGCTCGGCATCGGCGCGAACACGGCGATTTTTTCGATGATTGACGCGGTGTTTCTCGACAAACTGCCGTATCCGCACGCGGACCGCATCGTGATGGTTTGGGAAGACGTGCACCTGCCGCATTACCAAGACAACGAAGACACTCCGGCACCTGGGAATTTCGCCGATTGGCGGAAACAAAACACAGTATTCAGCGGCATGGCGGCCACGCGATATCTGAGCTGGAACGTGACGGGCGCGGGCGAGCCGGTGCGCGTCGAGGGCGACGCGTTCAGCACGGATATTTTTCAGGTGCTGGGGATTTATCCGATGCTGGGACGCGCGTTCACGTCAGAGGAAGACCGGCCGGGGGCTTCGCACGTAGCGCTGATTGGTTATGCGCTATGGAAGTCGCGATTCGGAGGCGACGCGAGCGCGGTGGGAAGGACGATTCAGCTCGACGACGAGAATTATCGCGTGATCGGAGTGTTGCCACCGAGTTTTCAATTCCCGGACCCGGGTGACCAGATTTTCGTTCCGCTGGCGCTGACAGAGCAGCAACTGGCGAATCACGGGAGCCACTACCTCATCGTCCTGGCGCGGATGAAGGACAAAGTCACGTTGGCGCAGGCGCAGTCGCAGATGACTGTGATCGGTCAGCGGCTGACGCAAGAGCATCCGGACTCGAACACGGGAGTAGGAGTGAATGTTGTCCCGATGCGGGAGCAATTCGCTGGGAATCTAACGCGGCCGCTATTTGTGCTCTGGGGCGTGGTGGGGCTCCTGCTGCTGATGGTGTGCGCGAACGTGGCGAATTTGTTGTTCGCGCGCGCGTCGGTGCGCGGAAGGGAATTTGCGATTCGCGCGGCGCTGGGCGCGAGCCGAAGGCGCGTGGTGGGGCAATTGCTGGTTGAAAGTGTGCTGCTGGCGGGGATCGGCGGAGGCTTGGGGCTGCTCCTAGCGTTCTGGGGAGTGGACGCGCTGGGGTCGCTAGCAGTTGCACCCAAGGATTACAACCTGACCGCGAATCAGGCGCTGACTTCATTTCATTTGAACTGGACTGTTGTCCTGTTCACGGCGGGGATTTCGCTGCTGGCGGGAGTGATTTTCGGTCTGGCGCCGGCGTTTCAGTCGTCGCGGCGGGATATTTCCGGTGTGCTGCAGGAGGGCGCGCGAGGCGCGGAGACGAAAGGGCAGTTGCGGGCTCACGGGTTGCTGGTCATCGCGGAGATGGCGCTGGGCGTCGTGGTGCTGGTGGGAACGGGGCTGCTGCTGCGCAGCTTCGTGCGGCTGACCGGAATTCCGGTGGGATTCGACGCGAAAGACGTGCTGACGTTTCGCGTGATTCTGCGCGGGCCGCGCTACGCGACGCTCGTTCAACAGACAGCGATTTACAAGCGGGCGATTGAACGGCTGAGCGCACTGCCGGGCGTACAAAGCGCGGCGGGAATTAGTTTCCTGCCTCTGACGCTGCAGGGCCGTACGACAGGCATATCGATCGAGGGAAGCGCGCCCACCGCAGCCGGGCAACTGCCGTTCGCGGATTTTCGCAGCGTTTCGCCCGGATATTTCAAGGCGATGAAGATTCCGATCGTGCAGGGGCGCGAGTTCACGTGGGACGACACGGCGCAGCGGCCGCTCGAGGCTGTGGTCAGCGAGACGATGGCGCGGGCGTTCTGGCCGAAGGGAGACGCGCTGGGAAAGCGATTCAAGCTTGGCCCGACGAATGGCACGGACCCGTGGATTACTGCGGTCGGTGTGGCGGCGGACGTGAGGCAACTCAGTTTGACCGTGGCGGGGCGGCCAGCGATGTATTTTGCGGTCACGCAGGATCCCGGCATTGGCGACACGCTGCGCGACTGGGTGATCCGCGCGCCGAACGCCGCGGCCCTTGCGCCGGAGATTCGTAGTACGTTTGCCGCGATTGACCCGTCGCTTCCCGTTTCGCGCGTGAAAACAATGAGCGAGATTTTGTCGGATTACCTGGGGCCGCAGCGATTCGAACTATCGCTCGTCGGGCTATTCGGGATTGCTGGGCTGATTCTCGCGGCGGTGGGGATTTTCGGCGTGACGTCGTATGCGGTGGCGCGCAGGACACATGAAATCGGTGTGCGCGTGGCGCTGGGCGCGCAGCGAAGCGACGTGATGCGGTTGATCCTGGGGCAGGGAACGCGGCTGGCGCTTTGGGGCGTAGGGATTGGCCTGCTCGCAGCTCTGGGGCTGACGCGGCTGATGGCGAGCCTGCTCTATGGCGTGAGCGCATACGATCCGCTGACGTTCGCGGGCGTGGCAATTCTACTGGGGCTGGTGGCACTCGCAGCGTGTTATGTGCCAGCGCGAAGGGCGATGCGAGTGGACCCGATGGTGGCGCTCAGATACGAGTGACGAGTGGCAAATGACGAGTAAACGCCGAAGGCGAGATTCACATCGGAGATTCGGACCGTGACGATTTTGCGACGA
>DATEFX010000052.1:0-4825 GCA_035280405.1 Candidatus Acidiferrales bacterium | reverse complement strand
GCCTATGGAGAGCCCAAGCAGGATCCATTTGGACAGCGGACGAAGAGTCATTGAATGAGTCTATGCCGGATAAATCGGCGGAAGAAAGTTTGGCTCAGTCGAGATCGAAATCGCGCAGCGGCTTTTCGGCGGGCGCGTCCTTGGCTTTCTTGAGGCCTTCGGCGAATTTACGCGCCAACACGTCCTCTTTCATTCGCTCGGCTTCGACGGACTGCCGGAATTTATCCTCCACCCGCGCCGCATGCTCTTGCAGCAGCCGCGCGGTGTCGTCGAGGTCCACCGAGGGAGGCGGCTTGGGCGGCGGAACGTGCGACAGCACGACGCCCAGCTCGCGGTCAACGGTCAGCTTGGCCTGACAGCAGGGACAATCGACTTCGACAGGAGGAGAGGATTTGTGCGCCATGCACGTATTCTACGCCGATTGCGAGCAAAATTCGCCTGGCGTGCGGTGAGAGGGAGGTACGGCAGAGTCGCGTCAAATAAAATTATGCGGGAGCAGGCTTTTCGCCCTTGGCGAGCCCCGGAACAGCCCTCGGCTCGGGCCGGAGCGAAAGTTGCGGTTCCTTCGACGGCACCGGCGGCGCGGAAGGCGGAGGCAGAGTCGGCTTTTCGGGCAGCGGTTTGCCGTCAATCAGCAGCTTGAGTTCGTTCGCGTCCAGCACTTCGCGATCGAGGAGCGCCCGCGCGACGCGCTCGAGCGCCGCGCGATTTGTTTCGAGGATGGTGCGCGCGCGACTGTAAGCGTTTGTGACAATGCCGCGGACTTCGACGTCGATCTTGATCGCCGTATCCTCGGAATAATCACGATGCTGCGCGATTTCGCGGCCCAGGAAGATCGCCTCTTCCTTCTTGCCGAACGTGAGCGGGCCAAGCGTGCTCATGCCCCACTCGCAGACCATCTGCCGCGCAATTTCCGTGGCGCGTTCGAGGTCGTTTCCGGCGCCGGTGGTGACGTGCTGCAGGAAAATCTCCTCCGCCGCGCGCCCGCCCATCAGGACGGCGAGCTGGCTTTCGAGGAAATTCTTCGTGTACGTGTGCTTGTCGTCGATCGGCAACTGCATCGTGACGCCAAGCGCCATTCCGCGCGGGATGATCGTCACTTTGTGCAACGGATCAGCGCCCGGCGTCATCGTCGCGACGAGCGCGTGGCCGGCTTCGTGGAACGCCGTGTTCTTTTTCTCCTCTTCGGAGAGAATCATGGATTTCCGCTCGACGCCCATCAGGACTTTGTCCTTGGACATCTCGAAATCGTCCATCATGACGACTTTGCGGTTTTGCCGCGCCGCCCACAGCGCCGCTTCGTTCACCAGATTGGCGAGGTCGGCGCCGGAGAATCCCGGCGTGCCGCGCGCGAGAATCGAGAGATCCACATTTTCCGAAAGCGGCACTTTGCGCGTATGCACGCGCAAAATTTCTTCGCGCCCCTTGACGTCCGGCCGCGGAACCACGACGCGGCGGTCAAATCGTCCCGGTCGCAGCAGCGCCGGGTCGAGCACGTCGGGCCGGTTCGTCGCGGCGATCAAAATCACACCTTCATTGGATTCGAAGCCGTCCATTTCGACCAGCAACGCGTTCAGCGTCTGCTCGCGCTCGTCGTGACCGCCGCCAAGACCCGCGCCGCGATGACGGCCCACAGCGTCGATTTCGTCGATGAAAATGATGCACGGCGCGTTTTTCTTGCCCTGCTCGAACAGGTCGCGCACTCGGCTCGCTCCGACGCCGACGAACATTTCGACGAAGTCCGAGCCAGAAATCGAGAAGAAAGGAACATTCGCTTCGCCCGCGATTGCGCGCGCAAGAAGCGTCTTGCCAGTGCCCGGAGGTCCAACAAGGAGCACGCCTTTCGGAATGCGTCCGCCGAGTTTTTGGAACTTTTGCGGGTCCTTCAGGAAGTCGATGATTTCCTGGAGCTCTTCCTTGGCTTCTTCAATTCC
Organism: Candidatus Acidiferrales bacterium; assembly: GCA_035280405.1. Classification (GTDB taxonomy): domain Bacteria; phylum Acidobacteriota; class Terriglobia; order Acidiferrales; family UBA7541; genus DAHUXN01. Next base: position 2,891 of record DATEFX010000052.1, on the reverse strand, counting down.
GGCGACATCCTTGAACGTCGCTTTCTTTTGCTGCGCGGTCAGCAGCCTCGCGCGGGATTTCCCGAAGCTGAGCGCCTTATTTCCGCCGGCCTGCATTTGCCGCATGATGAAGAGGAAAATCACGAGAAGGATGACGAACGGAATCGCGTCCACCAGGAGCGTGGGCCAATCCTGTTTTTGCACTTCCTTGACGTTGACGTCGACGCCCTTGCTTTGGAGTTCCTTCGTTAAATCGCTGAGAGTTTCTTTCGGTACGGTGACGTGGAACTTTGTCTTGGGATCGCGGAATTCGCCATCTACGTCGGCGCTTACAGGAGAAAGGTTGATGGTGACGTTGCTGACGTTCCCCTTATCCACGGCAGTCAGGAAATCCGTGTAGCTGGGGTTCTCTTCGTTTCTCGCCTGTCCGCCCGTGGACGCCATCTTCCACAGAAGCACGGCGAGAAGGATCATCGCCATCCAGAACAGCACCGTTTTGACTGTCGAATTCACCGTTTACCCTCGCCCTCAGGCGCCGTGGCCCCGACCGATACGCGCAATCGCTCTTCCATTAGATGCGCCAACGCTGCCAATGTATGCTGCCGGCCGCCTCAAGCATCAACACCGGAAGTCAATACGCCGAATCACCATTTTTTAGCGGCACGGCTGTGAAGATCCATGATCCACGCCGCTGTCCAAAATCTGGAGCCCAATCCGCGTATTATCACCGGCGGAAAATTCCGCGGCCACCGGCATCCGCTCGGCCCATGCGACTCGCCCCGCGCTGGTTAGGACGGGCCACAGCGCCCGCTCGGTTGCAGCGACGCGTCCCGCAAGGAACATCTGCTTCAGCTTTCGCGGCTGCCTGCGCCCGAATGGACGGTAAGCATCCCCGGGCCGCCAATTCCGAATCACGAGCGGAGAAGTGAGCCGTTCCGCGTCTAGAACGCACGTATCGTGTCTAGTGTCGCGCTCCCTCATAGGCCAGTCAATCAATTTCAAACAAAGCGACCTCCCAAGTTCCGGGATGGAAACAGTGGTCAATCCGGCACTGGGAAGCCGCACTTCATATTCGTACGAGAGACCTGACCTGGAAATTCGATGAGATGCTTTACCTCGCGAAGCTGCGGACCGAAAAACCAGCCTGTCGAACTCTCGGGCAACGCTGACACCGCCGGGCAGCGCGATTTGCCCACCGCTGCGCCCGCGCGTGGCAAGTTCGATTACGCGGTCGACATCCTTGCGCGAAGGTTGGCCCTCGTTCCTCGAAATGCCGGAATACATGTGACGAATCAGCCTTTGCGCGACGGCAAGCGAAGGACTTTCTCCTTCTGAAATTGTTGCCGCGGGAACCGTCACAGGGGGAATCAAATCCCCGGCGAGAATCGAGAGCCCCGATGAAGTCTTCGTCGTGAGCTTCTCGAATCGGTCTTGGATGAAGGCCGCCCAGAAGCTTTCGTCGCTTCGAGCAAGATCCGACAATGTGCAAAGCCGTTCCACGATATCCGGAGAAAAATCTTTCTCCAGTCGTGGCAGCATCTGGTGCCGCAGGCGCGCGCGGAATTGGCGCAAGTCCTGATTTGTGGGGTCTTCGCGCCACTCCTGGCCGAGATTTGAGAGGAACGTGCGCAAGTCCTGGCGACGCGCATCAATCAGCGGCCGAATGATGAAATTGACTTTCGGTTGGATCGCTCCGAGGCCCTTGAGGCCTGAGCCTCGGATAATTCGCGCCAGCACGGTTTCCGCCTGATCATCGGCCGTGTGCGCGGTCGCGATTTTCGTTGCGCCGCCTTCCCCAGCGATTTGCGCGAAGAATTCGTAGCGCAGCCGCCGGCCGGCATCTTCGAGATTCCAACCACGGCGCTTCGCCGCTGCACCGACATCCTCCCGGGCGCAGTAATACTTCAGGCGGCTTGACTTCGCGAGCCTTCGGACGAAGGTCTCATCTGCATCCGACTCCTCGCCGCGCAACTGGTGATTCAAATGAAGGACGCAAAGTGAAACGCCCAATTGGGCGCGCAGGTCTTCCAGAATCCTCAAAAGCCCGACTGAATCCGCTCCGCCCGAAACCGCAACGCCCACGCGGTCTCCCGGCGCGAGCATATGGTATTGGCAGATGGTCGCGAGAACGCGGCGATGCAGCGGCGAAATCATAGAGGCAGCTCTAGTTTCGACTTATCTAGGATAACAAGATAGCGAGAGCGCGGCATAGCAGCCTTTTGACGTATGGCGGCGGGGAAACGCGGGCTACTGCTGGGACATCTGCTGCGCGAGCAAGTCGCGGCTATAGGCGATTCGGCGATCCAGCGCGACAGCCACGAAATATGTGCAGTCCATGCGTTCCTGCTCGGCCCATTTGAAGATCTGCGGAGCAAGCGACTTCGTGAGAGCGCGCAAACCACCGAGCATGCGGTAGTACAATCCAACGACCTTCAGGTCGGTCTGGTCGTCGGACCTCTGCGGGCAGAGCCGCACGAGTTGGACCAGCCTTCCGAAATCCTCGCTGCCCACTTCTTGGCCTTCGATCCCTACCACTTCGCGCACCTGCTCGGAAAGCTCCGACTTGCGATATGCCGCAATGATCGAGCGCGAATACGACACGAAAAATTGCAGCAAGACTGCAAAGGAAACCACGAAAATGAGAGCGGCAATCATGACTGGTGGCTGGGCGCCAATCTCGCCGTGAGCAGGCGCGCCTCCTCGGGAATCTTCGTGAATGTATAGGCCCATGCTAACGGCAGGAAAGCACCCAGCAGCGGCGGGATGAACTTCAAAAACTCACCTTGGAATGTAGGGAAGAGATTCCGCAGGGCGTAAGTCGCCGCATCCGCGCTGAAGAAGATCCCCAAGGCCAATACGAGCTGCACCAATCTCGTTCGTGTCTCTCTGAGCTTCAGGATCGCGCCCCACAG
>DATEFX010000051.1:0-17411 GCA_035280405.1 Candidatus Acidiferrales bacterium | reverse complement strand
CGCGTGGAAGGAGACTCTGCGCTCATGAAAGCGACAATAATTGCGCTCATCGGGTCAGCCGTTGCCTTGTCGGTGACGCAATCTTCACGCGGTTTGCCGAACGTGCAGGACTCGGAGAAGCAACATGCCGATATGGGAATCACAAAGGAACAGGCTGACAAGATCATTCAGGAGCTGCAGGTTATACGCATGCTCCTGGAATCGGAGATCAAGAATCAGAGAAATGGGGAGATCACAAACTCCATACCGCGAGGCTCAACCAACGACCCGTCGCTAGAAAGGCACCTAACGAATCTCGGCGATCATCTCCTTGGCAACGACAAAGCGCCCGTAACTCTTGTAGAGTTCGTGGACCTCCAGTGCCCCTTCTGCACTGAATTCCAACGCGATGTATTTCCCCAGCTCAATCGCAAGTATATAGGCACCGGAAAGTTGAGATTCGCCGTTTTCGACTTTCCGCTGCCATCCCACGCTTACGCAACGTCTGCAGCTCAACTGGCTCTCTGTGCTGCTTCACAAGGAAAATACTGGGAAGTGCACGACGCGTTCCTCACCGAACCCCAGGTGGCCAAGCCAGACGTTGTCCAAAGAATCGCAGCTTCCGCTCAGCTCGATTCAACCAAGCTCGAGGTGTGCCTTGGGAGTAAGGACACAACAGCCGAGCTCGATCGGGAAATCTCACTTGGACGCAGCCTTGAGGTGGCAGGCACGCCGACATTCTCGCTCGGAAACAGTCTAGGAACAGGCGCTACGGGCCAACTGGTCGTGGGGGCTCCATCTTGGGCAGACCTAGACGCAAGGATTCAAGCTTTGTTGAAGCAATCCGCCGCTCAACGGCCTGCCGCAGTACCCCACGAGTAACTCCTGGGTACTTTGCGCGTAATGTTTGCGGGACAGGAGAATGTTCGGTTGGCCTCGCCGACCCCTAATCCTCCGAGCTCTTGGGGTGTCCTTCTCCGCCTTTGATTACGCGCCAGTGTTTCCTCCGCATTTCCTGAGACTTCATTCCACAGGGAGCTGCTGTTGCGCTGCTCTTTTCACCGTGCTAGCGTCGGCTCGTATGGTGAGATTGGCCAATTCGACGAGGCGGCAGCCGAGAAGCGCCTTCCAGGCTGCTCCTCAGGTCTCTCGTAGGGACGACGCTTCCACCCCAACACGCTGCGCGTGTCGGGGACCCCGGCCTTGGGTGGCCCGGGCGGAGTCCTTCGGCCGCGCTCATGATAAACAAGCCCCGCCCCTGCAAAAGGCCCCCTCCATTCTCGTCCCGAAATTAGACCTTGGTCTATCTTGCAGAAAACAAAGCACATCACATTTTCTAATCGATAATTTCGGAGCATGTATACTGCGACGTCCGCCGCAGCAGGCTACTGCGCAGGCGGATCGAACCTCCAATTTCGAACCTCGAACCTCTAGCACCCTGATCGCAAATGAAACGCACAGTCGCGAAGAGTCAAGTCGCTCAAAACAAAGCACTTACGATTTCCTGATCGCAAATGAGTTTCATTCGCAGCATTCGCCGTTTCAACCGCATCTTCGGCTTTCCGATTTAGTGATTGGCGCGGTCGAGGAGGTCGCGGACGCAGCGGGCCAGATTTTTGGGGCCGAAGGGCTTCTGGAGAAGAATGGCGCCCTTCTCGAGAAGCGATTCCAGCATCGCGCCCTTGTCCGAATAGCCCGAGCTGAACATCAAACAGACGCCCGGTTTTTCCCGCGAAATGATTACCGCCGCGTCGGGTCCGCCGAGCTTCGGCATAACGACGTCGAGAATCGCCAGAGAGATTTCGCCGCGATTCGCGCGGAATTTCTGCACGGCTTCCGCGCCGTCGTTCGCAAGAAGCACGCGGTAGCCAAGCGACTCGAGAACTTCCTGCGCCATTTCGCGCACGCCTTCATGATCGTCGGCGATCAAAATGGTTTCGTTGCCGCCGTGGACGGGAGGGTCCGCGGATTTCGCATTTGCTTCGACGACGCCCGGCGCCGCGGCGAGGAACACATGAAACACCGTCCCTTTGCCGGGCTCGCTGTAGACTTCGATCGAGCCTTCGTGCTGCTTGATGATTCCGAGAGTCGTGGCCAGGCCGAGACCCGTGCCTTTGCCTTTTTCCTTTGTAGTGAAAAACGGCTCGAAGATATGCTCGAGCGTCTCCGCGCTCATGCCGACGCCCGTGTCGGACACCGAAAGAAGCACGAAACGGCCCGGGCGCGTATACGCGTGACGCGAGCAATAATTCTCGTCGAGCTCGACGTTGCGCGTTTCGATCAGGAGCTGGCCGCCATTGGGCATGGCGTCGCGCGCGTTGAAACAGAGGTTCATCAATACTTGCTCGATTTGCGAAGCGTCCGCGCGCACGGAGAGCAGGTCATCGGCCAGCGCGAGCTTGACCTCGATCTCTTCGCCGATGGCTTTTTCGAGCAGCGCCGTATTTTCGCGAATCAGGTCGTTTAGATTGAGGTTCGTGGGCGCCAGAATCTGGCGGCGCGCATAAGCGAGGAGCTGGCGCGTGAGCCCGGCGGCGCGCTCTGACTGCGAGCGGATTTTTTCGAAGTATTTTGCGCCGCTGCCCGAATCGGGTGCATCCTTCGCGCCGAGTTCGGCCCAGCCCATGATGGCGCCGATGACGTTATTGAAGTCGTGAGCGATGCCGCCGGCGAGTTTGCCGATGACTTCGAATTTTTCGAGCTGGCGCATGCGCTGCTCGATGCGGCGGCGCTCGCGGCGATTTTCGGATTCGCGAAGCTCGCGATCCACGGCGGGAACGAGACGCGCGAGATTATTCTTGATGATGTAGTCCTGCGCGCCGACGCGCATGGCGTTGACTGCGACGTCTTCGCCGATCGTGCCGGAGACGAAAATGAAGGGAATGTCGAGTTCAGTCTCGCGGAGAATCGAAAGCGCCGCGGTGCCTGAAAAACCCGGCATGGAATAATCGGAGATGACAATATCCCACGCGCCGGAAGCGAGAGACGCGCGCAATTCAGATTCGGACGCGACGCGGTTCGACTTGACCTCGTAGCCGCCCTGCCGGAGCGACCGGACGAGAAGGTCGTAGTCAAGTTCCGAATCCTCGACAATCAGCGCGCGAAGTTCGTGTGGCATTTATGCCTTTCTCGCCGCCGGGGGAGCTTCGTTCAACAGCAGCCAATAGAGGCCCAGCTGGCGAACGGCTTCAGAAAACTGGCTGAAATCCACAGGCTTGCGGACGTAACTGTTGGCGCCAAGGCCGTAGCCCTTGGCGCGATCCTGCTCTTCATTTGAAGAGGTGAGAATGACCACAGGAAGAAGCTTCGTGCGCGGATCCGCGCGGAGGCGGCGAAGGACTTCGAGGCCGTCGATTTTCGGCAACTTCAAATCGAGCAAGGTGACCTGGGGCTGGTTGCGCGGGTCGCGGCCCTGATACGCGCCGGTGCCGAACAGGTAGTCCAAAGCTTCGGCGCCGTCGCGCGCGACGATTACCTCGTTCGAGATGTTGTTCTTCTTGAGCGCGCGAAGCGTAAGCGCTTCATCATCGGGATTATCCTCGACGAGAAGAATGACTTTGTCGTTCATGATTTGCCTCCGAGAGAATCCAAGCCGCTGCCGAGAGTGAAATAAAACGTGGCGCCCTGCCCGACGCTGCCCTCAGCCCAAACCTTTCCGCCATGGCGAAGAATGATTCGCTGTACGGAGGCGAGGCCGACGCCTGTGCCCGGGAAATCCGTCATGGAATGGAGGCGCTGGAAAACGCCAAAAAGTCGGTCAGCATAGGCAGGATCGTAGCCAGCGCCATTGTCGCGGACAAAAAAGGCGGAGGTGCCATTGTTTTGCGCGCGACCGAATTCGATTCTCGGATGATCGCTTCGCGAAGAGAATTTCCACGCGTTACCGAGAAGGTTTTCGAGAGCGAGGTGGACGAGGCGCGAATCGCCGACGGCGCGGAGATCCGGGGCGATGATAAATTCGACGGCGCGTCCCGGCTGATTGCGGCGAAGTTCGGCGGCGACGGAGCGAGCCAGACTGGTCAGATCGACGGGTTCGCGAGACAGTTCCGCGCGGGTGATGCGGGAAAGATTCAGCAGGTCGTCGATGAGCGAGCCCATGCGCTGCGTGCCGGAGCGAACGCGTTGAATATAGTCCTTGGCCTGTGCGTCAAGCTTTGGCGCGTAGTCCTCGAGAAGAGCCTGGCTGAAGCCGTCGATGCCGCGGAGCGGAGCGCGGAGGTCGTGAGAAACGGAGTAGCAGAAGGCCTCGAGCTCCTTGTTGGCGGCTTCCAGCTCGGCGCTGCGGCGGAGGATTTCCTGCTCCGCGTGCTTGCGTTCGGTGATATCGCGGGTGACCTTGGCGAAGCCGCGCAGGCGGCCCGCGTCGTCGCGCAGCGCGGTAATGACAACGCTGGCCCAGAAACGGGAGCCGTCCTTGCGGACGCGCCATCCTTCATCCTCGAAGTGGCCGCGCTCGGCTGCTTGTTTCAGCGCCCAGGCGGGCTTTCCGCGCTTCATGTCATCTTCGGGATAGAAGCAGGAAAAGTCTTTGCCGATAATTTCCTGCGCAGCGTAGCCCTTGGTTCGCTCGGCGCCTTCATTCCAACTCACGATGCGGCCTTGGGGATCAAGCATCAGGATGGCGTAGTCCCTCACGTTGGAGACGAGCAATCGGAAGCGTTCTTCGCTTTGACGCAAGACTTCCTCGGCGAATTTGCGCGCCGTGATGTCGGTGGCGACGACCAGCCGGGCCTGCTTGCCGGAGTAAATAAGGGGGTGAGAGACAACCTCGACGTCAATCGTCGAGCCGAGTTTCCTGCGGTGCCGCCAGACACCGCGTTGTTCGAGGGGCCATTGGGATTTGGTAATGTTCTCGAGCAGATTGGGCACGTCTTCCGGCGGACGAATGTCCTTGATGGTCAGCGAAATGAATTCTTCATGCGAATAGCCGTAACTCTGAATTGCGGACTGATTGACGTCGAGGATGGCGAGCGTATCGGAATCATAGACCCAGACGGGCTGGGGGTTGGAATCGAACAAGAGGCGATAGCGCGCATCACTTTCGCGCAGGTGATGCTCCGCGAGCTCCCGCCTGGACATCTCCCGCCGGGTGAAAAGCCCCGCAGCGAGAAGCAGAATTAACGCCAGAACATCGCCGAAGAGGATTACAGCCTTCATTTTTCGAGAGCTGGATGTGGCAGCGGCGAGACGTTCGGCAAGCAGTTGCTGTTCTCGTTGCTTCATGAAGCCGAGCTGCGAGCGGATCTGATCCATGCGCTGTTTCGCCGTGTTTGCGCGAACCGCGGCGGCGCCGCGAACCAAGCCTTTCTCTTTTCTCACTGCAATGGCATCGGCCACCTCGGCGAGCCGCATGGAAATCAGAGAAGTGAGCCGGGCAAGAGACTGGACTTGCACCGGGTTGTCGGCGACAAGCTGGCCAAGCTCGTGAAGTTGAGATTGCACCTTGCCGATGGCGTCTTTATAGGGCCCGAAGTAAATAGCATCGCCCGTGAGGATATAACCGCGCTGTGCCGTTTCGGCGTCAATTAGTTCACCCGAGACGACATCGAGATTCTCGAGAACCTGGTGAGTGTGAGAAACCCAAGACTGGTCGCTGTCTTCCTGGAGCACCTGGCGGTAAGAGAGAACTCCCACAGCGGCCAGAACAGCAAGAGCCGCGATGAGAGCCGCCGCGAATTTTGTCTTAAAGGCCATGGCCCAAAAGCGATGCTAGTGGCTGGAGGCTGCACTGAAGGGGTCCAGCCGGCACACCTCCGGCTGTTAAAAAGGGGTATTCTAAGCGCTCCAAAGTATATGCTTCTGCTGAAGTTTCCCGGTAAGTGTCCCATGAGTAAAGCCAAGCGGTTCAACAAGGTAGAAAGGGTTGCCGGTGTCGTCAATCGGCGGGATTTCGACCGTGGGAAGCCCAATACAGAATTTCGATCGTGGTGTCCCAACGCGAGGAGTCAGAAACTTTCTTGCCAAAGTCCGAAATGAATACGGCACGACTGTACATGGGGACAGGTGACGGAGAGTCGCCGAGACTGAGAAAATGATGATGGCGTCCCAAGCAACGCCGGGGGACGGTGCTATAATCGAATCACTATCCTGCCAGTGAGCAGGTGCGTGGGCGAAGGAGCAGGGCGATGGGCATTCAAATTCGGGAACTGGTAACCTGGATACGGCACCGGAAGATTTTTGCTAGCGCCTTGCTGGTTCTGACGCTCGGCCTGGGGATCATGATCGGTACGATCATTTCAGGGCACGCCATGGCCACGCGTTCCGCCGACCCGCCGAATGGCCCGGCGCTGCTGACGATTCCCGATCCCGTGAATTTGTCGAACGGATTTTCGAACATCGTGACTCGAGTGGGGCCCGCCGTCGTAAATATTTCGACCACTCAGGTATTTGAAACGCCGAAGGCTCGCGGCAAAAGCGGGACTCCGCAGGGATTGCAAGATTTCTTCAACCGGTTCTTCAATCAGAATCCGAATCAGGGACAGGGACAGGACGCGGAGAGAAGCCTTGGGTCCGGCGTGGTGGTGGACAAGAACGGATACATCCTGACGAACGACCACGTGATTGACGGCGCGACGAAAATCCAGGTAGCAATGGACGGCGACGCGACGAAATACACGGCCAAGGTGATTGGAATCGACAAGCAGACGGACCTGGCGGTGATCAAGATTGACGCCGGCCGGCAACTACCGACAGCGCGTCTGGGAAATTCAGACGGGACGAAAGTAGGCGACTGGGTGCTGGCATTCGGGAGCCCATTTTCGCTGAATGGCACGGTGACTTCCGGAATCATCAGCGCAAAGAACCGGCAGTACATCGGGAACACGCAATTCCAGAATTTCATTCAGACGGATGCGGCAATCAATCCGGGAAATTCGGGCGGGCCGCTGGTGAATCTGGCGGGGGAAGTCATCGGGATCAATACAGCGATCTACACCGGGAGCCGCGGATTCGAAGGCGTGGGCTTCGCGCTGCCATCGAACACGGCAATCAACGTGTACAACCAACTGGTGACGCAAGGTCACGTGACGCGCGGATCGATCGGCGTGAAATTCCAGGAAGACCAGACGGTGAATCCTCTACTGCACAAGGAACTGGGGGTTCCGTACGGCGTGGTGGTGCAATGGGTGGCGCCTAGTTCGCCGGCCGCAAAAGTGGGAATCCAGGCGGGCGACGTGATTACGCACATCAACGGGAAACCCGTGCAGGCCGGTTCGGATTTGATCAACCCCATTGTGCAAACTCCGATCGGACATTCGGTGCAGCTCACGTATTTCCGCAAAGGGAAGTCGACGAATGCGAACGTAACAGTCGCGGACATGGACAAGACCTTCCCGGACCAGGCGGCGAATGACATCAACGACCCGGGAGGGATCTCGGCGGAAGTGGAGCCCGCTCCAGTTACGTTTGGTTTGCACGTCCAGCAGCTGACGCCGGAAATCGCGCGGCATCTGGGGATGAGCGCCGGACAGGCGGGGGTGCTCGTGAGCGAGGTTGACCCGGCATCGTTTGCAGAAGATATCAACTTCCACCAGGGCGAAGTGATTGTGGAAATCAACCACGATCCCGTGAACGACATGACGAGCTACAAGAATGCGATTGCAAAGCTGAAGCCGGGCCAGGATGTGCTTTTCAAGGTGATTTATGGTGATGGAACCGGACAGGTCTACACCGTCTTCCATACGGGAACGATTCCGCAAGCGGGCCAGTAGGCGAGAAATATGAGAATTGTGATTTCAAATCTGATGGCGTCGGCGAAACGAACGATGCTGGGCATCGCTTCGCTGGCGTTGATTTTGTGCGGCCTGCCGGCGCGTGCGGCGAGGACGCCCGTGAAGAGCTCACCGGCGCATCACAGGACGGTGAAACACCGTCGCTACCGGAGACATCACATCACGCTGCCGAAGGCGCCATCGAAAGACCGCACGGAAGAGATTCAGGAAGCGCTTGGACGTGGCGGGTATTACAAGACGGAACCAAGCGGGAAGTGGGACGCGCGAACGCAAGAGTCGCTGCGGGATTTTCAGGAAGCGAACGGGCTTCCACCGACCGGAAAGCTGGATGCGCTGAGTTTGCAAAAGATGGGGCTGGGGTCGGACGTGGCCGGAGTGAGCGCGCCGAGGCGGTCGACGGCGACGAACCGGCTGATGCCGTCGGGTTCTTCCACGCCAAAATCTCCGGGACGATAGATTTTTCTCTCCGTTGACGATTGTTACCGCGGTTTGCTAACTTCGATGTTTCACAATTTTCCGCGGCTACGCGCATTCCTTTGCAGAACCGCAGAGATTTCAAAGAGGAAATAATCCGGGAGGAGTCTGATGGCAACAGCGGCCGTGCCGAAGGCTTACAAGAATTTCATCAATGGCGAATGGACCGAGGCGACGAGCGGGAAAGGAGTCGAGAACCGGAATCCCGCGAATGCGGATGACCTGGTGGGAATTTTCCCGACGTCGAGCGAAGAAGACGTGAACCGCGCCGCGGAAGCGGCGAAGCGCGCGTATGAAAAATGGCGGCTCGTGCCGGCGCCGAAGCGCGGAGAGATTTTGTATCGCGCGGCGGAGATTCTGGTGAAGCGCAAGGAAGAACTGGCGCGCGATATGACGCGCGAGATGGGGAAAGTGCTGGCGGAGACACGCGGGGACGTGCAGGAAGCGATTGATATGACGTATCTGATGGCCGGCGAGGGGCGGCGGCTCTTCGGGCAGACAACGCCTTCGGAGATGCCGAATAAATTCGCGATGAGCGTGCGGGCTTCGATCGGCGTCGCGGGGCTGGTGACGCCATGGAATTTTCCGATGGCGATTCCGTCGTGGAAGATCATGCCCGCGCTGGTTTGCGGGAATACGGTGGTGATCAAGCCGGCGACGGACACACCGTTTTCGACGTACAACCTGGTGCAAATCATGGCCGAAGCGGGGCTGCCGGACGGCGTGCTGAACGTGGTGTGCGGGACGGGGTCGGGAGTGGGAACGCCGCTGGTGAATCACAAGGACGTGAGGCTGGTGAGCTTCACAGGATCGACAGACGTGGGCAGGAAGGTGAGCGAGGCGTGCTCGACCACGTTCAAGAAATGCCATCTGGAGATGGGCGGGAAGAACATCATCCTTGTGATGGACGACGCGAATATCGATTTGGCCGTGGATGGAGCGATCTGGGGCGGGTTCGGGACCTCGGGGCAGCGGTGCACGGCGGCGAGCCGCGTGGCAGTGCACAAGAAAGTTTACGGAGAATTCGTGGAGAAATTCGTGGCGCGGGCGAAGGCGCTGCGCGTCGGCGACGGGCTCGATCCGAAGACGGAAATGGGGCCATCGATCAACGAGTCGCAATTGCAGACGGTGATGAAGTACGTCGAAATCGGCAAAGGCGAAGGCGCGAAGCTGGCAACAGGAGGACACAGATTGCAGGGCGGCGCGTATTCGAAGGGATGGTTCCACGAGCCAACGATTTTCGCGGACTGCGATCCGAAGATGCGGGTGGCGCAGGAGGAAATTTTCGGGCCGGTGGTGTCCGTGATTCCGTTTGGAACATTGGATGAGGCGATTGAGATTGCGAACGGCGTGAAGTACGGGCTGTCGTCTTCGATTTACACGCGAAACGTGAATCATGCGTTTCGGGCGCAACGGGATTTGGACACAGGGATTGTCTACGTGAACGCGCCGACGATTGGGGCGGAGACGCATCTGCCGTTCGGCGGGACGAAGCAGACAGGGAACGGGCATCGCGAGTCCGGGCTGGCGGCGCTGGATTTTTATTCGGAGTGGAAGACGGTTTACATTGATTATTCGGACCGGCTGCAGAGGGCGCAGATTGATAATGCGTAAGATTCGGCGCAAACATTTCGGGCCCAATTGCGATAGCGTCCGGAAAAGATGATGGAATATACGGCGCTTCTACGGGGCATAAACGTCGGGGGGAACAAAATTATCAAGATGGAGGAGCTGCGGCTGCTTTGCGGAACGCTTGGACTGGTTGGGGCGCAGACGCTATTGCAGAGCGGGAACGTCGTTTTCCGGAGCGCGGAGAAGGATCGCGTGAAGCTCACCGGGCGGCTCGAAGGCGGAATCCAGAAGAAATTTGGATTTGACGTTCGGATCGTGGTACGCACCGCTGCGGACTTGCGGCGCGTAATCGACGAGAATCCCTTCAAGGCTTCGAAGATGCCGAATCTGGGCTTGCTGCAAGTGATGTTCCTCGACGCGAAGCCTGAGGCACGCGCTTTCGTGGATTTGCGCAGTTCTTACAAAGGCCCGGAAGAAATGCATCTCGTGGGCGAGGAATTGTACATCTACTACTGCAACGGCGCGGGTAAGTCAAAACTGACGAATGACCTCATCCAGAGAAAGCTTCAAGTCACGGGGACGGCGAGGAACTGGAATACGGTTCAAAAGCTTCTCGCACTAACAGAGGCGCTGAAAAAATAACGAATCCTTTCATTTCAGGCCCGCCTGACACAGTACCTGCGAGTTGACGGTGGTTGACGCCGTGATTACACTAAAAAAATGGCGGCAATAGCGCTGGAGCAGAAAAGGCACAGGCAAGTGCTCGCGGAAGTGGTGCGCGCGTACATCGAGTCGGGCGAGCCGGTGTCGTCGCGGACGATTGCGCGGCATCATGCCGAGCAGCTGAGTCCGGCGACGATACGGAACATCATGGCGGACCTGGAGGACGAAGGATTCCTCTACCAGCCGCATACTTCGGCGGGGCGCGTGCCAACGGCGACGGCGTACCGATTCTACGTGGAACACATCGCGACGCAGGCGACGCCGCGCGTCGAGGACCGCGAATGGATTCGGCGGGAGCTCGATTCGGCGACGACGCCGGAGAACATGATGGAGCGGGCGAGCAACGTGCTGGCGGCGGTGTCGCGCGGGCTGGGGATTATCGTGTCGCCGCCGCTCTCGCGGACGGAAGTAGAGCACATCCGGTTCCTGCTGCTGCCGGACGGGCGCGTGCTTGTTGTCCTGATTACTGGCGGAGGGATGACGCGGGACAAGGCGCTGCGGACGGAGCGCGCGTTCACGCAGGCGGAGCTGGACCATATCGCGGATTACATCAACCGGCACTACCCGAAGTGGACGCTCGAAGCGATTGCGGCGGACTTGAAGACGCAGCTCGCGCGAGACCGCGAGAAGTACGAAAAACTAGCGAGCCGCGCGCTGATGCTGTGCGACCCGAAGGTGCTGGCGGATGAGTCGGAGCGCGTGGTCTATATCGGAGGCGCGGCGCAATTCGCGGCGGGGCAGGAGTTTCGCGACCAGGAACGGCTGGGAGAGCTTCTCGCGGCGATCGAGGAGCGTGACCGGCTGGTTGCGCTGCTGAGCGGATGCATCGAAGCGCCGGAGCCGGTGCACGTCGAGCTGGGTGTGGAGCAGATGTCGAACGCGGGGAAGCATCTGGCGCTGGTGAGCGCGCCGTACAACCGCGGGCAATCGGCACAGGGGACGCTGGGAATCCTGGGCCCGATGCGGATGCACTACGAGCGCGTGATTACGGTGGTGGCGCTGATGTCGCAGTTTTTCTCGAACGAGGACGAGGGAGAGGGCAAGGCGTGATGGCGCGGGAAGATTCGCACAAAAAGGCGCGAGACGAGAAGGAAACCACCGCAACGGCGGAGGCGGTGGCAGCCGACATTGCCGCTGCGGAATCGGCCGTTGAGGAGCAGGTGAAGAAACTCTCAGCCGAAAAGCAGGATTTGACGAACACGCTCGTGCGCTTACAGGCGGATTTCGACAATTACCGGAAGCGCGTGGAGCGCGAGCGGCATCAGGAGAGGCAGCGCGGCGCGGAAACGCTCGTGGAGCGGCTGCTGCCGGTGCTGGATGCATTTGACCGCGCGATTGCCGCGCACACAGGCGATGCGGATGACGAGTTTCGCAAGGGATTTGAGTTGATTCGCAAGCAGCTCGCGGACGCGCTGACGAAGCAGGGGCTCGAACGCATCGACACCGAGGGCAAGGCCTTCGATCCGCATGTGCACCACGCGATTGAGCGCGTCGAGACGCATGACCAGCCGGACGGCGCCGTGCTCGGAGTGCTGCAAGCCGGGTATTCGTATCACGGGAAGGTGCTGCGGCCGGCGATGGTGCGCGTGGCCGTGAATCGCACGGATGAAGAGACCGAAGGCGCGCAGGAATAAGATTTGAAATTCATTTTCACGGGGAAGTGACAAGGGAAAATGGCGACGACGGCAAGGCGAGACTATTACGAAGTGCTGGGTGTGGGACGCGACGCAACGAGCGATCAAATCAAGAGCGCGTACCGCAAGGCCGCGATGAAGTGGCATCCGGACCGGAACCCGGAGCACAAACCCGAAGCGGAGGCGAAGTTCCGCGAGGCTTCGGAGGCGTACAGCGTGCTGTCGGATGCGCAGAAACGCGCGGCATACGATCGATACGGCCACGCGGGAGTCACGGGGACGTCGTTTGAGACCGGGGACTTCGGAAGCATCTTCGATCAATTTCAGGACGTCTTCGGCGATCTTTTCGGCTTTCAGGATATTTTCGGCGGAGGCGGCCGGCGACGCGGCGGGCGTTCGAGGGCGCAGCGCGGGAACGATTTGCGCTACGACCTGAAACTTTCTTTCGAGGAAGCAGCTGCGGGCGTCAAGACGAAGCTGAAGATTCCGCGCATGGAAAATTGCGCGACGTGCCATGGGACGGGCGCGAAGCCGGGGACGAGCCCGGTGACGTGCGGAACTTGCCAGGGCAGAGGGCAGGTTCACTATCAGCAGGGGTTTTTCGCGGTGTCGCGGACGTGCCCGGCGTGCAGCGGTACAGGGCAGGTGATCAAGGACAGTTGCGCGGAATGCCGCGGGCAAGGGCGCATCGAGAAGACGCATGCGATTGAGGTGTCGATACCGGCGGGCGTGGACAGCGGAATGCGGTTGCGCGTTCCCGCCGAGGGCGAGGCGGGAGCAAATGGCGGGCCATCGGGCGACCTCTACGTGTTCCTGGAAGTGAAGGAACATTCGTTTTACGAGAGGCGCGGAGCGGATCTGTACTGCAACATTCCGATTTCGGTCGCGCAGGCGGCGCTGGGCGCGGAAATTATGATTCCGACGCTGACGGGCGAGGAGAAACTGGAGATTCCCGAAGGCACTCAGCCGGGGACGCTTTTCCGGAAAAAGGGAAAGGGTCTGCCGGACCCGAACGGCGGCAAGGGCGATTTGTACGTGAATGTGCGCGTGATCGTGCCGTCGAAGGTGACTAAGGAGCAGCGGCGGATGCTCGAGGAACTGCATCGCGTGACGAAAGTGGAGAACCGTCCGGTGGAGCGCGGGTCAAGCTTCTTTGACAAAGTTAAGGACATCTTCAGTTAGAAGCCTTCCTGCCAGATGAGGCGAAGATTCTTCGTCGAAAACTTCGAAGCGGAGCGCGCGGTGCTGCGAGGCGAGGCGGCGGAGCATTTGGGGCGAGTGTTGCGCGCGGAGCCAGGACAGTTCTACGAGCTAAGCGACGGGGATAAGGTGTGGCTGGCGAGAGTGGAGCACGCGGGACGTTCGGGGCGGGCGGGGGCCGAGATTGAATTCGCGCTGGTCGAGCCGGTCGCAGGTGAAGAATTGAAATCGAAAATTCGATTACTGCTGTCGATTGTGAAATTCGATCGGTTCGAGTGGTGTTTGGAGAAGGCGACGGAATTGGGCGTTGCGGAGATCGTGCCGATCGCTGCCGGCCGGAGCGAAAAGGCGCTCGTGCAAGCGGCGGCGAAGCGCGCGGAGCGATGGCGGAAGATACTTTTTGAGTCGGCGCAGCAGGCGAGATGCTTGAGGCCGCCGAATCTGGCAGCTTTGGTCAAGCCGGAAGCTGCCTTTCAGGCTTGTGGCGATGCGATGAAGATTCTGCTTTCGGAGCGGCGCGAGGCGAGGCCTATTCGAGAAGTTGTCGGTAAGCGGGAGCCAGCGGACGTTGTGATGGCGATTGGGCCTGAAGGCGGGTGGGCGGATAGTGAATTTGCAGCGGCGGCGCAATGGGACTTCAGGGAAGTCTCGCTCGGGCAGCAGATTCTGCGGACGGAGACGGCGGTGATTGCGGCGCTGGCGATCTTGCGTTTTGGGTAGAAAGAAACTCAACGAATGGGGATCCTCGTAGTCTCGATGAGACGTATCGGGTGGCTCGGTCCGGAAAAAGAAGGGTGCACAGCCTGAGAGCCCGTGCCACGAATTCCATAGGCGAATTTACGGCGTGAGGCGGCCGTGGGTGTAGTGGAACTCGTGCTTGGCCTCATCGTAATCGTGCATTTTGGGCAGCACGGGAACACGGCAATTGTGGCAGCCGCGATGGTAATGCTCGGCAAATTCCTTGGTGAACTGCCGCACGATGCTCGGAATGATGAGCGAGTGCTCGGTGGGCAGGAAGCAGCGATTGCCGCGCGGCGCGTTCGTGGAAGAATGCAGGATTGCCTCGGTGTCGATTTCGTCGCCCTCGCCTTCGATGATTTTGCGCAGGCGCATGGTGGATTCGTAAGTTCCTTCCTTGCAGGAGCGGCACTGGCCGCAGGATTCGATCCAGAGAAATTCGGAGAAGCAGTGAGCCACCTGCACCATGCAATTGGAGTCGTCGTAGACCATGAAGCCGCCGGAACCGAGGCCGGAGCCGGCGTTGCGCATGTCGTCAAAGTCGAGAGGCGTGTCGAGTTGTTCGGGGAAGATTCCGGCCGCAGCCACGCCGGAGAATATGGCCTTGAGCTTGCGACCGGGAAGGATGCCGCCGCCCCATTTTTCCACAAGTTCGCGGAGGGTGATGCCGAGAGGAAGTTCGTAAATGCCGGGGCGCTGGACGTCGCCTGAAATCGTGAAGACCATGTGGCCGGGCGTGGAGCGCGAGCCCATGGAGCGGAACCAGTCGGCGCCCTTGCTCATGATGTGCGCGACGTTGCACATCGTTTCGCAGTTGTTGACGAGCGTCGGGTTGTTTTCTCCCGGAATGCAGGAAGGATAGCCCGCGAAAAGTCCGAGAATGTATGGCGGGAAATCCATTTCGCGCGGCATGGCTTCGCGGCCCTCGATAACTTCAAGCATGGCCTTTTCTTCACCAAGCAGATAGTCCTCGGGGCCGTAAACGAATTCGATGGGAATG
Organism: Candidatus Acidiferrales bacterium; assembly: GCA_035280405.1. Classification (GTDB taxonomy): domain Bacteria; phylum Acidobacteriota; class Terriglobia; order Acidiferrales; family UBA7541; genus DAHUXN01. Next base: position 2,361 of record DATEFX010000051.1, on the reverse strand, counting down.
TTGCCGAGCGCATTGCGCGCCGTCATTTCCTTATGGGCACGGGCGGTCTGCGCGATGGCCTGGGCGAAAGTGCCTTTCATGGCGATGAAGGCTTTTTGCGCGTTCATCACATGAGCGGCGATGGCGACGCCTTCCAGGAGTTGATAGGGATTGCGGCGCATCATCATGCGATCCTTGAACGTGCCAGGCTCGCCTTCGGTGGCGTTGCAGGCAACGTATTTTGTGCGGCAAGGGTCGCTGGCGATGCTGGCCCATTTGATGCCGACGGGAAAACCGGCGCCTCCCCGGCCGCGAAGGCCGGATTTCTTGATTTCGGCGATGACATCCTGCGGGGGCATGGAGAGAGCCCGCTTGAGACCTTGCATGCCGCCAGAAGCGACGTATTCGTCGAGCGTTTTAAGAGGACTATCGGGCAGGAGATACGGCTTGCCGTTGGACGAAGGCTGGCCAGTTGCCATCCGTGCTACCTTTCCATCACAATGATCTCAAATGAATGCGAATTCACCTGGAAGCGCCAACAGGAAATCCTAACATACACGGGGCCGCGCGGGGAGATGGAAGCCGCAAAAAAATCTGGAAAATTGTCGGTCTGATTCTGCAACGGCGACGCGCCGAGAAACGTCTGATAATTAGAAGGCCGCGGACGGGCAATAGCGGCGCGTGGAGTGCGTAACGTCTTTAAGTTGCAGGCACATAAGGGACAGAGATAGAGATATATGGAACAAATTTCAAAACGAATAGTGGCGATGCTGGCAGTCGCATTTCTTGGACTTTTCGCCGTTGCAGGATGCACGGATAAAGCAGCGGCGCCTCCGGACGCTCCGGTAATTCCCGTAATGGCGGCGAAAGTGGTGCAGAAGCCGATGCCGATTGAGTTGCACGCCATAGGGACCGGCGAAGCGCATGCGACTGTCTCCGTGGAATCGCAGGTCGCGGGGATTGTGAAGGCCGTGTACTACGAGCAGGGACAGTATGTGAAGAAAGGCGACCTGCTGGTGAGCCTGGATGATCGGCCGTTTCAGGCCACCCTGCAATTGACGGAAGCGAATTCCACTAAAGATAAGGCGCAAGCGGAACTGGCGCGCGTCCAGGCCGAGCGATACGACAAACTCTATCAGTCGGGAATTGTTCCGAAAGAGCAGTATGACCAGTTTGTCGCCACGGCGGATGCGGCGGAAGCTTCGGTGAAGGCGGATCAGGCGCAGATCGAAACGGCGAAATTGCAGGTTTCATATTGCTCGATTTACGCGCCCATCAGCGGACGTGTCGGGAGCCAATTGATCTACCCGGGCGCGGTGGTGAAGGCGAACGACGTGCCAGTGCTCGTCGTAATCAATGAGATTTCGCCGATCTACGTGGATTTCTCCGTGCCGCAGCAGTATTTGGACGAAATCAAGCGCTATATGTCCAAGGGCAGATTGGCAGTCCAAGTGGTTCCCTCCGATAATTCAGCGCCCGAATCGGGCTACCTGACGTTCGTGGACAATGCCGTGGACCCGTCGACGGGAACCATCAAGCTGAAAGGGACATTCGCAAATGCGGATTTGCGGTTGTGGCCCGGAGAGTTCGTGAACGTCGTGCTGCGGCTGGCGGAGCAGGGCAACGCGATCGTAGTGCCTTCGCAGGCCGTGCAGACGGGGCAGCAGGGAGATTATGTTTTCGTAATTAAGCCGGACATGACCGTGGATTCGAGGCTCGTGGAGATTTCGAGGACAATCAACGGCGAGTCGGTGGTTACCGAAGGCCTGACGCCCGGAGAAACCGTCGTGACGGATGGGCAGGTGCGATTGGTGCCGGGTTCAAAGGTGGAAATCAAGACGGGACTCTAGGGTTGTAAGAGGGAAGCGAGCGCACGCCGGAGTAATCAGCCAAGAGAATAAAATGAATATCGCGGAAAAATTTATCACGCGGCCAGTGATGACCAGCCTGGTGATGCTGGCGATTTTGCTCTTCGGAATCATCGCGTACCGCAGCCTTGCCGTGAGCGACCTGCCTAACGTGGACTTTCCCACGATCAACGTGTCGGCCAATTTGTCGGGCGCGAGTCCCGAGACGATGGCATCGGCCGTAGCGACGCCGCTCGAGAAGCAATTCACGACGATTGCCGGACTCGACGCGATGACGTCCACGAGCGCGCTGGGAACATCGCAAATCACGTTGCAATTTGATTTGAGCCGGGACATTGATGCGGCGGCGCAAGACGTGCAAGCCGCAATCACTGCGGCGAGCAATCAACTGCCGCCGAACATGCCGACGCCGCCGACGTTTCGCAAGGTGAATCCCGCGGACTCGCCGATTTTGTATCTCGCCGTGACTTCGCCGACGCTGCCGCTGTCGCAGGTGGATGAATACGCCGAGACG
>DATEFX010000050.1:0-52769 GCA_035280405.1 Candidatus Acidiferrales bacterium | reverse complement strand
CGCCGCCGGACGCGCCCCATGAGCAGTTTTTCGAACGTGGAAAGCTGCGATCGCATCGTTTTTGGCGTCATCAGCCATTTGAACCGTTCCTGGGAACGTCAACCCCTCCCCGAATTTACACAAATATGTTGACGCTACCTTTCCACTTTTTCCGCTTGACAACAGTCACACATTAGTATACACTCTTGGCAGTTTGGAAATCGGCATTTGGCGGCCCCGACGAAGAACCGTCGGGGTTTTGCTGTTCTAAGGGAGTAACATGGAAGGCTTGATGATTCACCGGAGACAAGAAGAGAGAGCTCCAGCTAAACCCTTTCCGAATTATGTAACCATATCCGCGAAATTAGACTTTCTCCTAACTGCTGCCAAATCAATCACATCCCAATTTCTAATCGATAACTTTCGAGCAGTGTTACCGCTCGCCGCGCCGAAGCAGCTTGTCGCGAAGGCGGGTCCAGCCCCTAGCCTCAAGCTTCGAGCCTCTAGGGGTGCTAATCGCCAATATCCGGAATTAGAATCGCCCGTAAGTCATAGAAAACAAACGACAGAAAATTTTCTAATCGCCAAATTCCGCCCTATGTCTCGACCACCGAAGCAACCCGCCGCAGCAATCTCTAAAGTGCTACCCAATCACGCGCTTGCCCTTGCGCGTCACTCGTCCCTCGCTTGCGCCGAGCGAACCCAAGGAGACACTCGTCACTGCCTCTTAATCGCAAATGAAACGCACAGTCACACAAAGCCAAGTTCTTCAAAAACCAGCACTTACGAATTCTTGATCGCAAATGAATTTCATTTTCACAAATCGCCTTTCCGCCCCTTTCTCGCCCCTGCGAATTCGGCATCCGGAATTTGCTTCTCTGATTGCATGACGCGTGGAATGGTGTATGTTATGCCCGCTCGCCGATGCGATCCCGAGGGTCGCTTGGGCGTCCACGCGCGAAGAAGCAAATCCGCAAGCGAGGAGCAAAGCGCATGAGCTTGTTTGCCAGAAAAGATATGGCGAAGCTGAAAGCGGAAGCCGAAGCTGGAACTTTGCGGCGAGCGCTGGGGCCGATCAACCTGGTCACGCTGGGCATCGGCGCAATCATCGGCACGGGAATTTTCACGCTGACCGGCGTCGGTGCCGCGATGTTCGCTGGTCCGGCCATCGTGCTGTCGTTCATCATTGCCGGAATCGGATGCGTCTTCGCGGGGCTGTGCTACGCGGAATTCGCTTCCATGATTCCCATCTCCGGCAGCGCGTACACGTACAGCTACGCGACGCTGGGAGAACTTGTGGCGTGGATTATCGGCTGGGCGCTCGTGCTCGAATACGCGTTCGGCGCCGCGACCGTTGCCGTCGGCTGGAGCGGATATATGTCCAGCCTGCTCGGATACTTCGGAGTGAAGTTGCCCTTCAATCCGACACCGTCTGTCACGTTTTCGCTCTTCGGATGGACGATTCCAGCCCACGTGGACATTTTCGCCATGGCCGCGATTGTCATCATCACGGTGATTCTGGTGATTGGCGTCAAGGAGTCGGCGAATTTTAACAGCGCAGCGGTAATCATTAAAGTCTCTGTCGTGCTGATCTTCATCGGAATCGCGCTGTGGTTTGCGTTCGGCCACTGGTCGGCAATGACAGCGAACTGGCACCCTTTCATTCCCAAGAATACGGGAAGCTTCGGCTCATACGGTTGGTCGGGAATCATGCGCGGGGCCACGCTGGTGTTCTTCGCGTATATCGGATTTGACGCAGTATCCACCGCCGCGCAGGAGTCGAAAAACCCGCAGAAGGATATGCCCTTCGGGATTTTGGGCTCCCTCATCATCTGCACGATTCTCTACATTCTGGTGTCGTGGCTGCTGACGGGACTCAAGCCGTACACCACGCTGAACACTCCTTCGCCGGTTGCCGATGGCGCTCAGGCGATTGGCGTCGGCTGGGCGATTTTCATCATTGATATCGGCGCGATCTGCGGATTGGCTTCCGTCATGCTGGTGATGTTGCTGGGGCAGTCCCGCATCCTTTACACGATGTCGCACGATGGATTGTTGCCGAAGTGGGTGAGCAAGATTCATCCGAAGTTCCGCACGCCATATCTCACGTCGATTGCGGTGGGATGCTTCGTGGCGTTCCTCGCCGCCATGTTCAACATTGTTTTCCTGGGACTGCTCGTCAGCTTGGGCACGCTGCTCGCCTTCACTGTCGTTTGCTTGGCTGTTTGGGTGATGCGCAAGACGCAGCCGAACGTGCCGCGGCCTTTCCGCACGCCGTGGGTCCCCATCGTGCCGATCCTCGGTATGATCATTTCGCTGTCGCTGATGTTCTCCGCCAGTCCCGACGCGAAGGTCGTATTCCTCATCTGGCTGGCCGTCGGCCTGATTATTTATTTCGGCTACAGCCGCCGCCACAGCTCAGTTCAACTCTCGCTGGCCGGTCGCACGGCCGCGGCGGATAATAAAATGGCGGGCGATTAGCCTCAAGGATCGAGGCGACGAAGCAGAAACCAGCCCAGGGAAAGATGAGCAACGAAGCTGTTTACATCCTCAGCGCAGTCCGCACTCCAATTGGAAAATTTGGCGGTGGCCTGGCGGAACTGACCGCGCCCGATATGGGCGTCATCGCCGTTCGCGCGGCGCTCGAGCGCGCATTTGGCGCGCCGCTGCCCCCGGAGAGAATCCCCGGCGAGCCCGGCGCCGCGAAGCCGGATCTGCCCTGGCGTGTCGACGAACTCATCTTCGGCAACGCCCGCCCCGCCGGAGTGGGCCCGAATCCTGCGCGGCAAATCGCCTGGCGCGCGGGGCTCGGCGACGACGTGCCAGCGTTCACCGTGAATATGGCGTGCGCGTCGGGGCTGCGAACGATCGTCCTGGGCTGGCAGCAGATTCTGCTAGGCGAAGCGGGAATCGTGGTCGCGGGCGGGGCGGAGTCCATGAGCCGCGTGCCCTATCTTGTCGAAGCGCGCTGGGGAGTGAAGCTGGGGAACCAGCCGCTCGTGGACGCGATGTACCGCGACGGATTTTTGTGCCCGATATCGAAGATGATCATGGGCGAGACGGCGGAACTGCTCGCGGAGCAGTATAAGATTTCGCGCGAGGAGCAGGACGAATTTGCCGTCGAGAGCCACCGTCGGGCGGCGCGGGCGCAGGCGGCGTGCCGATTCAGCGCGGAGATTGTGCCTGTCGAGCGGAAGGATAAGAAGGGCAACGTACTGCGTATCGAGACGGACGAGCACGTGAGGCCGGACGTGACTCTCGCGAAAATGGCGAAGCTGCCCCCCGTTTTCAGTAAGACGGGAACCCTCACGGCGGGAAACGCGAGCGGGATTACCGACGGCGCGGCCGGGGTGGTGCTGGCGAGCGAAAGAAAAGTGCGCGAGTTCAAGCTGAAGCCGGTCGCGCGAATCGTGGACGCGACGATTGCGGCGGTGGACCCGCGCGTGATGGGGATTGGGCCAGTTCCGGCGGTCAAGAAGCTGCTCGAGCGCACGAAAACCAAACTCGAGGATTATGCGGTGATTGAGTTGAACGAAGCGTTTGCGGCGCAGGTCCTCGCCTGCGATCGCGATTTGCACTTCCCGCGCGAACGGCTGAATCCGAATGGCGGCGCCATCGCACTCGGCCATCCGATTGCGTGCACGGGCGCCCGTATCATAACGACGCTGATTCACGAAATGCGCCGCGAAGGAAATGCCGCCGGCAAACGCGGCCTCGCAACGCTATGCGTCTCCGGCGGGCTAGGCGTCGCCGTTGAGATCGAAACGGTCTAGCTGGCCCGCTTGGCGGTGAAGTCGCGGCTGAACTGACCGCCGCTCATCGTGCCTTTCATCGAATCGCCGTCCACGGTGGCCTTGAACTCGATCTTCATTGAGTTGCCATTGCGGCCCTGGCGCTCCTCTGTCCAGGAAATCGTGCTGCCGTCCACTGTGGCATCCGACGTGACGTCGCCGCGCGGCGTCTTGTGAGTGACTCTGTAATTGTCGCCATCCTTCGCGATGACAAGCGACTGCGCGCCGCCGCCGCGATTGCCGCCTCCGCCTCCCGCCGGGGCCTGCATAGTCATGTCCCACGTGCCGACAAAATTGGGAGCATTCTGCGCGCCGGTGCGGATTGCCGCAAGCGATAGCAGTAATGCAGAGGCGCAAATTCCCGCAAATGCTGATGTAATTTTCCGCATGGTGGATTCTCCTTCGCTGGATCAAGTTTTGAAGAGCGCGTGACGGGCGCGCCGGGCTGGCCCTAATCGCCCCAACACGTCACAGACGTTGGGACGGATTGTGACGAGGAGCGGTTTCCACAATGAGATGAGGGATCGACGCAAGAATGGAAGTTTGGGAGTACGGCACCAGGGGCGAAACACGCGCTTACGCCAACCCACGAGGCGCGGTAGGATTTTCCTAGGGACAATAGAGGACAGCGGGAGGCAAGTCATGGCAACCACACAAGCACCTTCTCGGGCGTCGCGAGTCGCGGTTGCGGGAAACGTCGGCGCATCGGCGCTGAAGCCGGAAGAATTTCAGCACGTGAAGTTCAAGATTGAGGGCGAGGTCGCGCGTTTGACGATGGATCGCCCGGAGCACAACCTTCTCAACGAGCGGATGCTCGCGGAGCTGGCGACCGGAATCGAATCGCTCGAAGGGCGCGGCGACATCAAGCTGATCGTGCTGGACTCCGCGGCCAAGGCGTTTTGTGGCGGGATCGAGCTGGGGGAGTACACACCACGGCGCGCGTTTCAGGTGCTCGATGCGTTTCAGCGGGCGTTCACTGCGATGCTGGACACGGCAAAACCCCTGCTGGTGGCGGTGAACGGGCCGGCATTTGGCGGCGGCGCGGAACTGGCGACGCTGGGGGACCTGGTGGTGGCGACACCGCGGGCGCGGTTCGCGCAGCCAGAGATCAAGCTGGGCGTGTTTCCGCCGCTGGGCGCGGCGATTTTGCCATTCATCGTGGGTCCGAAGCGCGCGCTGGAGCTCGTGCTGACGGGAGAAGTGATTAGCGCGGAGAGGGCACATGCGTTGGGGTTGGTGAACCGGCTGGTGCCAGAAAACAAGCTCGAAGACACAGTGAAAGAAATGTGTGCGCTCGTGACCGCGCACTCGGGGCCTGTGCTGACGATGGCGAAAAAAGCGATCCTTGGCGCGATGGGGCTTTCGTTGCGCGACGGCGTGCGACAGTCCATGGCGCTGTTCCTCAATGAGCTTTCGTCGCTGGAGGATTCAAGCGAAGGACTGCGAGCAATCGCGGAGAAGCGTTCGCCGCACTGGAAGAACCGCTGAGAATTTCCTCTTGATGACCGGCCGCGGGCAAAGTTGACTCGGTTCCGCGTTGCGAATACACTGCGAATGGAAAATTGAGACGGCTTGCGGGCACGCCTTGGAAACGTCCACCGGACGTTTCTCAGGGCAAACCCTTCGGAGAGTCCGCTGGACTCACCTCAGGGTAAAAGATAAGGCCGTGAAAATCGGCCACGGTCCCGCCACTGTAATCGGCCGGCGCTGCGGAAAGAAACTCCCCACTGGCTCGGAGTCTTGCGACAAGGAGCCGGGAAGGGTCGCAGAAAGTGCGGAGCAGCGCGCATTCTCTCCATTGGCTCGCGGCGCCACGCCGCGGCAAGCGAGCCGGAGGCCGAGAGTCAGGAAACTTACGCAAGCCGCTTCCGTGCTGACGCTCTTCGCGAGAAAGAGCGCGGCCGAGCGCCCCGCTGCATCTCGCGGGGCTTTTTTATTGGGCAGACTTTTTTAGGCAACTTATGCGACGAAGGCAAATGGGACTGGCGGTGGGCGTGATAGCGTGGATGTGCTTCGCGGCGCCTTTGCCAGCCGTGGCGCAGGCGAAAAACGGGGCAAGAACAAAAGTTGCGACACGCGTCGTTGTGGACGGAACCGGCAGGCGGCAAAGAATTCCGTTGGAAGTGCATCGGATCGTTTCGCTGGCGTCGAGCCTGACGGAGATTATTTACGCGCTCGGCGCGGAAGACAGGCTCGTGGGCGTTTCGGAGCAGAGCGACAAGCCGCCAGCGGCGAAGGAAAAGCCGGACGTGGGAATGTCGATGAATCCGAGCCTGGAGGCGATTGCGGGGCTGAAGCCGGACCTGGTGTTGATGACGGCGATCAATCGCTGGCAAACCGAGGACGCGCTGAAGGAAATGGGAATTCCCGTGTATGGAATCGAGCCGCATGCTGTGGAAGAAACGCTCCAATCGATTACGCACATTGGCGATTTGATTGACGCGCAGGAGCAGGCGCGGGACGTCGTGGCGAATTTGCAGCAGAGACTCGACGCGCTCAAGACCACGCTGGCGGGCGTGCCTCCGAAGAGCGCGCTGTTCGTCGTGTGGGAGGATCCGCTGATTTCGGTGGGCAATCGCGCGTTCATCGCGGACGCGCTGCGGTGCGCGGGCGCGGCGTCAGTGGTGAGGTCGCGGCTGGAATGGCCGCAAGTGAGCATGGAAGAAATCGTGAAGCTCGAGCCGGATTACATCGTCTTCGCGAAGAGCGGCGCGGACACGTCCGAAGAGATTGCGGCAGACGTGCGGGCGCAGTTGAAAGAGTTGAGAGAGGAGCCGGCGTGGAGGAATCTGCGGGCGGTGAAGGAAGGGCACGTGGCCGTGGTGAGCGATGAGGTGAATTTGCCGGCGCCCGGGCTGATCGACGCAATCGAGCAGCTCGCGCGGCAGATTCATCCCGAGGCATTTCAAGAAAAGCCGCAGACACAAAACGCTGCAACACGCTCCAACAGCGCGACGAATGTTTCGACGATGAAGCCGGCGGGTTTCTGCGCGGGAGGAATTCCGTGCGGCCGCTGACGCCAAGGCGAATCGGGATGATTTGCCTCGCGCTGGGCGCCGCGCTTTTCGCTGTCGTTGTGATTTCGCTGCGCGTGGGCGCATTTCCGATTTCGACGAGCGACGTGGTAATGACGCTGGTGCGGAAGGCCATCGGTCACGACGGAGACATCCCATTCGAATTTTCGAATGTGATATTCGACATCCGGCTGCCGCGAATCGCGCTGGGGATACTGGTGGGCGCGGCGCTTTCGGTTTCAGGTGCGTCGTTCCAGGCGTTGCTGAGGAATCCGCTGGCCGATCCGTACGTGCTGGGCGTTTCGAGCGGCGCGGCACTGGGCGCGATTTTTTCTCTGGCGTGGCTGCCACTGCTGCCGTGGACGATGCCGGCTTTCGCGTTCGTGGGCGCGCTGGGGACGATCGCGGCCGTGTATTACCTCGGAAGGCGCGGAGGCCAGCTCGACAGCACGACGCTGCTGCTCGCGGGGATCATATCGGCGTCATTCCTGTCCGCAGTAATTTTATTTTTGATGACGATGCTGAGCGGACACGATTTGCGCGGGATGGCCTTTTGGCTGATGGGAGACTTGACTTCGCCGGCTCCGCCCGGGCTGGACGTTAAATTGTGGTACGGATTTCTATTTGTAGTGCTCCTGATCGGCGCCGGGGCGATTTACACGACCTCGTCGGACTTGAATCTAATACTTACGGGCGAAGAAGAGGCCCACCACCTTGGCGTGAACGTGGCGCGAGTGAAAATGGTGGTGTACGTGAGCGCGTCGCTGCTGACGGGGCTGGCGGTCTCGGTGAGCGGCGCGATTGGATACGTCGGGCTGCTGGTGCCGCACGTGATTCGGATGATGTTCGGCTCGGATCATCGGCTGCTGATACCGGCGTCGGCGATTGGCGGCGCAATCGCGGTCGTGTTCGCGGACACGCTGGCGCGGACGATTGTCGCGCCGACGGAATTGCCCGTCGGAGCGATGACGGCGGCGATCGGCGCGCCTGTGTTCATTTACCTGTTGCGGCGGAGACTAGCGTGAGCACGCAGGGGGCAGCGGCGCCAATCTCCGAATCCGGCGCGCGCGCGGGATGGATGGAGCATCCGGTGCGGCTGCTGGTCGAACAGGCGACGTATGCTTACGCGGCATCGGGGCGCGAGGCGCCGGAATTCATGATGGGGCCAATTACGTTCAGCACGCGCCAGCGCGAACTGGTGGCGGTGCTCGGGCCGAACGCGAGTGGAAAATCCACGCTGCTGCGGCTGCTCGGAGGCGAATTCAAGCCACTTTCGGGGCGCGTGGAACTCGACGGGACGCCGCCGGACACGCTCGAACTGCGCGAGCGGGCGCGCAGAATCGCGCTGGTGCAGCAGGAGAGTAACCTGCTTTTTCCGCTGCACGTTTGGGAGTACGTGCTGCAGGGGCGGTATCCTTATGGGAAACGTCTGCGATTCGAGGGGCACGACGACTGTCTGCTCGCGGAAAATGCGTTGAAGCAGGTGGGCGCGGCAGTGTTGCGCGACCGGCGGATGGACCAGCTTTCGGGCGGCGAGCGGCAGCGAGTAATTTTGGCGCGGGCTCTGGCGCAGCAGCCGGCGCTGCTGCTGCTGGATGAGCCGACGCAGCACCTCGACATCGGCGGCAAAGTCGAATTGATGCGGCGGCTGAGACGGCTGGCGGAGGAAAACCGTTACACCGTAGTCGTGGTGACGCACGAGCTGAATCTGGCGGCTGAATTTTTCGATTCGATCGTTTTGATGCAGCGTGGGAAGTGCCTCGCTGCGGGAAAGCCGGCGGATGTCTACCGGCGGGAAGTGCTCGAAGAGGTTTTCGACACGGAGTTGGAAGTCGAACTCGGGCCGCACGGCAGGCCGCGCGTCATTGTGACCGGCGGCGCGGACATGGAGATTTCGTCGGAAGGCCCGGAGGCGAAGAAAGAGAATTGATTTCTGCAGCCGCAGTCCTGCTGCAGAAAGTTTGTGCGGATAGGCCATTGCATCACCGGCGGGAGCAGGGCGGAATGCGAGCTTGGCGTTTCGCCGGAAACTAAAACGTGAGACTCCGTGCACGGGAAGACGGTGAGAAGCCGTCGCCGCTGCGCGACTGTAGGGCGGTAGAAGTAGGGCGCGCGTCACTGCTTCGCGTGGTTGGCTTTCGGGCCCGCCAGCGAAGCGGGAAGGCCGTGCCCGCGGAATGCCGCCGAGCCAGGAGACCGACGGAGACTCGATCTCGGACTGCTAGCCAGCCGCATGTGCGGCGGCTCGTGGGCGGGACAACCTTCAAACTCCCGCGCGAGAGGGAGCGGAGGATAAAACATGAAACTCTGCGTACGACTGCTTTTGCTTCTTGTTGTTTTTGTTTTCGCGTTTTTCAGCATTTCGCTCCCTTCCCCAGCACAATCCACGGCAACCCTTTCCGGGCGCGTCACCGACCGCAGCGGCGCGGCGATCGCCGGTGCGGAAGTCTCCTCGCAAGCCTTGAGCGGAGGCGCGTCGCAAGAAACCAGGAGCGTGGCGGATGGAACGTTCACGCTGACGCTCGCGCCGGGAAAGTACCGGATTCGCGTGACGAGCCCGGATATGGCGCCGGTAGAGCAGGAAGTCACGTTGTCCGTGGGAGAGGACCGCACGTGGAACGTGAAGATGCAGCTCGCGGAGCTGTCTTCAACAGTCGTGGTGACGGCGCAGGCAGAGCCTGAGCCGGCGAATACGGTCGCTTCGCCGGTGACGGTGCTGACGCGGCAGGAAATCGAGCAGCGACAGGAAATCTGGGCCGCGCCGCTACTCGCTTCGTCGCCCGGAGTGAATCTTGCGCGGCTCGGACCGATGGGCGGCGTGACATCGCTATTCCTCGACGGCGGAGATTCTAACTTCACGAAGGTGCTCGTGGACGGCACGCCCGTGAATGAACCCGGCGGGGACATGGACTTCTCGAACCTGGATCTTTCGAGCGTGGACAAGATCGAAATCGTACATGGCGCGTCAAGCGCACTCTTCGGCTCCGACGCGATGACCGGCGTCGTGCAGATTTTCACGCATCGCGGCACGACGACGCGGCCGGAAATCACGCTGACCGGCGAAGGAGGAACGTTCGATACAGGCCGCGGCGCGGCGAGTTTGGACGGAAAACTGAATCGCTTCGACTATGCATCGTCGATTTCTTATTTCAACAGCAGCGGGCAGGGGCCGAATGACCGCTTCCGGGATACAACACTTTCGGGGAATTATGGCTGGACATTTAGCGACACGGATCATCTGCGTCTTTCTGTGCGCAGCGCGGCGAGCGACGCGGGGCAGCCCGGGCAGACGCTGCTCGAACCGCCGATTCTGACCCAATCGACAGACTTGCACGATTTCGTGACGAATCTCGACTGGGACTTCACGACGGGCGCGCACTGGCGGCATCGTCTATCGGGAACGGAATCGTACTTCCGCCAGTTCAATACGGACACCGGCGTGTTCACGGACATTAATCAGTTCAACCGCACGGGATTCGAGGAGCAGTCCACCTATCTGTTCGACCGCGGCGGCGTTTCGCTCGGATACGACTACGAAGTCGAAAACGGCTCGGCGAACGGGCCGCACGAGCGGCGGAACAATCAGGGCGGATATCTCGAGACACATTACCTAATCGCACGGCGCCTGACGGCGATTGCGGGCGCGCGCGCGGAGGCCAATGCGAGCTTTGGCACTCGCGTAGTGCCGCGCACGGGACTGAGCTTCATCGCTCGCTATGGGCACGGATTCTGGGGCGGGACGAGGCTCGAGGGGTCGTACGGGCTGGGAATCAAGGAGCCGAATTTCGTGCAATCGTTTGAGGCCGATCCCTGCTTTCCCGGGAATCCGAACTTGCGGCCGGAGCGAAGCAACACGTTTGACGCGGGAATTGACCAGCTGCTCGCGGAAGAACGTGTAAAATTCTCGGCGAATTTTTTCCATAACAGTTTCCGCGATATCGTCAGCTTTTCGGGCGGGCCGGCGACGGCGAGCTGCCCGTTCGGCACGGGTACGTTTTTCAACACGGATGCGGCGCGCGCCGACGGCGTGAACGCGACGATCGAAGCGAAGCCACTCGCGTGGCTCGGCATCAAGGGCAACTACACGTACGACGACAGCCGCGTGCTCAAGGCGCCGAATGCGTTTGACCCGACGCTCGCGCCCGGGAACCGGCTGTTCCTGCGGCCACTCCATTCGGCGGACTTGATTTTCAATGCCGCATGGCGGCGTTTGAACTGGAACCTGGCGGGGTATTACGTGGGGCGCGAAACGGACAGCGATTTTCTGGGCCTCGGAATGACGAGCAATCCCGGCCATTTCCGGCTGGATCTGGCCACGGAATTTTTCATGGGGCACGGCATGAAGGCAATCGCTAACGTCGGGAACCTGCTCGACCAGCGCTATCAGGACGCGATTGGTTACCCCGCGCTCGGATTGAATTACCGCGCCGGGTTGAAGTACACCTGGGGCGGGAGATGATTTGACGTTTGCGGATGGCAAGGGTGTACGGGCGTGCCGATTGCCGACACGAAGATTCGTCTAGATTCGGAATAGTCTGAATTCGCAGTGAGGGCATTTGCCGGAGGCGAGCACGTTGTTTCGCTCGCGCCAGGTGATGCGTTTCGAGCACTGCGGACACGCAGGCGCGCGCCGCGCAACGAAGCGGTTTAAGACCGCGATACAAAATAGCGCGGCCAGCAACCATGCCGCGAATAAACCGAAGCCGAGCGGTAATACCACTTTCAAGGGAGAATGAGCGCGGACGAGGCGAACGAGCCGAACGTCGTATATCGCGAAAGGGATTCCGATGAGAATGAATACAAACCCGAACAGAATGAACAGACCTCGCGCCTGAGATCGGAGCGAATCCAATTGCTCAATCAATTCTTTGCGAGCGATGGGGCGGACCTCATGTCACCGATTGCCTGTCGTATGGAAGTATAGCTTGGAAGCAAACATCCGCAATCGACGATAGGCAGGCCAAATTGACCTTTCGCCAATTGGCTTCCTTGCGCCGCGCGTGGCGAGGAGTCGGCTTGGGCGGAATGCTATAATTTGCAGCTTTATGAGCCGGGCTGCGTCCAAGACTGCGGAAGAAGCGCCGAGAATCAGCGCCGAATTGCGCGCGAGGTACGAGTGCGTCATCGGACTTGAAGTTCACGCACAGCTGATGACGAAGACGAAGATGTTTTGCGCGTGCTCCACGCGCTTCGGCGATCCGCCGAACCAGAATACCTGTCCTGTTTGCCTCGGATTGCCCGGCGCGCTGCCCGTGCCGAATCGGCAAGCGATTGAGCTTGCGGTGCGCGCGGCGCTCGCGCTGCATTGCGAAGTGCAGAAGCGGTCGCAATTCGCGCGTAAGAATTATTTCTATCCCGACCTGCCGAAGGGCTACCAGATTTCGCAATACGAGTTGCCGCTCGCGAAGGGCGGCTGGCTCGAAATCGAGCGTGGCGAAGCGAAGAAGCGCATCGGAATCACGCGCCTGCACATGGAAGAAGATGCCGCGAAAAATCTTCACGAGGGATTCCCGGACTCGGACCGCTACAGCTACATCGACTTCAACCGCTGCGGCGTGCCGCTGATCGAAATCGTTTCGGAACCGGATATTCGCGCGCCGGAAGAGGCGCACGCGTACCTGGCGAGCCTAAAGCAGGCGCTCGAATACACCGAAGTGAGCGACTGCAACATGGAGGAAGGCTCGTTGCGCTGCGACGCGAACGTCAGCGTGCGGCTGCGCGGCGCGGAAAAGTTCGGAACGAAGGTCGAAATGAAGAACCTGAATTCGTTCCGCTATCTGCAGCACGCACTCGAATACGAAATCGAAAGACAAATCGGCGTGCTGGAAAGCGGTGGGACCATCGTGCAGGAGACGCGCCTGTGGAACGTCGCGGCGGGGCGCACCGAGCCGATGCGCTCGAAGGAATTCGCCCACGATTACCGCTATTTTCCAGACCCCGATTTGCTGCCGGTGCAGGTGAGCGACGCATGGAAGGCCGAGATTCTGAAAGGGATGCCGGAGCTGCCAGAGCCGAAGCGGGAGCGCTTCATCGAATACGGCACCAGCGCGTACGACGCCAATGTGCTCACAGCGACTGCTCCACTGGCGAGCTATTTCGAGTTTACTTATCAAGCTGGCTCCAGGACAAAGGAAGCGGCAAAGTCAGCCGCGAATTGGATTCAGACTGAACTCCTTCGGCGTCTGAACGACGCGGGAAAGGACATTTCGCAGTCTCCGGTGAAGCCCCAGGGGCTTGCCGATTTGATTGGCCGAATCGAGCGCGGCGAAATTACGGGCGCCATCGGAAAGCGCGTGTTCGCAAGAATGTTCGAGACCGGGAAATCCGCTGCCGAGATCATCGCCTCGGAGGGCCTGTTGCCCATCAGCGACACAGAAAGCGTTGAAAAGACTTGCCGCGAAGTGATTGCCAAAAATGCGGACAATGTGGCGAAGTACCACGCCGGAAACGAAGGCGTGTTCAAATTTTTCGTGGGCCAGGTGATGCGCGAGACGCGCGGGCGGGCAAACCCGCAGTCGGTGAACGACATCCTAAGACGACTGCTCAAGCAGGACTGAGGGAACCGAAGATGGCGAAACCACTCGAAGCCGGAACACGCGCGCCAGAGTTCCGCGTACCGGCCGATGACGGCAAGGAAATCGCGCTGGCGGACTATCGCGGCAAGAACGTGATTTTGTATTTTTTCCCGAAGGCGATGACGCCGGGTTGAACAAACGAAGCGTCCGAGTTTCGCGACGCGAAGAGGAAATTCGAAAGAGCGAACACCGCGATTCTGGGCTGTAGTGCCGACGGCCAGGACTTGCTGACGAAATTCAAGGAGAAGTACAACCTGAATTTTCCGCTGCTTTCGGATAAGAAGTTCGAGGTCATCGAGGCCTATGGCGCGCGGAGGATGAAGAGTTTTCTGGGGAAGAGCTTTCTCGGAATCGTGCGGATGACGTACTGGATCGGCGAGGACGGCAAGATCCGCCAGGTGTGGGACAAGGTGACCGCGAAGGGGCACGCGGCTGAAGTGCTGGAGGCAGTCGCGAAGAACTAAGGGAGAGAATCGCGAGGCGCGGCATGTGACTCGCGATTTGTGTTTTCAGATCGTGCTCAAGGATTGTTCAATGCGCGCAGGTTTAGGGAACCGTCAGCGCAGTCCGCAACCGGAAGCTCAAAGTCGATTCAGCGCGAAACGTGATGTCTTTCTTTCCCGTTGCGGCGGCGCCCGCGGTACCTGCGCCAGCTCCCGCCGCAGCGCCGATGGCAGCTCCTTTCCCGCCTCCTGCGATCGCACCGATCACCGCGCCCGCGGCGGCGCCTCCGCCAATCCCGACCTCATTCCGCTTCTTGTGCGATTTTCCGGTCATTCCGGCGAGATGCGCGGAAATTTTCTCTTTCTTGCCATGAATTGAGACGGAATCGAGGCGAAGATACAGCTTCGCGGGCGTCGAAAGACGGCCCGACGGCACTGCTTCGGCGACGTACACAGTCGCGTTGGCGCCGCGGGGGATCACAAGCTTTCCGTCGACTGTGACGTCGCGCGCCACTTCCGCGGCGACCTTCTGGCCGGATTTTGTGTCTTTCGAACTGACGGCCTGATTCAAGCGGACCGTGATAATGCTTCCCGCGGGGATTGTCGTGGCGGCTACCGCCGGCACGGCAGCGAAAAGCAGCAGGGCCGCGATTGGCGGCGCAGCGAGAATCTTTCTCATGGGTTCCTCCTCAACGATCGATTCTGAACAACTCGGCTGCCTGCATTCAGTGTAGCAAAAGCGCTGCGCGCGCTAGAGGAATGCAACAAAACGGTTGTCGTGTTGTTCGACAAGAAGATTGTCAATCAGGCGGGTTGAGCCGACGCGCACAGCTAACAGTACGAGGCAAGCGCCCTTCACGAAATCCACGGATTCAAAGGAATCGGCATCGACGATCGCGGCGTAGTCGAGCGATGCGAGGCGTTCGGAGCTGACTGCGCCGCAGATAATTTCGAGCAATGGCGCAGCGGAGCACTCGCCGGAATCGATCTTTTCGCCCACGGCGGCGAGGGAGCGGGAGAGAACCGTCGCGGCGCGGCGTTCGTCGCTCGAGAGGTACGCGTTGCGCGACGACATCGCGAGGCCGTCGGGTTCGCGAACGATGGGGCACACTAAGATTTCGGAATCGAGATTCACGTCCGTAACCATTTGGCGAATGATGCGAGCTTGCTGCGCGTCCTTGCGTCCGAAATAAGCGAACTGAGGCCGGACGATTTCCAGAAGTTTTAGCACAACTGTCGTCACGCCGAAAAAATGTCCGGGGCGCGACTTTCCTTCGAACTTATCGCTGAGGCCTTCAACGCGGACCGAGCTGCGAAAGCCCGGCGGATACATCTCTTCAGCCTGTGGCAAAAAAATGTAATCGACGCCCAGATTTTCAAGGAGAGCACGGTCAGCTTCGAAATTTCGAGGATATTTCTCGAAATCCTCCCCCGGACCGAATTGCGAGGGGTTCACGAAAATAGAGACCACAACGGGCGAACACTGCCTTTTCGCCGCGCGGACGAGAGAAAGATGGCCCTCGTGCAGCGCCCCCATCGTGGGGACGAATCCGACGACGCGTCCGGCGGCATGGGCGGAGCGCGACACCTGCTCGCTGCGGCGAGCCTGCTTCATCCAATCAATAGTGCGAATGATTTCCATCGGTGCAGGGCCGGCATCAATCCAGTGAAATCAGTTATGCGCGGCGCCCGCGCTCTCGCGATAGAAGGCGATCAAATCGGTGGTGAGAGGCGCTGCGCCGAGCTGACGGAGCATCGTAGTGACCTGCCCGCGATGATAGCTGCCGTGATTGACCAGGTGCTGGAGCATCTGCACCATCGGATTCATAAACGCGTGGCCCTTCGTGTTGCGGTATTCGACCACGCGTTCGAGGTCGGCCGTGCTGAGGCCATGAACGTAGGCCCGCAGGTCAGTTTCGATATGATTCCAACGGGCGCGGATTGCGGTCAGATCCTTCAAGTCCCCCGCAAGCGGGCCGGATTGCGAGCGGCCCTGCCAGCGTTCGAGCCACAGCCATTCCGCCCACATGATGTGCTCGAGCGTCGCGCGAACAGACGGAAAGCTCGACTTCAGGTCACGAGAAAATTGCTCGGGCGTGAGTGGCGCGCAGGCGTCGAGGACACGGTGATTTGCCCAGGCGTTGAAGTCATAGAGAGTGCGGACTTCTTCCAGCGTCATGGAAATCTCCTTGTTAGCGCGAAATCCGAGCGGGACGCGCTTCGCGTCAAGCGACGCATCGAGCCGCTCTAACGGGATTTGATGGCTGAAGCCTCCGCCACGTCGCGGGAATTGTGAAACGATTCGGCATCCGACGGAAACTGGCCGCCGCGGACATCGTCGCAGTACGCGCGGGCGGAGCGCGAAATCAGTTCACCAAGGTTGACGTACTGCCGCGCGAACTTCGGCGTGCCGTCGAGGCTCAGGCCGACGAGATCGTGGAACACGAGCACTTGGCCGTCGCAATCCGGCCCCGCGCCGATGCCGATCGTGGGGATCCGCAGTTCATCCGTGATGCGCGCGGCGAGATCACGCGGCACGGATTCGAGCACGACAGAAAATGCGCCGGCGGCCTCGACGGCATGTGCGTCGCGGACAAGTTTTTCAGCTGCTTCGATGGACTTCCCCTGAACGCGGAAGCCGCCCAGCTCTAGCACCGACTGCGGCGTCAGGCCGATGTGCGCCATTACCGGTATTTCAGCTTCGACGAGTCGCGAGATCAGCTCCATCCTTCGCTCCCCGCCCTCGATTTTCACGGCTTCCGCGCCGCCTTCTTTCACCAGCCGCAGCGCTTGGCGCACCGTGTCGTCCGACGAAATGTGAAAACTGCCGAAGGGCATGTCTGCCACGAGCAGCGCGTGATGCGTGCCGCGGCGGACGGCGCGAAGATGATGCAGCATCTCGTCGAACGTGACTGGCAGCGTGTTTTCGTAGCCGAGGACGACCATGCCGAGCGAATCGCCAACGAGCAGGATATCCACGCCCGCTTCGTCGAGAATGCGTGCCGTCGGATAGTCGTACGCGGTGAGGCAGGTGATTTTCTGTTGCGGTGCGCGGGAATCGCCGCTTGCGGATTTGCGGCGGAGAACGTCGGGCACGGTGACTTTCCCGTTGCCCACACGAGGCAGGACGCTCATGCTGGCCTCCGGTGCCGCCCCCTGATTTCGGGGTGCAGCCCAATCAACAATTACATGCTAGCAGAAACGTGCTGGAGGAGCCAATAGTACCGGCTCAGGCGGAGCGCAGGTCTTCTGGGCGAATTGGCAAACGGCGAATGCGCGTGCCCGTCGCGGCGAAGATGCCGTTTGTGACCGCCGGAGCCGTGGGCGGGACGCCGGGTTCGCCGCAGCCGGTCGGGTCGGCTTCGCTCGGGACGATGTAGACTTCAATCGCCGGCGCTTCGCGCATGCGGAGCACGGGGTACGTATCGAAATTCGCCTGCTTCACGGCGCCATTTTCAATGGTGATCTCGCCCATCAATGCCGCGCTCAGCGCGTAGATGATTCCGCTTTCCATCTGCGCCTTCACGCCGTCGGGATTCACGGCGCGGCCGCAATCCACGGCGCAAACGACGCGATCCACTTTCACGCTGCCATTCTTCGCGACAGTGACTTCCGCGACGTGCGCGACGTACGTGTCGAAGGAATAGTGCGCGGCGATGCCGCGTCCCTGTCCTGCGGGAAGCGGCTTGCCCCAGCCGGATTTTTCTGCTGCGAGCTGCAGCACAGGCTTGAGCCGCGCTGTGTCGAGCGGAACGTCGTCGGGAAACATGAGATTCTTGATTTTCCGCTGTGGATCGAGCAGGCGGAGGCGGAATTTCATGGGGTCTTCACCTGCCGCGTGTGCGAGCTCGTCGATGAATGATTCGACGGTGAACCCGTTGACGGAATGTTCGACAGAGCGCCACCAAGCGACGGGCACGTGCGACGGCGGATTCGCATATTCAACGCGCAGATTTGCGGCCGTATACGGCATCTCCGTGGCGCCGCCGACCTCTTGATTTTCCGGTTTCGCCTTGTCCGGCGGATCCCAGAAGGCGCTGATGGAGGTTGAAACGATGCGATGCTTCCACGCCGTGATGTTGCCTTTGTCGTCGAGGCCGCCGGAGATGGTCTGGTAGTGCGCCGGGCGATAGAAATCGTGTTGCATGTCGTCTTCACGTGTCCAGACGAGTTTGACGGGCGCGCCCACGCCAACGGCAACTTGTGCGGCCTCAGCGGCGAAGTCTGCCTGATAGCGGCGGCCGAAGCCTCCGCCGGCGAGCGTCGGATGAACTTTGACTGTCTCAGGCTTCAGCTTGGCGATATTCGCGATCACTTCGCGATTCCACGAGGGCGCTTGCGTAGGCACCCAGACGTCCGCGCCGTCCGCGCGAAGTTGCACGGTGCAATTCATCGGCTCCATCGTGGCGTGCGCGAGAAAAGGCATTTCGTACACCGCGTCGATTTTTTTTGCGGCGCTGGCGAGGGCAGAGTCCGCGTGGCCGTCGTTCCGCACGGTCTTTCCTGGCTTCGCGGCGAGCGCGACAAATTGCTCGTGCAACGCCGCGCTGTTTTCCGCGGCAGCCGCGCCGCGGTCCCATTCGATGTCGAGTGCCTCGCGGCCCTTGATGGCAGCCCAAGTGGTGTCTGCGACCACGGCGATCCCCCCGGCCGTGTGCGCGCCATCGGCGATCGCGGGAACTTCGAATATTTTGCGCACACCGGGAACGGCTTGCGCTTTCGTCGAATCCAGCTTCGCGACTTTGCCGCCAAATGTGGGGCAACGCGCGATGACGGCGTAGACCATCCCGGGCACGCGAACGTCCATGCCGAAAATTGCGCTGCCATCCGCCTTTTCGGCCAGATCCGTGCGCGGCATCGCTTTACCGACCAGAGTGAATTCGCTGGGACTCTTCAGCGGCACGGTGTGAAGATTGGGGACGGGAAGCTGAGAAGCCGCCTCAACTAATTCGCCGTACGTGAGGTGCTTTTTCCGCACGCCGTGATAGACGGCGCTCTGATGCGCGAAGCAGTCGTCCGGCGCGACGTTCCATACTCTCGCTGCCGCGTTGATGAGCATCACGCGCGCCGCCGCGCCCGCCTGCCGCACAGGAATCCACGCTCCAGAAACGCCGCCGCTTCCGCCGACGTCTTGCCCGCCATACCATTCGGGATGAAAGGCCGCGCGCTCGATATGCACCTTCGACCAATCGGCGTCGAGTTCTTCGGCAAGAATCATCGGCAACGAAGTGGTCAGGCCCTCGCCAAGCTCCGGCAGCGGAGCGATGAGAGTCACGTTGCTGTCTTTGTCGATCTTCACCCACGCGTTGAATGGATTCGGCGCGGGCATTTGCTGCTGATCCTGCGCGAATACCCACGGCAGATGGAAGCCGACGAGTAGTGCGGCGCCGCCAACCGCGCCAGATTTCAGAAGTTCACGCCGGGAAATTCCGTTCGCGCCGCTCATCGCGCGCCTCCCGTCGCTTCCGCGGGAGGAATGTTTGTCGTTGCACCTGTCGCATTCTTGGCTTGCGCCGCCAGCTTCGCCGCGTGATGGATCGCGCGTCGGATGCCTTGATAGGTCCCGCAGCGGCAAATGTTGCCCGACATCGCCCGGTCAATATCGGCGTCGGTGGGATTCGGCTTGCGCGCCAGGAGCGCAACCGCGGCCATGATCTGTCCCGACTGGCAGTAACCGCACTGCGGCACCTGTTCGAGAATCCACGCTTGCTGCACGGGATGACTGTGCTCCGGCGAGAGGCCCTCGATCGTCGTTACGCTTTTCGCCGCAACGTTCGATACCGGCGTCGTGCACGAACGGATCGCCTCGTCGTCAAGATGCACCGTGCACGCGCCGCATTGCGCTTCCCCACAGCCGTATTTCGTGCCGGTCATTCCGAGCGTGTCGCGCAGGACCCAGAGGAGCGGAGTATCGGGATCGACTTCGACGCTCTGCTGCTTGCCGTTCAATTGGAACGTGATGGGAGCCATGGGAGTCCCCCTTAGGTCCGTCGCAGGTGAAACTATATTTGCACGGTTAGACGCTAATGCCAAGTGAAGGATGCCTGGACAGTGGGTTGCGAAACCGAAAAGGAAAAACGAGGCGAAGTGCTATGTGGCGACAGCCGCCGGCGTTTGTGGCAATTCCGGCTTGTGGGGTTCGACGCCGCGCCAGCCGACCGGGCGCCCTTTCACCGCTTCCTTCAGCGAACGGAAAAGCACGACGTACATCATCTGGCGGTAATAGAAGCGCTGAATAAGGATCGGGATCAGCAGCGTCCAGTCTTCGTGCTTTTCGAGCGCAAACGCGACGACGCACGTGAATAAATCGATCAGCATGAAGGCCGCGAAAAAGATGAGCGAACGCACCACGTCGTCGCTGGTCCACAGGGGCGGCACGTGCGTGATACGGAATTGCGCGAGTCCCCATAGCACAATCGAGAGCAGAAACAGAAAATCGATGATGGGCGAAACGAGCGGCAGAACGATCTGGAACAGGAACACATTGGGAATCGTGATCCAGCCTAGCGTGCCGTAGCGCGGGCGGAAAATTGCGTCGCGGTGCTTCCACACGGCCTGCAACGTGCCGAACGTCCAGCGGAAGCGCTGGCGCAAAAGCGTGTCAATCGTGTCGGGCACTTCGGTGCGGCCAATGGCGTCTTCGTCGTAAATGATTCGCCATCCGTGGCGGCGAATGGCCAGAGTGAGGTCGGTGTCCTCGGCCACCGTATCCCCGGCGAAGCCGCCGCACTCCCGCATCGCGTCCGCGCGCCATGCGCCGACGGCTCCGGGAACGACGGGGATGCAATTCAGCAGATCGAATGCGCGCTTTTCGAGATTCTGGCTCGTTATGTATTCCAATGCTTGCCAGCGCGTCAGCCAGCGGTTGCGGTTGATTACCTTCACGTTTCCCGCGACGGCGGCAATTCGCGGATTCGCGAAATGGCGGACGAGGCGGGGAATCGCATCAGGGTCCACCTTGGTGTCGGCATCAATCGTGACGACGACTTCGCCTTTGGCTTCGCCGAGTGCGTGATTGAGCGCCGCAGCTTTGCCGTAATTCACTTGGCGAATCAGCCGCACGCGCGGGTCGCGTCCAAACGAGCGGATCACCAGCTCGCTTGTGCGGTCAATCGAACCATCATCCACCACAAGGATTTCGAGCTTGGCATAGCGCGAAGCCAGCGCCGCCCGCACCGTATCCGTGATCACCGCCTCTTCGTTGTACGCGGGAATCAGCACACTGACGAGCGGTTGATATCCAGGATGGTCCTTCGGCGCGGGCCGCAGCTTTTCCGCCAGCGCCAGCAGTCCGATGAAAAGAGCGCGGCCGCTCACGAGAAGAATTCCAGCGACGAAAATGAACGCGATGCTCAGTCGAAGCCAGTGAAAGAGTCCGAATATGAACGAGTCCGCGCCGGCGAAAAACCGCTCTCCGGGGGACAGTGGCGGCATCACTTCCGCGCGCGTTTGGCCGAGAAGCCCGGAAACCGTCGTGAACTGATATCCCTTCGCTTCGAGCTGATCGATGATTTGCGGAAGCGCGGCGACAGTGTGACTGCGGTCGCCGCCGCCGTCGTGCAGAAGGATTATGTTGCCCGGTGCTTTGAGCGTCTGGTCGACCACCCGCTGCACTATCGTACCTACTGGCGGAGGAGGCGCGCCGCCTTCCTCGCCCCAGTCATGCGGATCAATGTGCCCCGCGACGAGGAGATAACCCATTTTTTGCGGAAGTGGGAGATTGGCGACTTCGCCTTCCGTTTCCGGCTCCTCGTCGATGCCATACGGCGGACGGAATAGGAGCGTTTTGACGCCCAGGTCGCTCTCCAGCAGCCGCTGCGTGAGGTTTAGTTCGATTTCGATTTGCGTCTTCGAAGTGGATTCAAAATCCGGATGTGTATAGGTGTGGTTTCCGATTTCGTCTCCGTCGGCGTATTCCCTGCGGACGATGCTCGGCGAACGATCCACTTCTACGCCGATTACGAAGAACGTGGCGGGGACGTGTTTCTCCCTCAAGATGTTCAGGATTTGAGGTGTCCAGCGCGGGTCCGGACCGTCATCGAACGTGAGCGCAAGTTTTTTTTGCCACGCGCCCGTGCGATCAATGCGATACGAAAAGGGGAACTTCGTAATCCGCTCATCCGTGAACGTGTCTGTCGAAGGATCGTATTCGAATGTGCGCGCGCCCGTCTGCGGTGTTGCGGTGATCTTCCAGAGGTCGCCCGCGCCCTCAAGGATCAAATCATAGCCGGGCGGGATCGTTTTGACTTCGTCACGAATGGCATCTGTGGCTTGCGTGGCGTCCCAGATGTTCCAGATGGAGGGGTCTTCAGTTCCGAAGCGCCAGAGCGCCGTGCCGCGAACCCCGGCGCGGTCGGCGGCGCGGAGTTCGTTGTACGCGGTGAGCGCATCGAGCATCCACACGTTGTGCACGTTGTTGTTTTCGTCCTCATATTTGTAGTATGGGCTCAGGGAAGCTGGATCGAACTGGATCGTCGCATCGGATTCAGCGGCGCGCACGACCGCGGATTGAAACGAAAGCGCGTCGGCCACCGGATGCGGATTTTGTTTCGTCGCCGACGGCCAGTCATATGCATAGTTCGCGATGCCCATCACGAGTTTTTGTGGGGGCATGATTTTCAGGATGTTTCTCAGGTTTTTCAGGTACCAATCCTGCGAGACGATCGACCCCGGCGCCGATTGTGGCCAGTGAAAGTCGTAGTTCATCAGGATGATCGCGTCGGAATATTCGGCTAGCTTCTTGTAGTCATACGTCCAGTCAGCCGCCGGCAGCGCAACCATCAATTTCAAATTTGCGTTTGCGCCGTGCAGTGCAAGGCCCAGCTCGCGGATGAACTCCGTGAAGTTTTTTTGGCTGTCGTCCGGCACCTCCTCGAAGTCCACGGCGATGCCGGCGTCCTTGTGCGACTCCGCGTAACTTGTCAGCTCCGAAGCGAGCCGTTGACGCGAAGTGGCATTCGCCAGCATCTGCGCCATGGGCTCCACTTGCCATGCGTTGCCGTCGTAATTGTTCAGCAACGGCATCATTGGCAATTCGACGGTCAGCGTCTTGAGCCACGCGTCCAGCTTTTCGTCTTTGTCCACGGCGAGGCTGCCATCCGTCTGGTAGGCGTGCAGTTCCTCGGGAATCAGCAGGTCGATGTCGTGATAATGCAGCTCGAGCGAAGCCAGGCTGTTCGAATCCCAGTTCACGTAGAACGCGGCGCGCAACGCGTCATAATGCTCGGGAATATTGCCCAGCGACGCGACTTTGCGCTTGCGCCCGGGACGGTAGTTCGCTTTCTTCAGCTTGCCGCGCTCCGGGACGGGCCGGTATGTTTGCGCGTGTTCGGGTATCAGCAATTCGGGCAGATTCGCGCTGCGAAGTACGTTGAAGAAAAACACGACAACGAGCAAAGTGAATAGGATTCCGGAAACTTCCAGAATCCGTCGCGTCCGCCGCCAGCGGCGGCGCTCTTCGTCGTAGAATATGGGTTGGCGCTTCACCATCGCGATATTCCAAGCTATCTGCCCTGGGAATGAGTGTCAATGACCGCTTCTACTAAGATGCGCGCGCATGTCACGGGTGCTGTATTGGCGGCGCTCGCGTTGCGGATCTATTTCGTTTTCCATTTTCCCTTCAGCGACGCGGGAGATACCCCGATCTACGAGGAGTTGGCCCGCAACTGGCTGCATCGCGGCGTCTACGGAATACAGGTTTATGGTCATTTGCAGGCGGTGGACATGCGGACGCCCGGCTATCCGGCGTTTCTCGCAGCAATTTATTCGCTTTTCGGCGAAAGCGCGCGCGCCGTCATGCTCGCGCAGGTAGCCGTGGACACGCTCACGTGCGTCCTGGCCGCGATGATCGCCGCGCTGCTCGCGCCGCGCGAATCGCGCCACCGCGTGATGCTGGCGGCGCTGTGGCTTGCCGCGCTTTGCCCGTTCACGGCGAACTATACAGCCGTGGTGCTGACGGAGACTCTGGCTGTGTTCCTGACCACGCTGGCGTTGCTTGTCTTGATGGAAGCGTTTGCGGAACCCGCGCCCCCTGCAGCCCCAGTAATTTCGACACAGCCCGCCTCAGGCATTCCCGCGTACATGCGCTGGCTGCTTGGCGGAATTGTCGCGGGATTCTGCACGCTGGTTCGTCCGGAGTCGCCGCTGATTCTTGCCGCCGCGGGCGTCGTGTTGCTCGCGATGTGGCTGCGCTCGCGCATGCAACAGGGGAAATTAACTTTGACCGCGCGCGCCGGCGTGCTCATGGCCGTCGGGCTGTTGCTTCCGCTTCTGCCTTGGGCAGCGCGGAATTGGCAGACGCTGCACCGAGTGCAATTCCTCGCCCCGCGCTATAGCGAGCTGCCCGGCGAATTCACGCCGCACGGGTTTTACGCCTGGACTGCAACGTGGCTCTGGCGCATGCGGGATGTGAATCTCGTTTCGTGGAACCTCGATAGCGACGAAATACGCGTGGATAGCATTCCGGCATCGGCGTTCGATTCGCCAGCCGAACGCGCGCGCGTCTCAGCACTTCTCGCGCAATATAACGACATGAAACAAATGGACGATACGATCGATGCGGGATTTGCTTCGGTCGCGCGCGAGCGGACGGCGAAGCGTCCGTTGCGAACTTATGTCGAAGTCCCGCTCTTGCGCGTGCTTTCCGTCTGGTTCACGCCGCGCGTCGAGATGCTGCCGTTTTCCGGACACCCGTGGCCCATCGGCGCGGCCTGGGACGATGACCCCGTGGATTTTTCCGTTTCACTCGGATTGGTGCTTCTTTGCATCGCGTATTGCGCGATGGCGCTCCTCGGTGCGTGGCGCAGCCGCGCGAGTCCTGCGGCATGGCTCATCGTGTCTTATTTGGTGATTCGCACCGCGTTCCTCACGACGATCGAAACGCCCGAGCCGCGCTACGTCGTCGAATGTTTTCCCGCGCTCCTCGCCCTCGCCGCGCACCTCTGGTCACGAACTAGCTTGCCGACTCTTGCTAAGCCCTTGTGCGTACTGGTTGCAGCTTCAGTTCCCACGTCTCGGCGATGAGATCGCGGCTGAAACTGTGGTGCTTTTCTCTGTGAATCAAGCGGAAGCCGGCGCGCTTGTAGAGCCGCCGGGCGTCGTGAAGTTCGCTCTGCGTCCACAACTGGATCTTTTCATAGCCTGTTTGCCGCGCGAAACTTATGCACTCACTGATTAATCGGCCGCCGATCCCCAGGCCTCGCGCCTTCGGCTCCACGTACAACAGTCGCAACTTGGCGATTTTCCATGATTTCTTCACCAGGAACACTGACCCGGCGATTTCGCCATTGCGCTCGGCGATCCAGCAGCGTTCGCATGTCCGGTCCTCGTGCTGGATGTATTTCGCGACGATCTCTGCCACCAGCGCCTCGAATTGCTCGTCGTAGCCGTATTCCTCCCGGTAAAGCACGCCCTGGCGGTAAACCACCCAGCCCATGTCGCCCGGACTGTGAGAGCGAAGAATAAAAGCAGCGGTGTCCAGCTTGCTCTCTTTGGAATCACCGAGGAGATCCTCCACCGTGCGCATCGCGTCTATCAGCCGTCCCTGGCCCGCCGCAGGCAACTGGCGGAGCATTTTGCCGACTTCCTCGTTGGCGCGCTGGTCGAGCAGTGCAAGCGCCTGGCGACCGGCCGCAGTAATCGCGAGATGGCTCTGCCGGCCGTCGGAAGCGGAGCGCATCTTTTCGACAAGGCCTCGTTTTACAAAATCGCGCAGGATTCGGCTCAAATAGCCCGCATCAAGTTCCAGATCGCGAGCAATCGTGTTGGCCAGGAGATTGTCGCGCTGGGCGAGCTGTTGGAGAACGCGGCCCTCGGTGAGCGAAAATTGAGTGTCCAGAAAGCCTTCGCGGAGAACGCCGATTTGCTTGGTGTAGAAACGATTGAACTGGCGAACCGCTCCGATGCGGGAGCGCAGGGACGCGCCGAGTCTCCCAGGTTTTGCTGCCGCGGCCATAATGGGCCAAAGCCTCGCACGGATAGTTGACTCTGTCAACTATTTTTCCCGCTGCGCCGGCGATGAAGCGCCGTGTCAGAATCTCCGGATTGTCCGCCCTCACTGCGTAACCTTTCGATGCCGCCGCCGTTTATGGTAAGGAGAGCGAGCACAGTTCGAACCGGCAGCGCTGAGGCACGGAGAACGGTTTGAGGGTTCCGAAGAACGAAGCGGACGAGCAGCTTCTCGTCGAAGCGGCGCAGCAGGATCCTGCGCGTTTCGCCGAACTCTACGACCGCCATTTCGAGCGCGTTTATGCTTACATCGCCCGCCGCGCGCAAAGCCGCGAAGAGGCTCAGGACCTCACGTCCGAAGTATTTCATCATGCCCTCGCCAATATCCGCCAGTTCGAATGGCGAGGTGTCCCTTTCGCAGCCTGGCTCTACCGCATCGCCGCCAACGCGCTCGCCGACCATTGGCGCCGTGCAGGTCATGAGAGTGGGAATCCCGGCCCGGAACCTGTCGCGGAACCCGGTGCGAGCGAACTCTCGGCAATTGAAGAAAGGGCAAGGCTATTTCGCTTGGTTAGAACGCTTCCGGCCGAGCAGCGTCGAGTTATCGAGATGCGATTCGCCGAAGAAAAGAGCATCCGCGAAATCGCCGGCGCGCTTCGGCGCAGCGAAGGCGCCGTAAAACAGCTGCAGTTCCGCGGCATCGGGAACTTGCGCTCTCTATTCAACGCGAAATATGGAGCGAGTCCGCGCGTGTCACGGAAGAAGTCAGGTAGATCCAATGCCTAAAATCTCGCTGAGCGAACAGTTCGACCGTATTGTGGACGCTGTACTCGCGCAGACTGCGAGTGCACGAGCGGCCGGCCGCGCGAAATCGAAAGGGAGTGCGCGCATCGCAATGGGCCTGCTCGGCCTGCCTCGCGACGACTTTAAGCAACTCCTCAAAGCCGATCTTGAAGGGAGAAAACACATGTCCAGCGTAGCGCAGCCAGTAACGGAAGCCCGCACGACCGCGGCGCCGCGATTGACATTTAAGGATGCCGCCAAGGCCATTGAATTCTACAAACGTGCATTCGGCGCGCGCGAAACCTTCCGCTTCGAAGTAGGCGGAGGCATCGCACAAGCCGAGATCGCCATTGGCGATTCCACCTTCTTCCTGACGGAAGAATGGCCGGATGGAGGGCGCTTTAGCGCCGAGACGCTGGGTAATTCGCCCGTTTGGCTCACGATTTGCACCGGCCATGTGGATTCTTTCGCCAGAATAGCGATCGCAGCGGGAATGAAAGTGAAGCGGCCAATCCAGGACCAATTTTATGGGCATCGAGACGTCTTGCTCACCGATCCGTTCGGGTATACCTGGAGCGTTTTCACCGTGAAGGAGGAGATGTCGGTCGAAGAGATGCATCGGCGAATGCAGGCGACGCCTGCGGCCCCGGAGACGAGCAAAGCTCCCCCGGCCCACGAAACACGCGCGGTATCAACGGGAGTGCCCTTCAAGCGTCCGGGCTTCCGCGCGGTCTCACCGTACATTCTCGTTCCGGGTGCATCGCAGTTTATCGAGTTCCTTAAGGCCGCGTTTGGCGGGCAGGAAACGGGCCGCGTGCCGCTCCCCAACGGCAAAATCATGCACGCGGAAGTCAGGCTCGGCGACTCCACAATCGAATTGAGCGACGGCAACGACCAATTCTCGCCCACGCCCGTCACGATTCATCTCACGGTTCCTGACCCTGAAGCCGCCCATCGCAGCGCTGTGAATGCGGGCGGGCTCTCGCTCTACGAACCCTCCATGCAATTTTTCGGCGAGTACGAAGGCGGCATTCGGGATCCGTTCGGCAACGAGTGGTATATCACTCCTCCTGCGGAGAAATATCCGCATCCCACGGTCCAGCCTTACTTGCACCTGTATGGCGCGGATAAAATGCTTCCGTTCCTCGAGCAAGCCTTCAGCGGGAAGGTGGAAGGCGTTCATAAGTGGCCCGGCGGCGCAATCGCGCATGCGGCGATCCGCATCGGAGACGGCGAGCTTGAGATTGACGAAGCCTTCCGCGCCAACCGCCAGACGCAGTGCCATCTGCACCTTTACGTCCCCGACACCGACGCTATATACGCGCAGGCCCTGCGCGCCGGTGCGACAACAATCGAGGCGCCTTCGGACAAACCTTATGGCGACCGCAGCGCCGGCGTTCGCGATGCCTGGGGCAACAGCTGGTTCATCGCCACGCACATCAAGGACGTCTCGTTTTAGAAGTACAATCGGGCATGGCTGATCAAAGCGGCGTGGCAGCCAAAGGCAGCGCCGAGTCATGCGAGAGTTGCGGCGCGCCAAATATCGGTGGCAGCGCCGGATGCCGGGCGCTCTTCAATCAGATTGGCGCCCGCAGCTACGAAAACCCTGGCTACGCCGCCGTTCACGAATTGCTCGTGGACACGTATTGCCTGCAACATCCCGAGCCGTATTGCCACTCCGCGAAATCTTACGCTGCGCATCTCACGCGCATGTGCTGCGGCATCGAACGCGGCGGCGACCGGAAAACCTATCGCGCAATTCACATCTGGCTCAGCGGCCCGGCGAAAATAGAGAGGCCCGAAAACATCCCGTCGCGAGGCACCGTGACAATTACTCACGTTCAAGCCGCCCGCAACGTCGAAGAGCATCAGAAATTCATCCGCGAATGGGCCGAGAGCGTCTGGAAAGCCTATGCTTCGCAGCACGCCCTCGCACGCCAATGGCTCGCCGCGGCGCTGAACTTTAAGCTAAAAGGTTGAGTTTCAACTCCGCGAAGCTACGGCTCAACGGGCCACCGAAGTTTTTTCTGCCCATTTCTTCGCGTCCGCCGACTTCGCCCATTCGCCCGCCACTTGCCGCGTGGAGACGTTGACGCGATTCCAGACGTTCGTCGTGGCAATCCACAGGATGAGGGCCGCAAGCTCGCGCTCGTCGAAATGGCGCTTCGCCTCGTTCCAGATATCGTCTGGAACCGGGTTGGACCGGTCGCTCATCCGCGTGACCGCTTCGGCCAGCGCCAGAGCAGCCCGTTCGGCGTCGGTGAAGTACGGCGCGTCCCGCCACGCCGCCACCGCAGCGAGGCGTTCTTCCGTCTCGCCGGGCTTCTTGTAGCGGTAACTCAGGTCCACGCACACGCTGCAACCGTTGATCTGGCTGGCGCGCAAATGGACAATCCCGAGCGTTTTCGGGTCGAGTCCCGATTCCTCCGCGGATTTCCCCAGCTCCTGTGTGGCGTGCAGCGCCTCGGGAAAGAACATCACCGGGTTTTTCATTCTCGCTTGCATGTCTTTTTATCTCCTTGTCACATAAAGTGGTTTTATTTCGTCACTACCATGACGAAGCAGAATGAGAGAATGTGACAATGACCGAGCGAGCGCCGCTGGCTGAGCGATTCGAGGAAAACCGGCGTCATTTGCGCGCCGTTGCCTATCGCGTGCTCGGTTCGCTCAGCGAAGCGGACGACGCCGTGCAGGAAGCGTGGTTGCGCCTTAACCGTGCGGACTCAGACGAGATTGAAAACTTAGGAGGATGGTTAACAACCGTGGTCGCGCGCGTTTGCCTCGATATGCTTCGCTCGCGCAACTCGCGCCACGAGGAGCCCCTCGAAACTGAGATACCCGAGCCGGTTCTAAGCAGAACCGCAACCATCGATCCTGAGCAGGAACTGCAGCTGGCGGAGTCCGTCGGCATCGCTCTTCTGGTCGTCCTTGAAAAACTGGAGCCCGCCGAACGCCTTGCGTTCGTTCTGCACGATATGTTCGCAGTGCCCTTTGATGAAATCGCCTCCATCGTCGGACGTTCTGAAGCTGCGACGCGGCAGCTCGCCAGCCGCGCGCGCCGTCGCGTCCAGGGGAGCGACGTTTCGGCCACGGCGCTCACCGGCCAGCGAAGAGTTGTGGACGCATTTCTCGCTGCATTGCGCGCGCGCGATTTCGAAGGGCTCCTCGCCGTCCTCGACCCGGATGTCGTTGTACGCGCCGAAAGCGCGGAAGGCGTCAGGGAAATCCGTGGCGCGCGCGCCTGGGCGCAAGGCGCGATTGCTTTCTCGAAACAGGCTCGCTACATCCAGCTGGTCCTGGTGGACGGCGCCCTGGGAGTCGTCCTCGCTCCTGGCGGACGTCTCAGCCGCGCCGTGCGCTTTGCAGTTGAATCAGGCAAGATTGTCGCCGTCGATATCATCACAAATCCCGAGCATCTGCTCCGGCTCGACATCGCCCTCTTAGCGGTATAGCGTCCCCTCGCCTCCACAAGCCCGCTGCGCCCCGCCGTCGGGCCACTTGCTGCGATGGATCGAAGCAGCCTCATCGCGCCAATTCCACACGTAGCTCCTGTTGCGCCGCCCCTCGCACCCTGCTAGCGTCGCATTGAAATGGGAATCTCGCCCGATTCGACGATGCTGGAACGATCACGTGCAGCCTGGCCTAGGGCTTGTTCATCTCTGGCCTTTGCGGAAGGACGTGTGGTCAATTCGTGGGTACCGCTCGGTTCTAATCGACACATCCCGGAATTAGAATTCGAGCTAAGTCGTAGAAAACAAAGGGGCGGACCAGATTCTAATCGACACAAATTCACGTTTTGCAATTTACTCGCTGCCTGCTCCGCTGACGCTTCTGACGCTGATGCTTGCCACCAGAAATTATTAGGCACCGCTCTAACTTACAGAAAACACAGCACATCTCATTTTCTAATCGATAATTTTCGCAGCTCTTTCTCAACTTCGCCTCTTCCAGCGTCCAGCCTCGAGCCTCTAGCTTCCAGAACTAATCGTCCCTCCCGGCGATTAGAAAATCACCTAATGCACACAAAACAAAGGACATCGTTTTTTCTAATCGTCCCTAATTCCCCAAAATCAAATTCCCCTCTAACTCTCTTCCACAGGCTCGGGGTGAATTGTCACGCGCGAGATTTGCGGGAACTTCTCTTTAACGCGGTCCTCGAGCGTTGCCGTCACATCGTGGATTTGCGTGATGGGCAAACTGCCATCCATCGCGCAGTGGCAAGAGACGAGAATCCTGTGCTCGACGCTCCGCACGTGCGCCTCGTGGCAATCCACAAGCTCGTGAAATTCGGGCGTGAGGCCATTGATGAAATCGCGTACGCGTCCGGCGAGTTCGTTCAACTCTTCGCCGCCCGGGATGTGCGTGCCGAGTGGTTCGATGTGGATATTGATGCGCGCATTTCCGCCGGCCTCGCGCAGCAAGTCCTCTTCAAGCTCCGAAGCGAGCCGGTGCGCGTCGCGCAGGCTCGAACGCTCGTCCACTTCGAGGTGCAGCTCGATGAACAGCCGGCCCTCCACCTGTTGCGCCGAAAGTTCGTGCACCGCAAGCCCGCGCCGCTGCGCAGTGGCGCGAATCGTTTCAAGGAAATTGTCGCTGGCGAGAGCGCGCGGCTCCATGTGGACAACGACGTCCGAGGGAACCACCTCGCCGATGCGCCTTTCAACGCGGTCGCTTGTCGCGTGTGCCTGTTCCAGGCTCGTCGTGCGTGGCACGCTGATAGTCACGTCAACGAAATACCGTTGGCCGGCGCGCCGCAGCCGGACGCGATCCACGGCCAGTACGCCCTCGACGTCTTCAGCGGCGGCCGCGATCTGCTCTTGCAGTCCGCGCGGCGCAACGTCGAGCAACGCGTCGAGTGTTCGCTTCCCCAGCCGCGAGCCGACATAGATGATCACGCCTGCGACGCAGAGCGCGGCGAGCGGGTCCGTATAGCGAAGCCAGAGGATGCCAAGCCTCTGGCCCAGCCACACGGCGGCAATTCCAATGAGCACGACTGTCGTGCTCCATACATCCGTCGAAAAATGCAGCGCATCCGCCTCGAGCGCTTCGCTGGGATAGCGTCGCGCCACGCGCGAAATGCCGTGCGCACGGCTCCAGTCGATCAATACGAGCAGCGCAAGCAGTCCGACGGCGAGCGGGCTCGGGCGCACCGGAGCGGCGAGGAAGAGCAGCCGCTGCAATGCTTCCCAGATGATGTACGCGGCCGTGAGCAGCAGCAGGCCTGTTTCGACGAACGCCGAAAAGCTCTCGAACTTCCCGTGGCCGTAGGTGTGGTCCGCATCGGCCGGCTTGTCCGAGATGCGCACGGAAAGGTATGTGATCACCGCGGCGACCAGGTCCAGGCCCGAGTGAAGCGCTTCCGAAAGGATGCCGAGGCTCCCTGTCCGCGCGCTGAGAAAAATCTTCAGCGAGAGGAGCACCACGGCCGTGGCCACGGACGCCATGGCCGCGAGTTTCTTTTCGCGAACCGCTTCGGCAAGCGAGTCCATCGAGGCTCCGTGATTATACGATGGCAATCCTCGAAACCGCTGATTTCGCCGCCAGCCGGATTCCCGGTATATTGGAGTGCTTGAATCCACGGGGACAAACAATTCCGAAATGAGCACGGGGACTCAGCCCCCCGCTCGCCGCGCGCCGTGGTGGCGCCGGCACTGGGCGGCAATTGTCATTCTCGCTCTCGTTGCCGCGATGGGGATCGATGCCGTATTCATCGAACCTTACCGCATCCAGGTCAGCTACTACACCATCCCTACGGGTCCGGGCGGCGTGCAAAAGCCCCTGAAGATCGCGCAGCTCAGCGATTTGCACACGCGCGGACTCGGGCGGCGCGAGCGAAACATGCTGGCAATCCTTGCGGGGGAAAAGCCCGACGTCATTCTGATTACCGGCGACACGCTCGCCGATCCCTTTGGGAACTATGCAGCGTGCATGCAGGTGTATCGGCAGCTTCATGCCCCTCTCGGCGTCTGGTTTGTGCATGGGAATTGGGAGAACCTCGATCCCGTCAAGCACGAGCGCCAGTACTACCACGAAGCTGGCGTGAATCTCTTGCTCAACCAGAATCACGAGTTGCGCCCGGACGTCTGGCTCATCGGACTGGACGACCTGTCGTCGGGTCGTCCGGATTTTGTCGCAGCGTCAAAAGGAGTTCCCGCGGACGCCTACAAAATCGCGATGTTCCACGCGCCAGCTTTTTTGGATCACATCGCGGGGAACGTGAATCTCTGCCTCGCGGGGCACACGCACGGCGGGCAGGTCCGGCTGCCGTTTATCCATCCATTCTGGCTGCCGAATGGCAGCGGTCGGTTTCTGGAGGGCTGGTACGAAGAGAAAGGCACAAAAATGTACGTCAGCCGCGGGCTAGGTATGTCCAATCTCCCGGTGCGATTCCTCTGCCGACCGGAAATCGATTTTGTGACGCTCGAGCCCTGATAGTCCATCTCTTGATGAGTGCAAGCGGCTTTACCCATTCTTTTTTTACTTTACTCTTCCACTCTTCCGCCACCTGTGTAAAATGGCCCAACTCTGGTTCTTGGGGAAGACAAATGAAAATAACGCGATTGGGATGCAGTCTCATACTTGGAATACTCGTGTGTATTGCAAGTGTGTGCCACGCACAACAAGCTCAGCCGCCGGAAGCCAGCACATGGAACGCAATCGTGAACGCGCCATTTGATGGCAGCAAGGCGGCTGTCGTTGAGAATCTTTCCATTGTCCACGATCGGATCCACATCACGCTTGTTTCCGGAACGATTCAGTTTTCTCAGCCTGCGAACGGCGTCGTTTTCGGAGCCGCGTTCACGGGACGCGGCCGCATCGAAATTGCGCCGCCGAACGCCGATGAAGCGCAACAACTCGAATTATTCACCAAGCAGAAATCCTTGAGCCTCGATTTTACGCAAGCTGCCTTCAGCTTCACCGATGACACCTTCGACGAAGTCGCCGGGCAGGTGAAGTGGATGAACTCGGCCGACACTTCGCTCGGCAAACTCTATGCGGACAGGCAGAGGACACGCGAAGACCTGGCTGCGGAGATAGTTCCGCGGATTTATGAGGGAGTGGTTTCGGCGGACCGCAAGCAAAGCGCGTATTTCCTCGCCGATATGAAGACCAGCAATTTTGGCTGGGTGCTCGCGCGATATGACGCTTTGGATTTGGAAGAGATCAGCATCGGCCGTTATATCAGTTGGGGATCGCCAGTCGAAGAGTTCGACACGTGGCTCAGCTTCCCTGCGGGAAATGCCAACCCCTTTCAGATCAACAGCAATCCTCTCGCAAAGGAAGTGTTCCTCGTCCATGATTATCAGATCGACGCGACCGTGACCGGCGGCGCAGACCTGAGCGCCACCACAAAAGTCAGTCTCCAATATCAGTCGAGCGGCGAGAAAGTCTTGCTTTTCGTCCTGAGCGCGAACTTGCGCATCAGTTCTATAAAAGATGGACAGGGCAACTCGCTGCAATTTTTCCAGGCGCAGGACCCCAAGGGCCGCGTCCCTACCTACGGTGATTATGTCGCAGTGACGCTTCCACAGCCGACGCACGCGGGGCAGAACGCCACATTCACATTTCAATATGAAGGCAAGCGCCTGATCCAGAAAGTTGGTACCGGAAATTATTTCTGTCCCAGCTATGGATGGTATCCCGGCATCCAAAACGATTTTGCCGCGCGCTCAAATTTTGAAATGACCTTCCATACGCCAAAGAAGCTGATGCTGGTGGCCACCGGCGACAAAGTCAGCGATCAAGTGGACGGAAACTGGAATGTGACAACTTGGAAGAGCCCCGTGCCACAGGCTGTCGCGGGATTCGCATTCGGCGATTACAAAGTCTATGACAACAAGGTTGGCAACATCGACGTCCAAGTCTATGCCAATCGGAATCCCGATGACTTGTTGGCATTTATCAACGAAATCGCTCATCCAAATCTGCCCGGAAGCGGAGAGAATGCGAACCCGCTTTCCGCCATGGGTACGCTCGATCCTTCCGCCACGATTAAGACCGTTGGCACCGAGCTGGGAAACAATCTCCGGGTCTTCGAAAACTATTTCGGGCCCCTGCCGTTTGACCGCCTCGCGGCCACCAACATTCCCTATAGCTACGGCCAGGGATGGCCTATGCTGCTTTACCTCGACGTCATATCTTTCCTGGATGACACGCAGCGCCACGTCCTGGGAATTCAAGATCAGATTCGTATCAGCGATTTCTTCCGCGCCCACGAAGTCTCGCATCAATGGTGGGGCCACGAAGTCGGTTGGAGAACGTACCACGACCAGTGGCTCTCCGAAGGATTCGCGCAATTCTCCGGCAACCTTTACGTCCAATTTCGCGACAGTCCAAAGGAATATATCAACCGCCTGAAGACGGACCGCGAAGAGCTCTTCAGCAAAAACCGCTTCGGATATCGGTATGCCGACCTTGGCCCGATCTGGATGGGGACCCGGTTATCCTCTTCGCTCTCGCCCGGCGGCTATCAAACGGTCATATACAACAAGGGCGGATACGTTCTCGAAATGCTTCGCGCCATGATGTTCAACTCGCGCAACCAGAATCCTGACGAGGAATTCAAGGCGATGATGCAGGATTTCACGAAGACTTTTTCGGGGAAGTCGGCATCCACGGAAGACTTCAAGGCCATGGTCGAGAAGCACATGATGCCGCACATGGACCTCGACGGCAATCACCGTATGGATTGGTTTTTCATCGAGTACGTTTACGGAACCGGCGAAGCTCAATACCATCTGAACTACAGCGTGCAACAAACCCCCGACAATAAATGGGCCGTCACCGGAACGCTGGAACAATCGGGTGTGCCGGACGGGTGGAAGGACCTGATTCCGCTCTACGTCAAAATGAATGGAAAGAGCATCCGGCTTGGCCTGGTCGCCGCAATGGGTAAGACCACGCCTTTGAAATTCACTTTGCCCGTCCAGCCTGAAAAACTAAGCCTGAACGATGAAGACGAAATGCTTGTCGAAATAAAATAGCGCGGGAGTTATTGCAAGGAAGGCGGCAGGAGAAGCGGCAAACGACGCGGCTCGCCATGGAAGCCTCGAGACTCGACGTCGTCTAACAGGATCGACGGAGCCACGATCGAACTTGGTATCCCGCCCTGCACGGAGCCGAACGTCGCGAGTGCCGTGCCAGAGAACCCCGCCGCCGCGCTCTGCATGAAATTCGAGACTGTGAAATCGTTTCCGATTCCGGCAATCGTGCGGAACGCGCGAACGTCGAGGCCCTTGATTCGCGCGCCGCGAACGAGTTCTTCGTGTCCGTCGGATACATACACGCGATAGACGAGCAGCGGCTCGCGGTCGCCGCCCGCCAGGCCATCAGCGATCCCGGATATGAAGTCCCTGAAGTCTTCTTGATTCATCGCCGCGAGCGCGGGATTATCCATTTTCTTCACTTCGAGGCACCATTGCTGGCCGTTGGCCTTGCAGAGGTCCAGGAACTGTTTCCGCAGGTCAGCCGGGTTCTTGGTATCCGTCGCCTGGAACAATAGATTGCTGCTCATCGGCGCAGGCTGGGAAAGCAGTCCGGAGCGGGCATGGCCATTCGACTCCTCAAAATCCGGGCCGGGCCGCCGCGACATCAGGAAATCCTTCAGCACCCCGTTGTCGACGATACTGACGCGCCCCGGGCGCACGCCCTCATCGTCAACGTCGTAGCCGCCAAGCAGTGACTGGCCCTGAAAAACCTTCGCCGCCGGGTCGTCCACGAGCGAAACATTCAGCGGCAGCACTCTCGAGTTTACGCGTCCGCTCCACTCATTGTGTCCGCCGAACTGTTCCATCATTTGAGAGAAAGTCGGCAGGCTCGAAAGCGGCGGGCGAGCGCCGGAAAGCGAGGGTTCCAGCGCCTGCGCCAGCAGCGACGTTGCCGCGGAAGCGTCGAAGAGAACCGGCCCTTCGTAGTCCTGGACGTTCGGCGCCGTGCGGAGCGCTTCGAGTTGTTGCGCGGCCTTGATCAGCGCTTTGCCGACATCGCCCGGAGCAGGCAAGTCCGATGCCTGCGGGACATAATCGGAATAGAAATTGTGAAGCGGCATGCCGTCCACTGCCTGCGTATTGAGGCTGGCCTCGATTCCCGCGATGCGGTGCGGGATGCGCAGCTTCGTGCCCTCGCTGGTCAGCAGATAGTACGTCGTGTAGATGATGTAGTAGTGCACGCGATTGCCATACAAGTCCGGGAAGCCGCGCAGGATTTTGGAAGCGTCGCGGGCTTCGTCTTCCCAGTTGCGCGAAGTCCATTCCGGAGTCATTAGCGGCTGCACTTCGACGACGGGGCGCACTTTTGAAAAATCCGGGATCTCTGGCGGCCGTGCGAGGCTGTTCAGGAAAGCCTTCTTGTTCGAGTACTGCACCAGAGCTTCTTTGTAAGCCTGGTCGGTCGCGAGCCACAGATCCTGGCGAAGAGAATAGTAGTCTCGGTCGATTCCAACCTGCCCCGTCGACCCGAGGAATCCTTGAAATCCATTGTCGCTGACGAAATTTGAGCTGTCGAGCTGGTAGTCCCCGACGCGCACGTTCACGTCCATCTGCCGAACCCGCGTGTGCGAACTCGAGACCAACGTCCCGAAGGACGCCGTAACGCTTCGAATATCCAAATCCAGGATGCGGTATTCGATATAGAACGGTTTACCCTGGCCCGGAACTTGCAGCCGCGCCACCGAGCGGCTCATCTCGTCCTGCATCGCGTCTAGCGTGTAGTCATTCTGGCTCTGAGCCGCTGCGGGAAGCGCGGAAACAAACGACAGTGCCGCCGACGCGATGAAAATCCAGAAACTGAATGAGCGCCGGAGGTTCATTGTTTGGGCCCCTTCTCCGGCGCGAGCGGGTCATGCGCGGGCGGGGGAAGAATCGGCGGGGTGTCCGTGGAAGTCTCCTTCTTGGCGACTTCGAGTTCCGAGATCAGAATCTCCGGCGCGACGGCGGACACAGGGACGGAGCCAGACTCGGCGCCGCAGTATCCGTTGAAAATTTCGGGTTTGTCGCCCGTGGCAATGATTTTCGTGATCGAAACGAGCGGCGTTCCGACGATGTCCACGCCGCGCACAAGCTGGTCAGGGCGGCCGTCGGGAAACACTTTGTAAACGATGAGCGGCTGCACCTGGAAAGCCTGTGGCTGGCTGCGCCCGGTGAACGTGAATCCGCCGGCGATGTCGTCAATCAACAAGCCGTAAGGCTTGCCCTGAGTGCGAATTTCCTCGATGAAGCGCTTGCGCAGTTCCGCGTTCGTCATCGCCTTGCTGCTTTCGACGATTGTGTTTCCCATGCGCGCGATCGGCTGAAAGCCAACCTGCCGGCGTCCGTGACCATTGGAATGCGGGAATCCGATGATGGGCGAACGGCCCATGAGGAAGTTTTTCAGAACCCCGTGGTCCACGAGCGTGACGTTTTGCGCCGGAACGCCTTCGTCGTCGAACGGATAGTAGCCGAGAACAACCTGACCATTGATTTCGTTAGTGGTGGGGTCATCCCGCACAGTGATGAAATCCGGAAGAATTTTCTGGCCGATTTTGTTGGTGAATGTTTGGCCCTCGGAAGATTCCTTCTGACGGAATCCTTCCAGCCGATGGCCCAGAACTTCGTGGAAAAAGACAGCCGCCGCGCGCCCCGTAAGTAGCGTGGGTCCGGCATACGGATCGACGAGCGGAGCTTTTTCCAAAGCGCTGAGCTGGTCCACGAGCGTGTGAAGCTGAGTCATCACCGAGGCATCATCTGGAGCCTTCGAAGGATCCACCCAATCGAAATTCGCGTAGCGTTGCAGATCCATCCCATCGGGCGCTTTGGCTTGGACAAAGAGTTCGAGGCGATAACGAATCTGGCCGAATGCGAGTTTGGAGCCTTCGTTGTTGACGAAATATTGGTTGTCGCTGCGCGCCGTAAACGTCACGATGGAATTCAGCACTGCTGGCGAATCGCTGAAGGCGGCCGTAAACTTGCGAACCTTCTCTTCCCACGGCTTCCGGTCCACATGCATGGTGACCTCAGGG
The DNA here is from genome assembly GCA_035280405.1 of Candidatus Acidiferrales bacterium. Taxonomy (GTDB): domain Bacteria; phylum Acidobacteriota; class Terriglobia; order Acidiferrales; family UBA7541; genus DAHUXN01. The sequence continues at coordinate 14,243 of DATEFX010000050.1, read as the reverse complement.
CCCACTGAAACGTGAGGCGTCTCATGCGAAAAATCTGGCGCCCGCTGCTCCGCGGATTGCGCCTGCACTTCCTTGCTGGTCTGCACGGCGATGTAAGCCTCGACGGCGGCGCGGTACTGGCGGTCAGTCTCGCGCCAGATCTCGCGTCGCAAAACAGAAACGTCGTTGTCGAGCGTCGCAGGAGCGCCCGGGCTGGTCCACGCCGGCTCTCGCCCCTCGATCTTATGCGTGTTATCGAGCTCGTAGCTGCCTGCGCGCGTCTGGACTTCAAGCCAGCGGTCGTGCGAATCGCTTGAAGAAAGCAGTGCGCCATTCGATCCCGAGACTTCGGCGCTGTCCTCGTCCGAAACCGTGTAGCTGATGAAATATGCCGGAGGATCCGCCTTCGAATAGGCCACCATCGAACGCTGCAGTTCGGCCTCCATCGACCGCAGCACCGCGGGATCGGAAGACTCGGGAGCTTGGCCGGAGCTGGCGACGCAGACAATCGAAGCTGCGATTGCAGCCGCAACTGCCCAAAAGCGTTTTCGCATGCGGGGGCGATTCATCCGTCGACTGAAGTGCGTTCCCTTGAACAAGGTGAAGTAGTTTAAGATACGACCCTCAGATTCCACAATCAATTTACGTGTGTGAGTTTCCAAAGACTACGAATTGAAAGAAGTTAGATGCAGACTTCCGTCCCGGGGAAGTCTCTCATTTCTTGAAAGCCAAGCCGAGCGCCCTTTCGCAAAGAAGAGTTGTTGGCGCCTACATCTGCTTCGGCGGCTGGGGGCTGCCGGGCTTTGTAAACAAAGATGGGTCGAGCGCAGGGTTGAGGTGAATTTCCTGGACTGTCGAGTCCGTGAATTTTTGGCCGCCTCGGTTCAACACGGTCTGATAAGGGAACTGGAGTCCTTCGATCGCTCGAAAGTCGCTCCAGTGCTCGTCATTATCCTCCGTGCCCTGCATTCCCGTGGATTGGAATTTCGCGGCGATGAGGAGGTGAGTTTCCGTGTCGAAATAGAGTTTGATCGTTCCGAACGACGCAAGCCAGTTCACCGCATCCGTTTTCCTGCCGTCCATGTCCTCCTGTCCAACGTATTGCGCCTGAACGTTACCAGCGAGTGCCTGCTGATAAAGCCCCCAGCCGCCGAAGAGCAGGATGCCCCGCTCGAATTCGCCCACGATTGAGCCGGGGACCTCGGCCGTGCCCTGTGGGCTCTGAATCCACGCTGCCTTTCCGTCCGTCACCTGGACCATCTGGCCCATCGGCGTTCCAATTTCGCTGTGCACTTTGTCGGGATACTGCACTTGCCACTTCACGGTGATGGCCAGTGGCGTCGGCCCCGCGTAAATGTTGCCCTTTTCCGTGATTTCGGCTCCTTTCAAGGAACTAAGCGCAGCGCCGCCGGCTGCCTGCGCCGCAGAGAGCAGAATTTCATGCCCGCGTGCCAGCGACTCCGGTGAAGCGGCAGGAGCTGCTGCCGCAGATTTGCGCATGTCCGCGTTCAGGAGATCCATCTGCGCAAGCGGAATCTCGTCCCATTTCGCGCTGGGATAGTCTGCCTTCAATCCGTCCGAGAATTTGGAGGCATTGCCTACGAGCACGATGTCGAGGTCCTGCGGATTGAAATACTTTGAAGACATTTCTCGCACACTGGCATCGTCCACGCCGAGGATTTTCTGCTGATAGGTATCATTGTAGTCGGCGGGCAATCCGTATTCCGCGACGGTGAGAATGCGGCCCGCGACTTGCGCGGCCGTCTCGGATTGGATGGGATAGACGCCGGACAAGTATTCCTGCGCAAATTTGAGTTCCGCCGGAGTCACGTCGCCCGTGGACATCTTGGCAATCAAATCGATAATCAGCTTCGTGGCTTCGACTGTGGCTTCCGTACGCGTGGACGTGCCCGCGTCAAAAGAGCCGCCAAAACGATTCGCATCGAATCCCGAGGAAGCTCCATACGTCAGGCCCTTCTTCACCCGCACTTCCGTATTCAGCCGGCTGTTGAACCCTCCGCCGAAAATGCGATTCGTGACGACGAGTGGCAGGTAGTCCGGGCTGTCGCGACGAATTCCGAGCTTGCCCACGCGGATCTGCGTCTGCACGGCGTCGGGCTTGTCAACCACCAAGAAATGGAGACCGGAAAGCGGCGCGGGAGCCGCAGGCTCTTCCGTGGGAATGTCTTTCTTTTCCCACCCGCCGAAATATTTCTCTGCCAATGCGAATGCGCGCTCCGGAGTGATATCCCCCGCGAACGCCATCAGCGTGTCATTGGGTGCGTAGCTCGCATCGTGAAATTTCACCAAATCGTCGCGCTGGATTTTCTTCACCGAATCCGGCGTGCCTTCGCCCGGCAGCCCGTACGGCGATGCGCCATATACGGCGCGGTCGAAAACGGCGGATGCTAGATAGCCTGCGTCGCTGTACTCCACCTGAAGGCCTGAGAGCGCCTGTTGGCGCTGCCGGCCAAGCTCCTGATCCGCAAACGCGGGGTGCAGCACCGCGTCTGAGAAAAGCTGCATACCGTAGTCCGCGTCATTGGCCACGATGGAGAGGCTTGCGGAACTCTCATCGTCACCTGCGGACGCGGAGATATTGCCGCCCACGGAGTCGATCGCCTGCGCGAACTGTTGCGCGCTGCGCGTGGTAGTCCCTTGAGTCAGCATCGCCGCCGTCATTTGCGCGGTGCCCGGCATGCCCACCGGATCGTGAATTGTGCCTGCCGACATCATCACCAGGTTGACCGCCACCGACGGCTGTCGCCGGTCCGTAACTACGAAAATACGGAGGCCGTTCGCGAGAGTCCGCGTCGCAGCCTTTGGAAAATGAAACGCGCGCGGCGGCGGCATTTCCGGCATCTGCGGGACGAGATTGACGCCCAGAGGAACTGTCCCGGAAGGCTTTTGATCACTTGATGCAGCCGATTGCTGCGCAGCTTGATCCTGAGTCTGTGCTTGTGTGGGAACCGTCAGCATCGCCAATACAGCCAGCGTTACTGCGGCACGAAGCGGAAGCACGGAAATTAACTTCTTGGTGTTCATTTGTGACTCCCTTCGCCCGGCTTGGACGCTCCAGAGGGTTGTGATTGTTTTTCAGGCAAGTAGAAGAGGACTGTTTCGTGATGCGGAACAAAATATTCGTCGGCGACGTGCTGGATGGCCGCGGCAGTCACAGCTTCATAGCGCGCAAGATCTGTATTCACCAGATTTGGATTCTTCCCTATGACGGCGGCGGCGCCGATTGCGTCCGCCTTTTCCTGGTCTGTTTCACGGCCCAAGATGAATTGGGAGATCGCCTGGTTCCTTACCTTCTTCAGTTCCCCAGCCGAGACGGGCTGGCTTTTCATCTTTGCGAGCACTGCGTCGATCGCCTTTTCGCCGGCGTCGGCCGTATTACTTGGATTCATGATGGCCGCCACCCAGAATAGGTTCGGATCTTCGGTGAAATTTCCGAAGCCAAACGCCGCGAGTGCGATGCGCTGCTGATAGACAAGCGTCTGATACAGCCGGCTGCTCTCTCCCGCGGCAAGAATTTTCGACGCTTGCTCGAGTGCATAGGAATCCGCTGAGAACCGCGCGGGCATCTTGTATCCTTCCACGACCGCGGGAAGCGGCACGCCGGGATGCGTCTTCGTTACCGTGCGTTCCGCCGTTTGTGGCGGCTCCTGCACCGTGACACGCGGGATCGGCAGCGGCGAACGCGGGATGCCGTCAAAATATTTCTCTGCCCAGGCGAGCGCCTGCGCGGGTTCGAAATCGCCCACGATGACCATCGTCGCGTTGTTGGGACGGTAGTATGTGTCGTGAAATGTGCGCACGTCCTCCACCGTGGCGTTGTCCAGGTCCGTCATGCTCCCAATCGTCGTGTGGTGGTACGGGTGGACAGTGAACGCGGCGGCGTAAAGGTCTTCCTGGATCCGTCCGTACGGAGAATTGTCTACGCGAAGCCGGCGTTCTTCTTTCACTACCTCCCGTTCCGATTTGAAATTCGCTTCGTCAACATTCAAGCTGCCCAAGCGGTCGGCTTCGAGCCAGAGGACGCGTTCAAGGCCGTTGCTCGGGAACGTCTCCCAGAATACCGTTGTGTCGTCGTTGGTGTAGGCGTTGTCGAAGCCTCCCATGGCCTCGACGATGCGCGAGTGCTCGTCAGGCCCAACGTGCGCGGAGCCTTTGTACATCAAATGCTCGAAGAGATGCGCAAAGCCCGTGTGCCCCGGCTTCTCATCCTTCGACCCGACGTGATACCAGACCTGAAGGTTGACGACGGGAACGTGATGGTCTTCCGACATCAGAATTCGGAGCCCGTTCGGCAACGTGTGGGATTGGATGGCGATCTGTGGCGGCCGCGCAGTTTCCGTCGCGGCGTTCGGACGCGTCGCACTCGCCTTCGGCTTCTGCTGTGCGGCCAGGGGACGCGCGAGGGTAACTGCGCAGCCAAGCAGAGTGAGACCAATCTTAGATACAGTTTTCATGGGAATCCCCCTCGCGGACCGCAGGTCAATCCGGATGGTATCGTTAAGCCAGACACATCCTAAGAGCCACACAGTTCGATGTCAAACACTGCCCCGAAGTTGCGAGCTGGCGATGGAAACTGCGTCCGCCATTTTGGGTACTCGAATCCATTGACCCGCGCCACTGTAACCCGTAGCATCCCGGCCATGCTGAAACACAGGTTTGCCAACCTCGGCGACGTGAATTTGCACTACGCGGCTGCGGGCGAAGGCGGCCTGGTCCTTTTCGCTCACGGCTTCCCGGAATTCTGGTATGCGTGGAAGAATCAGCTGGAGGATTTCGGTCGCACGCATCTCGCTGTCGCGCCGGATCTCCGCGGATACAACCTCTCGTCGAAGCCCGAGCGCGTCGAGCATTACCACCTCGAAAAATTGGTCGCAGACATCGCCGGGCTCGCTCACCACTTCGGCCGCAATCGCTTCACGCTCGTTGGCCACGACTGGGGAGGCCTGATTGCCTGGGCGTTTGCTCTGGCTAATCCCGACGCGCTGGAGGGTCTCGTCATCGTCAACGCGCCTCATCCCGCCACGTTTTTTCGCGAGCTGCGTGAGAATCCTGCCCAGCAGCAGGCAAGCGCGTACATCCAGCTTTTCAGGTCGCAGGCCGTGGAAGGACTTTTCACGGCCGACAATTATCAACGGTTGATTGATATCGTGCTGCAGCCCGGCCTGCGGCAAGGTTACTTCACCGAAGAAGACAAACGCGCCTATTTGGAGGCGTGGTCTCAGCCCGGAGCAATTACCGGCGGACTCAACTACTACCGCGCGGCGCCGCTCGGAATGGAATCCATCGAAGGCCCGCAAAAAGCATCCGATTTTTTGCCTGGATTGAATTCCTGGGTGCTCGAAGTCCCCACGCTCGTCATTTGGGGAGAAAAAGACGAGTACCTCCTCACCGGAATTCTGCGCGGCCTCGAGGAATTCGTGCCAAATATCACCGTGCGCCTAATCCCTGACGGTTCCCACTGGGTGATTCACGAGCAACCGGCACTCGTCAACCAAACCATTCGCGAGTGGATGAACACGCTCCCCCGCGGCAAGTCTGCATAAGTTCTCTGATAGAGGATTTTCGTGTTTTCGCCATACGCGGCGCGCCGTTGCTCGTCACATAAACCTCTCCCGCGAATATCGCGCGCCGATTCGCAATCGGCTCATAATGAAATGTAAGGATTCCCGGCCTCCGGCAATTCCAGCGAGGCAGGGGAGGCGATGATGAAGGGGCTAATCGGACTGCTTGCCGTGGCTCTTATCGGCGGAGCAATTTATTGGATGACTTTGACAAAAACGCAAACTGCCACGGGAGCCAGCGGCACGCCGGCGCAGGCCATTTCGACCGTTGGCGTCCAGAATGATCTTCTCGCAATTGCGCAGGCGGAGCGAATCTATCAGGCCGAGCATGGTTCTTGTGCCTCGCTCGACGACTTGAATTCGAGTGGCGCGCTCTCGTCGCAGAAGACGGGTCGCGGCGGTTACACTTACTCCGTGGACGTCACTGCGGCTGGCTTCACGGCCAAGGCCACCTGCGATTCTTCAGCGGGTCCGTCCTGCGCGAATTTCGCCGTGGATCAGTCGATGCAGGTCCATCAGGTTCAATAACTCCTATTGTGCTTCCTTACAGGAATTGAAACGCGTTTTCTTGCCTCCTGTAAGCCCTCCACTCATCTTGGGGAACATCTTCGATTCATGCCTCGTATCTATAAACGAACGAATAAGACGACGGCCGCGCGACCAGCCCGGCCATTGAGGAGAGCGAAGATGAACGACAACATCGTTGGATTGGCAGCCGTAGTTTTGTTCTTGGGCTTCCCTACGGCAGCAGTTTGGGCCTGGGCCTGGTATCGCAGCCGCAAGCTGCGCACCGATGAGCGGCTGGCAGCCATCGCGCGCGGACTGAACGTCCCCTTCGAGGCGGAACTACCTCAACCGGCGCAATCGCGTCGCGCGGGACTTCTGCTTGTTTCCGTCGCAATCGGCTATGCCCTCACGTTCCTGCTTCTTGGGCGCTGGGAGCCTGATGCCGGCGAAGCTGCCGTCTTCGGAATCATACCCTTCGCCATTGGCATTGGATTCTTCATTGATGCGTACCTGGTCCGGCGCGAAGTTCGCGCGGCCAACTGAGCGCGCCAAATTATTTCGCAGCGTGACGCTCTGGCTCTTTACGCCGGGATGTTTACGCAGGCAGCTTCGTTCCGCAGAAGCCGCAATTTGCCCAGTTCCGCTCGACGACTTTTCCGCACTGCGGGCAGTGCGGCCGAAGCGCCTTGCCGCAGTTCGGGCAGAAGACGTATTTCGCTGGAACCACTTGATGACAATTCGGGCAGTCCGCCGGCAGCGCATCGCGGAGAATGAAGTAAAGAATCACGCCGATCAAATACGGTACGAAAATGGCGAGCAGCGTCCAGCCGATGGCGTTCATGTGCCGGCGCCGCGCGTCGCCGTAAATGTAGCCGAAGAGCAGGATCAGCGGGATGGTGGCCAGTGGCAAGAGGAAATTGAAGGCAAGCTGGCCGGCCAAGGGCCATCGCGACATTTCAGGATCGGTGGTGACGCCAAAGTGGATCCCGATCACGGCTCCAACGTACAGAATCAGCGTCAAAATCCGGACGCCCCGTGGAATCACGCGAAGATTGTCACGGAATGAGCTCATGCCAGCCTCCTTTCACGCTCGCGATACCGCGCGAGGAAAATCGCAGCCGCGCTTCCGGCCAGCCAGCAAAGCGCCGTGAACACCGCGAAGTTCTCCCAGTTCTGTGCAAATCCCACACCCAGCAAGCTCATCCACCCGCTCGCGAAGAGTTGCGCCAGCGGCCAGCTCAGCGCGACGAGCACCCAGGAAAACGCCACCCCGAGGGCAAGCAGCTTCCGTTCAAACCGCCGCTCGGATTCTTCCGTCAGTTTCGCCTGCGCCATCGCCAGCGTTCGCTCCACCAGTGACGGACTCGCGTGCGGCGTGGGCAAGCGGCGAAGCCCCCCTCCCATTTCCTGCCATTGGCGCAGTTCTTCGGCGCACGCGGAGCAGGTTCGCAGATGAGCTGCGACGCGCTGCTCTTCGCGCGGCTCCAGCGCCTCAGCGGCAGCCAGCGAAAGAAACTGCCGGATTTCCTCGTGTTCGTTCCTCGCGTTCATTGCCAACTCTCACCCGGATGCCGCGCTTCCAGATCCTGCCGCAAACTCTCCAGACTGCGCCGCAGTCGGCTCTTGATGGTCGAAAGTGGCGCATCCAGCACCTGCGCGATTTCTTCCAGCTTCATCTCCTCCTCGAATCGCAGCGAGAGCACTTCGCGGTAAACCACGGGCAAATTGTCCAGCGCCGCGGCGAGCAAGTACGCGCGTTCTCGCGCGATCATTGCGTCAATCGCCGGAGGAGCGCCGTCGCGCAATGCCGGAGGAGTCTTTTCATACTCGCCCGCCTCGTGCGCGTCCAGACTCTCCGGCCTCACGCGCCGCAAATAATCAATCGCCAGGTTGCGAGCCAGTGTGAAAAGCCAAGCGTCAAAATTTCGCCTGGGATCGTAGCGGCGGATCTGCCCCGCGACGCGCAACCAGGTCTGCTGGAATAAATCCTCCGCTTCAGCCGGCTGGCGCACCAGGCGCAAAAGATATCGGTACAAGCGGTGTTGATAGCGCGCGACGAGTTCCGCGAGCGCGTCCAGGTCTCCTCGTCGAAGCCTGGCGACTTCGGCTTCGAGACCCACAGGCACCTCCAGCGAAATGGCTCCCGTGCACATCATACCTGTCATGTATACGGCCAACGAGCCTAAAAAGACGCCCATAAGGACCCAAGGCCGGGCGCCGTGAACACTGACTCACGCAATCCACCCTCTGATTGCCGTTTGAAGTTCAGGAAAAGCCGTCCCGATATCCTGTAACATGCTAAATGTCGGATGAGCACAGGAATTGCTTCAAACTCGACAGAAACAGAACAACGAGCGCGCATCGAGGTTTCGCCAAACCCCGTTTTCATTGATGAAGTTGTCGCGATCCGCGCAGTCGGGCTTGCCCCAGGCGCGCGCGTCACCATCCGCGCACAAACGAAAGACGACGCAGGGCGCGTGTGGGAGTCCCACGGGCTTTTCCGAGCCGATGATGATGGATGCGTAGATCCTGCCGCGCAGCATTCATCTAGAGGAACTTATCGGGGAACGGACGCGATGGGCCTCTTCTGGTCCATGCGATTGACTGGTGGCCCCGGAAAGTTGCCGGCAACATTCCGCAGAGAAGGAACTTCGTCCGATTCTGTCGCGCTGACGGCAGAAATCAAAGGGTGCGAAGTGGCCACGGCGCAGCTTGAGCGGTGTTGGCTCGCGCCGGCGACCAGAATCGTTGAAGCCTGCGAGGATGGCCTCGTTGCCCAGCTCTTCATACCGCCCGGTCACGGACCTCATCGCGTGGTAATCGTTCTAGGCGGCTCCGGCGGCGGATTCGACCTCGACAAGGCAGCCGTCCTTTCGCGACACGGATTCGCCACTTTGGCGCTCGCGTATTTCGGACTTCCGCCGCTGCCGCGATGGCTTCATCGCGTGCCTCTTGAATACTTCGGCCGCGCTCTCGCCTGGCTCGCCCGTCAGCCCCAGATGATCGTTAGTAGCGTTGGCGTGCTTGGCATTTCGCGCGGAGCGGAACTCGCGCTGTTGCTGGGCGCCGCATTCCCCGAAGTTGGCCCCGTCGTCGCTTTTGCTCCCAGCGCCGTCGCTTGGGGTTCGGGAGGCAGGGACAAGGCAACTGGAGAAATCATTCCTTGTTGGACGTACTGCGGCAATCCTATCCCCTTCGCTCCGCTGCCTTTGAAACGCTTTATTGCGCGATCTGCGATCCCCGTGGGACTCTTGCGCCGGCCCGCGAAATTCCGCAAGCTGTTCCGGTTAGCGATGCGAGATCGTGACGCCTTCGAGAGAGCAAGGATTCCCGTGGAGAAATGCCGGGGACCAATTCTTCTTATTTCCGGCGGCGATGATCACGTCTGGCCGGCGGCGCGCATGGCGAAAATGATTGGCGACCGGTTGCGCGCTCACAATGCGTCGGATCACTTGGTGCACCTGAACTATCCGGACGCTGGACATGCCCTCCGTTATCCGTTTCTACCCACCACCTCGCGTGCGTCGCGGCCTTCCGGGCTCAGGTACGCCGTTTCGTTCGGCGGGACGTCTCCGGCAAACGCCCACGCAATAGCGGATTCCTGGCAATATGCCATCTCATTCCTCGACAAGCATTTATGAACCCTCTGTCCGGCTCCGCTTCGAGCCTCCGGGCGCGGGAGGCTGTGTGCTAGAATGAAAGTTCCGTGCGAGACATCCTCAAGAAACTGTTGGAACTTCAGGAAGTGGACACGCGGCTCAACGCCACCCGCGCCAGGCTGGCTCTGTTTCCCAAGCGTCTGGCCGAGGTCGAAGCGCGCGTCGCTGTCGGCCGATCCGAGCTCGAAAAATCCCGCGAGTCGCACTCCAGGGCGCTCAAGGACCGCAAGCGATATGAATTGGACGTTGAACAATGGAAGGAAAAGGTGCGCAAGTACAAGGACCAATCCTTCCAGGTGAAGACGAACGATGCCTATAAAGCTCTGCAACACGAAATCGAGGCGGGCGAAGCCGAGATCGCGAAATCCGAAGACCGTCTGCTCGAGCAGATGGTCTTCGGCGAGCAATACGACCGCCAGGTGAAGGCTGCGGAGAAGGCATTCAAGGAGATCGAAGACGCCTCGTGCGCGGAGATTGCGAAAATCGATTCCGAAAAGGCCGCCGCGGAAAAGGAACGCGCCGCTCAAGAAGCGGAGCGCGCCAATGTCGTTGCCGCGGTTCCTGAGGATTTGCTCGACCATTATCACCGCATCGCCAAAAAACACGGCGGCGTAGCCATCGCCGAAATTCGCGGCGAGGCCTGCACGGCCTGCGGCGCGCGCATCCGGCCTCATGTCTTCGAGGAACTTCGCCGCGACAACAACTCCGAGCTTTTCCACTGCGAAATTTGCACGCGAATCCTGTATTTTAGCGGCGCCCCGGTGCAGGCCGCGGCGCAAACAGCGGCCGCGCAGTCCGGCGAAAGCTGAGCGGTGTCGGATGAAACTTCGCGCCAGTCTGTGCTTTATGATCTCCCGGTCAGTTTCCCCAGCCCCGCAGGCCCTATAGCGCAATGACAAAACGTGAATCGAAATCGTCTCCTCCCGCAAGTGCGCGCTTGTTCGTCGAGTCGCATCCTGCGCCGCCCGCGGGCGTCCACTTGGCACATATCGATGGCGCGTCGCGCGGGAATCCGGGTCCGGCGGCCTACGCCCTGATTGTTCGCCGACCGGACGGTTCGAAGCTTGTCGAAATAGGCAAACGTATCGGCCGTGAAACGAACAACGTCGCCGAGTATTATGGCCTGATCGCTGCTCTGGATTACGCCGTGAACCATGGCATCCACGCGCTGAGGATTCGCAGCGACTCCGAACTCCTCGTCCGCCAGATGCAAGGCCACTACAAAGTTAAGAACGCCGACCTCAAGCCTCTTTTCGAACGCGCCCAGAAGCTGGCACGATGGCTCGAGTATTTCGCCATCGAGCATGTTCCGCGCGAAGCCAATCGAGACGCCGATGCGCTGGCCAACCTCGCGCTCGACGGTATGGGCTCGCCAGCTCCTGAAAAGCCGCAGCCACTCAAGACCACTGCGGAATCCTCCGCCAAGCCCCGGCAATTTCGCGCCCGGCTGGCTGGCGGCAAACTCGTTCCCGACGAGCCATTAGACTTCCCCGAAGGAACCTCATTTGACGTCGAGCTTCATAACCCTATAAAACACTGAGACTTACGTCTGCCCACTTCCCGCTTTACCCTTCAGAACAATAGTACCGAAGTAGCATTGCGTCGAGTTTGGCTGGGCTGCTACTTTGGCTTCCAATCCGGGGTGGCTGATAGTGGTTTCCCTATTCGATAAATTGCCGACGATTCTTGTCCTGGCCGTCTTGGTCGGTATTTTCATCTCTCTTCGCAGGCATTCGCCGTCGGCTCGGACCAAATTGTGGATTGTGGCCTGGGCGCTGATCTTCCTCCACTTTTTCGTTCAGATCTTCGAAAACCACGTCGGATTTGTGGAAAGCCTTTTCGAAACGGTTGACCTCGCTGCGCTCGAACTTTCCGGCGTCGTGTTCCTCGTTTCTCTTGCAAAATCCTCGGAGGATCGGCTTCGTCGCAACTTGCTTCTTTCCATCCTGGCGATTCCGGCAGTATTCCATTCAGCGGCTGTCACGTTCGGCTCGCAGCAGAATTGGGCGCTCGCCGCGGCCCTGGCGATCTTCTTTTTCGGCATGGCCGGCTTCGCCCTGTTCGCCTACAAGGCTCCAACCCGATCTAATCTGGTCATCGCTGCTATTGCCATCGTTCTCGGCGCATGGGCTGTGCGCTCTCAATGGCACGGAAGTCCGGATTTCGGCGTTAACGCGATCCTGTCGTTGACGTTCGCCGCATCGGGCATTTTGTTCTGGATACGCAATCCTAGATTTTCGCCGGGCATCGTCACTGTTTCTGGCGGATTCCTTTGCTGGGGAGCGGTCTTCCCGCTCGGCGCGCTTGTCGACTACTTGTATCCGCATGCGCAAGTGAATCCGGAAATCTGGAATGCCCCGAAATTCTTCGTGGCCTTCGGCATGATTCTCTCGATGCTCGAGGAAAAATCGAGCATTGTCCAGCAGACCAGCGAGCGTCAGCAGGCCGAAAACACGCTTCTGCTTCGGGTTTCGCGCATTGCTTCGCGGATGCTCAGCGGCTCCGATCCGGCCTCGCTCTGCGGAGAAATCGCCGAGGCGATTACGGACACGGCAAGCTTTCGCCGCGCCGCTGTTCTCCTCGCGCGCGACGATGGTTCTCTCCTTCTGGCTGGCTCCAGCGGCTATTCGGTCGATCGCGGACAGGCGCTGGAGAAGCAGGCGGCACATTGGAATATTCAGCGTGTGGCGAAACTGTCCTCCAATGGCCAGCGCATTGGTAACAATTCCTTCCGCCTCCATGGCGAAACTCCGGAGAATGGCAATGCCCTGGCGCTTCCGGATATTGTTGTGCCGTTGGCGTCGTCTCGCGGCGCCTGCCTCGGATGGATCGCCCTGTCTGCGCCGCGCTCGGAGGTCGAGCCCGCCGCTTCGGAAATCATGAAGGTCGAAATGCTCGCGGCTGACCTTGCCGTCACCATCGAAAACACTCGCCTCCACCACCAGCTCGTGCGTTCCGAAAAACTCGCCGCGATCGGCCAGCTCGTCGCCGGAGTGGCTCACGAATTGAATAATCCCCTCACGGGCATCATCGGCTTCGCCGAGCTGCTCTCCGACGAGGTTCGTGGCGATTCGCCCTCGAAGAAAGTCAACAAAATCGCCAACGAGGCGCGCCGCATGCACCGCATCGTGACCGGCCTGCTGCGGTTCGCGCGCCAGAACAATTCCAGTGAAAATGCCGCTGATTTCGAAGCCACGCTCCGCGACGCCTTGCAGCTTCGCGAATACCATCTCCGCAAGCAGGGCGTCGAAATCTCCGCCGAAGTTGAGCCGTTCCTTCCCCGTCTGGCCATTGGCGAGGACGAATTGAAGCAGGTCCTTCTCAACCTGCTCAGCAATGCAATTGACGCCATCGAGGACTGCCGCGAGAAGTGTGTCCGCATCCATGCGGCGCGGGAAGGAGATCGCATCGCGTTCCGCATTGACGACACCGGCCCCGGTTTCGTCGATTTGAACCGCGCGTTCGATCCCTTCTACACCACCAAGCCCGTCGGAAAAGGCACAGGCCTTGGTCTGAGCATCTGTTACGGCATCATTCGCGAGTGCGGCGGCGACATCCATCTGTCCAACCGCCAGCCCTATGGCGCCTCGGTCGTCGTCGAATTGTCCGCGGCCTCCGCCGTGCAGTCTGTCATTTCCGCCGGCGCGGACAGCTTTTCGTCCGGCGACGCCGCGAATTGATCGCAATAATTTCCCGGTTCGATTCCAGGCCTATTTCAGGTAAAAAACGCGGTAGAGTGTGTCTCGCTGCGCGGGAATGTATCCTGCCTCCGAGATGATCCTGCGGAGTTCCGATTCATTGGTTCTGTTGCGCACCCCTGCGGCATACACGACGTTTTCCTCGATCAATATGCTGCCCACGTCGTCTGCCCCAAATTGCAGTCCCACCTGACACACTTTGATTCCCGGCGTGAGCCAGCTCGACTGGATGTGATCGATGTTGTCGAGGTACAGCCTGCTGATCGCCAGAGTCTTCAAGTATTCCACCGCCGTCGCTTCCTGCACTTTCTTGCCCAGCGGCGTATTTTCCGGCGCGAACATCCACGGAATGAACGCGGTGAACCCGCCCGTATCCTGCTGGATGCGCCGCAGCCGCTCGAAATGGTTCACGCGATGGCGGTACTCCTCGCCGCAGCCGAACATCATCGTCGCCGTCGTCCGCATCCCCAGCGCATGCGCGGTCCGGTGCACCATCTCCCACTCGTCCGCCGTGCATTTCAGCCGCGAAATCCGCGAACGGATTTCATCATCCAGAATTTCCGCTCCGCCGCCGGGGATCGAATCCAGTCCCGCATCCGCCAGCCGCATGATTGTGTCGCGCATCGAAAGCCCGGATACTTCGGCGATGCACGTAATCTCCGGCGCCGAAAAACAGTGCAGATGCAGCGCCGGAAACCGCTGCTTGATCGAGCTCAGTAGATTCTCGTAGTACTCGATGCGCAAATCCGGATGCAATCCGCCCTGCATCAAGATTCCTGTGCCGCCCAGCGAAATCGTTTCTTCAATCTTTCGGTAAA
>DATEFX010000049.1:0-5480 GCA_035280405.1 Candidatus Acidiferrales bacterium | reverse complement strand
ACCGCAGTATCAGATTGACGTGCTCAAAGTGGAAGTGCCCGTGAACATGGATTTCGTCGGCGGAACGAAATCGCTGAGGGGCGAGGCAGTGTATACGAAAGAGCAGGCGATACAGTTTTTCCAACGCGCCGCAGCCGTGGCGAAGAAGCCGTTCATTTATCTTTCCGCTGGCGTGACCAACGAGACGTTCATCGAAACGCTGGCGCTGGCCGCGGAGGCGGGCGTGAATTTCGCCGGCGTGCTCTGCGGACGCGCGACGTGGAAGGACGGCGTGCCGGTGTATGCGAAGCAGGGATTGAGCGCGTTTCAGGACTGGCTGGCGAATCAGGGCGTGAAGAACATCGAGAATGTGAACAAGGCGCTGCGTGCCGCCAAGCCGTGGTATTCGATGTATGGCGTAGCGGCATCGGCGGAACTCGCTTGAGCGCGATTTTCAGCCAAAGAGCGCACAGAAAATGAAAGACACAACGACTTCCGCCACCGAATCGCGCGCGCTGACGCGCACGCTGGAGATTCGTACTTCGCGGCGCACGGAGCTGAAAAACATCACCGCGGAGGTCGCGCGATTCCTCGCTGAATCCGGCTGCAAAAGCGGTGTTTGCCACGTTTACGTGCCGCACACGACTGCTGGCGTGGTCGTCAACGAAGGCGACGACCCCGACGTGGCACGAGATATCGAGGCGACGTTCGACCGGCTCGTTCCGCACGAGGCGCATTATCGCCACGCGGAGGGAAATTCCGATTCGCATATCAAAACGGCGCTGACGGGAAGCTCCGCGACAGTTTTTATCGATCGCGGACGGCTTGCGCTCGGCCGCTGGCAAGCGATTTTCTTCTGCGAATTCGACGGGCCGCGCCGCCGAGAAGTGATGCTCAAGATCGTGCCGGACACGCTCGCGCCATGAACCTCGGAATCTACATCCAGGTGCCCTTCTGCCAGGCGAAGTGCACGTATTGCAATTTCCACACGGGCGTATTCGCGAAGACTTTGTATACGCCGTACGCTGCAGCCGTCTGCCGCGAAATCCGTGAAACGCGGGACCTGCGCGAGTTCACCGTGGATACCGTTTATCTGGGCGGCGGGACGCCGAGCCTCCTCGCGCCGGAGGACCTGGCGCGGGTGCTTGAGGCCGTGCGCGCGCAATTCCGATGCGACTGGAAAGAGGTGACGCTCGAAGCTGATCCGGAGACGATCGCGCCCGCGAAGGCGCGGGCGTGGCGCGAAGCAGGCATTGATCGCATCAGCATGGGCGTGCAGTCGTTCGCCGATGAAGAATTGCGCGCGGCGGGAAGAATGCACCGCCGCAAGGATATTTTTGCCGCAGCCGATTCCCTGCGTGCGGCGGGATTCCGCAAGATCAGCATGGACTTGATCGCCGGGCTGCCGCATCAGACGCAAGCGAGCTGGGAGGCGTCGATTGGCGAACTGATTGGGATGCGGCCGGAGCACGTTTCGATTTACCTTCTCGAAGTGGACGAGGGCAGCCGGCTCGGCAAGGAAATTATTCGCGGTGGCGCGAAGTACAGCGCCGACTCTGTGCCGTCTGATGACGAGATGGCGAATTTCTACGAGAGCGCGTGCGCGCGGCTGGCCGACGAGGGCTATGAGCATTACGAAATATCGAACTGGGCGCTGCACGGTTTCACATCGCGGCACAATTTGAAATACTGGCGGCGCGAGCCGTATCTCGGCTTCGGCGCGGGCGCACATTCGTTCGACGGCCGCAAGCGCTGGGCGAATGCGCACGATCCGGCGGCGTACGTGCGAGCCATCGAAGCGGGACAGCCGACGCGCGAGCAAGAAGAAATCGTATCGGCGCACGATGCGCTCGAGGAGGAGCTGTTTCTCGGGCTGCGGCAGCTCGCCGGAATCGATCTGGCGCGGCTGGAGCGCGAGTACGGCACCGATTTGAACGCGCGCGTTGCGCCGCTTGTTTCGGATGGCCTGCTGGCGCGCGAAGGCAGCAGGATTCGGCTGAATCCGGCGAAGCTGACGATCGCGAACGAGGCTTTCGTCGAGCTGCTCGGGTAGCAAATCGGAGCGAATATGTACGAATCGCAATCAACAAACGATAAAGGCGGAGGGGCAATCGATCTCCGCAGCGACACGGTGACCCGGCCGACGCCGGCGATGCGACGCGCGATGGCAGAGGCGGACGTCGGCGACGACGTTTACGGCGAAGATCCGACGGTCAACAAGCTGCAGGAACGCGCCGCGGAAATTTTCGGGCGCGAAGCGGCGATGTTCGTCCCGAGCGGCTCGATGGGGAATCTGATTTCCATCAAATCGTGGACGCGCCCGGGACACGAAGTGATTTGCGAGCAGCGGGCGCACGTCAACCAGTACGAACTGGCTTCCATGTCCGCGTTGGCGGGATGTATGCCGCGGCCAACGCCGGCGCCGGACGGAATCCTGACTTGGGCGCTGGTTGAACCGCTGCTGCGGCCAAAGACTTATTATTATTCGCAGACCGGGCTCGTCACGCTGGAGAACACGCACAACATGTGGGGCGGGACGATTTATCCGACACAGGTCGCCGAGGAGATTTGCGACCGAGCGCACGAAGCGAAGCTGCCCGTGCACCTGGACGGAGCGCGAATTTTCAATGCAGCGGTGGCGCTCGGGAAAAGCCTGAAGGAGCTGACACGGAAATTCGACTCGGTGATGTTCTGCCTTTCGAAAGGACTGGGCGCGCCGGTCGGTTCGATGGTCGCCGGCTCGCGCGAATTCATCGAGCGCGCGCACGTGCACCGCAAGATGCTCGGCGGCGGGATGCGACAGGCGGGAGTGCTCGCGGCGGCGGGGCTTGTCGCGCTCGAAGAATCGCCTAAGACTTTGCATGTGGACCACGAAAACGCAAAGCACCTGGCGGACGGGCTATCGAAAATTCCGGGCATTGCGATTGAGCCGAAGAAGGTCATGACGAACATAGTCATCTTCGACGTCCGCGGCACAGGCAAAGCTGCCGCCGAAATTTGCGGCGAGCTCGGCAAACGACGCATCCTCTGCGGGCCGACGGACAAGTTTTCGATTCGCATGGTGACGCATTACGATGTGGACCGCGCAGGCGTCGAGCGAGCCATCGTGGCGCTCGCCGAGATTTGCGCTGCGAGCGCGAAGACCCATGCGTGACGCGGATGGCTGATGTCCTCAGGGTAGACGAAATGGACGAATCCAATTTCGAATCGTGGCAGCCGTGGACGGGCGGAGACTTCGCGCGCCACACGTATGCACTGACGGCGTCCGAGAAATTGTGGGGCAACCTGGAAAACCTGCAGCGGCAATTGGCAGCGCCTTCGCCGGTGATTCCCGAGGGCCTGAGGATTTCCGAGTTGCGGTTTCTCGAAAAAATTGCACTCGCAGCGATGCAGATGGGCGACCGGGCCCCGATTCCCGGGCTGCCGAAGGGGAAGGTCGTCACGGCCGGAGGGGAGCGCTGGACTGTCGCTGAGGCGCGCTGCGAGATTGTGCGCCGGGCCATCCAGTTTCTGGGAGAAAACTAGAGCCAGCCCATGGCGAAGAACCTCGCCGATCGAATTCTCTCGATAGTCCTGGGCACGCTCGCCGCGTGCGGCGGGTTTGCCATGCTCGAGCCCGCCTTCCGCGCCTACAATAACTGGCAGACATTCCGAAGCTACGAAGACGCGCCCGTTAGCGGATGGCACGCCTCTTATCCCGTGTTCGCCAATTGGACGCTGACGATGGTCCTCTTTTACGTGGCCGCGCGTTTCTTCTGGTATGCATTCGCGGCGCCCAAGCAGGATTGAATGGCGGCGGAAGCGCGAGAGCGAAACGAAGCACATGCTTCAACGGCGCGGCGATGCGTGCAGATCGCGCTCAATACTCGCAGCCGCCACAATTCTGCACGTGCGCCGCATGTGATAAAGTTTCTGTTTGACTGATTGACGTGCGGCACGGGTGAGGTGACGTGGATTTTTCGCTGACTGAAGAGCAGAAGCAGCTCCGCAAATCCGTCCGCGAATTTGCGGAAGGCGAAATCGCCCCACACGTGATGGAATGGGACGAGGCTTCGCATTTCCCCAGCGAAATCATCCCGCAGATGGCGGAGATGGGCCTGCTCGGCGTCATTTTCCCGGAAAAATATGGCGGCGCGGGGCTCGGATATCTGGAGTACTCGATCGTCATCGAAGAGCTGGCGCGCGTGGACGGCTCGGTGGGGCTGATCGTCGCGGCGCACAATTCGCTCTGCACAAATCACATCTACAAATTCGGCACCGAAGAGCAGAAGCAGAAATACGTCGTGCCGCTGGCGCAAGGAAAAAAGCTCGGGTGCTGGTCGCTCACCGAGCCCGGCGCGGGATCGGACGCTGGTGGAACGCGGACCGTCGCGGCGAAGAAAGACGGCGCGTGGGTGCTCGACGGCTCGAAGACGTTCACGACGAACGGGCACTACGCCGACGTGTGCGTCGGAATGGCCGTGACGGACGCGGCGAAAAAACATCACGGCATTTCCGCGTTCATCGTGGAAAAAGGAACTCCCGGCTTCAAGCCGGGCAAAAAAGAAAACAAGCTCGGGATGCGCGCGAGCGACACTTCGGAAGTCATTTTCAACGACTGCCGCGTGCCTGCCGCGAACTTGCTGGGTAAGGAAGGCGAAGGATTCATCAACAGCCTGCAAGTTCTGGACGGCGGCAGAATTTCCATCGCGTCGCTGGCGCTGGGCATGGCGCAGGGCGCGTACGAGGCCGCGGTGAAATACGCGAAGCAGCGGCAACAATTCGGGAGATCCATCAGCGAATTTCAGGCGATACAGTTCAAGCTGGCGGACATGGCCACGGAGATCGAGGCCGCGCGGCTGCTCGTTTGGGAATCGGCGTACCTGGCCGACCGCGCGCTGCACGGCGGAGAAGCGGCGCCCTTCACGCGCGAATCGAGCATGGCGAAACTGTTCGCGGGAGAGGTGGCGGTGCGCGTGGCGAACGAGGCCGTGCAGATTTTCGGCGGCTACGGATTCGTCAAGGACTATCCCGCGGAAAAATATTATCGCGACGTCAAGCTGTGCACCATTGGGGAAGGCACCAGCGAAATTCAGCGATTGGTGATTGCCCGGCAGCTACTTGGGAAGAAATAATAGAGGGATGCCGCCGTCCTCCTCGCGAACCTCACAAGCAACCGGCGCCGTGCAGATTGAGAATTGGGCGCAGCAAGTCTGCTCCGGCGATGTTCTCGGGCTCTCTCGGGCTATCACTGCGATTGAAAATCATCAGCCTGCAGCGGAAGAGTTGCTGCGCCTTTTGTTTCCGCGCACGGGCAAAGCGTACCTGACGGGCGTCACCGGCGCGCCGGGCACCGGCAAGAGCACGCTGGTCGACCGCCTTTCGGCGTACTTCCGCGGCCAGCGTGAGCAAGTGGGCGTGATTGCGGTTGATCCGACCAGCCCGTACTCCGGGGGAGCAATTCTGGGCGATCGGATTCGCATGCAGGGCCACGCCGGCGATTCCGGGGTGTTCATTCGATC
>DATEFX010000048.1:0-77278 GCA_035280405.1 Candidatus Acidiferrales bacterium | reverse complement strand
CAAAAACTCACCTTGGAATGTAGGGAAGAGATTCCGCAGGGCGTAAGTCGCCGCATCCGCGCTGAAGAAGATCCCCAAGGCCAATACGAGCTGCACCAATCTCGTTCGTGTCTCTCTGAGCTTCAGGATCGCGCCCCACAGTAGGTAGGTGAGCACGACTCCAACGAAATACAGGTTTTGTCCCATCTCGACAACGAATCGGCTAGTCAGATGGTTCGTATTCTGGCGCACGACCAGATATGAAAACAATGCAGTAACTGAAAGCAGGAGAATCGACGCGCCACGAACGTACTTGCCGACGCCCATTTGGTGGAACACTTGTTGGTAAAAACCCATGATCACAAAGAAGAGAGCGATAGTGAGAAGCGCGTCAGAATAATAATAAAAATAATTATACAGGTGCGAAGTGAATCCGAAGCTCCGCATGATCACGAGGCCGCTGATGGTTACAAGCGCGGCAGCCAGCATGTAGATATTCAAGGAGAAATAGCGGAGGGAGTTTTTCGCTGCACAGAGACACAAAACCACGTACACCTCAGCAAGAAGGCTGAGAAGCATCACCACGTAGTCGATTGGGCCAAGCAATCCTTTTAGCTCCTAAGGCCTGGCCCCCAATGCTATCAGATTCCCACTTCTAGTGGTGAACCTTTAGCGATTGTATGGCGTTGGCGGCATCGGCAAACCAGTGCTGTGCGCCACATACGGCGTTGGCGGCATCGGTAGTCCGGTGCTGGCAGAGGCAGTCAAATTGCTGATGCCAACCGCACTTACCAGGACCAACAGCACCAAAACACACACTATCAACCATTTGCGCATTAGGATCTCCCCGTGTGATGTACCTACACGGGTGACTCTATGCGCTTCGGTGCCGTCAAGGGGAAAATTTGTGTACCATGTGTCTAAAAGGTACACAGTCCCCGTCCTGGCTTTGGCCAGAACCTCGATTCAGTTGTCGAGCGGCACAATAAAAAATTCGAACGCCTCGGTCAACGGTACGGTCGTACTAGTGGCCAGGACGTTCGTTTCTAGCTGTATTGCGGCCCGAAAGCACAAGATTAGTCAGTCTTGGACCTTGGTCAACGCGAGACACATGCCCAGTTGTCCAGGGGACGGGCCCTCTCGCCTTCGAGATGGAATTGGCCTCGAACTCTTTGCTCCCTCTCGGTGTAGAATGACGTGCGCCCATGGCGATTCCCATGCCATCGCTTCCCGCAGACCCGGTTGAAACGGCGGCTCCTCGCGTCACGTTGCGGAATTCTTTTTTCCATCCGTACGATTCAGCCATCGCAGCGGCGCGGACTTGTTACGCGCCGCGCCTGATCGTCCCCGAGGAGATCACGGAGAAGCAACGGATCAACATTGGCGCAGCGACGTTTTATAGCGGTCACCATACGGTTTATCAGCACGCGCATTTCGAGTTCGGCCTCGAGAACATCAGCCGCCAGTTTGTCTGGTCGTTTTTGCACGCGCATCCTTTTTACAATTCCGAGCAGCAAAGCCAGCGTTACGTGCGACTGGACCGGGCGCAGGCATACCTCCCGCAGGAGAGCGCGCAATTTGGACCGACGGAGCGGGCGATTTACGAGCGTGCCGTTGCGCGCGCCTGGGAACACTACAGGGAACTGTCTCGCGTTCTTGAGCCGCAGGCGCGGGAGATCCTCGGCGATATCTGGCACATTGGCACGATGTCGCATCCGCGTAGAATCGAAAAAATCAAACGCGCCGCGGAAAAGCGCGCCATCGAGATCGCGCGGTACGTCTTGCCCGTCGCCGCATTCACCACGATGGTGCACACCCTGTCGGGCATCGTGCTGCACCGCCTGTGGAAGATGCAGGCGGCTTCGGATACCCCGGCCGAGGCGAAGGCCGTCGTTACAGCGATGGTCGAATGCGTGCGGCAAAAGGATCCGCAATTCTTCGATCGGTTCCCGACAGAGCCAATGGACGAGCTTCCTGAGTGGCGAATTGCGAAGCCGCGCGAAGATGGAGAAGCATTCGCGGCAGAGTTTGACGCCGCGCTCGAAGGGAAGACCTCGAAGCTCCTCGACTATTCGCGCGATACCGTGAAGGTCGCAGCGAAGGCGTATCGAGCTGTCCTCGGTCTCACGGAGAGAGAATGCTCGGATTCAGAGGCCATTGAGCGGCTGCTAAGTCCTGCGCGGAATCCATATCGTTTGGAGACTCTGAATATCGGCGTGCACGCGCCGATGATGCGCGCGCTGCAGCATGCCAATTTCACGTTCGGGAAGAAAATCAGCCACACGGCGGATAGCCAGGACCAGCGCCACAGGATGGTTCCGGGATCGCGGCCGCTACTTACGCTCGCCGATACGCGCAAGCCGGACTTCATCGCACCGATGCTGATCCGCTCGAACGCGCGCGCCCGGGAAATCTACGAGCAGGCGATGACGGAAGCATGGACGGCAAAAAACGAACTGCTCGACGGCGGCGTGCCGATGGAGTTCGCTCTTTATCTGTTGCCGAACGCGAAAGCGATACGGCTGGTCGAGACGGGCTCGCTGCTCCACCTGCTGCACAAGTGGACGATGAGGACGTGCTTCAACGCGCAGGAGGAGATTTATCAGGCGTCGCTCGACGAAGTCGAGCAGGTGCGCACGATCATCCCGGAAATTGGCCGCTACCTGGGCCCGCCGTGCTCGCTGCGCGCCGGAATCACGACGCCGATTTGCACGGAAGGCTCGCATTTCTGCGGCGTGAAGGTCTGGCAGGATTTCCCGAACATCACGCGCCGGATATGACGCGGCGCGGAAGCCTGGCCTATTATCTGGCCGCATGGGCCTGCGGCTGCTTCTTCATGACGGTTTGCTTCGTTGGCTTGCCGAAGCCGTCGGATTTTCCGCAGGACATGATCCTCGGATTGATTTATCTGTATTTTCTGGCGCTGTTCTTCGGCGCGTTCACCTCACTGCTCTTCGGATTCCTGCTGCGAAAAATCGCGGGTGGAATGGAGTTCGCGCGCGCCTGGCAATGGATCGTGGCCGGCGCGATCCTTGCGCCGGTTCTGATAGGCACGCTCGGCTCGATCATGCTGATTCACGGGCGCGCGACGGAATTCCTGCTCCCCGTCCAGCTTTATTTTCTTTATGCGCCGCAATTGATTCTGAGCGGCGGGGCGCACACGCTCTGGCGCGTGATTCCGGCGGGCGCGGCGACGGCGTGGGTGCTGTTCCGGATTCACCACGCGTTTGGGAAGGCAGCGGATGGAACAGTTGGGTAGCCAATTGCAAGCTTTCGCGGATTCCTTTTTGGATACTCACAGCATCCAATGGTGAGAGATTCCGGAGGCGCCCATGCCACTCAAATCCAACGTGAGTCTGACGATTTTGGCGTCTTGCCTCTTTGCCGCGCCCGCGTTCGCGGGGTATGAGTATCCTTTGCCGTCGCCCGAAATCCGCAATGCCTACTTCCTCGGCAGAGGTACCGATAGCCGCGCTGCGGAATTCCTCGCGACATACAAGCACTGGTTCACCCCGCCGCAGACTTACAGGTACCTCATCACGGAGGTTGAGGTTCTGACCCCTTACGCGCAGGTCGTTCAGCGCGGCGAAGACAATATCCCGAACGATTCGGAAGTGCAGACGGAAACCGATCTGCGCGCGCATCCCCTCCGTTTCCTTGTGAAGGTGAGTATTACTTTCAATGCGGCGATTGTTTATGACGCGACAGAGGAGAATGGGGCGCCAGATGGAGGCAGAACCTTTTCCGCAGAGCTCGCCCAGGCGCACAAGATCGAGCCTGTGCGAACTGAAGTGGAGCCGATTTATGAGAAGCATGGCCCCGGTGGCATAATTATGACGCTCGACGCTGATCCCACGAAGATCACTTCCGCGCCATTGCATATAACCGTGCGCACGCCCGACGGCAAGAGTCTCAGCGCGGAATTCGACCTCTCCAAATTGAAGTAGCCCGTTAGCCGTCCGCGCGAACATTCAAGATCTCCAGCGCAGAGTGACGGGGCCGCTGAGCGGATGCGGCAGGGCGGCGCCGGTGCGCTTGGATTCGAGATGAGCGGCCTTGAGGGCGAAATACCACTTCGCGGGGCGGTCGGCGTCGTCAATCAGCATGAGATGAGGATCATACTTGAGGCCTTCGGCCTGTTTCGTCATCGTGTCCGTATCCTGCGAAATGAATCGCGGGCCGAGGACGCGAATGATCAAATCCACGATGGGGACGAAGCCAAGCACGTTCCACGCGGCGCAGAAATCGAGGCGGCAGAGGTCGCGGCGAATGGGTGTGACGACGGCGCGGCTTGAAAGCCAGAGCTTTCCCGAGCGCACCTGCTCGAAGCGGTAGCTGGGCAGCGTGAAATCAATCGTCGTGGTGACGGGCGCGCCAGAGAATAGTTTCAAGATTTTGTACGGGAGGCTGTTCGAAGAAGGCGCATGCGGGCTCATGCGGAAGCCGCTCGGGATCGGCTCAAACTGCTTCTGTTTTTCGTGGATGCTGCGGCGACTCCGCCACCACCAGGATTGATGCACAAACGGGCCGTGCGCCGGGTCCATCAAGCCGATGACGCCGTGGTCCACGTGAACGGGCATTTCGGCGGAGAGATGCGCGATGCGATAGAGCTCGCTGAATTTCGGCAGCTCGGGCGCGGGGACGGGCGCGCGTACGAGGCGCGGAGAATCAGGCGCGGGCATGTAAACCCAAATGTAGCCGTCGCGCTCCTCGCAGGGAAACGCGCCGGCGTAAATGCGGTCGGCGCGAAGTTTCGAATCCGCAGTGAGCGAGGGGATTTCGCGGCACTGGCCCGTGTGGCCGTCGAATTTCCAGCCGTGATAGCCGCACTCGACGGCCTCGCCATCGAAATGGCCGTAGGAAAGCGGCATGCCGCGATGCGGGCAGGCGTCGCGGAGGGCGAAGGGGCGGCCGTGCGCGTCGCGTCCGATGGCGAGAGGGATTTCAAGGAGCATGGCCTTGTGCAAGCCGCGTCCGCGGACCCGGCTGGAGCGCAGCGCGGGATACCAGAAGTCCCAGAGCATCCCGAGGTCGGGAGGATTCGCTTCGGTGTGAGCGGATTCACTCATGGTTTGGAGGCGTATCGTAGTACAGGCAAGGGTCGGCGGCAACGAATCTGGAAGCAAGGGCGCGTGACCCGTGGTCCGTGGCCCGTGACACGTTAATTCTCCTGCGCACCGGACGGGGAATGCTAGCGATTCAAAGGGGTCGGCTTCGATCCGGTCTAAGATTGACCCGTTGGAGAGACTCGCTTCCGGACGAGAAATTGGGTGACCGCGATGATGAAATTCATTTGCGATCAGGATTTCATAAGTGCTTTGTTTGCAACAAGATGACTCTTCGGGACTGTGCGTTTCATTTGCGATCAAGATTGGGCTGAGTTTCGGTGAAATGCCGGCGGGATTTTCGTTCCGCTCGGCGCCGCGCCTTGCAGGTTCGGCGGGCAGGCGGCTTGCTATGGCGTGATTCCTGGTCACGCGGCCCCTGTGGTGCCCTAGACTAGTCACTACGTTAGCACTAGACGCGGGGAGATGCAAGGAAAATCAGGGAAGCCTCTGGCGCCGCTGTGCTAGGAGCCGTTCCTTCTGGCTTGAACTGGCGTGCCTTGACAACCCAACCTTCGCGGCGCAGCATGATCCGCAGGAGCACTCCCTTGCCAATTCAAATTTCAACAACAACCTGGGTCGGCGCCGGAATCATCATCGTAGTGTTTTACATTTTGATGTCGATTCGCCGCGTGGGGCCGACGGAAGTCGGGCTGGTCCTGAAGCGAGTGTCGTTCAAGAAGTTGAGGGAAGATAACGCGATTGCCTTCCACGGAGAGGCGGGCTATCAGGCGGACCTCTTGATGCCCGGACTGCGCTGGAAGGCGTGGCTGATATACGGGGTGGAGAAATTTCCATGGGTGCAGGTGCAGGCGGGCGAAGTCGGCGTGGTGATTTCGCAGGTGGGCGCGGCGCTGCCCATCGGCGCGAAGTCGGCGGTCTATAAGAAATCATTCGGCAATTTTTCGAATTTGCACTCATTCGTCGAGCAGGGCGGGCAGAAGGGCGTGCAGCGGCCCGTGTTTCCTCCGGGAACTCTCGCGCCGATCCATCCGGTGGGATTCCTCGTCGTAACGAAGAGCCAGGCGTATGGCTTGCCCATTTCGCCCGAGCTTCGCGCGCTGGGCAGCAGGACGGGGAGGCTCACACCGCAGGCCTTCGGCTTGCAGCCGCAACAGCTGGAAGTCGTGCGAATCGAGCCTCGGCCGTGCGGCAAAGACGGAGCCATGATGGATTTCGTCGGAATCGTAACGACGTTCGAGGGCGACCCGCTGCCGTCCGGAGACATTGCCAGCCGCCTCGGCGCGTTTGATGACGTCGCCAGGATGGAGAAGACGAGCGCGACGGATGGCGAAGTCATCGAACTGCTGCTCGGAAACAAGAACAATTTGCACAACAACTATCAGGATTTTCAGGCGTTCCTCGACAACGGCGGCCGAATCGGGTTGCAACATGATCCGCTGCTCTACGGCGCATATGTGCTGAATCCGTTTCTGGTGAGTGTGGAGCTGGTTTACATGCTCGTGGTGCAACAAGGGCAAGTGGCGGTCATCAAGGCGTATGTCGGGCTGCCGACCGAAGACACATCGGGCTCGGATTTCAAATTCGGTTCGCTGGTGCGCCCGGGACATCGCGGCATCTGGCAGGAGGCGCTGCGGACGGGAAAGTATCCACTGAATCCCCGCTGTTACCAGGCTGAAATCGTGCCGACGTCGATCCTGACGCTAAACTGGGCCGACGCGGTGTCGCAGGCGCACAACCTGGACGCGCAACTGGAGCAGATCGTCGCGAAGAGCAATGAAGGATTCGTATTCCACATTGATTTGCAGGTGCAGATTCACGTTCCCGATACGAACGCGCCGCGAGTGATCTCGATGGTCGGGACGATGATGAATTTGGTGAATGAAGTCCTGCAGGCGGCGGTCGGGAATCATTTCCGTGACAAATTGCAGAGCATGCCCGCAGTGCGGTTCATCAACACTCGGCAGCAAGTGCAGGAGGAAGCGTACCAGCACATCAAGGAGCAACTGGATCAGTACCGCGTGGAGACGCGAGGCGTTTACATTCAGGACGTGATTCTGCCAGAGGATTTGGTGAAAGTGCTGACGCAGCGCGAAATCGCGAATCAGGAGATTGAAACCTACAAGAAGCAGCGTTCGGCGCAGGAAGAGCGCATCGCGATGGAAAACGCGAAAGGCACGGCGGAAATGCAGGCTGATCTCGCGAAATCGAAAGTGGGCGTGGACATCAAGACCAACAATGCAAACGGGCGCGTGGAGGAAGCGCGAGGCGACGCGGAGTATATCCGGCAGACCGGAACGGCGAAGGGCGCGGAGGTGGAGGCAGTCGGACTGGCCCGGGCGCGCGGGTACGAAGCGCAAGTGCGGGCGCTCGGTTCGAATGCGACCGCGCTGGTGAACGTCATCACGTCGCTGTCAGAGGGCTCATCAAAATTTGTGCCGGACATACTCGTCACCAGCGGGTCAAACGGCGGGGCGCTTGACGGCCTCGCCGCGACGGCCATGAAGTATCTCGGCGGAAATGGCGGAGGTGCGCTGCCGGCGGGGAAGCCCGCGGAATCAAAGCCGGTCGCTTCGACGACCAAGGGTGGCAAGGAATAGGCGGCCGGCACGAAGGTGCGTCTGGGTCGTAGCAAATTCCTGATGGGGAAATACGGTGAGGACTGGATTGCAGGATTTTGGGATGCGGGCAAAATGCGGACAGTTATTTCAACCACAGGTTCCCCCGTTTCGCGCTAAGGGTGCCCCGCCGTCAGGTTAGGGGCACCCGGCGCAGCCTAGAAGCTGGCGGCCTGGGACGCAACGAGAGCCCGACCCGCACAGATGTCAATAATCACGGGGCCTGATTTCCGGGCACACGGGAGGCGCGCCAAATCGCAAGAACGATGGTCAAGCCGACTGCGAAGTCCCAAAGGCAGAAGTTGCCCACCTTATAGAACGGCATATACCGCCAGAGTCGGAGGGGCTCGACAATAAATCCCTCGATGCACATCCATAAGCTGACGAACGCGACTCCTACCGCGATTTTCACGCCCAGAGGAAGCTGCCAGAATGCGATTCTTTGCATGTTGTCTCCTTCAGTCCGTAATCTGAGAACTTGCGAGCTGCCGCGAAAAATGCTAATTCTTAAAGCGCACTTTAAGTCAAGAGAAAAGCGGGGCCACCATGAAAATCGGCGAACTGGCGCGCAAGGCGGGCCTGAGCAGCTCCGCGATCCGGTTTTATGAAAAAGCGGGAATTCTTCCACGGGCTCTTCGGCAGAGCGGCCAAAGAAGATTCACGGATGAGGCGCATCTGCACCTGACTGTAATTGAAATCGCCCGGAGTGCGGGCTTCACAATCGCGGAAATCCGGGCGCTATTCCATGGCTTCGAAAAGAGCACGCCTGCTTCGGCGCGATGGCGGCGGCTGGCTGCGCAGAAGGAGCGCGAGATCGACCTCCAGATTGCGCGATTGCGGAGCATGCAGAAACTATTAAGGAAATCTATGCGCTGCCGCTGCATTCAGTTGGAAGATTGCGGCAGAATCCTCCTCTCGCGGCGCGAGACAGGTTGCTAGCGCGGGAATTCGAGCTTCATTAAATTGACACCTGCGACGGGGGCGGATATTCTGCATCCAATGGGATTGTGATGTCTGCTGTGTTCTATTAGCGAGACTCGCCTGAGGCCCCGTCCGGGGTCAATATGTTGGTCTGTTCGGTTTTCGTAAGGCAATTACAATATTCGAAGGCAAAAGCAGATTCCTCACCCCGGTCGCCGCGGCGGCCGGCGATTCGGAATGACAGCGTGAAGAGAGGCAGGTCGCAACGCGGAGGAGAATCAGCGAGATCGACGATAGTGGTTGGGCGGAGTGAAAGCAAAGCGGCGGTGTGCCGCCGCACTCCACAAAAGACAAAAGCAGGTTCCCCGTCGGACCAATGATTCGGCCCTCCTCGGAATGACAACGTAAAAAAAGCTGCGACATGGGGATTCCCCTCGGGAATGCTCGGGACAAGCGGAACGACAGCGAAAAGGACAGTCGCATGAGTAGCAACAATATGTTTCAGAAGCTGGAGCAGATTGAAGCGCGTTACGACGAGCTGACGCGGGAGCTCGCCGCGCCGGAGGTGCACGCGGACTCGGGGCGCTATCAGAAAACGGCGAAGATGCACGCGGAACTTTCTGCGATCGTCACGAAATACCGCGAGTGGAAGGAAATCGAGAAGGGCCTGGCGGGCGCGAAGCAGTTGATCGCCGAGGCGGAAGACGCGGAGATGAAGCAACTGGCGCACGACGAAGAGCACGCGCTCGAGGCGCGCCGCGAGACCGTGGAGCGCGAACTGAAAGTGCTCCTGCTGCCGAAGGACCCGAACGACGAGAAGAACGTCATCGTGGAGATTCGCGCGGGGACGGGCGGAGACGAGGCGAGCCTGTTCGCGAGCGAGCTTTTCCGGATGTATTCAAGGTACGCGGAGACGCAGGGCTGGCGCGTGGAGGTGCTGGAAAGTTCGGCGTCGTCGATCGGCGGCGTGAAGGAAATCGTGGCGGCGATTCAGGGGCAGAAAGTCTATTCGAAGCTGAAGTACGAAAGCGGCGTGCATCGGGTGCAGCGCGTGCCGGCGACGGAGCAACAGGGGCGGATTCACACTTCGGCAGCGACGGTGGCCGTGCTGCCGGAAGCGGACGAAATCGACATCAAGATCGAGGCAAAGGATTTGCGGATTGATACGTTTTGCTCTTCGGGGCCCGGAGGGCAGTCGGTGAACACAACGTACTCCGCGGTGCGCATCACGCACATTCCGACGGGGCTGGTGGTGTCGCAGCAGGACGAAAAGTCGCAAATCAAGAACCGCGCAAAGGCCATGCGCGTGCTGCGGGCGCGGCTCTACGAAATGGAGCAGGAGAAGCAGCACCAGCAGATCGCGGCGGAGCGGCGCGGGCAGATCAAAACGGGCGACCGTTCGGAGAAAATCCGCACGTACAATTTTCCGCAGAACCGCGTGACCGACCACCGCATCGGGCTGACGATTCATCAGCTGACCGAGGTGATGGACGGGAAGCTGGGACCGATGGTCGACGGGCTGGTGACGCATTTCGAGGCGGAGCGTTTGAAGCAGGAGCTGGGCGGCGATGGCGACGCGAGCGGCAAACAGCGCCCGAATTAATGTGCGCGGGGCGTTGCGCGAGGGGATGGCGAGGCTGCGGGAGGCGAACGTGCCCTCGCACGCGCTGGCGGCGGAGTTGCTGCTGATGCATGCGCTCGGACGCGACCGGACGTGGATGTATGCGAATCCGGAGGCGGCAGTTGATGCGGCAGCGGCCGAGAAATTTTTCACTTCGATTGCGCGGCGCGCGGCAGGGACGCCGACGCAGTACTTGACCGGCCGGCAAGAATTCTGGGGGCTCGAATTCGAGGTGACTCCGGCGGTGCTGATACCAAGGCCGGAGACGGAGCATGTCGTGGAAGTCGCACTGGAACGACTGGGCGCGGAAGGCGCTAACGCAAGATTGAATATTGCGGATGTGGGGACAGGGTCGGGATGCATTGCGGTGGCGCTGGCGAAGGAATTGCCGCAGGCAGAGATTTTCGCGACGGATGTTTCGGCGGAGGCGCTTGAGGTGGCGCGAAGAAATGCGGAGAGGCATGCAGTCGAGGAGCGCGTGCGGCTTGTTGAATGTAACTTGCTCGTTGGCGCGGGCGAGACGGCAGGACAGCTCGATTTGATAGTGAGCAATCCGCCGTACGTGGCGCGCGATGAAGCAGCTCAATTGCCGCGCGAGGTGCGGGAGCACGAGCCACATGCCGCGCTTTTCGCGGGGCCGAGCGGCGCGGAAATTTACGAGGCGCTGACTGCGCAGGCGGCGAAGCGCTTGCGGCGCGGCGGCTTGCTCGTCGTCGAAATCGGGTACGGCGCGCTGGAGCGCGTGCGGCCGTTATTCAATGATCCGCAGGTGTGGACAAATATCCGCGTGACGAACGATCTGGCCGGAATTCCTCGCGTCATTTCTGCTGCCCGAGTTTGATCTTCTTGCTTCATCTCTCTCCGCTAGACGCGCGCGCAAAACTGAATTAAATTTCTCGTCAGGCACCCGCCGATGCCAAAGCTGGCGCAATACCGAGCGAAACGAGAATTCCCGCCGCCGGAGGCCGCGCCGACCGGCGTCTCCGTCCTGCACGTGGATATGGATGCGTTTTTCGTCTCCGTCGAACTCCTCGCGCGGCCGGAACTGCGCGGGTTGCCCGTGATCGTCGGCGGGCAGGCGGACCAGCGCGGCGTGGTGACGTCGGCTAGCTACGAGGCGCGCAAATTCGGCGTGCATTCGGCGATGGCGCTGCGCACGGCTGGGCGGCTGTGCCCGCAGGGAATTTTTCTCGACGGGCACCACGAACTCTACGGCCAGTGGAGCGACCGCATCGCGAAAATTCTGGCGCGCTATTCGCCCGTGGTCGAGATGGCTTCGATTGATGAAGCATACGTCGACCTGACCGGCACGGAACGGCTGCTCGGGCCGGCGCTCGCCGCGTCACACAGGCTGCTGCGGGAAATCACGCGCGAGACAGGACTGCCGTGCTCGGGCGGACTGGCGAGCACGCGGCTCGTGGCGAAAGTGGCGAGCGACCAGGCGAAGCCGCGTGGCCTCGTGTGGGTGCCGGAGGGAAGCGAAGCGGCGTTTCTCGCGCCGCTCGGCGTGCGAAAAATTCCGGGCATCGGAAAAGTGACCGAGGCAGCGCTCCATGGAATTGGCATCGAGCGCGTCGAGCAGCTTGCGGCGATTCCGCTCGAACGGCTCGAGGAAGTATTCGGCCAATGGGGGACGGCGCTCTATCGCAAGGCGCGCGGGCAGGATTCCTACGAATTCTTCGTCGACGCGGAGCCGAAATCCATCTCTCACAACTGCACATTCGGTGAAGACTCAGCGGACCGCGAGATGCTCGAGGCGACGCTGAGCCATATGTGCCAGAAAGCGGTGAAGCGGCTGCGCGACGCGGGGCTTTACTGCCGCACGATCACGCTGACGCTGCGCTTCACGAATTTTCGCACCATCACGCGCAGCCGGACGCTGGCGGCGCCGACGGACCTCGATGCAACGCTGCACACGACGCTGCGGGAGCTTTTCCGTTCCACGTGGAACGAGCGAGATAAATTGCGGCTCGTCGGCATCGCGTTGACTTCTTTCTCGGCGGGAACGGGCGCGGCGGGACAGATGGAGCTGCTCGACGCCGGCCGGCGCGAAAAGCTCGAACGGCTCGCGCGAGCCGCCGATAAAT
The DNA here is from genome assembly GCA_035280405.1 of Candidatus Acidiferrales bacterium. GTDB lineage: Bacteria > Acidobacteriota > Terriglobia > Acidiferrales > UBA7541 > DAHUXN01. The sequence continues at coordinate 64,986 of DATEFX010000048.1, read as the reverse complement.
TGCGCGACAAATTCGGGTTCACAAAAGTTCAGCTCGGCGGTTCTCTCCGCGCACCGGACCAGGACTAGTTCCCGCCCCGCCACAAGAACTGCACGGCCCGTTGGCCGCGCTGCCGTATAATGCCCCATCATGTCCGCCACCGGACCAGCCTATTCCCCGGCGCAAGGCCCGCCTCCTAGAAGCAATCGCGTCCGCGGATTCTGGGAGCGCGTGACCGAAGGGCGAAATCTCGATCAGCTGTGGGGACAGATGAAGGCGGACGCGCGCGCGACATACTCGTTCTATTCGCGCGAAGTCGATTGGGAGGCGATGGGGAATCGGAAGGGCCTCGGGCGGGCGCTCCGCGTCTGCTGGGCGTTCTTCACCGCCATGTTGATGAAGCTGTCGCCCGCGCGCCGCGTCGCGTTGCTGATCGCCATCGTGCTGCTGATCGTGCACGTGAACGCCAATCGCGGCAACGCGATTTATGCGTTTGATTTCAGCGGAATCGGCGTGGCGATCCTGTTTCTTCTGCTGGCGCTGGAGCTGGCCGACCGCGTCACCATGAAGCGCGATTTGGAAATTGCGCGCGATATCCAGCGGTGGCTTGTGCCGGATAAGCCGCCGGTTGTGCCCGGCGTGGATATCGCGTTTGCGACGCGACCGCAAAACACGGTGGCGGGCGACTACTACGACGCGTTTATGCGGCCCGGACCGGAAGGCGCCGCGGGGCAGGTGCTGCTGATGGTGGTCGCCGACGTCGCGGGGAAAAGCGTGCCTGCGGCGCTGCTGATGGCGACGTTTCAGGCCAGCGTCCACTCGCTTGCCGCGCGGCCGGGAAGCCTCGACGAGCTGGCGCGCGAGCTGAATCACTATGCTTGCGACCACAGCCTCTCGGGGATGCGGTTCACCACGGCGTTTCTCGCCGAGTGGGATCCCGCGGCGCGGCAGCTTCGCTACGTCAACGCGGGACACAACGCGCCATTCCTTCGCCGGACGTCCGGCACCGTCGAACGGCTTGGCGAAGGCAGCTTGCCCTTCGGAATCAGCAACGCGGCAGAATACAAGTCCGTCGCGGTGCGAATCATTCCGGACGAGCTACTCGTGATCTTCACCGACGGGCTGGCGGAGGCCGTGAACGCGTCCGGGCAGGAGTACGGCGAGCCGCGCTTGGAGAACCGCGTGGCGAGTTTCACGAGCGAATCGGCAGCGGCTGCGCTATCGGCGCTTATGGGCGACGTGGACGCGTACGTTGGCCAGGCGCGCCAGCACGACGACATCACTTGCCTCGCTGCGCGCTTCTCGTAACTCCCCGGCTAACCGCATTCAGGCAATTCCACAGACGCCGCGCTTGGCGGCGCACGCAATCGAGGCTCATAATTCCAATATGACTCCGCGGGAACTCGCCGAGCGAATCTGCGCGCGGCTGCGCGACTCGGGCCATCAGGCCTATCTGGTCGGAGGATGTGTGCGCGATTTGCTGCTCAAGCGCGAGCCGGCGGATTACGACGTGGCGACGGACGCGGGGCCCGAGCGCGTCCAGCAGCTGTTTCCGGACAGCATCGCCGTTGGCGCGCAATTCGGCGTGATCATTGTCGTGGAAGATTCCTTGCAAGTGGAAGTGGCGACGTTTCGGTCGGACATTGGCTATGCCGACGGACGGCACCCGCTGCGCGTGGAATACTCCGACACGCCCGAAGAAGACGTGCGACGGCGCGATTTCACCATCAACGGATTGATGCTGGACCCGCGCGACGGCCGCGTGCTCGACTTCGTCGGCGGGCAAGCGGATCTGCGGGCCGGCATGATTCGGGCAATCGGAGAGGCGGCGAAGCGGTTTGAGGAAGACAAGCTGCGCATGGTGCGCGCCGTGCGATTCTCCGCGAGGTTCGGCTACGCAATCGAACCCGCGACGAAGCGGGCAATCGTGAAATTCGCTCCCGATGTCGCGCAGGTGTCGCAGGAAAGGCTGCGCGACGAATTGACCAAGCTGCTGACGGAAGGCGCGGCGCGGCGGGCCTTTGAACTGCTCGACGAGACGGGGCTGCTGCGCCAGCTCTTGCCGGAAATTTCGAAAATGAAGGGCGTCGCGCAGCCGCCGCAATTTCATCCGGAAGGGGACGTGTGGACTCATACGCTGCTGATGCTCGAAGGCCTGCCCGCGGGCACTTCGCCGACGCTGGCGTGGGGCGTGTTGCTGCACGACGTTGGCAAGCCGCCAACATTCAAGGCGCCGTCGGGGCCGAATGACCGCATCCGGTTTGACGAGCATGTAGAAGTCGGCACGCGCATGGCGGAGGAGATTTGCCGGCGGTTCCGCTTCTCGAATGACGACACGGAACAGATCGCGGCGCTCGTCGCCAATCACCTGCGCTTCAAGGACGCCCCGCAGATGAAGCAATCGACGCTGAAGCGATTCGCGCGCCTGACGCGATTCGACGAGCATCTGGAACTGCACCGGCTCGACTGCCTTTCGAGCCATCGAAACCTCGAGAACTACGAGTTCGTGAAGCGTTTCCTGGCGGATACGCCCGCGGAGGCGGTGCGGCCTCAGCGCCTCATCTCGGGAGAGGACTTGAAGGCGATGGGTTTCAGTCCCGGCCCGGTGTTCCGCGAGATTCTGCAGGTGGTCGAGGACGCGCAGCTCGAGGGGCGAATCACGAGCAGGGAAGCGGCGCTAACGCTGGTGCGGAGCCAATTTGAGCACCGAAAGACGGTCTAGTTCGTAGGAGCCTGGTAGTTGGAGGCGCATAGCGTTGAGGTTGAATCGACAATTTGGCCGTAACTGTTTGTAAACAGAGGTGTTATCAAGTTGTTGCATGCATTAGCGTAATACGCTAAGATTGTATGCGCACTATTATATTAGCTGTCGAACCGTTTCCGTCCGGCAAGCATCAAATTACCCAGGCCGTGAAGGGCAGATCGGCCGGGAATCGTATTTGCTGGGAACCAGGGAACCAAGGGGGCATTAAATGCCAAAACGAACAGCTTCGCTGCCATCGGAATTGCCGATCCTGCCTTTGCGCGACACCGTCCTTTTCCCCGGCGCGGTGATGCCGCTGACGGTCGGGCGCGAGAGCTCGCTCTCGCTCCTCGATTCGCTGATTGGGGAAGAGAAAGTGCTGGGAGTCGTAGCGCAACTCGATCCCCGAATCGAAGACCCCAACGGGACCGACCTGCACGTCGTCGGCACGCTCGCGAAAGTTCACAAGATGGTGCGCACGCCCAGCGGGAATGTAGTCGTCTTCCTCGAAGGGATGACCCGGCTGCGCGTTGTCGAAGTTGTCGGGCTGAAGCCGTTCCTTCGCGCGCGCGTCGAAGAGTTGCCGGATGCGGACGACCAGCCTTCACCGGAACTGACCGCGCTGTTCCGCAATGCGCAGGACCTCTTCAAGGAAGTAGTGGCGCATTCGCCGCAGCTCTCTGATGATTTGCAGAACGTCGCGTCGCACATGGACTCGCCGGGCAAGCTTGCCGACTTCATCGCCGGCACGCTTCCTTCGCTGACGACGCTCTTGCGCCAAGAACTGCTCGAAACTGCGAGCGTTCGACGGCGGCTTGACAGTTTGATCCGCGAATTGACGAAGGAGAAGGAAGTCCTCGAACTGCGCGCGAAGATTCAGGAACAGGTGCAGGAGCAGGTGAACCAGTCGCAGCGCGAGTTCCTGCTGCGGGAACAGCTGAAAGCCATTCAAAAAGAACTCGGAGAATCCGACGACACGCAGACGGAAGTCGCCGAGCTGCGCGAGAAGGTGGAATCCTCGGGAATGTCCGCGGAAGCCAAGAAAGAATGCGAGCGCGAACTGAAGCGGCTCTCGCGGATGACGCCCGCCTCCGCCGAGTACATGGTTTCGCGGACGTACCTGGAATGGATGACATCGCTTCCATGGGCAAAGACCACCGGCGCAGAGGACATCGATATCTCGAAGGCCAAGGAGATTCTCGACGAGGATCACTACGACCTCGAGAAAGTGAAGCAGCGCATTCTCGACTACCTGGCCGTGAAGAAACTCCAGCCCGGGATGAAGGGGCCGATCCTGTGCTTCCTTGGGCCTCCGGGAGTGGGGAAAACTTCGCTCGGGAAATCCATCGCGCGGGCGCTCGGAAGGAAGTTCGTCCGCATCTCGCTCGGCGGCATGCACGACGAAGCCGAAATCCGCGGCCATCGGCGGACGTATATCGGCGCACTGCCGGGGCAAATCGTTCAGGGTATCCGGCGCTCGGAGACGATGGATCCTGTGTTCATGCTCGACGAAGTGGACAAGCTGGGACGCGATTTCCGCGGCGATCCTTCCGCGGCGCTGATGGAAGTGCTCGACCCCGAGCAGAATGCGAACTTCCGCGACCACTATCTCGACGTGCCGTTTGACTTGTCGAAAGTCATGTTTGTCGCGACGGCAAACTGGATGGATCCGATTCCGGAGCCCCTGCGCGACCGCATGGAAATCCTCGAGCTTCCGGGCTACACGGAAGAAGAGAAGATCCACATCGCAAAAAAATATCTGATACCGCGCCAGTGCTCGGAAAACGGGCTGAAAGCCGGAGAGCAAATCGAATTCGGCGACGAGGCGCTGCGCGAAATCATTCACAGTTACACGCGCGAGGCCGGCGTGCGCAACCTCGAGCGCGAAATCGCCACGCTGGTGCGCAAGCAGGCGCGGCGATTGGCCGAAGGGCAGACCGATAAGCTCAACGTGACGCCGGAGATTGTGCGCGACACGCTCGGCGTGCCAAAAGTGCACGCGGAAAAAGAAATCGAGGAACGCGTCTCGCGGCCGGGCGTTTCGGTGGGCCTGGTGTGGACGCCCGTCGGCGGCGATATCGTTTTCATCGAAGCCACGACGATGCGCGGCGGCAAGCAGTTCACGATCACGGGCCACCTAGGCGAAGTGATGCAGGAGTCCACGCGCGCGGCGCTTTCGTGGGTGCGCGCGAATGCCGACCGCTACGGGATCGATCCGGACTTCTTCCGCAAGCAGGATCTGCACATCCACGTTCCTTCGGGAGCGATCCCAAAGGACGGCCCATCGGCCGGCGTGGCGATGGTGACGGCGCTGGTCAGCCTGCTGAGCGGGCGTCCGGTGCGGCCGCGCGTCGCGATGACGGGCGAGATTTCGCTCGCGGGCGTGGTGCTGCCGGTCGGCGGAATCAAGGAGAAGGTGCTCGGCGCAAAGCGAGCGGGAATCCGCGAAGTGATTCTCCCCGCTGACAACGAGCCGAACGTGAAGGAGGATCTGCCGGAGCAGCTTCTCGAAGGCTTGCAGGTCCACTTCGTCCATACGATTGACGATGCGCTCAAGCTCGCGCTCGCGAAGGGCGAAGCAAAACCTCGTTGCGTGACCGGCCGCGAGCGCGCCGGCGAAGAGCGGCCGCCGGTCGTGCCGATACACTAAGCTCTGACCAGATCGAAACGCGCGGCATGGAAAAGGCCCGGCTTCTGACGGCTGGGCCTTTTCTTTTTGTGGAATTCCCGGCGCAATTTTTATTGCGCGGTGGCGCGCGTTCGCGTAGACGTAGAAATCTCGCCTATGGCCCCGCTCACGCCCAGACAAGTCGCCGTCCGCGCGCAGGAGATGGCCGCGCTGCTCCTGAATCTTCTGGAACGAGACGGCGTAGTCGCGCGGTTCCTCAATTCCTACGCCAGGGAAGCGAAGCGCCCCGGGCGGACGGCCAATCCTGAGCGATTTCGCGAGCTGGTCGAGACGATTCGCCGCGAATCTCTTGTTGTCGTCGTGCTCGTAGCCGAGCACGAAATTCCGGTTCGCATCGGCGTCCGGCCCGGCCGGCGCTCGACTCCAGAGCAAGCGAGTCTCGTCAAACTGTTCCGGGATGAGTTTTACGCCGCTCTTCGGCGCAGCTTGCGATGGGGCGACGAGGACTTTGCCGCGTTTTCGCGCGACATGGAGCTTTACCGAAGGCTCTATGGAACACTCCCCGCGCCGGGAAGGAGCCGAGCGGCGGGCGACGCGCCGAAAGGGCCGTTCGTAGACCGCTGCGGGATCCTGCTCGATCCCTCGATGCTGGATCTGGCGCGTCGAGCCGCGGCGAAATTCGAAGCCGAATTGATTTCCTCGGCTTCCTCGCGAATGAAGAAGATCTTCGCGCGCCGCTAGCGCAAATTGCAGGGCTACCCAGCCTGTCCCGATGGGCTGATTTACCCTTCCGGAAAGCTGTCCCAAAGGCCGGCGCGCATCCCCGCCTGTCTTTGTTATTCTCGAAGTCAGAGAAGCGAATGCTAACTGCGTTCTACATCTTGGTGTTGCAGCAAATCTTCCAGGGATTTGTGTCGCTCTGGAGCGGCTGGAAGTGGCTGGCGATGGTTCGCGACCGGCTCGGGAGGCATCCGGGATTTTACTCGCCGCGCGTCGCGGTCATCTGCCCTTGCAAGGGCGCGGAGCCCGGCCTGGAAGGAAATCTCTCGGCGCTCGCGGGATTCGATTATCCCGATTATGAGATTTTTTTCGTTGTGGCAAGCGCGCTCGATCCCGCGCGGAACGCGATTGACCGCGTCAAGGCGGAGAGCAAGCGGACAATTCATCTCGTCACCGCGGGGTCGCCAAAGGATTGCAGCGAAAAAGTGAACAATCTCCGCGCGGCCGTCGCGCAGGCCGCTGAGGGTTTCGAAGTGCTCGTGTTCGTGGATTCCGACGCGCGCCTGGGGCGTGCCTGGCTTTCGCATCTGGTCGCTCCTCTGGCTGACGCCCGGCTCGGCGCGGCGAGCACGTACCGCTGGTATTTCCCTTCGCGCGGCGGACTTGCGAGCGCGCTTCTCTCCGCGTGGAACGCCGCCGTCGCCACCCAACTCGCGGAAGGCGGGCGGAATTTTTGCTGGGGCGGCGGAACAGCGATTCGCACGATGGTCTTCCACAGCATCGAAACACTCGAAGCCTGGAAAGGTGCTGTCAGCGATGACTGGGCTCTCACCGGCGCACTCGAGCGCGCCGGGATGCCAGTCCGTTTCGTGCCGGAATGCCTGGCGCCGACGCTGCTGGACGTCAATTCGGAAGGGCTGCTGGAATTCACGAACCGGCAGATGATCTTGACGCGCGTGTACGCGCCGAAGCGCTGGTGGATTGCCGCGCTGGTGCATTTATCGTATTGCGCGACGCTGATTTTCGCGGCGATGACGATTCTGAGCCGGATGTTCACCGGAGATTCGTGGATGGGCCTTTTCCTGCTTTCGTTCCTGATCATTCTCCTCGCCGCGGGGAAAGGCGCGCTACGCACGGTCGCGGTGCAGGAAGTGCTGCGCGATTGGCGCGCGAAATGCGACGAAACGAGCTGGGCGTGGATCGTGCTCGCGCCGGTGGTTCCTTTTCTATTCCTCTGGAATTTCCTCGTGTCCGCGTTCGAGCGGCGGATCCGCTGGCGCGGCATCCGCTATCAACTCGTCTCGCCCAATCAAACGCGCGTCCTCTCGCACTAGCGCGGCCGCTTTGGCCTCGCGAAATTCCTAGCGGCCGATGCTGCCGAGAAACGGATAGTGCTCCGCCGCGGCCATGAAGAAAAGCATCGGGAACGAAAGCCAGAACGCAGTGCGCGACGCAATGCTCGAGAACTGCATCATCTTCGCCGCTTTTTCCGGAATCGGCGTGCCGTGTTCGGCGAACTCCCGGTTCCAGGCGATCAGCCGTTTCTGCACGCGCCAGACGATGCCCCACACGTTGAGCAGCATCACGAGGCCGAGCCCGCCGCCGACGCTGATCGCGAGATGCGCGTTCGACGATTCCGGCCCCGCGTTCCAGTCGAGAACTATCCACGACGCGGCGATGACGACGATGGCGATCAGGGCCGCGCGAACCCAGCCGTTGCCCAGCGGCCCGCCGAACGGCATCTGCAGCGCGTATAGAAACACGTATGCAATCAGCCAGACGAGGAACCATTCGCCGAACCAGCGTCCCAGCAGCCGCGGCTGGCCTGCATTTTGCGCGTCGGCCTGCAAGAGAATTGCGTAGTATCGCAGGCCGACCAGAACTGCGACGACCGCCGACCAGCGGAACACTCCCATCGCGCGCGACATCAGCGGCGGATAAATTTTGCCGCGCGATGCGGGGTCAAGCTCCTTCATTGCCGGCCCGCCCACCAGATTGAAGAAGTAAAGCAGCCCGATCCACATGATCCCGCTGACGAAGTGGATCCAGCGCAACACGATTTCCTCGTTCGCGGCGGCGCCTTGGGGAAAGCTGAAATGCGGAGAAAACCGGATTGCGTGCATGGCCACTGCGGCGGCGATCATGAGACCTCCTTGCAGAATGATGAACGGTTACTGCGATCTGGATGACCCGCGAGCCTAGAAAATTTAGAGCGGGACGTCAATCGGACTGATGCGCCGCCACCGCCGCCGAAGCAGTCAATCGCGTCAAGGCCCACCGCCCGTGTTCGGCGATGATTTCGTCGCCCGATTCCGATAATTCCCGCAGCTTGCGCATTATCCGGGAACGTTCCTCGCTGCCGGCTTCCATCCGAGAATTTCCCAGCGCGACGCAGGCATTTCGAATCAGTCCGCGCCACTTTGCGCGCTTCACGGGACTGCCGCGAAAAATCTTCCGGAATTCTTCTTCGTCGAGCGAAATTAACCATTCGAGCGCGGGATTGAAAAGCGATTCGGAATCGCGCGCATCGCCGTCGTTCGCGGGAATCTGCCGCGGCAAAAATTCCGTGAGCGGCGACGCCGGAGCTTTGCGGTTCCACGGGCAGACGTCCTGGCAGATGTCGCAGCCGAAAATCATGTTTCCCATCGCGCCGCGAAATTCTTCGGGGATCGCGCCGCGCAGCTCGATCGTCAGGTACGCGATGCAGCGGCGCGCGTCGAGGACGTACGGCTCGACGATCGCGCCGGTGGGGCAGGCGTCAATGCAGCGCCGGCAAGTGCCGCACAAGTCGCGCGGCAGCTCGTCATCGCGCGCGAGCGACGGCGCCAATTCCAGGTCCGTCAGAATCACGCCGAGAAAAAACCACGAGCCCGCGCGCTGATTGATCAGGCACGTATTCTTGCCCAGCCACCCGAGCCCCGCATATTTCGCGGCGACGCGCTCGAGCACCGGGCCGGTGTCGACGTAAGCCTTCGCGCGAAACTCGCCGCCGAATTCCCCGCGCATCCACTCAAGCAATCCATCGAGCTTGCGGCCGAGGACCTCGTGGTAGTCCTCGCCCCACGCGTATCGCGAGATCCATCCGCGCGGGGAACGCGCGCGCGAATCATCTGTACTCTGTGCATCAGTTGCGACGGCCGTCGAATACGGCAGCGGCGCATTGAAATTCAGCGCGCAGACAATCACCGAACGCGCGCCGGCGAGAACGTTTTCGGCGCTTGCGCGCCGCGGATCGTGCAGATACTCCATCTCGCCCGCGTAGCCGCGCGCCAGCCACTCCGGAAAATGCCGCAGCTCGTCGAAATCCGCCGCGGGCGCGACGCCGCACAATTCGAATCCCAGCGCACGCGCGCGCTCGACGACTCGCCGCGTTTTGTCGTCCGGCAGCATCAGCCTATGATGCCTGAAAATCGCCGCGCGCACGAAATGGTTACGTTTCCTCCGCTCTCGCGGACTTTTCTGGCGTGTCCGTTCGCGCATTGATACAATTCCCGCGATGGGAAACTGGAGGCAAATTCAGGGGCGCATCCGCCGCGCGCGGACCAGCGCCGACCCGGTCGGCAAGCTCGCGGAGCTGTATGAGAAGACGCGCGACGCGATGGTCGCGTTCGAAGCCGCGAGCTTCGCGGAAAAATCCGGCAACACGGATGAGGCGATTCGCTGGTTCACCACCGCCGCGAACCGCTTCCGCCGCGCCGAATGGCGCCAGAAAGCCGCGGACGCGCTCACGCGTCTCGGCGCACCTGTGCCGGAATTCACCGCGGAAGCGACGCGCCACGAATCGCCGGAGGCGGAATCGTCGGCGGAAAATGATTTGGTTGCGTCATCGGCGCCCGCGGAATCTGAAGCGGTGGAAACGGAGCCTGCCTCGGAAGCGAATGCCGATTCGGCGCAAGTTTCCGCCGCGCCGTCTGCCGCTCCGGGAGGCCAGCATAAGCGCCGTCGCGGGCGCCGTGGCGGCCGCAGACACAAACGCCGCGGAGCGAGCGCGGCAACGCGATCCGGCTCGCCAGCGCCTCGGCGGAACGACGCATCGTTCGCGCGCGCCGCTGCGCCGGAAGAATCGGAATCTCGCCTCGCCGAATCGCCGGCGATCGAGCCATTTTCTCCGCGCGGCGAATCCGAGCCAATCCAGTTCGCCGAACGCGCCACGTACATTCGCGCCGGCGAGCCTGCTCTGGCGTCGCGTTTCGCGCATCTGGAATCGATGCTGCGCCGGCTGGTTTCGAGCCCGCTGCACCGCGTCGACGAAGTGGACGCCGCGCCCGCGGGCCCGGGCGTTTTCCTTCTCTCCGATTCCGATTTGACGACGAATTATTACGTCGAGGCGTGCCAGACGCTGCGCGTCGGCGCGGCGCAGCTCGGCCGCTCGCGCCGCGCTGGGCGCGGCGCTCGCCAGCACGGCGATTCTTCGCTGCGCGCGCAACTCGCCGAGCATCTCGAAATCGACGAAGCGAAAGTCTCCGACTACCTGAAGAAGCACTGCGTCGTTCGCTGGCTTCAGCTTGACACCGACGCGCCCCACCTCGCCCACTTCGCCATTGCCGTCCTCCGCCCCGTGCTGAACACGGAATAACCGTCCGCCTCGCCTCGGGCGCTCGATTCCAGTAACTGAATCTCGCAGACTGCGGGGCAATCTCCCCACCACGCTGCGCACGGAGTCAAGGAATTCGTAGCGCAGAAAATGAAAAAGGCCCTCGCGACTCCTGCCGCGAGGGCCTCGTGTTTTCGAACCGCTGCGCTAGAAATTCAAATGCAGCGCCATCTGGATGAACCTTGGACTGCCTAGTGTGTTCTGAATCAGCCCGATACCCTGCGCTGCAGGTGGCGGATTCGTATAGCACGGTGTTGGGCTGAAGCAGGGATCCAACGTCACATTGTTATTGGGTGCATCGAAGCTTGGATGATTGAACAGATTGAAGAACTGGGCGTCGTACTTAAGCGAAAAGCGCTCATTGATCTTGAAGTCTTTTGAAACTCCAAAGTCGAATCGCACTTGGAACGGTCCACGGAAAATGTTCCTGCCTGTGTTTCCGAACCCAGTCTCCACCGCATCACAAAGCGTTTGGCCGTTAGGTGCGCCGGTAGGATCGACTTCAGGGCCACACGGCGGCACGGGATCATTTGGAGTTGTGCCGGTAGGGAGAAGCGGAATCGAAAAGGCCGTAGCATCGAAATACGGCTTCGCCGGGTTCACGCCTGTAGTGCTCTGAAGCTGCACTTGAGACACTGTCTTGCCGGATGCGATTGGCAGGATCGGGTTTGTGATGAAATCATCGCCGGCGAAGAAAATTCCCCCGACCGCGCCGGAGAAATCGTAAACGCTGAATGGCTGGCCGGTTTCGGCAACAGTAATGCCACTGATCCCCCAGCCATTGAAAGCTCTATCCATGATGCCGCTGAATCGGGAAACCTTTGGAACCTGATACACATAATTAATCACAAACACGTGGGTCCGATCGAATCCCGCAGTTCCATACGCGGATCTAGGGTTGAGGGGATTGTTGCCGTTGTAAAAAAGTTGAAGGCCGCTTCCCTCATCCAAAGCATGTGACCACGTATATGAGCCATTGAGTTGCAGACCATGGCCCATTCGCTTATTCACACTGAGTTGCAAGGCGTTGTAATGCGAAATGCCTTCCGCCTCGTTGAAATCAGAATTCGGGTTGTAGCCGATGAAGGGAACTCGCAAGGCTGTGTTTCCATCTGAAAATGGGAACTCTCCGATGCTTGTCTGCACTTGTTCAGTCTGCAAGACACAGGGGGTGAAGTTCGGCGGCCCCGCGCTGGGGCAAGTGGTGGTGTTGGTGTCTTGGACTTGCATACCGTAAGAAAAGGATTGGCCATTGATCGGATTCGCCGGCGTGGCGACGCCCGGCTGGTTAAATGGGATTGGCAGCACTTGGTGAAGCCCATGGTTCCCGATGTAAGCGATGGTGGTCACCAGGTCATTTCTCGGCTGCCACTGCAGATCGAGGCTCCAATTCTCCGAGTACGGAAGTGTGTTTCTGGGATCGTAACCGCCAAAAAGGAAAGCGAAGTTGGCGAAGCCGGATGGCGTGCACGTCGGCGTTACAGGTTCGGCGCAGCCGCTTAGTCCGGATTGATTGTGAATCAGCGCGGCCACTCCCGAGAAATTGTTTGGAGGTGGGGGTGGGGCTGTCGTACCGAACGGGTTGTTCTGCAAGCACTGTACGCCTGTGCAAGTCGATGTGAATGGGACTGTAAATGGTTCTTCCGTCGTGACGCCGAACGGGCCGCTGATTCCCAGGCCCGCGCTGGGCGAAAGCTCCGTGAAGAACTCGCCTCTATCCGCGTAAAGGCCGATGCCTGCCCTCACCACTAGGTTCTTCAAGGTCGCCGGACTCCAGGCAACACCGATTCGAGGCTCGAACAACCACTGTCTCCCGGTTAACGTCGAATTGTTAACGCAGAAACTCGACTTCGTCGCACAAAACTGCTTATTGTTCCCCGCGATGACCAGTCCGATATCGTTGATCGTGTCGGATGACGGGGTGTAGTTATAGTCTTGAGAATAGAAGTTTGTCAGAAGTCCGTTTTTCTCGGATAGCGAGCCGTCCCAATCCCAGCGCAAACCGAGATCCACTGTTAGATTGGACTTGACCTTGAGGTTGTCATCTGCAAAGAAACCGGCCTGTTTTGCACGGTAATAGCGGTTTGTCTCACCGTTCAGGATTCGGCCGCTACTGCGACGGCCATTCAGGTTTCCAGTCAAGAAGTTCGTAAAGTCACTGAGCCCGAAGGTAGCGACTTCGTTTTCGCGGTTGATAATATTTAGCTGTCCGTAATCGGCGATAAAGCCGAACGAGAGGCTCTGGCGTCCAACGATCCAGCTATAAGACGACGCCCCCTCGAATTGATTCTGGAAGACACCTGCGTTGGCAAAGTTATTCGAAGGGCCAATCCGCAATTCATTCCCATTGCCGCTCACCGCTCCTTCCGCGTTTGTAATCGTGAATCCCGGAAAGAAATTGCTGTTGAAAAGATTTATGCCTACTCCTGACGGCGTCAGGCTCTGGCCCGTTCTTGCATTGGCGATTTCGCGAATGAAGCCGATCCTCTGTTCCCAGGATGTATTGGACGTCAAGCTGGTCGTGTTATCCAGTGAGAAAACCTGGCTGCCAGCTTGCAGTGTTTGAGGAAAGCCAAGTACTTGGCTCACAGCAAAAGGACTGCTGGAGGGATTTCGCTGGTAATAATACTTCCCGGCAAGCCGATCTTTTGCGCCGAACTGATAGTCAATGTTGCCATTGGCTTGGTCCGCCCGAAATGTGCTTGGCGGTCCAACAATGATTGCATCGCAGCTGCAGATTGCCTGCTGAGTCGGGTCCGTGACGTTCTGGGACGGTACGATGAACTGTCCGCTTGGTGTTTTCGCCTGCAGAATTGCCAGTGCTACGCTATCTACCTGCGTTGCCGTCACAGTTGTACCATCATTGGCACTAGCCAGGGCCGCAAGTGACGTTGCGTCGCGGTTAGTGTCGCTCAAGCCGAAGGGAACGGAAACCGCATTTGTGGCTCCACTGAATGCATCTGTCACACGCACACCCTGATATGAGCCAAAGAAGAACATCTTGTCTTTCCTGATTGGCCCCCCCAGCGTGCCGCCAAACGTATTCCTGTGAAGAGGCTGCCGTGAAATCCCTTGCGCATTGAAGAAGAACGGGTTCGCGTTCCATCCAGTGGTCTGATGGTATTCATATAAGCCGCCGTGGTAATCATTCGTGCCCGATTTTTGTGTCAGTTCTATGTGCGCGCCGCTGTTCGCTCCTTGTGAGGCGTTATACATCGAGGTGTTTACATGGACTTCCTCAATCGTTTCCGGTGGGGGAGTTGGCAAACCGTTGCCAATCGCGTCGTAAACGGAAGTATTGGTTTGAATCTGGCCGCCCTGAAGGAATTGTTCGTTCGTATTCAGAACAAACCGGCTCTCGCCAACTGAACTTGACGACTTACCATTGAACAAATTGTTCGCATTTATGGAATTGAACGTGAAGCTGTTGCTCGTGTCTCTCTGGCCGTTTGCCCAGATTTCTTGATTACCAAGGCCCGCATTCGTCCCCGAGCCGCTTAAAGGATCCGAACTCACTCCAGGCGCCAATATCGCCAACTGCGTGAAGCTGCCCGTGCCGAGGGGGGTGGACTGGATGACGTCGGTTCCAAGCGTATAGCCGTTCGTCGTGTCGGTCTGGTTCAGCAGCGGCGTAGCCGTGATGGTCACAGTCGAAGTCATCTCGCCGGGCTGCAACGTGGCATTGACCGTAGTCGTCAGGTTCCCGCGCACCAGAATCTGCGAGTGGACGTCTTTCTTGAACCCTTCTTTTGTGATCGATAGCTCGTAGGTGCCAATCGGCAAATCCACGATGTTGAACGAGCCGTCGCTCTGCGATTTCGTCGTCACCGCGAGGCCGGTATTCACATTCCGCGCCTGGACCGTCGCGCCCACCACCACGGCGTTCGACTGGTCCGTCACCGTGCCGTTGATTGACCCCAGCGTCTGCTGCGCGCGCGCCGCCAAAGGCGCCGTCAGCGCCAGCACGCAAAAACAAAAAATCAGCCGGCCAAAGTTGATTTTCATTGTTTTCCCCCGGGAATTTCTCATGCAGGTCGGCTTGCTTGTACTACCAGTTTTGCGCGTCGTCAAGATGAACCCGCCAAAATTCTCACGACTTTTCCACATATTTTTTATACACCAGCCCATTGTCCGGTTTCGCAAAGCGTGAGAATCTGACAGCTCGACTTTACGAGCGTTTCGCTCTCGTCTTACATTTCCATGAATTCCGCCCCGTCCGCGGTCTTTCTTGGCGCCCTCAGCGACGCCCCACCCACCCCGCTCAATGCCACTTTCCGCCGTTTAACCCTTTGGATAGCCATTTGAATGTTTGGGCTGGACTAACTCCATTAAAATCTGCAAACTAGCACCCTGTGCAAATGTAGGGGGACGCCCACCCGGAGGGGTCTGGAGGGCGCCATCGCGGTATCCCGATGTTCGGAAATTAGGTTTTCTTAACTCTGAGGAAAGAGAGGTTCGAGCCATGGCTATCACGGTTCGCAACCGCATCTGGAAATCATTCGACTGGGCGCTCTGCAAATCCGCCGCGGTCACATTTAATTCGATTCAATTCTTCAACAAGCACAATCCGAACCCTTCCTTCACGCCGAAGTGGTCGGATAAGCCCATGCTGAAGTCATGGGAGAAGAGCAAGCCGACTCTCGGCTGGCCGCGCCAGACCGATTCCCTCTGCCCGGGCTGCGTCAAAGAAGCTCGCGACGCCATCATCAACGGCAAAAAGGACTGGACCGACCTCGTCCACGAGAAGGTCGGCGAAATCAAGGCGCAAATTATCGAGCGCGATGGCCAGGTCTGGATGGTCAAGGAATGTCCCATCCACGGCAAGTGCGAAGATCTGATGGCCATCGACTCCAAATTCCTCGCCTGGATCGAGAAGAATTTCCCCGGCCGCGACATCCCGGCGCACAACGACGAAAACCTGCATCGCCACGGCTCCAGCACCGTCCGCTTCGGTCGCGGCGCCGTGCTCACGGTGGACCTAACGAACCGCTGCAACATGATGTGCGATCCCTGCTTCATGGACGCCAACCAGGTCGGCTACGTCCACGAGCTGAGCTGGGAAGAGATTCAGGAAATCCTCGACAACGCCACGAAGATCAAGCCGCGCCGCCAGATGTCCGTGCAGTTCTCCGGCGGCGAGCCGACGATGCACCCCTACTTCCTCGACGCCGTCCGCTACGCCCGCAAGGTCGGCTACAACAGCGTCCAAGCGGCCACGAACGGCATCGAATTCGCCAAGAGCAAGGAATTCAGCCGCAAGGCCTTTGAAGCCGGCCTGCGCTACGCCTATCTGCAATTCGACGGCATCGGCAACGACGCGAACAGCCATCGCCAGGTCGGCAACCTGTTCGACGTCAAGCTGCGCGCCATCGAAAACATGCACGAGGCGGGCATCGAAATCGTCCTGGTCACCACCATCGTCAACAACGTGAACAACGACCAGGTCGGCCCCATCGTCAAGTTCGCGATGGACAACCCGAAGAAAATCGCCTTCGTCTCGTTCCAGCCGGTTTCCTTCACGGGCCGCGACGAAGACATCACGCCCGAGCGCCGCATGCGCCAGCGCTACACGCTCTCGCATCTGGCCAAGGACGTCAGCCAGCAGGTCGGCAAAATCGAGCCGACGCGCGACTGGTTCCCCCTGTCCTTCATTTCGCCTTTCGCCAGCTTCGCGGACCTCACTCACGGGCCGGATGCCCAGTGGGGCGCGCTCTCCTGCGGCTGCCACCCGAATTGCGGCGTGGGCACGGCGATGATGGTCCACAAGGAAACCAAGGAATGGGCGCCCATCTCGCGCTTCCTCAATGCGCCGCAGCTCGTCAAAGACGTCAACGCCATCAACGACGCGGCTCGCGGTAAGAAATTCTCCGCGTTCATGATGGCGTGCGCGATGCTCAAGAATTACAGCCCGTTCCAGGCGCCGCCGAGCCTCCGCATCAAGGACATCCTCAGGAAATTCGACAAGACCTGGGCGGTCAGTAAGAACTCCGACAAGAAATACGGCCGCACCAATCCGAATCGCACGTACGAAGACGCCATGAAGCGCCGCGCGGAAGATCCGTGGAACATGCTCTTCATCGCCGGCATGTGGTTCCAGGATCTCTTTAATTACGACTTTCGCCGCACGGAGATGTGCATCATCCCTTACGCGACGCAGCAGGGCGAAATCTCCTTCTGCGCTTACAACACGGGCATCGGCTGGCGGAAGATTATCGAGAATATGTACAAGAACGCGACCGTCGCGCAGTGGTACAAGACCCACGGCAAGCACGAAATCTACGCCAAGGGCAAGAGGGTGGACCTCGCCCACTATGAGCACTCGCTCAAGGTGAATGCCACCGACGCCGCGCGCGTGCGCCACCTCGAGCACGACATCCCCTTGACCGCCGCCGAGGAAGACCGCGCACGTCGCCGCAAGGCGATGGAAGAGGCCGCCAAGGTCCGCGCGATCTACGAGGAAATGGTTCTCAAGAAGCCATCGGCCACCGAGGGCGTCGTGCAGATTGGCTCTCTTTCGGCCATGAAGTCCGCCGTCCCCGGCGCTGCCACCTCAGCCCCGGTCACAATCGGCAACGCCAATGGCGGCAACGGCCACAGCAACGGCAATGGCTCAAACGGTTCGAATGGCAATGGCCACTCCAACGGCAACGGCGCCTCCAAACCGGAAGTCGCTGAACCGGTCGCCGGCGACTAGACCTAACGGTATCCAAACCTGATATCTCAACGGCCTCGGAGCCATCCGAGGCCGTTGATTTTTACGTTGTCATCCCGAACCCGCTCGCCTGTTTTTGGCGAGCGGTGTGAGGGATCTGCTGTTCGTATTCTTTTGAGCGCGGCTTGTCCTGAGCGCAGTCGAAGGGCGGCACTACGCCTGTTTTGCCTAATCGCCCCTTGCGCGTCCCCGTGCATACGACCGCGACGACGAGTTTACACGGCGTCGTCTGGCGAGCCTGCCCGCCTCAGGCGAGGAATCTGCTTTTTTCGTGGCCGTGCACCCGTGGCGGGACGAATGGAATCCTGCAGGATCGAGGGAATCTCACACTCGGGGCAAAAGGAGAGAGGCGCTCGGTAAGCTCACAAGCGCCTCCTCTACTGCGTCAACGTAAACTGTACCTCACTGGATCACCTCCTTCTCGGCATGGATGCCGATGTCGACGAGATGTCGCATGAGCGAAGTATAGCGCGGTATCAGAAAGCTGCCAGCACAAGTCCCTTCCAGCGCCCCAATCCGTCGGCACCGCGCTCTTTCCTGACTCCGCGCCTACGTCATGACTAGTTCTGGCTCCCACCTCCGTGAAATTGGCGACACAGCTTGCAATACGTTGGCGGCTCAGTGTTGTCCACGCGATGCCGCACGGGCTTGAGTGTTTTCAGGTAGGAGAACATTGCTGCAATATCCTCGTCCGTCATTCCTCGGTAAGTGTGCCATGGCATGATCTGGTTGAGCTTTCGCGCACCGACAAATCCCGTGCGCATCACCTGGGTGAACATAGCCACGTCGTAGTAAGGAATCCCCGATGGATCCGGGGTGATGTTCGCGCTGGCCACGCGGCCCCACGGTCCGTCGAGGATGAAGCCGCCGGCGAATTCCATCCCGGGCAGAGGCTGGCCGTGCGCGTCTTGGGGCGTGTGACAATCCGTACATCCAGTTACCGTGACTAAGTATTTCCCGCGCTTTTCTGGAGAGGAAAGGTCTGGTTCGGGAACGGGCGCGTCCAGCGGCTGTGGCACGCTGCGAATGAGATAATTCACGGGAAAGATCAATTGCGTTGGCGGGCGCTGCTTGTGGATCGCCGGCAGCGAACGCAGGTACACAATCACCGAGGCCAAATCTTCGTCTGACAGGTGTCGAAAATCCGGGTAGGGCATGAATGGGAACAGCGCGCGGCCATCGTGCCCGACGCCCTCGCGGATGGCGCGTGCCAGTTGGTCATCGCTCCAAGTTCCGGCGCCGGTTTCCGGGTCAGGCGTTATATTGGGGGCAACGACTTTCCCGGGGAGACCCTTGAGTATGCTCATGTCCTGGCCTGCCCCAAGCGTGCCGGGAATGATCGGCGCATCGTGCGCGGTCCAATCGTGCTCGGCGTGGCAGTCGATACAGTCCATCGCGTTATTGACGAGGTATCCGCCGCGCGCCAGCCGCGTGGCCGTGCTTTCAAATTTCCTTGCTGTTAGTGGGCGCGCTCGCGGGCCGATGAACGGTCGCCAGCCAATCGTGAAGGTGATGCCTGTAGCGAGCACCACCGCGAGGACAACTGCAATCCATGCCAAAAGCCTCGCCAGTCTTTTCATTGGGAGCCTCGAACTTCCGCGTGGGAACGTGGACGGGTCCGTTTATACACTATTCTTGCTCCTGTCCGCACGCTGGTCCTCGCTACGCGGAACAGGGGAGGAGACAGCGTGGGCAATGACGACGATCGCATCTGGGCGCTTCAGGTGCTGCGAATGCGCCGACGGCCACTATGAATCTCAGATCGGCCGATCAAGGTTCTCGGCGTCTCGGCTAAACAGACGTTTAGCTTCGGAATGACACTTGCTAGGTGTCGGATGCCTTCGGCATCCCTGTCACCGGGATTGGCCTAACTTGTAAACAGATCGCGCCTTTTGTCATATCATCTGGCTCGGAGAACATCTGTGCCCACTGCAAATCGCCGTAGCGTAGTGAAGATCATGCTTCTCGCCGGCGTCACCGGCGCAATCCTCATTGACCTCTACCTCTGGGTCACCGAAGTCCTCGTGATGCACAAGACCACCGCGCTCATCCTCTTCCAGTGGGACGCCTCGAATCTCCTCGGCGCGAGGGCGTTTCAAGCCGGAGTCGGCGTGGCGCTCTTCGGCTGCCTGCTGCATCTGATCGTCAGCCTCATCTGGGGCGCCATCTTCACGCTCGCCGCGCTGCAGTTTCGTTTTCTCGCGCGCAACGTTCTCGTCTGGGGCGTGGTCTTCGGCGTAGTCGTCCGCCTCGTGATGGCCCAAGTCATCGTCCCGCTCGGCCGCGCGACCATGCCTCCCGCCCATGGCGTCTATCTCGTAAATTTGTACGTCGCCCACATCGTTTTCTTCGGCATCCCTGTCGCCTGGGTCGTCTCCCGCTCCTTCGCGGCTGCTCCCCCGCAGGCCGCTGCTTGAGAGTATTTCTCGGTGCTCTCTGCGGTGAATGCTTTTCGCTCCGGCGATCCCCCCGCCCTTTTTCGCGCTTGCCCTGCCGCCACCCGAAAAAAGTCCTTGACTTTTGTTTAGTTTGTAGTAAACTATACGCGTGAATAAGACTTCCACAACCGTCATCTCAGCCCTTACCTCCCGAGGCCCCCGGTGGAGTTTCGCCACCGCCTGAACTCTCACCCCTGCCAATTTCCGGCATTCAGCAGCAAATTCGGGCCAATATATGATTTTTTTAATCGCTACACCAACGCTCAGTCAGATTTAGCTAAGCGCCCAGGAATCAATCACTTAATTTTTTCTAATCGCTACAAATTTTCGATTCCCTCCACTCCTCGATTCCATTTTTCATATCCCCTATCCGCGCCGGCGATTCCTCTTCGGGCGGCCTTTTCGGGTATAATTTCTTCATCGAGGGACAGCACACCATGCCCATCTACGAATACGTTTGCGACGACTGCAAGGCCCGCTACGAGAAGATTGTCTCCGCCAGCAATGGCAAAGCAGCCTGCCCGAAATGCGGCGGCAAGCGCTCGACGATCCAGTTCTCCACGTTCGCCGCGCACACCGGCAACGGCGGGTCATTTTCAGGCAATGATTCCGCGAGCGCCTCGTCTGAATCAGGCTCTGGCGGCTCCTGCGGTTGCACGCCCAACTCCTGCGGCTGCCACTGATTCTCGTCTCGCCCAATCTGGCACGCTAGCCTCCCGCCGCGCTGGCGTGATAGCCTCCCCCACGATTCCATTTCCACGTGGAACAAATTTCATTCGGGAGAGCCACATGGCGAAGCTTGATTCTTCTCGCGCTTGCAGATATCTCATGGCCCCGCAATGCTGCAGCCTTGCATTCGTCCTTTTCTGTTTCATGCTCATTGCTCCCGCCGCTTTTGCCCACGACGAGCATGGCGCCACGTTCAACGCGCCCGGCGCCACGATCTACTACGAAGTGTTCGGCTCCGGCTCGGGCACGCCTCTTTTCGTCGCCAATGGCGGCCCGGGCTTCGACCACTATTACCTGCACGTCTCCGAGGCGTGGGACACGCTCGGCCAGAATCGCAAAATCGTCATGTGGGACCAGCGCGGCACGGGCCGCTCCGGGCCTTTGAAGGAGGGTCAATCCTGCACGCTCGCCGATCAGATTAACGATCTCGACGCCCTTCGCGCGCATCTCGGCTTCGACAGGATTGATCTCCTCGGCCACTCCTGGGGCGGCTTTCTCGTCATGGCCTACGCCGCGCGCTTTCCTCAGCACATCAGCCATCTCGCCATCGTGGATTCCGCCGCGCCCAAATGGAGCGACACGCTCTTTCTCTTCAGCGATGTCTATCCCGACGTCACTGCGAAGGAGGACAGTTATCACTTCACGGCCAATCTCGGCGAAAAGGATTCCGCGGCGGCCCGCGAAGCTGACACCGAACTCTACGAATCGATGCTTTTTTATTCGCCCGAGCGTCGCGACGAATTCTTGAAGAAAATGGCCGACGACAAGGAATATTACGAAGTCAATCGCGCCGTGAACCGCGACGTCTCGCGCTTCGATTTGAATCCCGAACTCATCAAATTCCGTTTTCCCGCGATTGTCATGTGCGGCCGCTTCGACATGAACGTCGCGCCCGTTATCGCTTACAAAATTCACCTGGCCATCCCGGGCTCGAAATTCGTCGTCTTTGACCGCAGCGGCCATATTCCGTTTTTCGAAGAGCCGGAAAAGTTCGTCCAGGTGCTCAACGAATTTCTATCGTCCCCTGACGCGCCGGGCTCCGCGCAGTGAGGTTGGAGCGGAACGACTGTGACTCTGATGAGCTCCGTTGCCAATCACGCCAAGCGTTTCGCCGGAATGCGGGTCGTGCCACGAGTCGGTATCCTCGGCGTTTGGCACATGCCGCTGTGACGCACGTCATATCCTCTCGCTTGTCAATTCGATAGGTTCTCGCTAAATCGTGCCGTTGCCTTAGGGATGGAATCCGGGCGTGAATCCGGGCTGCGCGGCCGGGAGGACACGCCGGGTGGATGCGAGTATCGAGGCAGGCTACACATGAATCAACCGAAGAAAACAATCGAAGGCTGCGCGACACGTGGACCGTACGGCTTCGAGATGAACGAGGGCTGTCAGATTTGCAAAATCAAGAAAGCCGGATTCTTTTGCCAGCTTTCATCGCAGGCGATTAAAGACCTGGATTTTGTGAAATCCGGTTCCGCTTACCCGGAGGGGGCCGTTCTGTTCATGGAAAAGCAGGAGCCGCGAGGCGTTTTTCTGCTCTGCGAGGGAGAAGTGAAGCTCACGATCAGCTCCAGCGAGGGGAAAACGCTGATCCTGCGAATCGCGAAACCAGGCGAGATTCTCGGACTTGTATCGACACTCTCGGCCAAGCCGTATGAAGTGACCGCCGAAACTCTGCGGCCATGCCACGTGGTTTACATCCGCCGCGTGGATTTCGTGCGGCTGGTGGCGCAACACCCCGAGTTTCTTCAGGGTGTTGTGAGGCAGCTGAGTTCGAACTATCAGAACGCATGCGAGCAACTTCGCACTGTGGGCCTCTCCTCATCCGCTCCTGAAAAACTGGCCAGAATGCTCCTGGACTGGTCCGCGGGAGTGGCAGATAAGGGACCGGCAGCGGAAATCAAGATGCCCTTGACGCATGAGGAGATCGCGGAGCTGATTGGCAGTTCGCGGGAAACGGTGACGCGGACGCTGAGCGAATTCAAGAGCAAGAGGCTCCTGACGCTGAAGGGCTCCACGCTGATGATTTGGAACCGCGCGGCGCTGGAGAGTTTTGTCAGCGCATAGTTGGAACTCGCAGTCCTCGCCGCACCTGACGCAGCAGCGAAGCGCATCGTTCCGGCCTAGGCCTGGGTTTGCAGGCTCAGAAAAAGCAGTATGTAGCGCTTCAGATTGTGCGTGATCAAGAAGTTTTCCTTCACGTGTTCGCGCCCGTTTTCGCCGAGCTTACGCGCGAAATCAGGATTCGAAAGCAGAAACCGGATTTGATACGCGGCTCCTTCCACCGAATGGACCAACATGCCGGTAAGTTTGTGCAGGACCTGAGAGGGGATTCCGCCCACCGCTGACGCAACCACGGGCCGCATTTTCCAGAGCGCTTCACTGACTGTGAGACCGAATCCTTCGCGCAGCGACTTTTGAATCACGATGGTCGAGGCCCGCTGCAGAGCGTTGATTTCCAGGTGGCTCCAGGGCGGCAAATCGAGAATGTGAATGTCCGGATCGTTGTTGGCCGCTTCTTTCACTTCGTCGAGCACGACGGCGCCTTCGGGGTCGTCAGCGGCGCCGCCGCCGGCGAGAACGAGCTGGCAATCCATGTGCTTCCGCACAATTTGATACGCACGGATCACGCCGACGGGGTCCTTCAGCCGGTCGAAACGCGAAATCTGAGTGAGGATCGGCCGTTTCGCGTCGATTCCGAATCGATCGAGTACCGAGCCGATGTACTCCGGCTCAAGTTCGCGATTTTTCTCGGCTAACGGATCAATCGTAGGGAAGACGAGATACTGAGGAATCTTCAGTCCTTGCGTAAATGCCGGCGAGGAGAAAACGCTCGCGTCAAATTTTTCGACAAACGGGCGCAGGAATTCCCACACGGCGCGCGAGGGATGCGACAAATCAATATGACATCGCCAAATCCACCGGCCTTTGGAGCTGTCGCGCGCTTCCACCAGGGCGACGGGTTGCGGGTCGTGAATGACGATCAAGTCTTCGTCAAAGCTCATTCGCTTCCGGTTTTCCTCGTTTGTCGCGAGGAAAATGTCGAACCAATCGTCACGGCCCTCGTAGGGCGCTCCATGCAGGGCGTTGTGAAAGGCCTTGGTCACGGCAAAAAAACCCGTTCCGCCGGTGATTACGTCCCATCGCGCCGGGACGCCAAGCTCGCCGAGGAGCGGCACAAGCCGGTTTAAAATCTCCGCGACGCCTCCGCCGACGGACGTCGAATTCACCATTTTCACGCGCTTGCCCTGCAATTGCCTGGCGAGGATGCGCAGCGCGCGAATTTCCGACTCGCCGATGATGGAGCCATAGTCGTCAATGTGCGCCAGGGGCGAGGGCGCGGTCTTTGTTTCGGTGATCATTTGATTGTCCACGGATGAATGGTTTCTATCAGCCGTTCGCGCAGGCCATCGAGGGTGTTCACGTAAATGTCGATACGGTCAACGTGGTTGGCGAGTTCGGGAAGTTCGAGGCTGTTGCGGATCCAGTGCGAGAAATCGTTGGTTTGCAAGCGCAATCGCAAGCGCGAATTGATGAAATGATAGTGGAGGGTTTGCAGGCTCATGTGGCGGATGCCTTCCTCGAGATCGGCGAGCGTCAGCGCCTGTTCGCCCCAGGGCACGCTGTATTCGAATGCTTCGCAGAAATAGAATGGCTCGAACGCGATGCGCCCGGCCGCTGCGGGATTCACCCTGAGGTAGCCGTCCACCTGCGCGGTCAGCGAATTCCGCAATTCGCCGATCGACGTGCAGTCTCGAATATCAATCGCGGTCAATTGCTCGGCGAGCGGAGCTTCGTTGCAGCCCGCGAGCACCCATTGCGCGAAATCGTTGGAGAACGAGGTGTAGTGCTGGCGCTCCAGGCTCTGAAACGTGTGAAAGAAAACGGACGCTTCCGAGCAACTGTGCAATTGCCCGGCGAATTCGCTCAATCCGGCGGCCTTTTCGCGGCAGATGCGAGTTAAATAGGAGGCGACGACAAATTGAAACGGCTCTCTTGCCTGAATCATGAGAGCCTCTCGTCAAGCGCTTGGAGGAATCGCCGGACGCCGGCGGGCGAATACAAGTAATACTTGGCGGCGGTCCGATGCTTTTTCCCTACGGCGATGGAGATGTCGGGCAATTTGCGGAACACCCGCTCATCGGTGACATCATCGCCCATGAAAATCACCTTCCGCTGGCCTGCATTGCGCATCTTTTCTTTCTGCATGATGAACTGAATCGCCTTCCACTTATCGATTCGCAAGTCCGGGGACAATTCCAGTAACTTCTTTCCCGGCAGCAGACGTAAGTCAGGGTATTCCTTCAAGGCCTCCGCCACCACGCACCGCGCGATCCTTTCACTCCTCTTCGGCGCGCCACGATAATGCACGGCGATGGTGGCCAATTTCGGCTCTAACCTCACGCCACGGGTTTTCGCCAGCTTCCGCGCCAGGAAAAGCCTCGCCGCGCGAATTCTCCTCAATTGACTTGGAGCAGCCAAGCTAAATGAACGGTTGCTCGGGTCACGCAGAAAAAATCCATGCGCCCCCGCATACCAGATGTGCTTCAGTCCGACCCGCTCTTGCGCGTCCGCTAACGGGCGTCCACTCACGATTCCGACAACCGCTCCCTTACCGGCAATCCGCGCGAGAAGCTTTTTCACGCCCGGCGCAAGCCTTGCGCGCCGAGGATCCTTCTTTATTCTGACAAGAGTTCCATCGAAATCAGCAAATAAAGCAATCTTTCGCGCTGGCCCAAGATTTTTCGCGATGCGCTTCCAGCATTTCCAGAGATGTCTTGGCTCGCGATTCTCCGCTTTCATCATTCTTCAATCATCAACTCAATCGGAATCCGGACGAGGAATATCCCGCGAACGGAAAGGATAGCTCGGCTGGTGGGCGCACCCGAATTATTGAGAACCGGCGGCGTACACTGAGGCCGGCATCCGAAGGGATGCAGGGCTATCTTATCACCTGAAAGCACAAGATGGTCCGATTCAGAGTATGTGTCGATTAAGAGTAAAACGCACCTACGACTGCTTTACTTTTTGCGGCCTGGCGAAGCAGCCTCACTGCCGCTCATCTCAACGAAGTTGGGCGGGGAATTTGATTGGTTTTCAGACGAGCCGCAGGAATTCCTCCATCCGCGCCACGTGACACCTATCACGGCGAAGCGCAGCGCGCGTCACTGCGCTGCTTTCCTACGCGGCCTATGAATGTGATAAGGACGGAGCTTCACATGGAAGAGAGCCACAAAGGCCAAGGGAGCCGAAAGTGCGAATCCAGCCCGCGGACTACACCCAACCATGCCGCCCACGGAAGGCGGCTTGGGTACGACCATTGTGAAGTTTCGCTTCCTTCGCTCCGAGCCGGCGGTAATGCACGAAGCCTAAGTGAAGCGCTTTGTTGTTCGACGCACCGGCCCATCAAGGCCGGAATCACTTCGCATGCATCCGCCGGCTCGGATTTCAATCTTGTGGGGGTCCTATAACTCAGCAATCTCTCACAACCGAGCATCGCATTCAGAAGAAAGGAGAGCATCAATGAATCTGATTCCGCGTGACAGTTTCTTCCAGGATCTTTTCGATTTCCGGCGTGATTTCGATCAGATCTTCAACCGCATCCTAATTGGCAAACCGCTGCTTGGCGAACAGTTCGTTCCCACGAAGATGTTTGATTTCCTCCCCGCCGTGGAGACCTATCTGGACAAGGACGGCAAGAAGCTCTTCTGCCGGATGTCGCTGCCGGGCGTCGAGCCGAAGGATGTGGAAATCCCGACCAAGGGGAATGTGCTGACCATCAAGGGCGAGAGGAAATTCTCGCGCACGTCGAAGGAAGTGGACGTCATGGACGATGAAATCGTCTATGGCAAGTTCGAGCGGACGTTCGAGCTTCCCGAGGGCGTGCTCGCCGACAAGCTCACTGCCGAATATCAGAACGGCATGTTGGAGATCACCGCGCCAGTCACCGTGGCCGCCCTGCCGCGCAAACTGGAAATCAAAGTGGTGCCAGTTTCCAAGCAAATCGCCGCCTGAAATTCGAAGAGTGCATTCTGGCCCGGAGCGACCAACGTTCCGGGCCAGTTTTTTTGCGGTTCTTGTCGTTGGCTCTTTCAGTGTGCTGCCGCGCGCCGCGTAATCTCTCGTCGTCCAAGCTCGTGGCAGGCCAGAATCGCATCCTCGCGCGTTCGGAAAACTTGGGCACTGCAAAACATAGTGTCTTCGACGTATGCAGGCCGGTGCTCCTCAAGACTGAATTCCGGCAACCAACCACTCCCGTCCGCCAACTGCATAGGCTTCGGGTCTATCACGAAACGTCCGTATCTGCATCTGGCTTCCATTTTCGTTTTAGTCGGTCTCCA
Organism: Candidatus Acidiferrales bacterium; assembly: GCA_035280405.1. Taxonomy (GTDB): domain Bacteria; phylum Acidobacteriota; class Terriglobia; order Acidiferrales; family UBA7541; genus DAHUXN01. Next base: position 38,101 of record DATEFX010000048.1, on the reverse strand, counting down.
AAAAAGTATGGCACCTGCGGTGTTGCTCGTCAACAGCAACAAAGATGTGGGAAATCAGGCGCTATGCCGAGTCGCGGCGGCTCTCCGGTTTCATTGCCGATTGATGGATACGGCGGCTCGCCAAGGCGGAGATGAGTTCGCGCTTGTCCTGCCGGAGACCAACGCCACTGCGGCGCGCGAGGTCGCGCGTCGCATCTGCGAACGAGTTGCCGCAGATCCCGAGCGCCCGCCCCTCCGTATCAGCGCGGGCGTGGCCGCCTCTCCGCAGGACGGAGAAACAATTCAGAGCCTGTTCGACGTTGCCGACCGCAATCCCTACCAGGAGAAGGGCCGCAGCGTTCCGCAGTTCGGCGCGCCTCAGCAGCAACGGCAACGCTAATTGCTCTGCGTCAGTTTTCAGCGGCCTCGTTCACGGATATGCACATCGCCGTTTTTCCGGCGGCTCCTGTTAGAATTGGAGACGGTGAAGATAAATGTTTGAAGACTCGCCGAAAGCATCCACATCCCGCTACCGCAGGCTATTAAGATACACGTGGCTCGGAGTCGCCATCGTGGCGCTCGGCATTGCCTGGATTTTCTATGTTCGCTGGCAGACGAATCGCGACATTGACTTCCGCGCGGCCCAGAAGGCAGCGGCGGAGCAGCGCGAAAATGCCGCGCGATCTGTTGAACTGATGGGCGGAAACAAATTCGACATTCTCAATTTTTATGCTGCGCCGGGAGCAGTCCGGCGCGGCGATTCATTTCAACTGTGTTACGGCGTCTCCAACGCAGCTTCGGTGAAACTTGACCCTCCTGTGGGAAGCGTGTGGCCATCGTATAACCGCTGTTTTTCTTTGACTCCGAAGAAGACCGAGACGTACACCCTCACCGCCACCGACTCAGCGGGTCATTCCAAATCGGCGAGCTTCACCGTCACCGTCCTGTCCCACTAATCTCTCGAACCCGGAACTTCTTATTTACACGAGTGGTTTCGGGCGGTACGCTCTCTGACTTCAGAATGCAATCTTAGAATTTGGCATTGCAGGGGTACTTCATGACGCAAACCATATTTCCGATGATTGCCTATGCAGATGCTGCAACGGCGATGGACTGGCTCGAACATGCTTTTGGCTTTCGCCAAGGGAATCGCGTCACCGACAAGGAAGGCCGCGTAACTCATGGGGAGCTGGAAGTCTCCGGAGCGAAAATCTTCGTGGCTACCCCAACAAAGGACTATCAGGGCCCCTTGCGGCATGCCGAAGCTTGTGAAGCGGCACGCCGATGGTCTTCCGTGCCGTGGATCATTGATGGTGTCCTAGTGTATGTGGACGACGTGGATGCGCATTTTCGCACGGCGAAAGCAGCTGGGGCCACGATACTGAGCGATTTGGAAACCGGCGGCGCAGGCTGGCAGTACCGCGCCGCTGACCTCGAAGGCCATCGCTGGATGTTTGCCCAGCGAGCCAAATCCTGACAGTTCCTAGATTGCCAGCTACTTTTCGCAGCCGGTTTGCGCCGGAAGCGGAGCAGGCGCGGGGAGCGGCTGGAGGTGCAACCCATTGAGCTGCGTGTTGAGGGATTGCATATCCTGGCCCACCAGGCTGTTCCACTGGCCAATCACCGAGTTGAGGTCCCCGCAGTAATCGTCGTACGCGATCTTCATCCCTGAAGTCGGCGCTGCATCGGCGCTGTCCACGAGCGTAGCCAGACCGCCGAATTCGCCGTTCAACAGCGCGAAGCTTGGCTTCGGCTTGCCCTGACCGAAAAATCTGGCTCCCTCCTCTCCTTCGATGGCGAGAGCCTTTCCGTCCAGGTCCTTCGCTGCGGCAAGCGCGGCGGTCGCCTGGTCGTTGTGCTCCATGCTTTTTTCGCGATCCGCTAGCGCGGTGCGCAAATCCGCCACTCGATGATACGCCTCATATGAGGCCGATGTGGCAGTCACGAGCTTCTGATCCAGCTGAAATTCTTCTTCCAGATCCGCCTGCGCCGTACTCACGCGCGGATCGAGGCGAACTTCGAGCGGCTGGCGGTACGTCTGCCCATTCGCGGTCAGCCTGACTTCATACTTGCCCGGCACGACGAGCGCGCCCCGCGGATCAGCGGGCGTTTCGCCATAGACTGCCGAAATTGGATAGCCGTGCCGCAGCGATTCCGGAGACGGAGAACGCAGATCCCACACGAATCGATGCATGCCGACTGACTTTGCGAGCGGCTGGGGACGCGCGAGCCAGTAGTCCGGGACGCTCGGCGGCGGTTCCGTGGAAGCAGGGAGCGGCGCACTCGAAAATTGCCGTACAAGGCTGCCAAGCGAATCGTAAATCGCCAGCGAGACGTCGCCGGCGGGGGCCGATTTCAAGAAATAATCGATCACGGCGCCCGTTGGAGGATTATCGCCCGCGGGCATTTCCGGTGGAAAAGGCGTGTCCTGATTCGCGTCGCGGCGCACGCGAATCGCAGTTTCCGGCTGGAAGAGGTGCGCGCTCGCCGACGTGACTTCGGCACTGATTTGCCGAAGCGGAGTCAAGTCATCGAGGATCCAAAAAGCGCGGCCGTATGTCGCCGCAACGAGATCGTTGTCCTGAATCTTCAAATCGCGCACTGATACAGTCGGCAGATTCAGCTGCAGGGACTGCCAGTGGTCGCCGTCGTCGAACGAAACGAACGCGCCATTTTCCGTTCCCGCGTAAAGAAGGCCTCTGCGCGTCGGATCTTCGCGGACCGCGCGCACGAAGCTGCCGTTCGGGATTCCGGCGTCCACTTCCTGCCACGTCTTGCCCGAATCGCGCGTTCGGAAAATATGCGGCGCGAAATCATTCGTTACGAAATTGTCCACCGCGGCATACGCTGTAGCTGCGTCGAAGGGTGACGCTTCTATGAGGCTGACCAAACTCCACTCCGTCAAGTTCTGCGGCGAGACGTTGTCCCAGGTTCTTCCGCCATCTTGCGTCAGCTGAATCAAACCGTTCGTAGTGCCAGCCCAAATCACACCGGCCTTCACTGGCGAGAGCGCCAGAGTGTTGATCGCGCTGCGATTCGGCGCGGGCGGATTTGCCGGCGCACCAGCCGGCGGAGGCGGAGGAGGATTCGCCGGCGCCGGACGCTGCGTCAGATCCGGACTGATCACCTGCCATCTAACGCCGTCGTTCTTCGTCAGTAGAACAAATTGCGTTCCTTCATAAAGGAGATGCGGATCCTGCGGCGAAAACGCAAGCGGCGGATTCATCGCGAGACGATAGTCCGCGTCGCGACTTACGTTTGCCGAGACCGTGCGCACCTGGCGGTTCGTGCGGTCGATGCGCACGACGCCGCGGCCCGGCCCGCCCGCGAAAATGACACTGGGATCGAGAGGATCGGGCAAAATGTATCCGAATTCATAGCCGCCGACCGGGTCCCAATCGAGCATCGTGACCTTGCCGTAATCGCCCCGGCTGCTCGTCCCGATCGACCCGCTGTCCTGCTGCGTTCCATAGACCCAAAATGGCCAGCGCGTGTCTGTAGAAAGGTGATAGACCTGCCCGGTTGGCTGGTTGTACCAGGAACTCCACGATTTTCCTCCGTTCATGCTGGTGGTGGCGCCCTGATCCGAGCCCATAATCATCCAGTCGGAGTTCGTCGGGTCGATCCAGAGAACGTGATTATCGTCGCCTCCCGGCGCGCCTTTGTAAGAGACGAACGTCTGCCCGCCATCGGTCGAGCGATACATCGAAGACTGCATGACGTAAACGACTTCCGGGTTGCGCGGGTCGAGGTAGACCTTGCTGAAATACCCGTTGCCCGTGACGCGCGGGTCGGACGTGATTTTCATCCAGCTGTTTCCGCCGTCGTCGGAGCGGTATAGCCCGCCGCCCCCCTCGGCCGCGATTATCGCGAACACGCGCTGCCCTCCGGGCGCGACAGCGACGCCGATGCGTCCCAGTCTGTCCGTCGGCAAGCCGCGGCCAACGACGGGATTCCACGTTTCGCCTTCGTCAGTGGTCTTATATATTCCGGCGCCGTCCATGGCGCCGAGCAACGCGCGCGGATCGTCCGGCTTGACGAAATGGTGCCAAAGCGCGGCGAATCCGATTTGCGGATTATCGGGCGCGAAATTCAAATCGATCGCTCCTGTCTCATTGTCCTTGAACAGAACTTTGCGCCAGGTTTTCCCCCCATCTGTGGTCTTGAAAACGCCGCGCTCGTCATTTTGAGCATACGTGTGGCCCAGCGCCGCGACCAGAACCGTTTCGGGATTCTTCGGGTCAATCCAGATGTCGCCAATGTGGCGCGTGTCGTCGAGGCCCACATGTTGCCATGTCCTGCCAGCGTCAATGGATTTCCACATTCCGTCGCCCTGATTCACGGCGCTGCCCACGTCGCTCACGTCGCCTGTCCCCACATAAATGATGTTCGAGCTTGACGGCGCCACTTCCATCGCGCCGATCGAGGCGACTCCAATTTGATGATCCGAGATCGGCCTCCAAACCATGCCGCCGTCGGTCGTTTCCCAAACTCCGCCGCCGGGTGTTCCCATGTAATAGACCGCGGGATTGCCCGCGACTCCCGCGACCGCGGACACGCGGCCCGCGCGGAATGGGCCAATTTGCCGCCAGCGCATTCCCGAATAAAGGCTTGAATCCATTTGCTGTGCGGAGCTGACGAAAGTAGTCGTCAGCAGCGCGAAGTCCACGATTAATAGCGCGAGGACGAAATTCGTATTGGCAATTAATCGACGAATTCCACTTCTATGAGTCCGATCCGCATGAATTCTGCATTGCATGACCATTCCTCCCAAGGCGCGGAAGCTTACAACGGGAAGGGAGCGAAGTGAATACACCGAAATGACATTGCCGCAAATGTGACAAGCGAAGAAGTGGGGAAGAAATGTTAAGCGGATTCGGCGGTCGTGGGTTCCGGATTCACTGGCGGGCGCAGAGCCGCACGCTTTGTCCGGCCATAAAGCCAGGTGCCCAATCGCCAAATCAGAAGCACTGCAAGAATTGCGGCATATTGCAGCGGCTTGCGCTCGTCGGATTTCACGAGCCAGTAGTAGTGGATCACGCCGCATATTGCGGCGATATAAATCGCGCGATGGAGCAACTGCCAGCGTTTGCCGCCGAGCCGCCGAATCCAGCCCGCGGTCGAAGTGATGGCAAGAGGCATCAATAGTACAAATCCCGCGAATCCGACCGTGATGAAACGGCGCTTGAGGACGTCGGCCCACATGTCCGGAAGATTGAAAAAATGATCGAGAATGAACCACGAGCAGAAGTGCATGCAGACGTAAAAGAACGCGAAGAGGCCAAGCATGCGACGAAAGCGAATCAGGAGCGGAAGCCGGAGAAGTCTGCGCAAGGGCGTGATCGAGAGCGTGATGAGAAGGAAGCGCATCGTCCAATCGCCGAACCAGTGCTCGACAAACGTGATTGGATTTGCGCTCAGGTCTTGCTGATGGGTGCGCCAGAGCAGCACGTCGAACGGAATGAGGCACAGCAGAAATACGACCACCTTCGTCCACTTGTTCAGCAGGATGGAATTGATGAAGGCGCGCACGATCAGAAATACTTGCGCAGGTCCATGCCGGCGTACATGCTCGCGACTTGATCGCCGTAGCCGTTGAACATCAGCGTCGGACGGCGGAAGAATTCACCAAGCCGGCGCTCCGTCTTCTGGCTCCAGCGGGGATGATCCACTTCGGGGTTCACGTTGGAATAAAAGCCGTATTCGTGCGAATTTTCGATGTTCCAGGTGGTCGGTGGCTGATCCTTCACAAAACGGATCTTCACGAGCGACTTGATGCTCTTGAAGCCGTATTTCCACGGGATGACCATGCGCACCGGCGCGCCATCCTGGTTCGGCAGCGTTTCGCCGTACATGCCGACGGTCAGCAGCGTCAGTGGATGCATGGCTTCATCGAGCCGCAGTCCTTCGAGGTACGGCAGTTCGATGCCTGCTTCGGGTCCGAGCGGCATCTGGCGCGTGTCGTAATAGCTCTGGAACGCGACGAATTTCGCCTTCGGCGTCGGCTCGACAAGATTTGCGAGGACACTGAATGAGTATCCGATCCACGGCACGACGATGGACCATCCCTCGACGCAGCGATGACGGTAAATGCGCTCCTCGAGCGGCGCGAGTTTCATGATTTCGTCCATCGAAAACTTGCGCGGCTTCTTGACCTCGCCTTCCACGGATACAGTCCATGGCGAGGTCACAAAATTCCTGGCGTTTTGCGCGGGGTCGCCTTTGTCAGTGCCAAATTCGTAAAAATTGTTGTAATTGGTCGTGTCGCCGATGGGCGTGATTTTTTCCGTCGTGCTGCCGGGCCATTTTTTCACGTTCTGCAACGGCACAGGAACAGAGCCTTTAGCCGGACCGGACATCAGATTCGAGAATTTCTTCCATCCGCGCACGGCGCCGTACGTCGCCATCGCGCCGAATAGAAAATTGCGGCGATTCAGGTAAGCGCCCTTGGGCGTCACGTCGGCATACGTGAGATCTGCGGATTTATCGTCCTTCATGCCAGCAAGCCCCCAAGAATGAATCATACGATTTCGCGCTTCCGATGCGTACAGGAATTTAGATGCGAGGTACGAAAAATCGAATGTGAAATTTTGCCGAAAGAACGCCCATGGCCCGCAAGAAGGCGGCTCATAATCTATACAAACCCGAAGGCAAATTTGAAGAGCGGGCACATTTCCCCACGTAACCATCAGGGCAAGGCAGGAGCGTATCTGCAGAGGACGCCCAAAATGCGTGAAGAATCACCAGGAAATGGACCTCGCGAAACTCCGAATCGCCTCCGTGAACGCCTCCGGCTGATCCAGATTCGCAATATGAATTGCCCTTGGAATCGTCTGGACGCGGCCGTGCTGAGTTGCCGCGAGAAACCTGCGTTCGTGCAAACGAAAACCTAAATCGTACTCGCCGTTCAGCAGCAGCACCGGCCCGGGGTACTCAGCCAGCCTGTGCTGAAATTTTCGCTCGAACAGCTGGCGCAGCGCTTGCGAACCCCCGCGCATGAAAAAGCCCGGCCCAATCAGCAACTGGCTGATTTCCTTCTGATACATTAGCTGAAAAAGCGAGCGATTCGCCGTGGCCATCCAATTTTCCGGTAAGTTTTCCAGCATCCACGCAAGGCATCTATAAGGTACGTTGTACCAGCCCGAAGGCTCGACGCATGCGCTCGCGACGACCAGGCCCGCGGCCTTGGCCGGCTGCTGCGCGCCAAACTCCATCGCGATGTAGCCGCCGAGCGACAGCCCCACCACCAGCGCTCGCCCTCGCGCCTCGAGGTCAATTACGCCTGCGACGCATTCCACTGCGCCGTCAAGGCTGAACTCCGTGTCGCGCTGCGCGCCGTGTCCGGGCAAATCAAGCGCAATCACGCGAAATTCGTTTCTTAGCTGCTCGACTTGCGGCTTCCACATCAGCCGCGTCACGCGAATCCCGTGCAAGAACACGATTGCTGGCGCGCCAGCGGGGCCGCCTGCGTCGTAAGCCTTCTGCTTTTCAGGAGAGCACTCCACAGGCCATCTTAACGCGTCGTAACGCGAAATCGGTGGGAGATCCCTACGCTCTCAAGAGAGCAGCCATGAATTGGAATTTTTGCCGAACTAGTCCGCGAATTCAGGCGCCTGCGTGAGAGGCGCAATCACTGGCTGCGCTGTCGCCCGGCTGATTCGCGTCGCCGGCTTACGCGGCGGATGCGTCTGCGCCCAGAGTATGTGGTTTTGCTTGATCTGTTCGATGTGGTGAGGGATATGCTTGGCTTGGATCTGCAGCCATTCGTCCAGCGACAGCGCGCCCTTCTTGGGGTGCCGCACCGAGTGGGACCAGACCTGCTCGGGAATGTAGAGCAGGATTCTATGCGTCATGCGCCGCAGGCGCAAAATCAGCCCCAGCGCTTCCTTCGTACTCTGATGGAAGTATCCGAGCGACGACGCCCACGTCGCGGCGTCGTAGGCCTGCGCCGCCGACCCGGGTTCAGCTATGAATTGCCGGCAGCGAATGTATCCTTCGGCCTCGCTGTCCGCGAGGTGAAGAATAATCTCGTGGATGCTCCAGCGGTCGTGCGACGGGCGGTAGAGCCACATCTTTCGCGGGCATTTCCGCAGCACTTCCGTGAGCAACGCCGGCCCGCGGCCAAACACTTCCAGCCCCTTCGCGCGCGTTTCGTTGGACATGGATGACTCCTACTCTCTGAACTCTTAGACGCGCGAGTCGCACAGTGGTTGCCATCTCGGAGATAAATTCTTTTGCCTAAGTGCTTGAGATACAGTTTCTTGTAGGTTTAGGCGGGGCTTCGTCAGCAGAATGTGTTCGAGGATGGGATTGTTCGTTCGTCAATGGGAATCTTGGAATCCGTTTGCGAATCCGGACACCGCTCGCGCCGGAGAGCAGATTCCAATTCCGCGCAATTCGCCTGTATCGGCCTCTTGAAATCTCGCGATCTTACCGATTTCCACGAATGACTACGGCAGTCGGATTTTCGTGCCTGCGGAACCAGTGCCGCCTCAAATCCCCGACCAAATACAGCGAGCCCGTAGCGAACACCGCGTCGTCAGGTTTTGCGGTTGACACGGCCCAATCCAGCGCTTCCGCAGGATTACCGATGATCCGCGCGCTCCGTGCCAGATGCGAAGTCATCTCATGAAGCAAATTCGCTGAAATCGCCCGCGACTGCCGCGGCTCCGTCAGAATGACTTCGTGCGCTCGCGGAAAAAGCAAGCCCGCGATCTCGTCGACAGCCTTGTCCCGCATCGCGCCGTAGATCAGCCAGATTCTGCGCCCGCGCATGTGCTCTTCCCAGAAAGCTACCAGCTCCCGCGCACCCGACGGATTATGCGTCCCATCCAGATACACCTCGGGCCGCTCCTCGAGCTTCTCCAATCTCCCCGGCCAGCGCGTGCTCTCAATCCCCCTGCAGATCGCCTCATCGCTGACCGGAAATCCGCGCGACGCGAGCAGCCTTGCCGCAGTCGCCGCCGCCATCGCGTTGCGAACTTGAAATCTCCCCGGCAGCGGGATATTGAACGTCAGCGCCCTGCTCGAATTCGCAGGCGTCGCCGCAACGCGATAGCAACCCGCCGACGATTCCGTCTTCTCTACGCGCCACGCCGTATCAATCTCCACGACCTTGCCATCCATCTCCGCCGCTCGTCGCGCAATCACGGCCCGCGCCTCCGGCCTCTCCGCCGAACTCACCACCCATCCTCCGGGCTTGATGATCCCGGCCTTTTCTGCGGCGATTTGCGCGATCGAATGGCCAAGGTAATTTTCGTGGTCGAAATCAATCTGCGTAATCACTGCGACTTCCGGCTGGACGATGTTCGTCGAATCCAGCCGGCCTCCCATCCCGACCTCATACACCGCGAAGTCCACCGGCCTCCGCGCAAACGCATCAAATGCCATCGCCGTGACGCACTCGAAATACGTCGGATGCGCCGCCAGTTCTCCCGATGCCAGCAGCTTCTCAATCATCGCTTGCACGCGCGAGAAGTCCTCGGCGAACTCCGCGTCCGCTATCGGCTCGCCGTTGAATTGAATTCTCTCGTTGATTCGTTCCAGATGAGGCGAAGTGAATAGGCCGGTCGAAAGCCCGGCGGCGCGTAAAATCGATTCGAGCATCGCTGCTGTCGAGCCTTTGCCGTTTGTTCCCGCGATGTGCGCGCACGGAACGGCGCGATGCGGCGCGCCAAGGTGCGCGGCCAGTACGCGGATGTTTTCAAGGTCGAACTTGCGCACTCGCGCGCCCGGCGCATCGGTCCGCTCCGGCTGGCGAGGAGCCGCGAGCTCCTTCCCCAGCGCCAGCAGAGACGCGACCGCTTCTTCGTAGTTCATTTCATCCTGCGAGGAAATCCAGTGCGCGCCCGATGTAATTCTTCATGTCTTTCCGCGCTACGATGGCGTCGAGAAAGCCGTGCTGGAGCAAAAATTCCGCGGTCTGAAAACCCTCCGGCAATTTCTGCCGGATCGTCTGCTCGATCACGCGCGGCCCGGCGAACCCGATCAGCGCGCCAGGCTCCGCGACATTCAAATCGCCCAGCATCGCGAAACTCGCCGTCACGCCGCCCGTCGTCGGGTCCGTCAGCACGGAAATGTACGGCACGCGCGCCTCATCCAGCCGCGCCAGCGCCGCCGACACTTTCGCGAGCTGCATCAGACTCACTGCGCCTTCCTGCATTCGCGCGCCGCCCGAGCACGAAACGATAATCAGCGGCACTTTTCTTTCCGCGCTGCGCTCCGCCGCTCGCGTCACTTTCTCGCCGACCACCGCGCCCATCGAACCGCCGCTGAACGCAAACTCCATCGCGCAGCAGTTCACCGGCCGCCCGTTCAATTTGCCTTCCACGCTCAAAATCGCGTCGTTCATCCCGAGCTTTTTTTGCGCCTCGTGCAGCCGCTGCGCGTAAGGCTTCGTATCGGTGAATTTCAGCGGGTCTGTCGAAGCCAGATCCGCGTCGCGCTCCGTCCACTGCGCATCATCGAGCAGCAACTCCAGCCGTCGTCGCGAATTCAGCCGGAAATGTTTCTCGCACTTGGGGCAGACTTCCCAATTCGCCTCAAGGTCTTTCTTCCAGATAATCGCGCGGCAGCCCTCGCACTTCGTCCACAGGCCTTCGGTCTTCACCCGCCGTTCTTCGCTCGGCGGCGCTTCTGTCGGCTTATTGTCTTTTTTGAACCAGGCCATGTTCGTCCGCAAGTCAGCGGCGCAAGTTTCTAGTAATCAACCCCGCGCTGCGCCAGTATCCCTTTCGTATATGGATGCTTCACTTCCCGCATCTCGGTCACCAGATCCGCCATTTCCACGAGCTTCGGATGCGCGTTCCTCCCCGTGCAGATCACGTGCACCTGCTCCGGACGATTCGCCAGCGCCTCCGCCACCTTCTCCGGGTCCAGAATCTTGTAGCTGATCACGTAATTGATCTCGTCCAGGATCACTAGATCGTATTTCCCGCTGTAAATCTGCTCCCGCCCGAAATTCCAGCACTCCTCGCACATCCGGACATCTTCCGGGTCCGTTTCCGCGCCGCCGATCTTTATGAACCCGCGCCCCATCGGCCGGATTTCGAATTTGTCGTCGCCAAGCATCTTCGCCGCGTCCAGTTCGCCGTAGTGCCACGAGCCCTTGATGAACTGCACCATCAGCACGCGCAACCCCTGCCCCACGGCCCGAAAGGCCGTCCCCAGCGCGCACGTCGTCTTGCCCTTGCCGGGGCCCGTGTAGACGATCAGCAGACCTCTTCCCTCCGGCATTCCCACCCTCTGCGAACGATAAAACAGTCTCGCCGCTGCCGCCGCAAACGTCAAGCATTCGCGCTGATAGGACGACGAGGTGGCACAGGCTCTTCGCCTACGCAGGGCCAATATTCAAGAAAGTGTTTGATGGAAAATCAGGAGAGGTCTAACTCAGCGCGCACCGCTTCCGCCGCCCCAGCCACTCGCGTTCGCGCTGCCGGAGACATCTCCTTCCCCGGCGCATTTGCCTCGCGTACGACGAGCCAGATCCCTGGCCTGTGCAAGTTGCGGTCATGACATATCGCGCCCGTGAGCTGTGCGATTTCCAGGCCATTGCCCTTGAATTCGCGCTCCAGAATGGCCCGTGCCTCGTCCAGCAGGTCCTTGAATCCCTGCGAAGCCAGCATGGGGTCCACGTCGCGCGGCACCGGCGCCTCCACTTCAAGCAAATCGAAATCCTCCAGTGGCCGCGTGATCATCAGCTCCACCGACGCCGTCGGGGCATTCGCATCGTGACTGATCTTGATTCCCATTGACTCCCGTTATACCACGCGCGTCATTTCGGATATGGGTGGCCGGCCAGAATCGCAAATGCGCGGTAAATCTGCTCCGCGAGCACGACGCGTGCGAACTCGTGCGGCATCGTCAGCGTCGAGAGTGAAAGTTTGTGTTTCGCCTCGCGCCGCAGAGTCTCCGGAAAACCCTCCGCGCCGCCGCAGAGAAACACCAGCTCCCTCGTCCCCCGGTCGCGCAAGTCGCCCAGCCAGCGGGCAAATTCCGCCGAGGTGAATTGCTTGCCCGCGGCATCGAGCAGCACCGTCATCGCGCCCGGCTCGATTTTAAGCTTCTTCAGTGTCGCTTCGCTCCCCTCGCGCACTTCTGTAATCTCAACCTGGGCGAAATGCCGGATACGCGCCACATAATCATCCACCAGCGCGCCAATCTCCGCGCGCTTCGTTTTTCCCAGTAAAATCAATCGGAGTTTCATCGAGGGGGTGAGTCAGACCAGCCCAAACTTCTTCCGTTTTTCGAGCAGTGTCTTCCGGCTGATTCCCAACGTCTCCGCCGCCTTCGCAATCTTGTAGTGCGATGCCTCGAGCGCCGCGACGACGGCTTCCTTTTCCATGTCCTCCAGCGAACGGGCCTTCGCGCCGCTCACGGTTCCCGGCTCCGCGAATTGAACGACCGACGGAAAATCCTCCTTGCGGAGCGTCCCGTCCTTCCCCGCCTTGTCGCCGAATATCAACGCGTGTTCGATCGCGTTCTTGAGTTCGCGCACGTTGCCCGGCCAGGCATATCCTTCCAGCGCGCGCATTGCCGCAGAGTCGATCTGCGCGCCCGCGCGCCCATGAATCGCCGCCAGCCGCGCCAGCCAATATTCCGCCAGCGGTGCAACATCGCGTGGACGTTCTCGCAGCGGCGGCACCGAAATCACGAGCACATTCAGCCGGAAATACAAATCCTCGCGGAACCTCCCTCCCGCAACAGCCAATTCCAGGTTCGTGTTTGTCAGCGCAATCAGCCGCGAATCCATCTCCAGCGTCTGATTTCCGCCCAGCCGCTCGAATTTCCTCTCTTCCAGCACGCGGAGCAGTTTTGCCTGCACCCCCGATGCCAGCGCAGCCACTTCATCGAGGACAATCGTTCCTTCCTGCGCCATTTCCAGCCGTCCGGGCTTGCGCGCTTCCGCGCCCGTGAACGCGCCGCGTTCGTGCCCGAAAAGCTCCGACTCCACCAGCTCCGCCGGCAGGCTCGCGCAATCGATCTTCAGAAATGGCGCGTCGCGCCTTGGCCCCGCTTCGTGAATCCATCGCGCGAGTTGGTCCTTCCCAGTCCCGCTTTCTCCCGTAATCAGCACGGTCGTCGTCGTGTCCGCGACCTTGCGCGCAATTTCCAGCACGCGCCCCGACGCCGGGTCCGCGGCAATCCACTCCACGCGCGTCTCATTCATCGCGCGTCTGCCCCGCGCGCCGTCGAAGCGCCCGGCTCCGCGATCTCCACGCGCTTCGCCGAACGCCACAGCCGCTCGATGTCATAGAACAGCCGCGCCTTCACACTGAACACGTGCACTACGAATCTCCCGTAGTCGAGCAACAGCCATTCCGTACCGGCGCGCCCTTCGCGGTGCCGAAATCTCATTCCGTGCCGCCCGAGCTTCTCGTCAATCGCCTCGCCGATCGCCTCGATTTGCCGCGAACTCTCCGCGGAGCATATCAAGAAGTAATCGGCGAACGCGCCCAGGCCGTCGAGTCCAAGCACGGTCACCGCCGCCGCTTTCTTGTCCTGGGCCGCTTCGATCGCCCAGCGGATTGCATTAGGTAACGAGTCCAGGTTCACCGGTAGAGGGCCTGTTTATGAATGTAATCTTCCACGCCTTCGGGCACAAGGGCATGAATCGATTGCTTGTGCTTGCTGCGCCGCCGGATTTCCGTCGACGAAATATGGCTCGCCACGGCAGTCAGCAGATGCACCGCTGTTTTTCGCAGCACGATCGTATTCGGGTCGCGCGAGGCGGTGCGCCCCAGCATTTCCGGGCGGATCACCAGTCGCAGCGCGTCCAACCGGAACCCGGGCCGGCTCGCGATGATGAAATCGCACGCATCCAGCAGCGCCTCGTAGCTCCGCCACGTCGGGATTTCCAGGAACGAATCAGCGCCGAGGATGAAATACAGCCGGTCGTGCGGATTCTCGCGCCGGAAGCGTCGCACGGTATCAATCGAGTAGAACACGTGCGGCGTTCCGTCCGGCGGCGCCTCCGCCAGAGACGGGAAAAATCTCGTGTGCCCCGCGCACGCCAGCGACACTATCGCGTAGCGGTGCGCGAACGAGGCCAGCTCCTGCCGGCTCTTGTGCGGCGGCCGCGCCGAGGGCACGAAATAAATCGCATCGAGCCGGAACCGCCGCTCGGCGGCTTCCGCGACGGCGAGGTGCCCCGCGTGAATCGGGTCGAACGTGCCGCCGAAAATCGCGATCGCGCGCGGCGCATGCGCTCGCTTCACCGGAGCGGTGCTCAACGCCCCTCCGAACGCTTCAGCTCTTCTGAATGGCCACGCTCCGCGGCCCCATGCGCCCGCGTCGCCACGGCTTCTGCCGCTTCCGCCGCTTGCGGCCGCGGCAGCTTGTCGAGCGCATCCGCCATCGCGCGCACCAGCGCTTGCACGCCCTCGCCCGTCGCCGACGAAATCGCAAAAAATTCCAGTCCGCGCTTCCCTGCGTATTCGCGCAGAGCCTCGAGCCGCGTCTTGTCCGTCGTCGCATCGAGCTTCGTCGCCACAACGATCATCGGCTTCTCCACCAGCGCCTCGCTGAACGCTCTCAGCTCGCCGCAAATAATTTCGAAGTCGCGCACTGGATCGCGCTCGTTTCCGTCGCTCGTGTCCACCAGATGCGCCAGCAGGCGCGTGCGTTCGACGTGCCGCAAAAATCGCGTCCCCAGCCCCACCCCCTGATGCGCGCCTTCGATCAATCCCGGCAGATCCGCGACAACAAATGTTCTTCCTGCTCCGGGCGCCGCATCCGGATCCGCCGACACGACCCCCAGGTGCGGCTCGAGCGTCGTGAACGGATAATCCGCAATTTTCGGCCGCGCCGCGGAGATGCGCGAGATGAACGTGGACTTCCCCGCATTCGGAAATCCCACCAGCCCGACGTCGGCGAGCAGCTTCAGCTCCAGCCGCAAATGCCGCTCCTCGCCGGGCTGGCCCTCCTCGTGCTCGCGCGGAGCCTGATGCCAGGGACGCGTGAAGTGGATATTCCCGCGCCCGCCGCGCCCGCCGCGCGCCGCTCGAAACCGCTGCCCTGCCGCTGTGAAGTCGCAGAGCTGCTCGCCGGAACTCTCGTCGTATGCAATCGTTCCCACCGGCACGCTCAGCACCATGTCCGCGCCGGATTTCCCGTGGCAGCCCGAGCCTTCACCGTGCCGCCCGCGCTCGGCGCGGAATTCGCGGTTATAGCGGTAGCGCAGCAGCGTGTTGTCGCTCTCGGTGGACTCCAGGTACACGTCGCCGCCGTTTCCGCCGTCGCCGCCCGAAGGCCCCCCGCGCGGCACGTACTTCTCCCTGCGGAACGCCATGCAGCCGTTTCCGCCGTTCCCGGCCTTCACCATGATCTTGGCTTCGTCAACGAACACAGGAAAACCATCCGTCGCTCAAAGAGAGCATACGCCAGCTCTGTCGAGAAAAACAAAGTGGCGAAACACCAGGCCGCAAAATTTCCTCTTGTCTCGAATTTACTGCTGAAAGGATGGAGAGAATTTCCAAGAATCGCGCCGCGACCTGCGGCCTTCGCGCGGAAAATCCTACGCAGCGGACTCTTTTCCGCTCGCCGCGGCCGCCGCTTCCTCGGCTGGCAGGACGCTGATGAACCGGCCCCGGCCGCCCTTGTCCTCGAAGCGCACGATGCCGGTAATTTTCGCGAACAGCGTGTCGTCCTTCGCCTGCCCGACGTTCCGCCCGGCCTTGTACTTCGTCCCCCGCTGCCTCACCAGGATGCTCCCGCCGTTCACGAGTTGCCCCGCGAACCGCTTCACCCCGAGCCGCTGCCCGTGGGAATCCCGTCCGTTGACTGAAGATCCGCCGCCTTTTTTATGTGCCATGCTGACCTCTACTCAATCTTGATGTCGCTGACCTCGACGGCCGTGTAGCTCTGTCGGTGGCCTCGCGTGATTTTGTACTGCCCGCCCGTCTTGTACTTCATCACCAGATGCTTCGTCCCGCGCCCGTGCTCGACGATCTTGCCCGTCACTTTGGCTTTCGACGCTTCCGCGCCCGCCACCAGCTTCTTCTCGTCGTGTACGGCGAGCACTTCCTCGAAGGTCACCTTGCCTCCGACCTTTCCTTCCAGCTTTTCCACGCGGACGGTCTCGCCCGGGGCGACCCGGTACTGCTTCCCTCCGCTGCGAATCACGGCGTACATGCTGCCTCCCAGGGCAATTCCGAATCAGCCATTATATCGGCTCGCTTCCCCTTCCGTCAACGCGCTGTTTTACCGTATCTTTTACTGTACACGTTGGCGACACTGACAGTGATCTTCCTCTCGCGAGCGACTAGAGGGTTGAGGTCTGCCTCAACGACTCCGCTCGCGCCCGGCATTCCTCTCAACGCCCTCTGCCACCGTGCGCGCAACCGCTGCCCATTCAGCTTGACATCATCTGCTGCGCCTACTATTCTATATGTACAATATCGCCACTGCGAACATGCGATTCACGTGGGATGAGAACAAAAGCCGCCGCAACCGCGCCAAACACAAGATCAGCTTCGAGACCGCTGCGCTCGTATTCGACGATCCTCATGCCATTAGCCGGCTGGAACGCATCGAGGACGGCGAAGAACGCTGGCAGACGCTCGGCCTCGCCGGAGGGATTGTCATCCTACTCGTCGTCCACACGTACCGCGAAGAAGGCGGCGAGGAAGTGATCCGCATCATTTCCGCCCGCAAGGCGACGCCCTCAGAAAGGAAATTCTATGAAGAAAATCTCTAAGAAGCAGGCAAAGGAACTGGCCGCTGTGTCCGCCCTGGCCGACAAGAAGATTGACCTGTCCGATGCCGCCGAAGTTCGCGACTGGAGCTCCGCCGTTGTCGGGAAGTTCTATCGCCCAATCAAGAAGCCGCTGACCATCCGACTCGATGCCGACGTCCTCGCCTGGCTCAAGGCGCAGGGTAAAGGCTACCAGACCCGCATCAACAAGCTCCTCCGCGCCGCCATGCTCGACTCCCCTCGCCGCCGCAGATCTTGAGTTAACCAGAGGGTGGCGCTTCTCAGTACACCCTTCCAGCACCAACGCGTCTTAACAGCCCTGTCAAAGCAGCGATGCCGAGTGGTACAAGCAGCCATCCGAATAAGCGCTGAAGAGATGCGTAGGCTGTGAACGGGAGCGCTAGAACAGGAACACGATTCCCAGTCGGTACCCACCGCTGCCCCGATGGAATCTCGACCGGTACAAACTCGCGAAAACTCACTCCCAGACCCTGCATAAGCGTCAGCTGCGGCGGATCGGCGACGCGGAGATTAAGCTCACGGTACGTCACAGCATGCGGACGCGTGAACACCCAGGTGCCCAAAGTTAGAACGACAATCGTTATTACTACCAGAGGCCAGAACGGCCGGACACCATAATTCACAAGCGCGTAGCATCCATCAGCTAGCGAAGAGAGATACTCACCGGCATGCCATTTAGCCCGCCTCTCAACCCCACGTTGAGCGACATAGATCTCATCCGCTGTCTGATCGTCCCCAGTGGCACGGACAGCATTCCGCATCTGTGTATACGGCTGGCGGTCGTATTCCATCTGGCCGAAAAGCTCGCGCCAATTCACGTAGACTCGCTCGTAGGCGAATCCTCGCAAGTCAACGTGTCCCCGAAATTGCCTTGGTTCGCCAGCGGGGCGAGCGCTTGTTAGCCTTTCCGCGAAACGGACCACATGAAATCGAGCCTCCCGAAAAGTAGTATGACCGCCGAAAGCTGCCTCCTGAAACAGCGCGTCGCCATCCGCCACGGCACACGTAAAGTCCGCAGTACCCTCAAACCTGGCCCGTTCCCCGGTAGCGCCAAGTTCAAGATGAGTGCCGCTCCACTTGGCACAATTGTCGGATGCAAAGCTCGCGGAAGTGAAATCAGCTGCCCCAAAGAAATGCGCATTTCGGAATCTGACTGGTTGCTCGAACTGAGCGCTTCTGAATTGGGCGTCAAGAGCAAATGTTACGGAAGCAAAACTTGCAGGTCCGTGAAAGATGGCCGGGCTGCCAGACTCATCAGTTACAAAGAGGGCTCCGCCGTCGGCCCGCATGCCATCAAACGCCACAGCAGCCTCGAAGCGGGCACCGCGGAAGAAAAGCGGACCGCTGGCATGAACCCATCCGAACCACACGTCCTTCTCGAAAACCGCCCCATCGAACGCCGCTTTTTTCTCGAACGACGCGCCAACAAAACTG
This sequence comes from Candidatus Acidiferrales bacterium, assembly GCA_035280405.1. Taxonomy (GTDB): domain Bacteria; phylum Acidobacteriota; class Terriglobia; order Acidiferrales; family UBA7541; genus DAHUXN01. The sequence continues at coordinate 19,974 of DATEFX010000048.1, read as the reverse complement.
ACCTCCCCGGCAAAACGCATCGGAATTCTAGAATCATTTCCCTGCGCCGCACGAAAGAAAGCTGACCCTCCAACTCGGATGTTTTCGAAAATGGCTGCGCCCAAGAACTCTGCGCCATCGAACTCCATATTGTCGCCAACAGTTGTTCCCCTGAACGTGGCCTTGCTCTTGAATATAGTCTGCAACCCCTCCGGCGTAGCCCGGAAGATAGCGAGACCTCCAAACCGAGCACCATCAAAATTCGCGTCCGCCTCGAAAACAGACCCACTGAAAATTGCTTGTCCTTCGACGGACAGGCTGAGGAACTGGCCCGATTTACCGAACTCAACTGGGCTTCCGTTCTTATCCGGGCGGAAAAACAATGGGCCCTTCACCTTGAATCTCTCAAACCCAGCGGTCCCGGAAAAGAGAGCTCCATCGAATTCAGCGCTCCCCCGGACGGAAGTGCCCAAGAACTGAACGTCACTGTGAAAGGTAAGGCGATTTCCGTTGACATCCGTTCTGAAGTACATGCTCTTGCCGACCGAGACTTCTTCAAAAACTACCGTCGATTCGAACCGCGCTCCATCGAACTCAACAGTTCCTCCGATTGAGGCTCCCATAAACCGAACCGGGCCATGAAAAACCACACCCCGTCCATCGTCGTCCGGCCGAAAAAACATCCCACCCCCGACTTCGACTCGTTCGAAAAAAGCTAAAGAGAGGAATCGCGCCCCGCGGAAGTCCGCTGTATGTCTGAAAACAGCATCGCTGAAATGCGCCTCAGCGCCGAAAAGCGCCCCCTGAAAAACCCCTTGGCCGCTTACATCGGCACCTACAAGCGAAACCCCTCCTATGAATGATGTCCCTGAAAAAAGTAACGGGCCCTTGAATGTACTAAATGATGCATCAGTTACGCCCGAGACCTCCGTATCTGAGAGGCAAATCTCTCTTTCAAACAGCGCGTTCCGCCAATCAATCGCGCCATCAATGAATCCGTTAACGATCGTGACAGGGACGCGAACCGTGCGCGAGGGCCCTTCGGCTAGGCTCGAAAGCCAGACAGCGGGTATGGTTCGAGAGGCCCGCTCCGCTGCAGTCTCTGGCCGCCCCACCGGCAGACCAAATATCAAAGGCTCACCGGCTCGTAGCCTCACAAGTCTCTGATCCTCGTGGGCTTTTGGAGTCACCATATTTCACAAAGTATACACCTGAATTCCGCGGCTCCGGCCCCGCCCGCGTCTGAAGCCGCGATATTCTTCTTGGCCTGTGCCGCCGCGCAAGGGGATAGAGATCCCGTCTAAGAATTTTCTTGCCAAACGATTTAATTTCTGGATAATATATGACATGTTCAGCAGGCAACAGCTCGCCAGCGTAACCGACCCGTCTCGAGGCCCCCGGTGGAGTTCCCTCGCCGGATAGCCTCCCACCCCTGCCGATCCCCGGCATCCAGCAAGAAACTCACGCAAAATTTTAAGTTCCTGATCGCAAATGAAACGCACAGTCGCGAAGAGTCATGTTGCTGCAAACACAGCACTTACGAAATCCTGATCGCAAATGAGTTTCACTTGCGTGCGCCGCTGCTCCGCGGCGACGCCGACTCCCCTAGCGCGCCGCATGATCTCACCCCGCGCAAGATTTGTGAGATAATCCGCGCCATGCGTGCACCCACCAGACTTTTTCTTGCTCTAGCAGCTTTGTTTCTGGTTCCCGCTCCGATTCTCGCGCAACAGCCCGCTCGCCCTGGCGAGCAGGCCGCGCCGACAGTGCAGCGTCAGGAGCAGCCCGAGTTCATCCGTCAGGGCAACGCGCTGGCGCGCCAGGGAAAGCTCGACGATGCGCTCGCGGTCTTCCAGAAAGTCCTTGCCACCTATCCGAATTCGCTCCCCGCGAACAATGCGGCCGGGACCGTCCTCGACTTGATGGGCAAGGGCGACGAGGCGCGCAAATATTTCCAGAGGGCGATCGATTCCGCGCCAACCGATCAAATCAAGGCCGCGACGCAGCGCGCGATGGCCATGTCCTACGCGTTCGAGGGCAACTGCGCGAAGGCCGGTGAGTACGAGCAGAAAGTCTTCGATTACTTTGTCGCGACGAAGGATTTTTTCCAGCAGGGCGAAATCGCCGACGAGGCCGCGCGCGTCTGCATTGACTCCGGCGATCTGGACGCGGCGGAGAAGTGGTATCGCATCGGCCACGAAGCGGGATTGAAGGAGCCGAATATTTCGGAGGCGCGCAAGGATTTGTGGGAATTTCGCTGGGAGCATGCGCTGGCTCGGCTCGCGGCACGCCGCGGGAATTTCGCCGAAGCGGATAAGGACGTCGCCGCGGCCAAAGCCGCTCTCGATAAAGGCGGGAATCCGCAGCAGGAAGCGTTTCTTCCGTATCTCGTCGGCTACGTCGCATTTTATCGCGGCGACTACAACACTGCGCTCGATAATTTCCAGAAATCGAACCAGAACGATCCCTTCATCCAGTGCATGATCGCCCAGACGTACGAGAAGCTCGGCGACAAGGACAACGCGCAGGAATTCTTCAAGAAGGCGGCTGGCACGATAGCGCACAACCCGCCGGCGGCGTACGCGCGGCGGATCACGAGGAACATGCAATTCTCCACAGGAAGCGGAGGTGCATGATGTATTTTGAGCAGTTTTACCTCTCCTGCCTCGCGCATGCGTCGTACATGATCGGCTCGGAAGGCGTCGCGGCGGTTGTGGACCCGCAGCGCGACGTCGAACTCTACATCGACGAAGCTGCCAAAAACGGCCTGCGCATCGCGCACATCATCGAGACGCACCTGCACGCGGACTTCGTCTCCGGCCACGGGGAACTCGCGGCGCGGACGGGAGCGAAGATTCACATCGGAGCGAAGGCGGACGCGCGCTTTCCCCACGAGCCGGCGAAAGACGGAGATGAAATTCGATTGGGGAAGACCGTGCTGCGGTTTCTGGAGACACCCGGCCACACGCTCGAAAGCATGTGCGTGCTCGTGACCGATCTGGAGAAATCGAAAGAGCCGTGGGCCGTGCTGACGGGCGACACGCTGTTCATCGGGGATGTCGGACGCCCCGATTTGTCGCCGGAGCACACGCCGCAGCAGCTCGCGGGGCTGATGTACGACAGTTTACACACGAAACTTCTCAGCCTGCCGGATACGGTGGAGGTTTTTCCCGCGCACGGCGCGGGCTCGCTCTGCGGGAGGAACATCAGTCCGGAGCGGCGCTCGACGATCGGCAAGGAGAGGCAGTTTAATTACGCTCTGCGGCCGATGAGCCGCGAGCAGTTCGTGCATCTGCTGACCTCCGATTTGCCGACTCGGCCCGAGTATTTCCGCCTCGACGCCGAAATCAACCGGCAAGGAGCGGAGGCGCTGGAGAAATTGCCCGAGCTGAAGGCGCTCTCGCCCAGCGAAGTGCAGGCGCAGCAAAGGACGGGCGCGGTCGTGCTCGACACGCGGCCTACCGCGGAATACGGCGCGGCACACGTGCCCGGAGCTCTGCACATCGCGCTTTCGGGGCAGTACGCGTCGTGGGCTGCGATTTTGCTGGGGCTTGATTCGAAAATAATTCTTGTCGCGGAGGACCCGGATCGGCTGCACGAATCGCAGATGAGATTGGCGCGCGTGGGCATCGAGAAGGTCCAAGGCTATCTTGATGGCGGAATGCTGGCGTGGCAGAAAGCGGGACTGACCGCGTCGCAGGTACCGGAAATTTCTGTTCTTGACTTGGAGCGGGCGATCGGCGAACAGAATGGAAACTTACAGGTGATTGACGTCCGCAAGAATGCGGAGTGGGAAGCAGGTCATATCGAGCAGGCGCGCCTCAAGCCGCTCGATCAATTACGCAATTCGCTCGCCGATTTGGATCGCGCGAGACCCGTGGCGGTGCACTGCAAGAGCGGCTATCGCAGCTCGATTGCGACGAGCTTGCTCGAAGCGGCCGGATTTCAAAATGTGATGAACGTCACGGGCGGATTCGATGCGTGGCAGGCGCAGAAGCTCCCATGCATTCAGGCCCAGGCGAGCTGCGCGAGGAGGTGAATTGCGGGCAAGGCAGAGCGAACGAGCGTCACAGGAAACGGTTCGAATCGGGATTAGCTTGGATACATTATTCCTACAACGAGACAAGATTTGTCATTTGAGATCCGAACGAGCCGACAAGAAACGTCTGGATAGAAATCTGATCGACACGAAATACAAGTCCATGACGTAAACACGACTCTTATATGCAGACTTTGTCGCAAAGTTGACACGGAATTCGTAGCCGCAGCCGCCTGGCCCTTCGTAGTACCGTTCAGTTCCTCGCAACAAAAAAATCTCAAGAAATCTGAATCTTGGCATCTTTGACCAAAACTTACGCATCGAATTTTCAGCGTCCTATCCCAGCCGAGTCAGTTCTTTCCATGTCCGTGTGCATACAACTCAAGGGAGGATTTCGCATGAACCGGATGATTACGGGAGCAGGAATATTGGTATTCACTGCGGCCGCACTGATCGGCTGCAGCGGCAGTATGTCGTTGAACCAGCCCGGCGCAGGAACCGTGCCAGTGAGTTTCAGCGTCAAAGATAACCCACCAACTGGCGTGACCGTACTCGCCTTCGAGCTGGAAATCACCGGCGCGAGCCTGACGCCGAGCGGCGTGGGAGGGCAAGCGGTGTCGCTCATCAGCCACCCCGACGACGTCGAGTTGGAGCATTTGCAGACCGACTCCGCCCTGCTGGCCAACGTGAACGTGCCAGCAGGAACGTACAATGGAATCACAGTGAGCCTCGCAAACCCGGAGATGACTATTCTGAACCAGACTGGCGGAACACTGACGTTGGGCGGGCAGAGCTGCGCGGATCAGCAGGTATGCGAGTTTTCGCCGACGCTGAATCAGACGTCGGTCACCGTGCAGGCGCCGATGGCGCCGTTTCCGATCACGCTCAGCTCCGCATCGCCGTTGGCGCTCCGGATGGATTTCGACGTGAATGCTTCGGTGCAGTCGACGGACCTTTCGATTACGCCGACGGTGATCCTGACGCAACTTCCCGCGCCCAGCTTTCAGGGTCACGAGGACGATACGGAACTGGTCGGACAGATTACCGCCATTGACCAAACGCACCAGAGTTTCACGCTGCAGACGCCGTTTATGGGAACCACTTCGACGATTATGACGAACAGTAACACGCAGTTTGATTTTGAAGATTCCTGTTCGGTGAACAACTTTTCGTGCCTGCAGACGGGACAGATCGTGAAAGTGGAAGTGCAGCAGGCGTCGGACGGCACGCTGATGGCGACGGACGTGGAAGCGTTTTCGCCGCCGAGCATGTTCGAACTGCGCGGGACAGTCAGCTCGATCAACACGACCGGAAACAGCTTCCAGATCGTCATTTTCGAAGACGATGAATTCGGCGGGCAACAGATGTCGGGCGTCTCGATTGGAATACCGCTAACTGTGGACGTCGCGCCAGGGGCGACTTTCTCGATCGATACGAACGGATTGACGCTGCCTTCGGGATTGAACTTCGCGAGCATCAGCGACATGATGCTTGGCCAGGCCGTGCGTGTGCACCCAACCAGCCTGGTGCCCGGCGGAACACCGTCGAATATCACGATCACCGCGGACCAGGTGGAACTCGTGCGCTCGGAGGTGACGGGCACGATCACGGCGATCAATGCTTCGGGAACGCCGCCGATGTTCACGCTGGGGATGCTGCCGCCGCTCTTCACGAACGCGAGCATTAGTGCGATTCAGGTGGACGTTCTTTCGACCACGGAGTTTGAATCAGACGATGACGCGATGATGAACGTGACAGGCATCAGCAGTCTGGCCAACGGAAACGTTGTTTCCGTGGGCGGCTTGCTGTTCAACACAAGCGGAACGCCGACGATGGTCGCGGAAAAGGTGGACCTGAGACACTAACACGGAGTCAAAGAGGCAGGGACAGAGAGCCGGGGCGAACTGCTCCGGCTCTTTTGCTTATGGTCGCTGAAAGTTCCTGGGCTAGTCGCGGCGGAGCATGATTGGCGCCGGGAGATCATTTCGTTGCAGGAAGGATTTCGTAGCGGAAGGAGATATCGGCGGTTTTTCGGAGCGTCGCGATGGCGCCGCAGTATTTCGTCTGGCTGAGTTCGATGGCGCGAGCAACGGCTTGCTCTTCGAGCGTGCCGCAGAGGCGATAAAGAACCTCAAGCTTGGTCCAGACCGTGGGCGGTTCGGCGGCGCGCTCGCCATTGATGACGATTTCGAGCGACTCAAGCTTCTGGCGCTTCTTGGCAAGGATGAGGACGACATCCGTGCCCGAGCAGGAGCCGAGCGCTGCGAGCATCATCTCCATGGGACCGGGGGCGGAATTGTGCTGGCGATTCGCGTCGATTGGGACGGCGTGGCCGGAAGGAAGCGTCGCCAGGAATTGTTCGTCGCCCACCCATTTCACGGTCGCGGTCTGCATGAAAGCCTCCTAAGGAGAAGATGCCGGAGAACTGAGATAGACGCAAGCACGTGATTGCCGCCGTCCGCTGGCTTGCGAGGAGACGAGTGGCCTATAATCTGGCGCACGATGTCCTTAACTTCCGGAACGAAACTGGGGCCGTATGAGATTCAGTCGCCCATCGGTGCGGGCGGGATGGGAGAGGTGTACCGCGCGCGCGACACGCGGCTGGGGCGCGACGTCGCCATCAAGATTCTCCCGCAGCATCTCGCCAGCACACCGGAAGTGCGCCAGCGATTCGAGCGCGAAGCGCGCGCGGTTTCTTCGCTGAATCATCCGCATATCTGCACGCTGCATGACGTCGGGCATCAGGATGGAACGGATTTCCTCGTGATGGAATATCTCGAAGGCGAGACTCTGGCAAAGCGTTTGGAGAAAGGCGCGCTGCCTACAGCTGAATTGCTGCGCATCGCGATCGAAATTGCGGATGCGCTCGAAAAGGCGCACCGGCAGGGCGTGATTCACCGCGACTTGAAGCCCGGGAACATCATGCTGACGAAGGGTGGCGCGAAGCTGCTGGACTTTGGGCTCGCGAAAGCGGCCATGGCGCCAGTGACCGTAGACCTCTCGAGCTCGCCGACGGTGAGCCAGAAGACTGGCGAGCCGCCGACCACGCCGCTGACGGCGCGGGGGACGATTGTCGGGACGTTTCAGTACATGGCGCCGGAGCAACTTGAAGGCAAGGATGCCGATGCGCGCAGCGACATTTTCTCATTTGGCGCGGTGCTGTACGAGATGGCGACGGGTAAGCGAGCGTTTGAGGGGAAATCGCAGGCAAGCTTAATTGCGGCAATCCTTGAGCGTGAGCCTCCGCCGATTTCGAGTTTGCAGCCAATGTCGCCACCGGCGCTGGACCGGGTGGTGAAAACGTGCCTGGCAAAAGAGCCCGAGGAGCGATTCCAGTCGGCGCACGACTTGAAACTACAACTGGAATGGATTCGCGACGCGGGATCTCAGGCAGGTGAGGCGGCACCGGTTGCTGCGCGACGCAAATATCGGGATGCGACATCGGCCGCGATAGCGACGCTAGCGATAGCCTCAGCGGCGATCTTCGGCGCAATGTATTTCCTGCACGCACCCGCAGAAATGAGGATCATTCGCGCGTACATCAAGCCGGCGCCGAATTCGAGCATCACCAGTTACAATGGCGGATCGGCGGGGTTTGCCATCTCGCCGAACGGTCTTCGGCTGGCCTATGTGGCGACGGCGCCGGACGGCAAATCCATCTTGTGGGTGCGGTCTCTCGATTCCTTGCAAGCTCAACCCCTGGCTGACACCGAAGGAGCTCTCCTGCCATTCTGGTCGCCGGACAGCCAATTCCTTGGATTCTTCGCGGACGGGAAATTGAAGAAGATCGAAGCGTCCGGAGGGCCGGCGATTACACTTTGCGATGCGCCGGGGGGGCGCGGCGGCACGTGGAATCGCGATGGGACGATTGTTTTTTCACCGTTCTTCAGCACGCCACTATTTCGCGTACCTGCCAGCGGTGGCGCGCCCACTCAAGCGACAAACTTGGATTCCGCAAAAGGTGAATCAACGCATCGGTGGCCTTTTTTCCTCCCTGACGGACGACACTTTCTATTTCTTGCGGGCAACCCGCTTGCGTCCGCAGGGAGTCCGACAAACTCCATCATGGTTGGATCACTCGATTCCAAGGAAACGAAATTCCTCTTCGATGCTCATTCCAATGCGATCTACGCATCCGGCCAAATTCTCTTCCTGCGTGAGAATACTCTGATGGCGCAGCCTTTTGATGTAAAGCGTCTCGAGTTCACAGGCGATGCCTTTCCCGTGGCTGAACAGGTAGGTGACGTCGTGCCCCGGGTGGAGGGCGAATTCTCGGGATCGGACAACGGCGTACTTGTTTATCTCGGCATGGAAACCGCCAGCCGCCAATTAATTTGGTTTGACCGCAGCGGAAAACAGATTGGCGCGGTCCCGGGAAGTGATACGTACTCTGACCCGCACATCTCGCCCGACGGAAAAGTGCTGGCTTTTGCGCTCAATACTCCCAGCAGTGACATCTGGCTTTTCGATCTAGCGCGCAGCCTGAAGAGCGAGTTCACATTCGGTACGAATTCGTCGACGGGGAACATGTCTCCAATATGGTCGCCCGATAGTCGCCGCATTGCATACACGTCCATACGCAAGGGAAAATTTGGAATCTACGAGAGAGCCGCCGATGGGTCGGGCCAAGAAGAAACTCTTGTAGAGCCCGGTCCGGACCAGCTTTATCCCCTTGATTGGGCTCCAGATGGGAGGTCCATCGCGTACTTGGATTGGCACACATCTGGAACCGTGCTGTGGATGCTGCCGCTCGGAGGCGACCGCAAACCATACCCACTCAACCTCCTGCAACAGTCGCAGAGCTTTTCTTTCCGAACGGTTGCTCGCTTCTCGCCGGATGGCAGATGGATAGCCTATACGTCGAACGATTCGGGCAGATTCGAGGTTTATGTGGGCCCTTTCCCCGGCCCGGGCGGAAAGTGGTTGGTCTCGACCGATGGCGGCTGGTTTCCGCAATGGCGCCGGGACGGCAAGGAACTCTTTTATGTTTCCCTGGATAACGAGATCATGGCCGCGGCCGTGAGTGCGAATGGGTCGAGTTTTGTCGTTGGTACCGTCCAGCCACTGTTCCAATCGCGGCCATATTATGGATCCTTCACCGCGAACTTATTCGATGTAACGCCCGACGGCCAACGATTTATTGTTCCCTACGATGCCGGGCAACCGGACAGATTCTTTGCGCTGATCGAGAATTGGCCGGCGCTGCTGAAGAAACAGTGAGGGTTGTGCGCCGAGGCGCTGTGTTTACGAGGCGCTGCGGCGGCGCTTCAATTTGGAGTCGAGGGAGAAATAGTCGTAGTCGGCGAGGAAGACGAGGGTGCAGAGGATGAGGGTGTAGATGAGATTGTTGGCGACGGTGGCGGAGTCGCCGGAGATCTGCATGCCAGTGTTAAGAGCCATGACGAAAATGGCTTCGAGGGCGGCGGCGTACACAGTGAAAAGACCGAAGATGAGAAGCAGGCCGAAGATGACTTCGGTGAAGGGAAGAATCAGGGCGAAGACGTCGACGGCGAAGCGGGGCAGCCAACTATTGCTAAATTGATTCTCGATGCCGCTGACGAATTGCGAGTACCCTCCGGTGAATTTTCTGAGTCCCCAGAAGAAAATCACGAAGCCGATGGTGATGCGCAAGAGGGCGTAACCGAGGGAACGCGGATTCAAAAGCATGACTGCCTCCATGAGCGAAGAAATTCAAGCAACGGGACCGGGCAATGTATGGGCCGAGCGCTGCGCGCGAGAGGCGGGGCCGGGGAACCCGCTCACTGATGGGAGTCTAACCGGGGCTGGGAGAGAAAGCCAATCGCAAGGGCATGACCTCGCGATGTGAATCATTGCGGGCGATTCTTGCGTTGCGGACTCGCCTCGACGCACAAAGCATTCAACGCAGAGACGCCGAGAGCGCGGAGACTACGCAAAGAACAGCGTTTACCACAGAATGCGCGGAGAACAGAAAGAATCCGTGCCGACGCGACCAAAGGCAATCCATATTCAGCTAAGGAGATTTTGCAGGATAGGACAGCCGCGCAACCGTGCCATGCGCGCCGGCGGCCCAGATTTCGCCGCCTAGTGCTGCGACGGCGTTCATGTTCAGAGCGCCGGATTCTGTCCACGTCTTGCCGCCGTCGCGGCTGACGTCCCCGCCCGCTGGGCCGACGGAGACGAAAGTCTTTTTGCCAGCTACAGCGACGCCGGAGCGGAAACCGCCGGGCTGATGCGCCGCGAGTTTCCACGTGGCGCCGCGATCCGAGGAAAACGCGGCAACCCCTGTGGCGCCGTTCACATTCTTGTAGTCTCCGCCGACGACTACGACCGAACCGCCGGAGCGCGCGAGGGAAAAAATTCCCGACGAATCATTTCCGACAGCGATCGGCGTTTCGGAGGCGGTCCACGCGCGGCCAAAATCGGGTGAATGAAATACGCGGGCGGCGCGGGTGCCTCCCGTGGCGAAATAAATTTCGCGATTGTTGTGAATGATGAGCGCCGAATTGCTGGCAGCGAAGACGCCCTCCTTGGGCAGAGCCGGCGGCATGGCGTCGCGAGGCAGTTCGCGCCAGTGGTCGCCGTCTTCCGTGCTCAGGAGGAGGAATTTGCCATCGACGGGGTCGCTGAGGGCGATGCATCTTTTTTCGGAGACGCAGGCGAGAGCGTCGAGGAAGAACGCTGCGCGTGCGTCGGAGTATTCGAGCTTCCAGGTCGCGCCGTTGTCCGCCGTCTTATAGATTCGCGATTGATCGCCGCTGCCGATGCTCATGACGTAGGCGGCGCCGTCAGCGAACGCGACGATGCCTCGGAAATCCAGCGTATCGGCGCCGGGAACGCGGAGATGCTTCCAGGATTTGCCGCCGTCGTCGGAGCGCAGAATCACGCCTTTCGAGCCGCAAGCCCATACGACGGCGTGACGATGGGCGCCCGAGGAATAGACGGCGGAGATGCCGCGGAGGTTCGTGTCCGTGCCGTTCGTCTGGATATTCCACTGCTGCGCAGAGGCAGAAGCGGCGGCGAGCAAGAGAAAAATTGCGAGACGCATGACGGGGATTCTAGCAGCAAACAGAGACGAAAAGTGTGCGGCGGCGACACTTGAGGTCGAGCGGACGACGCCTCGAATCCAATCAGGCAGCATTTCGCGCAGGGCGCGCATCTGCAAGTACTTGTCAGTCCGTCAGAGTGTGATGGGGGCGTGGAGGAAAGCGGTAGTGGGCCAGTTTGAATTTTGACTCCTTGTGTCACGATCAAGAAAATTCAAACTGACCCAACACCAGGAAAGCAATCAAGTGGCACGGACGGACGATTCGATGATATAAATTTCATTTGCCCGTTCGCCGATTTGCCTGCATGAAGTGGGGAAGCAGCCTTCTCTGCCGGGATTTCGTGCTGCGTCGCGCGCTGCTATGAAAATTTGGGGAGGAATTTTGATGAAATTGCGAAGCGCTCTCGTGTCCATCGTCAGCCTGTTGCTGGCGGCGTCGCTTGTTCCGACGCGCCTGGCGGCGCAGGACCAGAATCCGACCACGGGCGGAATCACCGGCGTGGTGGTGGATCCGAACAACGCGATCATTGTGCACGCGCGCGTGGTGCTGAGGAACAACGCCCGGGGAACGACGGAGGAAGCGCGGACGAACACTTCGGGAGCATACCAGTTCGTGCTGCTGGAACCGGGCGCGTACACCATGACCGTGGAGGCTTCGGGCTATCAGGTGGCGAACCGGCAAGTGACCGTGACAGCGGGCGAACCGATACTCGTGAATTTCCAGCTTGCGGTGCAAGTGCGAGGAGTGGCCGCGCCGAAGGCGAAACCGACGACACTGCTGGAAGTGGAAAACGGGAACCGCTCGACAACGCTGACGCAACAGCAAATCTCGCAACTGCCGAATTCCGGGAACGACATCACATATCTGGCGCAGATCGCGCCGGGCGTGCTGATGAATACGGAGTCGGGCACGGGACATTTCGCGGCGGCGGGGGCGTCGACGGCGTCGAACAGTTTTTCGATGAACGGCATGAATGATAATGAGCCCTTCACCAACGTGAACAATTCGGGCGCGACGAAGCTGCTGCTGGGCTCGAACGAGATTCAGGAAGTGACGGTGGCGACGGAGGATTTTTCGGGGAAGGCGGCGGATTTCGCGGGGGCGAACGTCAGTTACACGACGAAATCCGGCGAAGGCGGGCTGCACGGGAACGTGGATTACCTGTGGAACGGCAGAAAGCTGAATGCGAATAGCTGGCTGAACAATCAGAGCGGAACCGCGCGGCCGTTTGACAACGTGAATCAGTGGTTCGCGGGGCTGGGCGCGCCGCTGAAGAAAGACAAGCTTTTTTTCTACTTCGCGAACGAGGGACTGCACGTGATGGTCCCCACGACGCAGCAAGTGATTGTGCCGAGCCCGCAGTTCGAGGGAGCGACGGTGCAGAATCTGCAAGGATCGTTTCCGAATTCAGTCGTGTTCTATTGCGCGAATGGCATCAGCGTCACGCCGCCCAACCAGGCTCCGATTTCGTGCCCATCTTCAGGAGGAGTGCAGACTAGTCCGACGAACGTCAGTCTAGGCGATGGCATCTTCAACCTTTACAACACGCCGCCGGCAGCGGCCAATGCGAATGACGTGCTCCCCCCGACCACCGAGCCGGACCCGAATACGGCAGGCAACACTATTTACACAGGGGATGGCTGCGGGACGTTTGTAGATCCTTCTGGCTTCTTCGGCGTGAGCCAACCGAGTACATCTCCTCCTCCGACCGGTCTTCTAGCGTGTGCTCTCGCATATCAATCCAATGCGAGCAACCTGTCGACGGACTCGCTCTACACTGGACGGGTGGACTACATCGTAGGAGTGAATGACCGAGCGTTCGTGCGCTACCAAAAGGATTCCGGGAAGGCGGGAATCTTTACGGATCCTTTCGTGGATCCGGCACTCAAGACCCCCAATTTCAACGCGACGAGCAAGTTTTCCGAGCATCAGGGGCAGTTACAAGAGACGCACGCGATCGGGAACACAGGCACGAACCAACTCCTACTGGCGGCGCAGTGGAATTCGAACTTTCTGGGAGAAAACAGCAAGATCGGACTAACGACGCGATTTCCGGCTCAGTTGCATTTTGCCGATGGGTCGTTTACGGGCCTTGGCGGAGTGCAGTCAACGCTCCCGCGAGGACGGAACTCAACCGAAATTCAAATCAGCGACGATTTTTCGCGGACGTGGGGCGAGACCACGCTGAAGGTTGGGGGATCCTTCCGCCGATTGAACGTGAGCAATCACGATTTCGGGCAAAATACGGTTCCGTTCCTCGAAGTTCTTTCGCTGAACGACTTTTTCAACGGTGGAGCGTCCGGCAGCTCATTAACGCAGTCGTTTCCGCAGTCTACTGACCTGCCGATGGCATACTACTCATCCGGATTGTATTTCGAAGACGACTGGCGGGCGAGCCAGGGGCTGGCAATCACATTTGCGGTTCGCGGGGGGCACGATTCCAATCCGATTTGCCGCTATCTGTGCTTTACGCGACTGCCAGCCGATTTCAATTTCATGGCCAACGGGAGCAACGGACAAATTCTTGGGGACTGCCCCTATAACAACAGCCCGTGCCTGACCGCCGGCGCCAGCGAGGGAATCGTGGCCAATCAAGAGCGCGCATTCCCGAGTTATCAGAGCATCCTGTGGGATCCACGCGTCAGCTTCGCATGGCGACCGAACGGCGGATCGAGCGAAACGGTGGTGCGAGCAGGAATAGGATTGTTTCATGAACTCTTTCCGGCCATCGTGACGGACAGCCTGGCTTCCAATCCGCCGCAGGTGGATACATTCACGGTGCTGAACAACAACATTGCGCCAAGCGAAACCACCGCCAGCATCCCCAATTTATTCGCGGCAGCGGCGGGGGCGAATTCGGCTTTCATCCAGGGATTTGCAACCGGCGAGACGCTTTCGCAAATCACGCTCGGCCCGAGCGGCGGAGGCACTTCCTTCTTCCAACCCGGAATCACCGTGACCAACCGGAAGATGAGTGCGCCGGAGTACCAGAAGTGGAGCGTGGAGGTGCAGCGGCAACTGAAGACGAACACGATTTTCACGATCGGCGCCGAGGGAACTCACGGCGTGCACCTTCCCATCGCCAACAACTCCGCGAATGCATTCGGATTTTCCAATCTTCCCGTTGGGACATTTCCTCCCGCGTCAGGGCCAAACGGCGCAGAGACGTACCCGACCGCGCTTACCGGAGCGTTTCCCTCGAGGCAATGCTCGGGAACAAGCACTCCCTGCACGGGAATCGATCCGAGATTCAGCCAGGTGACGGTGATTTCCAGTTCCGGGAGCTCGAAATACGACGCAGCGTTCGCCACGTTCCAGCACAAGTTCGTCAAGCTGGGGAATGGCGTGGTGCTGGCGAGCTACACGTTCAGCAAGGCACACGACGACGTATCGAACGGCGGCATCCTTCCGTTCAATGCGGGCGAAGCGCCGAGCCTGCTGAGCCCGCAGGACCCGTACGATTTCAAGGGTTCGTACGGGCTATCGGATTTCGACGTGCGCCACAACTTGAGCGCGAGCTACGTGTGGGAACTGCCGTTGCGGCAGATGTTCGGAGGCCGCGGGCCGGCGCGGCTGGTGAACGGCTGGCAGATTGCGGGCACGGTGTTTTATCGCACCGGCTTTCCATTCTCGGTGACAGACCAGAAATTCGGCAGCAGCCTTGCGGGTAACGACTATTTTTCGACGATTCTGCCGGAAGCCACGGTGAAAATTCCGCTGACTCCTTGCACCAAATCGGCAGCGGGGACGAAGGGCAAGCCGTGCCTGCCGGCCGCTTCCTTTATGAACAGCGGCGTCATCGCGGATTTAGCGGTGGGGAACGTGTTCACTACCGGGATGCGCAACCTGTTCCGCGGGCCGAAATATTTCAACGCGGATTTCTCGGTGATGAAAGATACGACGCTGCCGGGCTGGCGCCGGGCACACCTTGTGCTGGGATTGCAGGCATTCAACGTGCTGAACCACGCGAATTTCGACTTGCCTATCGCGGACATTTCGAATCCGCTCTTCGGCACGATTCAGAGACAGGTGAGCTCGCCGACGACGATTCTGGGCGAGTTCCCGGGCGCGAACGCTTCCGCGCGAATGGCTCAGATCAAGGGAGAGATCAGGTTCTAAGCACGCGCGCTATGCCGCGGGGCGTGGAGTGGCGGCAATCGAATTGATTGTGAGCGAGGCGGGCGCGAGGCCGGGAGAATTCGCAGAGAGGATAATCGGTCCCGTCTGTTTTTGCGCTTGCACAATCACCTGAGCGAGGCCGTTGAACGCGCTGCGCTCGGTGGCTTTGTCGGGCTCGTGGCAGCTCGGGTCGCCATTGCCAACACCTATGATTTTCCCCGGACCGCTGATGGCGAAGTTGATTTTGTTGTCCGCGACTGGCACCAGCCGGCCCTGAGCATCCAAAATTTCTACTGCTGCGATGCAGACGTCTTCTCCGTTCGCGCCGATTTCTGACCGGTCTGGAATCAGGCGGATTTCCGCTGGGGCACCGGTTGTCTCGCGCTTCGATTCGGCGATCTGCTTGCCGCTGGTGAATCCGCGGGCAACGAGGGCGCCCGGAGCGTAGGCGACTTTCCATTCGACGTGCGAAAATTTCTTCATCGGCTGTCTGCCGAGGCGTTGGCCGTTCAGCAGCAATTCGACTTCTTCGCAATTGCTGAAAACCCAGACGCTGATTTCCTGGCCTTCCTTGCCGGCCCAATTCCAGTGGGGAAATACGTGGAGCACGGGCTTTTGCGTCCACCACGATTGATAGTAATAGAAGAGGTCTTTCGGAAAGCCGCAGGTGTCCATGATGCCGAAATGCGAGCTGATGCAGGGCCAGCCGTAAGGCGTGGGCTCGCCACGATAATCGAAGCCGGTCCAGACGAACGCACCGGAAACGAACGGACGGGTCGCGTAATTCTGCACCCAATCCTCCGCGAGCGAACCCCAATTGGGCCTGTTGAGGTCGTAGGCCGAGACGTAGCCGCGCACTTTGTCGTTTTCGTAGATGCCGCGAGTGGAAACCGTGCTGGCCTCCTCGCTGCCGACGCAGGGCTTCGCAGGAAAATCGGCGTGGAATTTGTCCACGCTGCCGAGATTGAAATAATTGAAACCCTGGACGTCCACGACATCCGAAATGCCCTTGCCCCAATCACCGTTCATCGCCGCGGTGACGGGACGAGTGGGATCGAGGCAGCGGACCAGACGCTTCATGGTGCGCGTGACGCGAGCGCCGCGGTCGGTGCCCTGTTGAGGCTCCTCATTGCCGAGCGACCAGAGAATCACGCAGGGATGATTGCGATCGCGGCGGACCATACGTTCGAGCTGGCTGAGCCCTTCGGGATTCGAGGACATCATGCGCGTTTCATCCATTACGAGCATGCCGAGGCGATCGCAGGCGTCGAGAAGCTCGTGCGTGGGGGGATTGTGCGAGGTGCGGTAGGCGTTGACGCCCATTTCTTTCAGCTTCTCGATGCGGAAATACTGGATGCGATCGGGCAAAGCCGAGCCGACTCCGGCATGGTCCTGATGATTGCACATGCCCTGAATCTTTACGGGCTTGCCGTTGAGGAAGAAACCTTTGTCGGGATCAAAGCGGATGTCGCGGATGCCGAAGGTCGTCGAGGATTCATCAAGAGATTTGCCTTCGCTTTCAATGCTTGCAGTTGCGCGATAGAGATGCGGGGCTTCGAGCGACCACGGGCGTGGATTATCGAGAACGATCTGGGAGTTGAAATCGCGTTTGCTCCAAGCTGGGACGGTTTGGGCAGAGGAGCGGCTGGAGCCAAGCTTCTCTCCGTCGCTGGCGAAAATATCTGAAATGACGCTACAAGATTTTTCGATGTCGGTGTCGTTTTCGACCGCTGTGGTGATGCTGACGGTGGCGGAGCTGCCGCGAAGCTGGCTGGAGACGAACATTCCCCAGTGCGCGACATGCAGGGGAGCCGTTTTCACCAGCCAGACGTGGCGATAGATGCCCGCGCCCTCGTAGAACCAGCCTTCGTGCTCGGTGGCATCCGCGCGAACGACGAGGACATTGTTGCCGCCGTAGTTGGCGAAATCGGTGATGTCGCAGCGAAACGGCGCATAGCCGCTCAAATTCCGCGTGACGTAATTTCCATTCAGAGAGACGATGGCGTCGCGGAAGACGCCGTCGAATTCGAGGGAGAGGCGGCGGCCGAGGTCGCTCTGCGAGATCACGAAGATATTGCGATACCAGCCAATGCTCGTCGCGGGATAGGCGCGGCCCAACGGCTTGGCGCCGACCTGGTTCACGCTGGCGTGGTCGACGAAGGGCAGTTCGACGGCCCAATCGTGAGGCAAATCGATCGCGCGCCAATCGCTGTCGTCGAAATCGTGGCGGGAAGGCCGGAAAAGTTCGCCGGTTTTCGCGAACTCGCTATGCCTGCCGAAGCCGAAATCCTGAGCGGGGTCGTCAGCGTGGCCGAGATGGAAACGCCAGCCGAAATCGAGGAGGAGGCGCTCGCGAGGTGACGACGGCGGGGCGATGCTGGATTGCTGCAGCAGAATTGGCGTGCGTGACCCTTCAGGTGATGCATGCGAAACGAGCGCGCGAGCGGCGGCCGGTGCCACGACTCCTGCTTTCAAGAGGTCACGCCTGGTCCACTTCGTCATGTTTTCCCTCGAGGATCAACGATCGAATTTTGCACGCTGCATGTTCGCGATGCGGCGAGATTGTACAACGTTCGCCGGAACCTGGAGCGCGCGGATTCCATGAGACGCGTCCTCACCGTTTCGGCCGAAATACAGCGGGGCGGCTGTGCGTATGTTAATCTGAAGGGGAATCCGCACCAATCATGCCGCGTAAAACCACCATGGCGTTTGGGGAAGCCGTGCGTATCGCTGTGTCGAGCTTATGGGCGCACAAGATGCGCAGCGTGCTGACGCTGCTCGGCGTGGTGATCGGCGTGACGTCGGTGATCGCCGTAGTGAGCATCATCACCGGGCTGAACACGTACGTCGCGGAGAAAGTGTTCAACCTGGGCGCGGACGTCTTCCTGGTGAATCGCGGGCCTTCGATCATCACGAACATCAAGGAATACGAAGAAACACAGAAGCGCAAGAAATTCAATCTGGACGATTACAAAGCGGTGCTGAGCAATTGCAAAAGCTGCCGGAACGTGGGCGCGGCGCTGCGCCACGAGAACGGGCAGGTGAAGTACGGCATGAATTACCTGACGAACGTCGCGATCCGCGGCTGGACGCCATCGATGGCGATCATTTACGACACGGATCTGGCCTACGGGCGTCACATCAATGAAATTGACGTGCAGCAAGCTTCGCCCGTCTGCACCGTCGGCGAAGACATCGTGACCAACCTGATGCCCGGACTGGACCCGCTTGGCAAAGAGCTGCACGTCGAGAACGAGGATTGCACAATCATTGGCGTGGGGCAGAAGCAGGGATCCGTTCTGGGACAGTCGCGCGACGACTGGGTGATCATCCCGATCACGAATTACTTGAAGATGTATGGCACGAACGATTCGGTTGTGATCTGGGTGAAGGCATTTTCGACGACGACGCTCGAAAAAACGATGGACGAAGTGCGGCTGATTCTGCGCGGGCGGCGGCACGTGGCGTACAACGAAGAAGACGATTTCGTGATGGAGGACAATGCGTCGTTCGGTAGCGTCAACATATTTGTGTAAATTCGGGGAGGGGTTGACGTTCCCAGGAACGGTTCAAATGGCTGATGACGCCAAAAACGATGCGATCGCAGCTTTCCACGTTCGAAAAACTGCTCATGGGGCGCGTCCGGCGGCGCACTTCGCGGAAGGCGCGCTCGATCACGTTAGTGGTGCGCACTTTCTTCCAGTGGCCCTCCGGAACGGTGAAAAAGTTCAGCAAGGAATCCAGATCGCGTTCGAGGCAAGCCACCGCCTGGGGCCGCCGCTTTTCCCAGTGCCGTTTCCAGTGATGAAAGGCGTTCTGCGCCTCGCTTTGGCTCGCCGCGCGATAAATGGCCGCCGCTTCGGCCACGCAGGAGCCTTCTTTCTTCGGCACTTTGTCGGCGATGTTGCGCAGCTTGTGGGCCCAGCAGAGCTGCACGGGAACGCGCGGAAAAACCAGCGGCAAAGCGGCCTGCAAACCTTTGCCGCCGTCGCTGGTGATTAAGCGCAGATTCTTGCCTTCCAGCCCGCGCAGAAACAGAGTTTGCAGGAAGGCGGTCCAGGCCGCTTCGCTCTCGCCGTTGATGGCAAACTGATAGTCCACCAGTTCGCGGCGGCCCTGCGCGGTGATCCCGTAAGCCACTAAAATCACGCGCCGGCGCACGCTTGCGGCGGTGTCGCGCACTTTCAAAACCACGCCATCGAAGAACAGATACACATACTCATCGCGCAGCGTGCGGCGATGAAACGCATTCACCGCACCTTGTAGTTCGCGGGTGATGTGGGAGATGGTTTGCGCCGAATAGGCTTCGCCCAGCACCGGTTCGAGCACTGCGCCGACCTGGCGCGTGGAAATGCCGCGCAGAAAGGCCTGGCGCACCAGTTCGTTGACCGCTTGCTGGCGGCGCTGATAGCGCGGCAGCACTTGCGAGCGAAACCCTTGGCGCGTGCGCGGAATGCGCAACCGCCGCAGCAGTCCCAAACGCGTGGCGAAATCGCGAAAATAGCAGCCGTTGCGGTAGTCGAAGCGAAACTGCGGGGCGTGTTCGTAAAATCCGAACTGCAGATAGCGATCGCGCTCGGCTTCCAGCGCCTTCTCGATTAACGCTTTCAGTTGCCCGCGCACCTGCTCGACCAGCTCCTGCTCAAAGAAATCTTTCCATTCCGAAAACTTCAGCTTAAGATGGCCGTCGTTGAGGACTTCCAGTTCTCGCATCAGGGTGTACCTCCTCTGTGAGTTCAGCGCTCCAGGGAAAGTACACCCTCTTTTCCTGCTTAAAATCCCAATTTACACAAAAGAATTTACGCTACC
>DATEFX010000047.1:0-34647 GCA_035280405.1 Candidatus Acidiferrales bacterium | reverse complement strand
GGAGGGCCATCCTGCACCTGAAGCCAGAGAACTTTGCCTTGATCGGTGTAGACGCGAACCCGGACAGCACCCTGGATGCGGGCATTTTCGGCGGAGGGAGGATAGTCCGGTGTGCCGGCGGAGGTCACCACAGGGACGATTGCCGCAGGCTGTTGGGAGAAGGCGGGCGCGGCGGCGTAGACACAAACGAGTCCCAAGAGACAGAGATTCCTTGTGAAAGGGTGAACCATATTGAATATTCTAACGACGCGGCGTCAGAGTTGGACGCCAAATCAAGGCTCGGTTCCAAAAGCGATAGCTGTCCCACGGGGCACTCCGCGAGCAGGGCGTGATATGATGGAGACATGACGGCGAAATCTTACCGAATCCAAGTGGAACGCGAACAGGACGGGCGATGGATCGCTGAGGTCCCTGATCTGCCGGGCGTGATGGCCTATGGCAACACCGAAAAAGAGGCTGTCTCTGCAGCACAAGTATTGGCGCTGCGCGTTCTCGCCGACCGGATTGAAGAGCAGAAAGAGCCAACCGAAAATCTCACCGTGTCCGTGGCCTCGCGCCGTTGAGCCAATGGCCGAGTACCAAGGCAGCCAAAGTCTTCCGAACGCTCCTGCGAAAAGGCTATACGGTTAAGTCGCAGCGCGGGTCCCACGTTGTCCTAGTTCATCCCGAACGAGGCGAATACTTCTGGGCGTTTCACGAGGGCGTCGAGATTGGGCCGAGGATGCTCGCTCGAATTGCCAAGCACACAGGGCTTACCCCCGAAGATTTGTGACGCTGATTCGTTCCCGCGAATAATTGCAGGGCTGCGAGGCGATGCAGTACACTGATTCGTTCGCGATTTCATCCGAGGGGAAACGATAGATGCTGGTTGTGATGCAGGCGCATGCGACGGAGGCGGAGGTCCGCGCGGTATGCGAGCGGATCGAGTCGCTGGGGCTGCGCGCGCACCCGATACCCGGTTCGAACCGCACGGCGATCGGGATCACGGGCAACACGGGCGCGATCGAAATTGGCTCGCTCGAGGCGATGCCGGGCGTAGTGGAATGCGTTCCGGTCAGCAAGCCGTACAAGCTGGTGAGCCGCGACGCGAAGGAGGAAAACAGCGTCATTCGCATTCCCACGCCGGCGGGCGACGTGCCCATTGGCGGGAGCGGCGTGGCGATCATCGCGGGGCCGTGCGCGATCGAGAGCCGCGAGCAGGCGATGACCGTGGCGGCGCGCGTGAAAAAGGCGGGGGCGAATCTGTTCCGCGGAGGAGCGTACAAGCCGCGGACTTCGCCGTACAGTTTTCAGGGGCTGGGCGAGCCGGGGTTGCAGATTTTGAAGGCAGTGCGCGAAAAATTCGGGATGGGGATCGTGACGGAGGCGGTGGACAACGAGAGCCTCGATTTGGTGGAGGAATACGCCGACGTGATACAAATCGGCGCGCGGAACATGCAGAATTTCTCGCTGCTGAAGCGCGCGGGCAAGGCGAAGAAGCCGATTCTGCTGAAGCGAGGGATGTCGGCGACGCTGGACGAATTTCTGATGGCGGCGGAGTACGTGCTCTCGGAGGGAAATTATCAGGTGATGCTGTGCGAGCGCGGCGTGCGGACGTTTTCGGACCACACGCGGAACACGCTCGATTTGAGCATGATACCGGCGGTGCAGTCGCGCAGCCATCTGCCGATCCTGGTGGACCCTAGCCACGGCACCGGCAAGCGCAATAAAGTGCTGCCGCTCTCGCGCGCGGCGGTGGCCGTGGGCGCGGACGGCTTGCTCGTCGAGGTGCACCACGATCCGGACCGCGCGCTTTCCGACGGGATGCAGTCCATATTGCCCGAGGAATTCGAGCAACTGGTCGGCGAAGTGCGACAGATCGCCGGCGTGCTGCAACGGACGATTGTGTAGTTCCCTACCGTGGCGACGTCCACTTCCTCTGCGAAAACCGACATAACTTCAGCGCTGCGCATGAGCGAACGCGGCTGGCTGAATTACCGGCTGACGATTGCGCTGGTGGTGACGCTGAGCGTCGCGACGATTGCGGTGTTGCGCGAGCAACGGCCGTGGATCCTGCGGCCCGGCGCGCGCCTGTATGCGTACGTGGCGAACACGGCGGACGGGACGCTGACGGTGGCGGATCTGGCGAAGCTGGCGCCAGTGGAGACGATCGCCGTGGGGCCGACGCCGAGCGGCGTGCGCGCGAATCCGAAGCGAGACGAAATTTGGGGCGTCAGCACGGCGGGCGGGTACGCGTGGGTGGTGGACGCGAGGGCGGGGCGCGTCGCGGCGAGGATTCCCGTCGGCGGGCAGCCGTATGCGCTGGATTTTTCGCCCGACGGCGCGCGGGCGTACGTGGCGGCTTCCGGCGCGAATGCGGTCGCGGAGATTGATTGCGCTTCGCGGCAGATCGTGGCGCGCGGACGCGCTGGACGGCGGCCGTGGATTGCGCGCGTGACGCCGGACGGCAAGATGCTGGTGGTGACGAACCGGGACGACTCGAGCGTGACGCTGCTCGACGCGCGAACGCTAGCGCAAATCGCGACGATTCCCACGGTGACGCAGCCGGAACAGATCGCGATACTGCCGGACGGGACGAAGGCGTTCATCTCGTCGGGAGATTCGCGGCGGATTTCCGTGGTGGATTTGCGAAAGCGCGCGCTGGTTACGAACCTGGAACTCGACGGGACGGCGACGGATTTCGTCATCAGCCGCGACGGCGGCGAACTGTACATTCCTTCGCCGGACGCGCATGGGTTGATCATCGTGAGCACTTGGACGAATGAAGTGAACGACTACGTGCTGGCGGGCTCGGCGCCGGCGCGCGCGATTCTGTCGCCGGACGGGCAGACGCTGTACGTGGCGGACGCGGCGGCGAATCACGTGGCGGCGCTACAGATTGCGTTCCGGCAGATGCAGCAGCACCCGGTGGCGACAGGACAGGAGCCGACGACGATGGCGTTCACGCCCGTGAGCGGCACGCTGCTCGCAGTGGATTCGGGCTCGGACGATCTGGCCGTGATTCGCACGACGGGATGCTCGCAGGTGCAGGGCGGGTCGCGCGATTGTCTGACGACGCTGATTCCCGTGGGACACGAGCCGCGGGATTTGGCGGTGAAGCTTTTTTAAGAGCAGTGACGAGTGACTAGCGAAAAACGATGAAGACGTGCGAGGACAAGTCTTACGCAGGAATTATTGGACTGTGACGGTGAGTTTAAGCTGGCGAGCGGCGCCGGAGCCGACCGAGCCCGTGGCTGTCACGGTGTATGAGCCGGGCGGAGTGCCGTTGCCGCCCGTCGTGGTGCTAGAACCGCCACCGCAGGATGCTAGGAGTAGCACTGCGAAAACGAGGATGAAGCGCGGAACGAGGCGCTTCCTCCGAACCGCAGCCCACCTGAAGTAAACCAAGCAGAGCAAAACAAGCGGCAACCACAAGACCATCGGAATTCGGGGCGTGCGCGGCCACGGCGACGTTTGAGGTCCGCGCGGAAGAAGGAACGCGTTCGACATTGTGCCTACGTTCACGGAGAAGCTGACGGGAGTGGAGCCCGAAACCTGCACACTGGGAGGCGAAACCGTGCAGGAGCCCTTGGGCGGAGGATTCGTGCAGCCGAACGTGACAGTCCCCGCGAAGCCGTTCAAAGGATTGACTTCCAGCGGGAAGATCGCCGTGGCTCCGGCGGTGATTGTGGCGCTCGTCGAGCCGCCGGACGCCGCGAGCTGAAAATCGGTGGCCTGGCCGCCGACGGAAACCTGCTGCGTGGTCGAAGCGGCGTTGTCGGCCATGACGAGATTCGCCGTGCGAGCGCCGGCGGCCGTGGGGACGAAATTTACGTTGATCGTGCAGGATTTTTGCGGCGCGACGGCGTTGGCCGCGCCGACGCAATTGTCCGTCTCGGAGAAGTCGCCTGCATTCGTGCCCGTGAACGTGATGCTGGAAACGTCGAGCGGGCCGTCGCCGGTGTTGGTGACTGTGATCGCTCGCGTGCCGCTGGCCGCGTCCACGACGGTCGCGGGAAATGAGACGCCGGTGGAAGGATTGAAGGCGACGACGGGCTGAGTGCCGTTGCCGGAAAGCGCGACCGTCTGCGGCGTGCCCGGGCCGGTGTCGGAAACCGAAAGGGTGGCCAGGCGCGAGCCTTTCGCCGTCGGCGTGAACGTGACGGAGATGATACAGGAGTTGCCAGATGAGAGCTGTTGCGGATTGATCGGGCAACTGTTCGTTTCGCCGAAGTCGTTAGGATTCGCGCCCATGATGCCAATGCTATTGATCGTCAGCGGACCCGTGCCTGTGTTCGACAGCGTGGCGGTCTGCGCGGCACTGGTCGAGCCAACGTCTTCGGAGCCCAAATTCAAGGATGAGGGAGTGAGCGAGACGCCCGGAGCCGTTCCGGTGCCGCTGAGAGCGATGGTCTGAAGGCTGCCGGGAGCGTCGTCAGTGATGTCCACCTGGCCAGTCACGAGGCCCTGAGCGGCGGGCTTGAAGGTGACGGAGATCGTGCAGTTCGCGCCGGCGGCGAGCGAGCCGACGGTCTCGCAAGTGTTGCTGCCGGAGAGTGCAAAGTCACCGGGCGTGCCAACGCTTGGATTAATTTTCACGGAGGAAATCGTGAGCGACTGATTGCCCGTGTTCGTGAGCGTGATGCTGGGCTGCGTGGCCGTGACGCCGACATTGACGTTGCCGAATGAAAGCGAGGCGGACGACAAAACGGCGGCAGGCTGAGTCCCTGTGCCCGTCAAATCGACAGTTTGCGGAGTGCCCGCGGCGTTGTCTGAGATGCTGACGGAAGCGAAACGAGAGCCCGGCGCCGCGGGAGTGAAATCCACGGCGATGATGCACGAGGAACTTGCCGCGAGCGAACCGCTGGACGGGCAGGTCGTCTGGCCGGAGACGATCTGGAAGTCACCGGGGTTCGTGCCCGCCGTCGTGATGCTGAAAATGGTGAGGCTCGAAGTGCCCGTGTTGGTCAGCGTGACCGTCTGAGCTGGGGACGTGGCGCCGACGCTCATGCTCGGGAACGTGAGAGTGCTCGGCAAGAGGCTGACGCCCGGAGCCGTACCGGCACCGCTCAAGGGAATCACTTGCGGGTTGGCCGGGGCGTCATCGGCGACGTCGACCTGTCCTGTGATTGGGCCAGTTGCGCCTGGCGTGAATGTCGCTGTGATGGTGCATGTTGCGTTCGCGGCGAGCAAGCCGACGCTCGCGCACGTGTTGCTGCCGGCGGCGGTGGTGAACGCGAAGTCGGCAGGGGTGCCGACAGTCAAATCGATTGTGACGGAAGAGATCGTGAGCGACTGATTGCCGGTGTTAGTCAATGTGACCGTCACGGGACTGGATGTGCTTCCCGTGTTCACGCTGCCGAAAGTCATCGCGGTCGGCGAGAACTGGACGCCAGGCTGCGTGCCGGTGCCGCTCAAGGCGATCGATTGAGGCGTGCTGGCGGCGTTGTCGGTGATGGTGACAGAAGCAGAGAGAGGGCCCGATGCTTGCGGCGCAAAATCGACGGCGATGATGCAAGTGCCGCCGTTTGCGGGGACTCCGCTGCCGCCGACGGCGCAGGTGGTCTGGTTCGAGTTGATTTGAAAATCAGCCGAGTTTGTTCCCGTAAGGCTCAAGCTTGAAATGACCAGGTTTATGTTGCCCGTGTTTGTCAACGTGACCTGCTGCACGGCGGAGGTGGTTCCAACGCTCTGGTTGCCGAATGGCAGCGCGCCAGGTGACAGACTGACGCCGGCGGCTGTGCCCGTGCCAGACATAGGAACGTGTTGCGGGCTTCCCGCAGCGTCGTCAGCGACATCGACCTGGCCGGTTTCATTGCCCTGAGTCGAAGGCGTGAAGGTGACCGTGAACGTGCAGGACGCGCTGGGCACCAGCGAGCCGACCGTCTGACAGGGAGTGCCCGAAGTGCTCGAGAAGGCAAAGTCGGCAGGAGTGCCGACGGCCGAATCGATGGTGACGGAGGAAATCGTCATCGTCTGATTCCCTGTGTTGGTGAGCGTGACGGGCTGAGGAGAGGACGGAGTGCCCACGTTGACGCTGCCGAACCCGATGGATGGCGGATTGAAGGAAGCGACGGGCTGAGTTCCCGTGCCGCTCAAGGATATGGCCTGCGGGCTGGCCGGGCCGTTGTCGGCGACGTTCACCTGGCCCGTGATATTGCCCTGCGTGGCGGGCGTGAAGGCGGCCGTGATGGTGCAAGTCGCATTCGCGGCCAGCGGGCTGGACGAAACGCAGTTGTTCGTGCCCGTGAAGGAAAAGTCTGAAGGCGTGCCGACCGCGGAATCAAAGGTGACAGAGGAAACCGTGAGCGGCTGATTGCCCGTGTTCGTCAGCGTGACGCTGATGGGCGAAGAAGGCGTGCCGACGCTCACGCTGCCGAATGCCATAGAGTTCGAAGAAAGAGATACGCCGAATTGCAAGCCGGTGCCGTCCAGAGCAATCGTCTGCGAACCCGGAGAGGCGTTGTCAGTGATGTCCACTTGACCAGTAATCGTTCCCTGACCGGACGGCGTAAAGGAAACGGTGATCGTGCAGCTCGCGCCGGGAGCGACGGAGCCGACAGTCTGGCAAGGCGTGCCGGAGGTCAGAAGGGCAAAGTCGCCCGGGATGCCGACGGAGGGATCAATCGCGACATTCGAGATGGTCAGCGCGACGTTGCCGTTGTTCGTGAGAGTGGCGGTTTGCGGGGAGGACGTGGTACCGACGCTGACGCCGCCGAAGCTGATGGAATTGGCGGAGTAGCCGGCGACCGCGCCAGTGCCAGTGCCCGTCAGAGGAACGCTTTGCGTGGTTGGCGAAGCGTCGTCGGTGAGAGTGACCGCGGCATTGGCCGAGGCTGCGGCGTTCGGAGCGAATTCGACTTCGATCGCACAGGTGCCGCTCGGAGCGGATACGGCGACGCCGACCTGACACGTGGTGCCCGCGGTGACGATTTGGAATTGATTGGCGTTGGGGCCGGTGAGCTGGATGGCGGTGAAATTCAAAGAAGCAGAGCCGGAGTTCGTGACGGTGACTGGCTGCGGCGCGGAGGTGGTGCCCAGATTTTGACTGCCGAATGAGAGCGAAGTGGGATTCAGACCAACGATGGGAGTCGGCGTGGTTCCGGTGCCGGAGAGAGCGATGTTCTGCGTGGCGCCGCCGGATGTGTTGTTCGCGTCGTCGCTGATGTCGACCTGGCCGGTAAGCGAGCCGGTGGCTTGAGGCGTGAAATTCACCGCGATGTTGCACGAGCCGCCGGCGGGAACGGGGTTTGCGGTGGTGCAAGCGTTGGACGTCGCGGGAAGGCCGAAGCTCGCGGGGCCATTGGGGAGGCCGACGCTGGCGTCAATCGTGATGGAATGGATCGTGAGAGAGGCGTTGCCGGTGTTATTGAGCGTGACCATTTGCGCAGTGCCGGTCGTGCCCTGCGGGACGCTGCCAAATGTGAGGCCGATGTTCGGCGAGAGCGAGACTTCAGGGGCTGTGCCAGTGCCAGAAAGGTCGAGACTCTGTTGAGCGGAGTTCGCGCCCGTGTCGGCGATTTGAAGCGTCGCGGACTCGGCGCCGGCAACCGAGGGTACAAAGCCGATAGAGACGCTGCAGTTTGCGCCCGCGGCGAGAATCGTGCTGGCGGTGCAAGTAGTGCCTGCGAGTATCTGAAAATCCCCGGAATTCGTGCCGCCGATGTTGACGCTTGTCAGTGTGACGGAAGCGTTGCCGGCGTTGGTCACCAAGCCGTTGAACGGAGGCACGGAAGTGGAGCCGACGGGGAACGTGCCGAATTTCTGGGACGCGGGGTTGAAGGCGATGCAGCCGGAAGCCGCGGTCGAGACGACGGACTTCGTGAGGAAGGCGTCGGGCTGCGGAGAGCCAAGCGCGCAACTGGTGCAAGTCAGCTGAAAGCCGTTTTTCGGATTGGGATTCGCGCCGATGGGATAGTCGGAGGAGCCGGTGTCGCCGAAAATAATCGCGTCCGGAGGTGTTGCGGATAAATCCGTGGCGACTGCGTTCGCTTCGGCGGTCTTGCTGCCGCCAAGGAGAGACGAAACGATGAGCGAAGCGGTGCCGATGGCTGTCGGATCGAAGCTCGAGAGAAACGCGTCCTGCGTGCCGGTAAAATTCTGGCTGGGGCAGAAGACCGGGAAATTGCTCGAAGTGGTCGTGCCGGTGACGAGGACATCGGTAGATGGACCGGGAGTCGAGGGCAAGACTACGGCGATGCCATGCCCGGAGTCCGAACTGGTGCCGCCGAGATAGCTAGCGTAGGTGAGGCAGACGGCGGCAGGAGCGCAGGTCGTGGCGTTCTGACTGATGGTGGCGAAGAAAGCGTTGCTGGTGGCCGCGGCCGGAGAACACGGCGTGAGTGAAGTCGAGGCATAACACGGCTGGAAGGACTTGGACTGAAGGCTGGCGGGCACGAAATCCGCGGAAGTGGTCAAGCCGGTAACGTATGCGTTTGGCGGACTGGCATTGTCCACACCAATTGAGACAGCCTTATCCGTGCCGCTGCCTCCGAGGTAACTCGCGTAGACGAGACTTGTCGGTCCAACAAGGGATGGATTGATTTCCAACACAATTCCGTCATCAGAGCCGGTGCCATAAGTAGATTGGAAAGAATTTGCGCCTAATGGCGGAAATGTATTGGACGGAGCGGAAGTAAAGCCAGCGACATACGCGTTGCCACTGGCGTCGCTGGCGACACTCGTGCCACCCACCATGGCGGCAATGCCGAAATAGGTGGAGTAGAGCACGTTGCCGGAGGCACCGAATTTCGCGAAGAATCCATCGTTATTTGTGCCTGAGGGCGTTGTGCCCGCTTCAAGTGTGGTCTGGAAACCATTCGGAACTGTGGGCGTGGGAAGATTCGTCGAAGTTGTGTCGGAGGTAACGTAAACATTGCCGGAGGCATCGGTGGCGATGCCGCCGCCAGTGGAGTCGGTCCTGATGGCGCCAGTGCCCTGCGTGGCCTCGGAGCCCGAGCCGCCGTAATACTCGGAAAAGATGAAGCCGTTCCCGGTTCCCTTGAGCTTCGAAACTGTGAGGCTGATGGCGCCCGTCGGCGTGGTGGTCGCGGGATTGAGAGTCGGGAAATCGGTGGAAGTCGTCCAGCCGAGAATCGCGAGATTGGCAGGCGAGACGGAATTGTCCACGGCGACTTTGCCGCCTTCGTCGTCGCCACTGCCGCCGATGAACGTGAGGTAAACGAGAGAGGCGGCGCCGGGTATCGTGGTGTCGATTTTCGCCACGAAGATCTTTGAAGTTCCCGTGAGCGACCCAAGACTCGTCGGCGTTGGAGACGTTTCGGGGAAAGTGGCGACGTCGGTAGTCGTGCCGCCGACGTAGACCGCGCCGGTGGAATCGACGGCGACGCTATTTCCCTTTTCCGCGCCGTTGCCGCCGAGAAACGATGTATACGTGATGGAAATGGAAGGATCGATGACGAGAGAGAGATCGCCGCGGTGCGGGCCGACGCGGAAGCCGAAGGAATTGTCGCTGAGCAGGCGATAGCCGCCCTCGACTGGGATTTTATGATTGCCGTCGAGCTGAAACATTTCGGGCCGGCGCATCAGGATTTCACGGCCGCCGGCGCGGACCAGGAGATTGCCGCGGGAATCGAGGCGCAAACGGCGGTCTTGAACCGCGCGGAGAACGATTTCGCGATAATCGCCGCCCGGGGATACTGCAAGATCGTATTCGAGGCCGAGCGGGCCGCCGTAAAAGCGAGCATCGATGCCTGGATAAATTTTGCGGTACGAAACGGCGGAAAAGTGCGGGACGTTCGTGCGCCACTTCCGAGGATCGCTGCAAAGGAGATAATTCGTTTTGCCCGGAAGTTCGTTATCGCCAGAGACAGCGGCTTTATCGCTGGCGCCGACGAATTGCAAACGCAGATCGTTCGTCGGGCGCTGCGCCGCGAGGGAGTTGTTGAGCTCTGGCGCGGACCAGGCGATTACGGCTTCGTCTTGCGTGAGGAAAACGTTGGCACCATCAGCGCGGGCGAAGAATTTTACGCGGGCATCTGTCTGGCCGACATTGGGCTCAAAGGCCCAGGGCAGTTTGGCGAGGGACTGCGCGGCAGGCTGCTGCGGAGCCGAAGAGAAAACAAGCTTGCCGGACGATTTTCGCGCAGACGGCGCGGGGCGATTCTGGGCGCCAAGCAAGCTGAATCCGCCGGCGGCGGCGCAAACAATAAGAATCAAGCCGAAATTGCGTAGGAATGCCTGCCCGCCGCGCGGGGTGACACCCGCACGAAGCCCTTGAGCAAAGATACTCCGGCTCACTCTCGGCACACCGTGACCTGTAGACATTTATCCCAAGTATGGTTGTGGGGACGCCTAAACTATTACGCGAACTAACATAGGTGTCAACCCATTAGTGGCTCGACAGCGGTGTCGGGCCGGTGGGGCGCAGGGGAGTAGTACTGAAACTTATTTCCTAGGACTCGATAGGCCAAGCGAAGCTCTCGGAGCCAAGAGAAATCTCAAGACTGCCCGCGCTGGGGAGAAGATCCGCGGGAAGTCCACCGCGCCACATCGAAACCGCAAGCGCGATCGAGCGCCGGCCGGACAAGCTGAACAAATCTTTGGAAATACCAAGCTCGATAATTTTGTCCATCGCCACGGAAAACTGAGAGGGCTTGTATGGCAATTCCCGGCCGTCACGCTCCAGCGAAGCGGCGGACAATTTGCCTTCGCGGATATGAAGTATGACTTTAAGTTCTCCTCGATCGTGGAGCACGCAGCGAAGCTCGTACTCGACGAGCCCGGACAAAGCTTCCGGCAGGAGATCGATGCGGACGAAAAAGTTCTCGGAAGAGAATCCGTACTGCAATTCATCGAGGAAATACGACTGGCCGTGCATCGCGCCGCCGCGGCGTTCCGACACATACCGTCCGGCGCCGAGCCACTCGAAATAGGAGCTCTCGCGACCGTCCACATAGGCGAAGAGCCAGTCTGTGGGATGCGTGGCCAGCGCGGGGCGCTCAACGCGTTTCACCGGATGCGCGAGGGCCTCGGGAGCTTCCCTGCCAAGCGCGGCATAGACCGCCGCGAGATGCTTGCGGAATAGTTCGTCGAACTCAGCGTCGTTCGCCGAGCTGTGTTCGGGGCCGAACCACCAGCACCAATCGCTGCCTTCGGCGGCGAGAAGCGATTCGTAAGCCGCGGGAAGGTTCACGTTGGCAGCGCTCGAAGGATCGGATTGCGCCGCGGCTTGCGCGTTCGAGTAGGCGTCGCGCGCTTCGCGCAACAGGTCCCAGGCGCGAATATCTTCTTCCTGGCCGATCCAGATGTCGAAATTCGCGTTGATCCACGAGCCCGGGAAGATGCTGTCGCGCGACGGAATATCGCCGGCGTTGGCGATGGCTTCTGAAACTGTGAGCGAGCGAATTTCGGGATCTTTCTCGATGCGCGAGTAGAGCTGGCGGAAGAATTCGCGGCCGTTGCCCGGATAATATTCCCAGGCATTTTCTCCGTCGAGGATGATCGAAACCGTCGCCGGCCTGGCTTCGCCCGCCTGCTCGCCAATCGCGCGCAGGCGGCGGTGAAAATCCTCTGCCGCATCTGCGGCGCCCATGCGCGAATAAACGAAGCCGATCAAATCGGAGAGATAGTGGTCGCGGAAAAGCCCGGTGATCTCCCTGCCGCCGACGCGGAATTTCCATGGCGAGTAAAGCTCGCGCGAATTCTGCGGAAAGCCCGACGAATCGCGCCAGAACGCGACATTGAGCGTGCGGCCGAGAATGCCCTCGTCCGTGGCGAACCATTTGAATCCCATTTCGGCGGCGAGGCTTAAGGCCTCATCGGAGACGGAGCCTTCCGAAGGCCAGAGTCCCGCTGGGATCTGGCCGAAAAGGTACTGATGATAATGGCGGGCGCGCTGGAGCTGCTCGCGGGCATCGTCGGCATGATGGAATGGAGGCGAGAGCGGCGGCGAGTGCGGATTCGCGGTCTGCGCGACGCCGGAGTCGCACAGCAACGGCAAAATTGGATGATAGAAAGGAGTGGTCGAAATCTCGATCTGGCCGCGCTCGGCCGCTTGCGCATATTCGGGAAGCACACGAGTGAGCAGTTCGGTCTGACGTTCGCGGAGACTTTGCTTGTCTTTCTCCGAAAAATCGGACCCCTGACGCGCGAGCGCGGAAACGACAGGGTCATTCGCCAAGTATTCTTCATCCATCCAGGCGAGCTGCGATAGCACTTGAAGGTCGCGCCAATCACGGATATTGAACTCCCTCGCGGAGTGCTCCGCGCCGGATTTTCGCGTCCAATCGTGGAGTTCGACGAAACGCGGCCAGCGACTCATCAAGTGTTCATGATTTACTTGAAATGCGCGGTGGAGCGCGTCGCGTTTGTCAGAATCCGTAAGCCGGTCGGCAGGCCTAAAAGCAATCGTGAACCAAGGGTCATCAAACTGACCGCTCGAATACTCTTCGATCTGCCGCGCGAGCGAGGGGACTACGTTGAACGTCGCGTGGATTCCGGGAAATTCACGCAGGAGATGAACCATGCCCCAGTAATCTTTCAGCGCGTGGAGGCGAGTCCAGGGAAGGAGATATTTTCCCGTCGCGGGGTCTTTGTATTGCGGCTGGTGCATGTGCCAGAGGAAAACGAGGTGAATACGGCTCATGCAGCGAGTCTCTCCGGCAGCGGCGCGAAGCCCGTGCTAGAATGACGCTGCGCACCGATGCGCATCCTCAACCGATACGTTTGCCGCGAAGTCATCTCGCACGCACTCCTGGGCCTCGCCATATTCACGTTCGTTTTCTTCGTGCCGCAGCTGGTGCAATTGATGGAACTGCTGGTGCAGCACGCGGCGTCGGCGGGACAGACGGCGGCTGTGTTTTTCTGCTCCATACCGCCGGTGCTCGTCTTCACGCTGCCGATGGCCATGCTGATCGGCGTGCTCATCGGACTCGGCCGGCTCTCCGCCGACAGCGAAATCGTTGCCATCAACGCCTGCGGAATCAGCCTGCGGCGGTTGCTCGTTCCGATTGGCGGCATCGCCATTTTCACCACCGCGATCGCGTTCGCCATCACGCTGTGGATCGCGCCGCGCTCGCTACGCACACTGCGCTCGCTGGAAAACCGGCTGCGCGCGTCGGAAGCGTCGTTCGCCGTGCAGCCGCAGGTGTTCGACGAGCGGTTTCCGCACATGGTGCTCTACGTCCAAGACGTCTCAGCGTCCGGCTCGCGATGGCGCGGCATCCTCCTGGCGGATTCAAGCGGCTCTGCGGATTCGAAGGTGACGCTGGCAAGGAACGCCATTGTAATCGCCGACACGAAACAGGGCAAGCTGGAGATCCACCTGGAAGGCGCGTCGAGCCATGAATATGACGCAAACGATCCTTCTCATTATTCGCTGTCGAGTTCCGCGCTGCTATCCACGGAATTGCCGCTAGCGGATTCTGATGCCGACGCGAAGGCGCCAAGGCAATTGCCGGTCGCGCAACGGAATTCGCTAAGCCTGCTTCACGTACGCGGCCCCGAGGAACTCGAAGCGCGCGTGGAATTTCAGCGGCGGCTAGCATTGCCAAGCGCCTGTTTCCTTTTCGCGCTGTTAGGCGTGCCCATCGGCGTGAGGCCTCGACGCGGAGGACGAGCCGCGGGATTCGTGCTCACGATACTGCTCATTAGCGCATATTACCTGCTGTTCGTTATGGGCATTCACCAGGCGCAACTCGGCAGAGTCTCGCCCGGGCTGGGAGTGTGGGCCGCGAACATTGCGACGCTGCTGGCCGCGTTCCTGCTGCTGCGGCGAGTCGAACAGATCCGGCCCGAGTGGCGCTGGCTCGAGCACTTTCGCAGCTTTTTGTCGCGACGGCGGCGAGTCGCGCCGCGCGAAGCCGTGGGGACCCGTGCCGCACCAATTCCGGATCGCCGCGGCGCAAAGTTGCTGACTGGCGCGCGCCCGGAGCGGTTCCAGACGCGAGGATTCCCGCTCGTTTTCGACGTGTACATCCTGCGAAGTTTTTTTTACTGGATGGGGCTGATGCTCGCGGGGTTCATCGTCCTTTCCGACGCGTTCACGCTGTTCGATCTGCTGCCCGACATTTCCAGGCAGCACGCTTCGTTTTTCATCATCGCGGATTATTTCGCGCACCTGCTGCCGCTGACGGTCTATCAATTGCTGCCCCTTGCCGCGCTCGTGGGTACGCTGGCGACGCTCGGGCTTCTGGCGAAGAACAACGAAGTCACAGCATTCAAGGCGTGCGGCATCAGCCTGTTTCGGCTCTCAGTGCCGCTGATTCTTGTGGGTTTGCTGCTCACCGCGGGAATGTTCCTGCTCGACGATACGATCCTTCCCTACGCAAACCAGCGGCAGGACGCCCTGCGCGATCAGATTAAAGGCCGGCCGGCAGAGACGTATTTTCAGCCGACTCACCAATGGATTTACGGCGAGAACAACCAGGTCTTTAACTATCAGCTTTTCGATCCGGACCACGATCTTTTCGGCGGACTGAATATTTTCGAAATTGATCCCGCGACGTTCGAGCTGCGGCGGCGCGTGTTTGCGAGCCGCGCCTCGTGGGAGCCATCGCTGGGCGCATGGGTGCTGGAGAGCGGCTGGGTGCGCGATTTCAACGGCGGCACGGTGACGACCTACGTTCCCTTCCGCGCGGAGACGCTCGACGAGCTGACGGAGAAGCCTTCGTATTTCAAGCGCGAAGTGCGCCAGTATTACCAGATGAACTGGCGGCAATTGCGCGCGTACATCCGCGGGCTGCAGCAGGCGGGATTCGATACTTCGCGGCTGTCGGTGGAATGGCACAAAAAATTCGCGTATCCGTTGATTACGACGATCATCATGTTTTTGGGGATCCCGTTTGCATTTCTGATCGGGACGCGCGGCGCGACGGGCGGCATCGCGCTCGCCATAGGCATCGGAATCGTGTACTGGTCCACAGCGGCGCTGTTTGAAGCGCTGGGCTCGGTCGGCCAATTGCCGTCGTTCCTGGCGGGATGGGCGCCGGACGGAATTTTCGCGTTCCTCGGCTTGTATTTTTTTCTGAAGATGAAGACCTAGCTCGATTGATTGCGGTTGAAGGTTTCTGACGAAAAAATTATCTTGCGAGAAGCGACTTCACTTTCTGGATTACAAGGTTGATTCCCGCTTCGTTGTGCCCGCCTTCCGGAATGATGATGTCCGCGTAGCGCTTCGTCGGCTCGACAAATTCCAAGTGCATGGGCCGCACGGTGGTTTGATACTGCTCGACGACGGATTCGAACGTGCGGCCGCGTTCGTGGATGTCGCGCACGAGGCGGCGAATGAAACGCAGGTCCGCGTCTGTATCGACGAAAATCTTCAGGTCCATCAATTCGCGCAGCCCGGGATTTTCGAATATCAGGATGCCTTCGATGAGGATCGCGGGCTGCGGTTCGAGGCGCACGGTCTCGGATTTGCGGCAATGCCGCGTGAAATCATAAATGGGACGGTCGACCGGGCGACCCGCGCGCAATTGTTTCACGTGGCCGATGAAGAGCTCTGAGTCGACAGCGGCGGGATGATCGAAATTCTGCCGCGCGCGGTCTTCCGCGGAAAGATGCGAAAGATCCTTGTAGTAGTGGTCCTGCTGGATGACGAGGACGCCGCTGCCGGTGAGCGCGCCGGAAAGGCGATTCACGACAGTCGTCTTGCCGGAGCCCGTCCCGCCACAAATGCCGATGACGAGCGGCCGCTGGCTCATCGAGCCCGTTTGACACCTTTCCTGGCGAGTTTCTCTTCGATGACGGCCTGCGCAGCCGCAAGGCGCGCAATCGGCACGCGGAACGGCGACGCGCTGACGTAGTTCATGCCGGCCTTGTGGCAGAAGCGCACGCTGCGAGCGTCGCCGCCATGCTCGCCGCAGATGCCGACCTTCAACTTCGGACGCGTGGCGCGGCCCCGCTCGATGGCCCAATTGATCAGCATGCCGACGCCGGATTGATCGAGAGTCTGAAACGGGTCGGCGGCGAAAATTCCGGCCTTTTTCTCATCGACATACTCGGGCAGGAAGCGGCCAGCGTCGTCGCGTGAGAGGCCCATCGTCGTTTGCGTCAGGTCATTTGTGCCGAAGGAGAAGAACTCCGCCACTTCCGCAATCTCCCCTGCAAGCAGCGCCGCGCGCGGAAGCTCGATCATCGTGCCCACCAGATAGTGAAGTTTTACTTTAGCTTCGGAAATTATCTTGTCGGCGACGCGGCGCGTGGACTGTTCGAGAATCCGCAGCTCTTTTTTATCCAAAGTGAGTGGATGCATGATTTCAGGTAATACTTTAACTCCACGTTTCTGGCAATCGATGGCCGCTTCGATGATTGCCGTCACCTGCATCTCGAGGATCTCGGGGTAAGTGATCGCGAGTCGGCAGCCGCGATGGCCGAGCATCGGGTTGGCTTCATGTAATTGTTCAACTCTCCGGATAACGACGTCCACGGGCACGCCGATTTTTCGCGCAAGTTCCTCTTGCTTGCCGCGCTCGTGAGGCACAAATTCGTGCAGAGGCGGATCAATCAGGCGGATCGTGACGGGAAGGCCGTCCATCGCTTCGAAGATCCCGATAAAATCGCGGCGCTGAAATGGCAGGAGCTTGTCGAGCGCGCGCTGCCGGGCTTCCTTCGTATCGGCCACGATCATTTCCTGAATGGCCAGCTGGCGGTCCACGCTGCGCTCGGGCTGCTCAAAGTCCTTGAAGAACATGTGTTCGGTGCGGCAGAGGCCGATGCCTTCCGCGCCCATCTCGCGCGCGCGACGCGAATCGAATGGCGTGTCCGCGTTCGTCCGCACGCCGAGGCGGCGCACCTTATCGGCCCAGCTCATGACGGTGGAATACGCCTTCGGAGGCTCGGGCCGCGCGAGCGGAATTTCGCCCTGATAGACGATGCCTTCGTTTCCATCGAGAGTGAGCCATTCGCCCTGCGAGACCGCCTTCCCATTTACATGCATTTGCTTCTTGGCGTAGTCGATATCGAGCGATTCGCAGCCGACGACGCAGCATTTGCCCCAGCCGCGCGCCACCACGGCAGCGTGACTCGTCTTCCCGCCGGTCGCGGTGAGAATGCCCTGCGCAACGAACATGCCGCCAACATCTTCGGGGCTCGTCTCGCGGCGAACGAGAATCACTTTCTCGCCGCGCGACGCCCATTGCTCGGCCTCCGGCGCGGTGAAAACAGCTTTGCCTCCAGCTGAGCCCGGAACAGCGTTCACCCCCGTCGCGAGCTTGCGCTTCGAGAGCTCGTCGCGCGTGACGCTGCTCGCGATGACGGGGTAGAACAAACGCTCGGTGTCCTCGGGCTGAATACGCAGGAGCGCTTCCTCGCGGCTGATGAGCCCTTCATTCGCCATGTCCATAGCAATCTGAAAAGTCGCTCCCGGCGAACGCTTCCCGGTTCGCGTTTGCAGCATGTACAGCTTGCCGTCCTCGACGGTGAACTCGAGATCCTGCATGTCGCGATAGTGCCGCTCCAGCGTGCGCCGCACGCCTTCAAGTTGTTTATAAACTTTCGGCATCAGCCGGGAGAGTTCGCTCAGGTGCAGCGGGGTGCGAATCCCGGCAACAACGTCTTCTCCCTGCGCGTTGATGAGGAAGTCGCCGAAAAACTCCTTCGAGCCGGTCGAGGGATCGCGCGTGAAGCAAACGCCTGTGCCGGAACTCTCCCCGCGATTGCCGAACACCATCTGCACAACGTTTACGGCCGTCCCAAGCAAGCCCGTTATTTTTTCGACGCGACGATACGTGACGGCCTTCTCGCCCATCCATGATTCGAATACCGCACCGATCGCGCCCCACAGTTGCTCCTGCGGATCTTCCGGGAACGCCTTGCCGGTCTTGGCGTGGAAGTGCTGCTTGTATTCCTCGACGAGTTCGCGCCAGCCCTGCGCGGGCACTTGCGTATCGTCCTTCACGTTGAGGCGCGACTTCATATTTCGCAACTTCTCCTCAAGCTCTTCCTTGGAGAGACCGATCACAACGGTGGAATACATCTGGACGAAGCGCCGAAAGGCGTCGTACGCGAATCGCTCGTTGCCCGTGGCGCGCGCGAGGCCTTCCACGGAGCGCGAGTTGAGGCCGAGATTGAGAATCGTTTCCATCATGCCGGGCATGGAACGAGCCGAGCCAGAACGTACGCTCACGAGCAGAGGATCTTTTGCGTCGCCAAGTTTCTTGCGCGTGATTTTTTCGAGGCGGGCAAGGTGCTGCTTCACCTGCGCTACGAGCTCCTTTGGAAACTTGCGGTCGTGCTTGAAAAAGTAGTCGCACGCCTCGGTGGAGATCGTGAAGCCGGCGGGAACGGGCAGGCCGATCCTCGTCATCTCGGCGAGACCTGCACCTTTGCCGCCGAGAACCTCTTTCATCTGGCCGTTGCCTTCCGCTTTCCCTGCGCCAAAATAATAAACGTATTTCACACTTCCCTCGCTTTGCTCGCGGCAACAATTCTGTCGTGGTGTGCGCCGTGAGTTTTTGTCGGCGCGCCGACAATCGCGAGCGATTTATAAATTTAGAGTATTACTTGAACTCATCCTTCGTCCGGAACCATCAAGGAAAAATCCGCGATGGTTGAAAATTCTTTTCGCAACATCGCAAGCAGGCCAAGGCGGTTCTTGCGGACCGCTTCGTCCTCCGCCATCACCAGCACTTCATCGAAAAACCGATCGACAACAGGGCGCAAATCAGCGACCGCTTCCAGCGCCTCGCGATACCGCCCCGCCCTCTTGTGTTCGGCTACGCGGGCGCGCGCGGCTTCGGCGGCGTGATAAAGATTCCGCTCCGCCACTTCCTTGAACAATTCCGGAACCGCCATCTTCGCGCCTGCGCCGTCCTTCCCCGCCTTGTCCAGAATCTTGTGGATGCGCTTGAAGGCGACCGCCAGTGGCTCGAAATTCTTAGTGCGGCGAATCGTCTGGAGCGCCACGATCCGGTTGCGGGCATCCACCAGGTCATCCGCGCCGGCGGCCATCGCGGCGTTGACTTCGTCGTACGCGAATCCTTGCTTTTCGCGCAGCAAGTACTTCGCGCGATCGAGAATGAAATCAAGCACGACGGATTCGGACTCCGGCGCGACCGTCATTTTCGGTTTGTGCGCCACGAGCCCCTTCGCCGCCGCGGATATCGCGGCCGAGAGCGAGAGGGGCGCTTTCAATTCCAAAATGATTTGTACGATGCCCGAGGCCGCGCGGCGCAAAGCGAAAGGATCGCTTGAACCCGTCGGGATAATGCCCACGGCGAAGCAGGCGACGAGCGAGTCGAGTTTATCCGCAATCGAGACGGCGCAGCCGGTCATGTTGCGGGGAATCGAATCTTCGGTTCCCGCAGGCCTGTAGTGGTCGTAGATTGCTTGGGCGACTTCCTCTTCTTCACGCTGCGCGCGGGCATAGAGGCCACCAACGATTCCCTGGAGTTCAGTGAACTCGCGCACCATTTCCGTGGTGAGGTCGCACTTGGCAAGCTCCGCGGCACGGTCCGCGGCGGCGACATCGGCCCCGCGCAAGCCGGAATCAAACCAGTTCCCCGCTATCCACCGTGACAGGTCGCGCACGCGCGCGGTCTTGTCGCCGTAGCTCCCGAGCCGCGATTCGAAAGTGATGTGCGCGAGCTTCTCGCCATATGCGGCGAGCTTCAACTGCTGATCCGCCTCCCAAAAGAATCGCGCATCGGCAAGCCGCGCGCGCAGCACGCGCTCGTGCCCGGCGCGGACCAACCCCGCACGATCCTTATCAAGATTGATGACGGCAAGGAAGTGCGGCTCAATCTCGCCGCGCGTGTTCTCCACGGCGAAATATTTTTGATGATCGCGCATCACGGTGATCAGGATTTCAGCGGGCAGCGAAAGAAACTCCGCGGAGAAATCGCCGGCGATGACAGATGGATATTCGTTCAAATTCGTCACCAAGCTGAGAAGTTCGGCGTCCTCGTGAACGCGCCATTTCCTTTTGCCCGCGATGGCGCGCAGCTCCTGCTCGATTTTCCGCCGGCGCTCGATTGGATCCGCAATGACGAATGCTTTTCGAAGCTTGGCGGCGTAGTCTTCCGCGCCGCCGATGCGGACCGCGCCTTTCGAAATGAACCTGTGCCCCTCGCTCCTGTTGGACCCGCTCGCACCATCGAACGCAACGGGCACGATGGCGCCATCGAGGAGCGCGACAATCCACCGCACGGGCCGAATGAAGCGAGCGCCGCCGCGGCCAGTCCAGTACATCGAGCGCGGGAACGGCAACTCGCGAAGCGCCTGCGGGAGAATCTCGCCGAGTATATCTTTCGCGGAACGCCCAAGAATCGTTTGCTTCGCGGCGAGAAATTCGCCGCGTGGAGTCGTAACGATTTTGAGCTTCGCCAGAGGGATCCCTTGCTTCTCTGAGAAGCTTATGGCCGCGCGTGTCGGCGCGCCGACATTATCGAACGCGATCGATTTCGGAGGACCAAGAATTTCTTTTGACTGATCCGCCTGGCGGAGTCGCACAGCATCCGACAGCACGGCCAGTCGCCGGGGCGCGCCAAGCGTCCGTAATGGCTCAGCGAGAAGCGCCGAGGCAGAAAGGTATTTCTCAAGTATCTCTTGAAGGTCGCGGCATGCTTTCGGAATCAGCCGCGCTGGAATTTCTTCGCAGCCGACTTCGAAAAGAAAATCCCCTGTCGCATCGGAATTCAGATTTTGCTTCATGACGCTTGCGCCCGCAGCGACTTTCCTGCTTCCTCACCGCGCCAACCGTTGATCACGCAATACTCCGCCGCGACCTGGCATGACAGTGCACGAACCCTACCGATGAGAGCCGCCCGCTCCGTCACGGAAATGGCGCCGCGCGCGTCGAGAATGTTGAACAGGTGAGAACACTTCAGGCAGAAATCGTACGCGGCGAGAATCGGTTTCGTGCGTTTCGCGCCGGCCTCGCTGGCTTTCGGCCGCAGCGCGAGGATGGCTTTCGCTTCTCTCTCGCAGAGATCGAACATTTCGCGCGTGCGCGCTGCATCGGCCAGCTCAAAGCTGTATGTTGAGAGCTGTTCTTCTTCCGCGAGCCGCACATCGCCATAGCGCAGATCGTCAGACCAGCGGAGATGAAACACGTTGTCCACGTCCTGCAAGAACGCCGCGATCCTTTCGATGCCGTAAGTGAGTTCGACCGAGACGGGATCGAGGTCCATTCCGCCGGATTGCTGGAAATAGGTGAACTGCGTTATCTCCAACCCATCGAGCAGCACCTGCCAGCCAACGCCCCACGCGCCGAGCGTCGGCGACTCCCAGTTGTCTTCCTCGAAACGGATATCGTGCTGCTTCAGGTCGATTCCGATCGAACGCAAGCTTTCCAGATAGATGTCCTGCACGTCTGCCGGCGGCGGCTTAAGAATCACTTGAAGCTGCGTGTGCTTGTACAAACGATTCGGATTCTCGCCATAGCGCCCGTCGGCCGGGCGGCGGCTGGGCTGAATGTACGCCACGCGATACGGATTCGGTCCGAGGACGCGAAAAAATGTCTCGGGGTGCATCGTGCCCGCGCCGACTTCAACGTCGTACGGCTGCTGCAGCACGCAGCCGCGGCGCGACCAGTATTGCTGCAAGTCCAAAATGAGGCGCTGAAACGTCGGCCCCTTCGATTTGGGCGCAGATGCACGCGACTTTTTATTTTTCGCCATCAAAGCGCTGTCTCCAACATTTCGCGTGAAGCAAGTTTACGTTCAATCTGATGTTCCAGCAAATCCAATAAGTGGCGCAGCAGCTCGCGAAGGACGGGCTTCGAGATCGCGTTCTTCGGAATCTTGTCCAGGCGTTTAGCCAGGAGCGCTCGCGCCGCGGCTACGGCCGGGTGCGAAAGCAACCTCATGCCCATTCCGCGGCAATCGCTGCAATACCATCCGGCAACTTCGGGACTCGCGTAGACCGCAGCCATCAGTTCCTTCCCGCAACGGGCGCATCTGTCGAGCGGCGCGAGCCAGCCGCCGAGACGCAAGGTCCACAGCGCGAAATATGCGAGCGGCAATTCGATTTCGCGGCGCGCCTTGATCGTCTGCCCACTCAAGAGCAGCAAACGGAACGCCGGGTCGGACGGCTCTCTATCCGGCAGCGTGAATTCCGTGATTTCCGCGAGCAGCGTCAGCGCGATGCCCGCCGCGTAATCCTGAAAGACACTGACGAAAGATTCCACCAGTTCGCACTGATTGATGCGCACCAGCTCGCGCGTCTCGCGCTCATAGAACCAGATGCGCACATGTGACATGCGCTCGAGCGTTGACCCGAACCGGCTCTTCGGCTTTCTTGCGCCGGCGGCGACGCCGCGCACGCGGCCCATCGAACGGCTAAGAAAACTGATGAGCCGATCCGCCTCTCCGAGCGGATAGCTCTGCAGAATGATTGCTTCGCTATCGCGGAGTGGCATCGCGGTGTCGGCGCGCCGACTTTCTGGTTAACAGACGCGAAAGCCGCGCACGCGAAAACAGAATTTCTTACCACACGCGTGCGGGGCGCGCAATCGCTCTTGCGAATTTTTTACGTGAACTGTGCTTTGCATTGCGCTTACCCTCGATTAGAGTCTTGACGTGGCCAAGCGGAGCAACAAACTCCTTCAGGTGGACGTGTGCGGCGTGGGACTGAACGCGGCGGACACCATTCTGGAACTGCCTCGCTTCCCTGCCAGCAATTCCAAGCTCGCATGCAATTCGGTCAACGTGTTGCCTGGCGGGCAAGTCGCCAGCGCTCTTGTCGCTTGCAGGGCATGGGGGCTGACGGCTCGCTACGTAGGATCGGTCGGAGATGATGCCGCGAGCGAAATGCACGAGCGGGAATTTCGAAGCCATCATATCGAGGCGCACCTGATTCGCCACAAGAAACGCGCGAGTCCGCATTCGTACATACTGCTCGATTCGCGCTCCGGCGAACGCACGATCCTCTCCCAACGCGACCCGCAGCTCGAATTGAAGGCTTCCCAGCTCCAGCGCGGCTGGATTTCGTACTCGAGGCTTCTTCTCGTGGATGGGCACGACACCGAGGCAGCAGCTCAAGCGGCGAAATGGGCGCGCGAAGCCCAAATCCCCGTCGTTGCAGACATCGACACGCGCTATCCTGGAGTTGAAGTATTACTTGAACACACGGACTACCTCTTCTCTTCCCAGGATTTTCCGAAGCGTTTCACGAAAAACTCGAACTTGTTGCAAGCGCTACGGGAAATCTCCCGGCGATTCGGCTGCCGCGTCGCGGGCTCGACGCTGGGCAGTTTCGGCGCAGTCGCCTGGGACGGGATTCGCGCCCATTACTCCCCCGGCTTTTCCGTTCAAGCTGTGGACACGACGGGCGCGGGCGACGTGTTTCACGCGGGACTCGCTTATGGAATACTCAAAGGATGGGACACTCCCCGCATGCTGGAATTCAGCAACGCCGCCGCAGCGCTGAATTGCACGGCGCTCGGCGCGCGCGGCGGCATCAAATCCCTGGCGGCGATATGCAATCTGATCGCAAAGGGGAAACGTTCGGCCGGCAATTTTTCCGCGATTGATTCCGAGGCACAATGAGCTTCCCTGAGGCAGGCGCTTCGTGATCCCCATTAAAAACCTGAAGCCGCGGACCACGTTTCCGCTGATGACGCTATCTCTTGTCATCGCCAACTTTCTTGTCTTTTTTTACCAGATCATTCTTCCGCCTCGCATGCTCGACGCTTTCATGACCACGTACGCGCTGATTCCCGCGCGCATCCCGCTGGCGCTGGCAGGAACGCATTTCACGCTTTCGCAGGCTTTCGTGCCGTTCATTACGTCCATGTTTCTGCACGCCGGATGGATGCACATTATCGGCAACATGTGGTTCCTGTGGCTCTTCGGCGGCAACGTCGAGGACCGCCTCGGGCACGTTCCGTATCTCGGATTCTATTTCGTCTGCGGACTGGGGGCGGGCGTGGCGCAGTCGATGTTCAGCTGGGGCTCGCCGATACCTTCGCTTGGAGCCAGCGGCGCGATCGCCGGGGTGCTGGGCGCATACGTCGTTTTCTTTCCGTCTTCGCGGATTTTGACGCTGGTGCCGCTCGTCATCTGGTGGTTTTTTGCGCGCCTGCCCGCGATTCTTTTCATTGGGCTGTGGTTTGCAGTCCAATTCCTGAGCGGAGTGAGTTCGCTGGGGAGTGCGTCCACGGGCGGCGTCGCGTGGTGGGCGCACGTCGGAGGATTTCTGCTCGGAGTGATTCTTG
Organism: Candidatus Acidiferrales bacterium; assembly: GCA_035280405.1. Lineage (GTDB taxonomy): Bacteria > Acidobacteriota > Terriglobia > Acidiferrales > UBA7541 > DAHUXN01. The sequence goes on along the minus strand of DATEFX010000047.1, from coordinate 10,550 downwards.
TGTGGGGGATCCGCCGGAAACAGCCGGAGTATTACGTTTATTCCTAGGCTCGCGCACCGGCGAGGCCTTGCTTCGCGATCCGCTCCGCGATCCAGTCGCCGACCTCGCGCGTGTTCATCGAGCCGCCAAGGTCCGGCGTCGTCTTCCCCTCGCGCACGGCAGACTGCACCGCCGCATTCACCGCTTCAGATTCGCGCTGCCAGCCGAGATATTCCAGCATCATCGCCGCAGTCAGGATCGAGCCGAACGGATTTGCGATTCCCTTCCCTGCGATGTTCGGCGCAGAGCCATGCACGGGTTCGAACAGCGACACGCGGCCCGGATGAATATTCCCCGACGCGGCCAGCCCCAGCCCGCCGGAAAGCTGCGCGCCGAGGTCGCTCGCGATGTCGCCGAACATGTTGCAAGTCACGATGACGTCGAATTGCGCGGGGTCGCGCACCATTTCCATCATCAGCGTGTCGACGAAGAGGTGGCGCGTCTCGATATCTGCGTACTCCTTGCGAATTTCCGCCCAGACGCGCTGCCACAGGCCGTGGCCGAACTGCATCGCGTTTGATTTGTCGCTCATGCAAATGCGCTTCAGGCCCTTCTTGCGCGCATATTCGAACGCGTAGCGGATAATCCTCTCGACGCCCTTGCGCGTGTTCAGGTCCTCCTGAATCGCGACTTCGTCGGGCGTGCCCTGCTTGAAGACGCCGCCGATTCCCGCATAGGCGCCCTCAGTGTTCTCGCGGAGAATCATGAAATTGATGTCGCGCTCAGCGCGGTCGCGCAAGGGCGTGAGCCGTTTGTCGAGAAGCAAGCAAGGCCGCGCGTTGACGTACAGATCGAGCTTGAAACGCAAGCCGAGAAGAATTTCCATCGCCGGCTGGTTTGAAGGGACGCGCGGGTCGCCCATGGCGCCGAATAAAATCGCGTCGAAATCGCGATGCAGCATCTCGATCGCGTTCGGGGGAAGTGTCGTGCCGTCGCGAAGGAAGCGATCCGTGCCCCAGTCAAAATGCGTGAAGGTCAACTGCTTGCCCGCGGCGCTCGAAACCGCTTCGAGCACCTTCACGCCTTCGGGCGTCACTTCTTTGCCGATACCGTCGCCGGGAATCACCGCAATGCGTTTTGATTCGCCCATTCTCTCCACCGATTTGAGGAACTTTTCAGCCGAGCCGGAACTTAGCACGCGCTGCGGACTGCGTCAACGCGCAGCGTGGCGGGCACGCTTATGCGCCAGCGGTGTCCGGCGGAACTTCTTCGACGCCCTTCCGGAATTCCGCGAGGTAAACGCCCGCGAGAATCAGCACGGCGCCGAAGAGCAGTGCTGCCGTCGCCTTTTCGCCGAGCAGTAATACAGCCAAGAACGCAGCGATGGGCGTTTCGGCATACGTACATGCGGCGAGCCGCGAGGCGGAGACGTGCTTCAGCGCCCAAAAATAAATCAGGTACGCGATCACGGAAGAAATCACGGCGGTGTAAGCGAGGCCGGTCCATCCTTGCCAGCCGACGCTGCTCCAATCGAGACGCGCGGCCTGCCGGACTCCCAGCGGGAGAACGATAATCGCTCCCGCCAGGTTGCAGAAGGTGTTCAGCGAGATGGTGTCGTAATGCTGCGCCACTTTTTTCGCCATGACGGTGAAAATGGCGAACCCCGTTGTCCCGCCGATGGTGATGAGGTCGCCGACCCATCCGCCGCTGTGGAGATGAAGCTCGTCGCCGCCGACCAGGACGATGACGCCCGTAAACGAGAGCGCCATGCCAAGCACTTTTGGCATCGTGATGGATTCGAGTTTCATCATCCTGGCCAGCAGCAAAATGATGATCGGCCCGACGGCCACGATCAGCGCCGAATGACCGGCCGTCGTGTAGTTGAGTCCAACGATGAAAAGCCCGCGGTTCATAACGACGCCGAAGAACGCGAGAACGATGAACACCCAGAGATCCTTGCGGCGAAATCGGGCGCGCCGCGGAGTCCAAAAATAAATCGGCAGCATGAGCGCGCCGGAGAGAATGATGCGGAACGACGTCATGCTCCAGGCGTCAAGGTAACGAATCGCGGCCTTGGCAATGACGAAATTGCACGACCAGGCGAGAATGGTGAACGCGATGAGGGAGTACAACAGGACTGGATGGCGGTAGCGTTCCACCGTCTACGAAAGCACCTCGCGGCGCACGGTCAGATTTTCTATGCGCGACATTTTCGGCTCGTAGCCGATTCCCAGGCCTTTCGGCACTTTGATTGTTCCCTTCGAACTCACTTCGACTTCCGGCTCGATGATGTCCTCGGCCCAGTAACGTTTGCTCGCGGCAACATCGCCGGGCAGGATGAAGTTTTCGAGCGTCGCGAGGGCGATGTTCTGCGCGCGTCCGATTCCGGATTCGAGCATCCCGCCGCACCAGACCGGAATGCCTTTCGTCTGGCAGAGGTCGTGTATTCGTCGCGCCGCCGTGTGCCCTCCGACGCGCCCCAGCTTCATATTGATGATCTTGCAAGCGCCCATTTCGATCGCCGCGACGGCGTGGCAGTAATCGTGGATGCATTCGTCGAGGCAGACCGGCGTCTCCAATTGCTTCTGCAGCTTCGCGTGGCCATAGATGTCGTCCCAGCCCAGCGGCTGTTCAATCATCATCAGGCCGAACGGGTCGAGCTGCTTGAGCAACGGCGCGTCCTCGAGACGATAGGCGGAATTCGCGTCGACCATAATCCGTACGTGCGGCCAGCGCTTCCGCAGCGCTTCGACCTGTTTCAATTCCTTTCCCGGCTTCACCTTGATCTTGATCCTTTGATACCCCGCCGCGAGCTCTTTCTCGACGTTCGCGAGCAGGTCTTCAAGTGTTGGTTGAATTCCGATGGAGACGCCTGACGCAATCTCCTCGCGCACGCCGCCGAGCAATTTCCAGAGCGGCTGGCCTGTCTGCTTCGCTTCGGCGTCCCAGATGGCGCTCTCGATTCCGCCTTTCGCCATATTGTGCCCGCGGATGTGCTCAAACATTCCCCAGATGTCCTTCGCAGCAGCGAATTCCTTGCCGCGAATCTCCCGCCAAAGGAAATCGCGGATGACGTGCCACGCGGTCTCTACAGTTTCCGGCGAGTAGGAAGGCGTTTCTCCGGCGACACATTCGCCCCAGCCGCTGATGCCGTCCGCATGCGCCTCGACGAGCAGGATGCGGCGATCGGTCGTCGCCCACGAGCTCGTCTCGAACCGCATCACGAGCGGCATCCGGATTTCCCGCAGCGTCACTTTCTGTATTCGCATCCGCCCCGCCTTTGCCTCGAACTATTTGGTCGCGATTTGCGCCGCGACTTTTTCGGCCTTTTCCAGGATGTAGCTGGCTTCTTTCGGTCCAATTTCGAGCCCCGTCACGATATAGCCTTCGGACATTCGCGCCAAGAATTGCCGCCGCATCTCGCTTTGCACCCGCTGGCCTGCTTCCGCATCACTCTGTTTTCGCTCGCTCACGTCCGAAGGAATCGAGATGCGCACGGCGTCCGCGGAAATCCTCGGCGCCTCTCCGCGCAGAATCGCCTCGACGCGCGGCGAATCGAGATACCACTCGGCCATCAGGCGGTCCGTGGGCAATCCGGCATGAAGAGGACTCTCCGTGATGCCGTAGCAATTCGGAATATAACGCTTCACCACGGCGCCCAAGCGGTTGATATTGAAGTGCGCATTCTTCAGTTCCAGCGGATCGAATGTCCATTCCACAAGACGAATGTCGCGCGCCAGCGCGTCATTCCGCTGCGCAAGTTTCAGCATGCGGCCGATTCCGCGGTCGCGGAACTCCGGCAGCACTGCGGTCATGTGCGAATGAATAATCGGCGTGCGCCCGTGAATTCCCGCCAGCCCGAGCGTGAAGCCGACCATTTTCGCGCCCGCGAATGCGCCCAGCGTCTGCCCGCCCGTCTCCCGCGCGACGCGGAACAGCCCGGAAGGCACAACGAGATCTTCTCCCCAGGTGATGAGCTGCATCCGCACGCACTCTTCGAACTCCGCGAGCGTCTCGCAGTCACGCACCGTGATGGGCGCGCTCGCTTGGGCCGTCCCAGTTTTTTTCGATGGATCCACGTTTACGCCGCGCAAACGAACCGCGCTCCCCCTTCTGGCCCTTGCATTGAACTTGATAGCTGGAACACCGCTAAGCGCGATGCTTCGACCGGTTCCATAACTCTTCCATTTCTCCTCGCGGCACTTCCGCAAACCGCCGGCCTTGCTCCTTCGCCTGATTCTCCATCCACTGAAAACGTTCCTTGAACTTCCGGCTCGCCCGCTTCAGTGCGATTTCCGGCTCCACGCCGGCTTGTAGCGCCAGATTCACGGCCGCGAATAGCAAATCGCCCATCTCTTCTTCGACTCTACCGTCAGCGCCGTTCTTTCCGTCGTCTCGCCGGTCGAGCGCCAGCCGCAGCTCGCGCGATTCCTCGTCGAGCTTCTCCATTACGCCGCCAACGTTCTCCCAGTCAAATCCGACATTGGCGGCCCTTCGAGATAGCTGGTACGCTTCGATCAGCGCGGGCAGGCTCTTCGGCACTCCTTCAAGGATGGATTCCGTCGCGCGCTTCTTGCTTCGCTTCCCCGATTCCGCCTCGCGTTCTTCGGCCTTGATCTGCTCCCAATTCTTGAGCACCTGCCCGGAAGTCTGCGCCTTCACCGCGCCAAATACGTGCGGATGCCGCCGCACCATTTTCGAATGCACCGCGCGGATCACGTCGGCGATATCGAACCGGCCCCCTTCCTTCGCCATCTCCGCGTGAAACACGATCTGCAACAGCAAGTCGCCGAGCTCGCCCGCGAATTTCTTCGCGTCGCCGCTGTCCATCGCGTCGAGAACTTCGTATGCTTCCTCGACCAGGAACGGCTTCAGGCTCGCGTGCGTCTGCTCGCGGTCCCACGGACAGCCGTTTGGCGCACGCAACTGCGCCTGTTGCGCAACCAAGTCCTCAAACGCTGCGCCAGCGCCGTTCCCGCGCGACTGGCGCACGGGGTGCTTCGGCTGGCTTTTTCTTTTCTTGAATTGCTTCAGGCGCGGCGGCACAGCGGTTTCAGCTCATCTCCGTACAACCGAACACTCTACGGCACGCCTGTTCACCCTGACAAGCTGGATTTTGACGGACTTCGAGTGGCAAATTGTACTTTTAGAGGCCGCGCGTCAAATTTCGCTGGCGAACTCAGGCTACTCCACGCGCAGTGTGATGGCCGGATCCACGCGCGACGCGCGCCACGCCGGCGCCCAGCACGCGATGACGGAAACGGCTCCGAGGATAACGACTACGCCGGCGTACGTAATGACGTCCAGCGCGGAAATGCCATACAGTTGCGAGGCAATGGCGCGGCTTGCGCCGAGCGCTCCGCCGATGCCGACGACAATGCCCAATACTGTCAGCATCATTCCCTGCCGCACGATCAGCGACAAGATATTCGCGCGAGGCGCGCCGAGCGCCAGGCGAATGCCGATTTCGCGCGTCCGCTCCGTGACACTCCCCGATAGCACGCCATAGATCCCGACCGCCGCGAGCGCCAGCGCCACTATGCCGAACGCTTCGAATAGGATCAGCACGAAGCTGCGCTCCGCCTGCGTCCTCGCAGCCAGTTGCTCCATCGTATCAATGCGGACGATCGGCTGCGTCTTGTCGACGGACCAGACGGCTTTCTTGATCGCCGGCGTGAGCGCTGCGGCGTTGACCTGCGAGCGAACCACCAGCGTCATCGCCTGATCGGCAAACCATGACTGCTCCGGAGTGATATACACGGCGTCGGGGTCGCCCACGGCGAGCGACTCCTGCTTCACGTCGCCCGCGACGCCGACGATCGTGTACAGCGGCCAGTTCGGGGAGCCGCCAATCTTCATGCGCTGGCCGATCGGATCTTGCTTCCCAAATTCCTCCCTCGCGAGCGATTCACTGATAACAACGGCGAACGGTGCGGCCGCAGTATCGCCATTGCTGAGAAATCGGCCTTCGCGCAGCGGGATGTGCATCGTCTGCAGGTACTCCGGCGTCACGACGTAACGGAACACGCCTTTGCCTCCACCGACAGGCTTCGCCAGATTGTCTTTCTCAAACTCTGCCCCGTACTGCCCAATCGCCGTATCTTCCGTCAGTGGCAGGATGCTCGTGAACGCCGCGGATTGCGCACCAGGAACATGCTGCGCCCCATCGAGCGCCTGCTGATAAAACGCATACGCCGCCTTCCTGTCATCGTACTTGTGGCCGGAAATCTGCACTTGCATCGTCAGCACATTGGCGGCATCGAATCCGGGATTGATCGCGAACAGCCGCGTCAGGCTGCGGAGGAGCAGGCCCGCGCTCACGAGCAACACCAGCGCCAAAGCGACCTCCGCGATCACCAGCGTGCTTCGCGTTCTTTGATGGCTCCCCGCCGTGCCCCGCGACATGTGCTGCAGCCCTTCGCGCAAATCGCTGCGTGACGTGTGCATCGCGGGAATCAAACCCACCGCGAGTCCAATCAGGGTCGTAATCCCGAGCGCAAACCAGAATACTGGCCCGTTCACGCCAATCGCATCGACGCGCGGCAAATCCGTCGGGCTGAGCGCCACCAGTGCGCTTACGCCCAATTGCGCCACCATAACCCCCAGCGCGCCGCCGACCGCGGCCAGCAACAAACTCTCCGTGAGCAGTTGACGGATCATCCGCGCGCGTCCCGCGCCGAGCGCCGCGCGCACGGCGAATTCTCCGCGCCGCTGCGCGCCGCGCGCCAGCGACAGGTTTGTCACATTCACGCAGGCAATCAGCAACAAAAGCATCACGGCGCACAGCACCGCAAGCAAGCCGGACCTCACGCCTCGCGTGACGTCCTGTTGCAACGAATCCACGATGAATCCCAGATGCATATTCGCCCAGCGGGGCCGCGGAAATTCCGGCACGGGTGTCTGCGCGACTCGCTCGATGTCCGCCTTGGCTTGCGCGAAACTGACTCCCGGCTTCACGCGCCCGATCACACTCAGGTGGTTTCCCCATTCGCCGGTGTTCGTTTCCGTGATATGCGAGGGATCGTACTGGTTTTCCGAAGACCAAATTTCCGCCGTGGGCGAGAGCACGTTGTCGAAGCCTCGCGGCATGATGCCAATCACCGTGTAGGGATCGCCATCCAGCGTAATTTGGCGGCCAAGGAGCCCTCGATCACCGCCAAACCGCCGCTGCCATAGCCCATAGCTCAAAATTGCGACCTTTGGCCCATGGAACGCGTCGTCCGACGGCCGGAAGTCACGCCCCATCGCCGGCGCGACGCCGAGGGAGCGGAAGTAGCCATAGCTCACGGCTTGGCCACCGAGCCGCTCCGGTTCGTCTCGGCCGCTCATTCCAGGCTGCCAGGGCTCGAAGATCGCCAGCGCGTCGAAGGTAAGGTTGCGTCCCAGAAGTTCCCGGTAATTGTGAAAGCTGATCTGCGACCGCTCGCCCTGAAAAATTCCCCAAATCATCAAGATACGCTCAGGATGCGCGTAGGGCAGAGGCTCGAAGAGAATCGGATTCACCGCGCTGAAAATCGCCGTGTTCGCGCCTATGCCGAGCGCCAGAGTCAGCACAGCGACAATCGTGAACCCGGGCGCTTTCGCGAGCATTCGCCATGCGTACCGAACATCCTGAAGCAAATGTCTCATCGCTCTTCCTCCGCGCACGAATCCGCCGTAGCTGCCTCCATGCACGCGAAGAACCCAAAATTGCAAAACGAACTCGCGCAAATGCTTTGATTTGAAGAAGTTCTCTGAAAAAGACTACGCCATTGTTGACTGATTCAGTGCAATTGTCCGCTTGCGGGGATTCTCGTCTCGCAACCGGACACTGGGCGTGCACCAGGAGGTCGCGCAGCTATTCGTATCTGAGCGCCACCATTGGATCCACTCGCATCGCGCGCCGAGCCGGGATGTAGCACGCGATCAGCGCCACGATCGTGAGCAGGATTGCCACACCTGCGAACGTCAGCGGATCGGTCGCGCTGACACCGTAAAGGATTTTGGACATCAGGCGCGTCAATGCAACGGACGCGGCGAGGCCGATGCACACGCCGATTACGGCGAGCGAAGCGGCTTGGCCGAGGACCATTTTCAGCACGTCGCTTCGCTGCGCGCCGAGGGCCATGCGAATCCCGATTTCATGAGTGCGCTGGCCAACGACGTAGGAGATGACGCCGTAAATTCCGATGCTCGCCAGAGCCAGAGCCAGGGCGGCGAACACAGCCATCAGGATCATCGCGAAACGCCGCGAAGCGAGCGAGCGCACTATGGCGTCGTCCATCGTGTGTGTGCGAAACACAACTGCCTCACTGTTGAATCCTCGGAGGGCATCGCGAACGGGGCCCGCCAAGGCATCCGGCGAACCCTGTGTGCGAATCACATAGCCGGCGGTGGAAATTACCCAGGTCTTGAGCTGGTCGTCGGGGAGTTGCCAAGGCGACATATAGAACTGTGCCAGTGTAGGCGAGTTAGCCGCCGTTTCGTCCAGGCCGTAGTGCTTCACGTGGCCAACCACGCCGACGATCTGCATCGGCTTCGTGTATACGAGGGAGAAATTCAGGCGCTTCCCTATCGGATCCTCATTGGCAAAAAATTTCCGCGCGAACTCTTCGTCAACCACGCAGACGCCGACGGAATTGGCGTCGTCGTGAGCCGTGAGGAAGCGCCCGCGCAGCAGCGGAATTTTCATGACTTTGAGGTAGTCCGGCCCGACGCGATACCAAAGCGCAAAGGGCATGTCGGTTTCCGACGCAGGCTTCGGCTGGCCCTCACGCCAAAAAACCAACGCCGACTCGTGATCCAGTATGGTTGCACCAGTCGTCACGGAAACGGCGCTGACGCCTGGAACGGACGCGATCTTCTCAGTCATTTGCCGCAGCGTGGCGCGAATTGTGTTTGCACCGGCGCGGGCGGCCGATGGCGGAAGGCCGACCCGGAAGGAAAGCACGTTGTGCGGATCGAAGCCCGGACGGACGCTCCAGAGGCCAACGAGCGAGCGAATGGTAAGGCCCGCGCCAATGAGCAACACAACGGCGAGCGCCATTTCGACTATGACGAAGATGCCCTGCGTGCGGTAACGCATGCCGCTTGCGCCGCGCCCGCCTTCCTTGAGTGTTTCGTGCAAATCAGGATACGAAGTTCGCAGTGCCGGCGCGAGTCCAAACAGAACTCCCGCGGCCAGCGATATTGCCAGCGTGAAGAGCAGCACGCGCGGATCCACCCGCACGTCATTGGCGCGAGGCAGCGCGCTGGGCAGCGCGCCCAGTGCTGCGCTCGTTCCCCACGAAGCCAGCAGCAGACCGAGGGCCCCGCCGGCCATAGCCAGCATCACGCTTTCGGTCAAAAGCTGGCGCACTACGCGCCCCTGGCTTGCGCCCAGAGCGGCGCGAATGGCAAATTCGCGCGCGCGCCCCGTCGAACGCGCCAGCAGCAGATTCGCCACGTTCACGCAGGCAATCAGCAGCACGCAGCCCACCGCCGCCAGCAGCACTATAAGGAATGATCGAATATCGCGCACCGTCACTTGTTTCAGCGGCGTAACCACAATCCCCGCGTCTTTTTCGATATCCGGATATGCCGCGGCCTGGCTGCGCGCTACGCCTTCCATATCCCGGCGCGCTTCGGCTAGCGTCACTCCCGGCTTCATTCTTCCCACCGCCCTGATGGACGGCGTCATTCGCCGGTCACGCACAGCCGGATCCCGCGAAGCGCCAATAGGCGCGTAAACATCACTCAGGTGAAATTCGGTTGACGCGCAACAGAAGTAGAAATTTTCCGGAATTACGCCCACCACGGTGTAACCCGTGCCGTCCAGATTCAGCGTCTTGCCAATAATGTCCGGCGAGGATCCGAGTTTCCTTTTCCAGAAACCGCCGCTGAGGATGACCGCCGGCGGACCGCCCAATTGATCTTCGATGGAGGAAAAATTACGACCGAGCATTGGATCCACGCCGAGCAGCGTGAAAAAGCTCGCGGAAACTTCATTGGCGGAGATCTGCTCCGCATCGCCCTGGCCAATCAAATTGAAGCTTGTCTCCCGATACGCGGACAACGAGGAAAACGTGTGGTTCAGGCGCACCCAATCGAGGAAATCCGGATAGGAAATCGAGCCTTCGCCATATCTCGGGAACCAGCCAGCCGCGGTTACGACTTGCTCCGGGTGCGGATAGGGCAGCGGATTCAGGAGCACGCCGTTCACAACGGAAAAGATTGCCGTGTTCGCGCCGATGCCGAGCGCCAGTGTCAGCACGGCGACTATCGTGAATCCCGGCGACTTGCGCAGCATGCGAAATGCGTAGCGCAAGTCCCGCCATAGCGTCTCGAGGAAACCTATCCCGTTCATCTCGTAAATCTCCTCACGTATCCGCCTTGAATTCCCCAATTTGACATGCGCTGCCCGTCTCGCCTCGTCCGGCGCCATCCCCCGCGCGATGTTTCCTTCGGTCTCTCGCGCGAGATAGTCTGCCAACTCCCGCTCCCGCTCCTCATCCTCGCGTCTTCGTCGCAAAATCGTCACGGTCCGAATCTCCGATGTGAATCTCGCCTTCGGCGTTTACTCGTCATTTGCCACTCGTCACTCGTATCTGAGC
>DATEFX010000046.1:0-104592 GCA_035280405.1 Candidatus Acidiferrales bacterium | reverse complement strand
CGAAGCCGCCGTGAAATACGCGAAGCAGCGGCAGCAATTCGGCAAGTCAATCAGCGAATTTCAGGCGATACAGTTCAAGCTAGCCGACATGGCCACTGAGATAGAGGCCGCGCGGCTGCTCGTATGGGAGAGCGCGTATCTCGCCGACCGGGCGATGCGCAAAGGCGGGGAGGGCGTGCGCTTCACGCGCGAATCGAGCATGGCAAAGCTCTTTGCCGGAGAAGTGGCCGTACGCGTGGCCAATGAAGCGGTGCAGATTTTCGGCGGCTATGGCTTCGTCAAGGATTACCCCGCGGAGAAATACTATCGCGACGTCAAGCTCTGCACGATTGGCGAAGGCACCAGCGAAATCCAGCGGCTCGTGATCGCGCGCCAGCTTCTGGGAAAAGCGTGAGACCGCGCTGATGCCGATAGCTCCCAGTATCGCCGAAAAAACGAAGGAGTGGGCGGAGCAAGTGCGCTCGGGCGACGTCCGCGCGATTTCGCGCGCGATGACGGCGATCGAAAACCGCAGCGCGGAGGCCGAAGATTTGCTGCGGCAGCTATTTCCGCGCACGGGCAAGGCGTTCCTTGTCGGCGTGACGGGCGCGCCCGGCACGGGCAAGAGCACGCTAGTGGATCGCATGGCCGCGCATTATCGCGCACAAAAAGAGACGGTCGGCGTCATCGCGGTCGATCCCTCGAGCCCGTTCACGGGCGGGGCGATTCTGGGCGACCGCATACGCATGCAGGGCCACGCGTCCGACGCCGGAGTCTTCATCCGTTCAATGGCGACGCGAGGCTCGCTCGGCGGACTTTCGCAAGCGACGAGCGACGCGGCGCTGCTGCTCGACGCCGCGGGAAAACATTTTGTTCTCATCGAGACGGTCGGCGTCGGCCAGGGCGAAGTCGAGATTGCGCGGCTCGCGGACTGCACGATTGTCGTGCTGGTTCCCGGAATGGGCGACGACGTGCAGAGCCTGAAGGCCGGCGTGATGGAAATCGCGGACATTTTCGTGGTGAACAAGGCGGACCACGAGGGCGTGGACCGGTTCGAGCAGCAGCTTCGCGCGATATTGCAACTTGTTCCCGAGCGCGACGGATGGAAACCGCCGATTGTGCTCACGGTCGCGACGGAGAATAAGGGCGTCGACGAGCTGGCGCTGCAGATTGCGCGGTTCCGCGCGCATGGGGCTGAGCGAAAAGGCAACAGGCCTCGTGAAATCACGCTATGGCGCGAACGGTTGCTGAATTTGCTGCGCGAGCGAATGTTGCAGCGCGCGATCGAAGGCCTGCGCGGCAGCGACGCGCTGGATGCGCTCGCGGCGGAAGTGGCGGCCCGAAAGAAAGACCCCTATGCCGCCGTGAATGAAATCATCGAACAAGCGGGTCTAAGGAGACATTCGTGAAGCTGGGCGACTTGGAATTTACGGTGGTGACGGACGGCACGCTGCGGCTCGACGGAGGCGCGATGTTCGGCGTGGTGCCGAAGCCGATGTGGGAGAAGAAAGCCCGCGCCGACGAGCGCAATCGCATTCTGCTGGCTATGAATTGCCTGCTGATTCGCGCGGCGGGGAAGACGATTCTCGTCGAAACCGGCGCGGGCGACAAATGGGACGCGAAGCGACGCGACATTTACGCGATCGACGGTGGGCCGAGGCTGCCGGAGCAACTTGCGGCGCACGGCGTGAAGCCCGAGCAGGTGGATTTCGTCATCAACACGCACCTCCATTTCGATCACTGCGGCTGGAACACGCGAATCGGCGACGCCAAGCCGCGCCTCACGTTCCCTAACGCGCGATACGTGGTGCAGAAGAAAGATTTCGAACACGCAAAAAATCCCACGGAGCGCGACCGGGCGAGTTATATTCTGGAAAATTATGTGCCGATCGAGGCGGCGGGGCAGTGGTGGCTGCTCGAAGGCGAGCGCGAGATTGCGCCGGGCGTGACCGTGTTTCCCGCGCCCGGGCACACGCCGGCGATGCAGTGCGTGCGACTGGAAGGCGGAGGAAAGACGGCGATTTTTCTCGCGGACCTGGTGCCCACGACGGCGCATCTGCCTCTCGCGTGGATCATGGGATTCGACCTTTTTCCGCTCACGACGCTCGAAAACAAGAAGAAATGGCTGCCGCAAATCGCGCGCGGAGGATGGCTCGCTCTCTTTGCGCACGATACGGAGGTGCGCGCGGCTTACCTGCACGAACGAGACGGCGGCGTCGAGGCCGAGCCGGTCAAAATCGATTGAAATTCAGCAGCAGACGCAAAATCCATTTCGGCGGAGAGAATGGCACAGAAGAAAAGCACGGCCAAGAACACAAAAGCTGAAACGGCGCGCATCGGCATCATCGGCGGCAGCGGGCTCTACACCATGCCCGGACTGAGCGGGCCGCGCGAAGTGCGCGTGCGGACGCCGTACGGCGAGCCGTCGGATGCATTCGTCGTCGGGACGCTCGAAGGACATCGCGTCGCGTTCCTGGCGCGGCACGGGCGCGGGCACCGCATCTTGCCGAGTGAAATCAATTATCGCGCGAACATTTATGCGATGAAGACGCTGGGCGTGGAGCGGATTCTGTCGGTCAGCGCAGTCGGCTCGCTGCATGAGGACCTGCGGCCGCTCGATTTTCTGCTGCCGGATCAATTCTTCGACCGCACGAGCAAACGCGTCTCCACTTTCTTCGGCGACGGCCTGGTCGCGCACGTGGCGTTCGACAAGCCGACATGCGGAGAACTCGTCGAATGCCTCGCGGGCGCCTGCAAGGCCGCGGGAGTCACGGTGCATCCGCGCGGAACGTACGTGTGCATGGAAGGGCCGCAATTTTCGACGTTCGCGGAGTCACAGTCGTACCGGAATTTGCATTTCGACGTCATCGGGATGACGAACCTGACGGAGGCGAAGCTGGCGCGCGAGGCGGAAATCTGTTACGCGACCGTGGCGATGATCACGGACTACGACTGCTGGCACCCGGGGCACGACACCGTGACCGTGCCGGACATCATCGCGAACCTGAATCGCAACGCGGAAAACGTGCAGAAAGTGATTCGCGAGGCGCTGCGGAACCTGCCCGCGGCGCGCGCCTGCAAATGCGGAGCGGCGCTGGCTCACGCGATGCTGACGGACCGCAAGCTGATTCCCGCGGCGACGAAGAAGCGGCTCGCGCCCATCATTAGCAAGTACATTTCGTAAGGCAAATATATTTCCTGACTCACGGCCAAATCGAATCGAGGAGAAATCACATAATGTCGTTGCTCGTGGTGGGCTCGGTTGCGTTCGATGGAATCGAAACGCCGTTCGGCAAGACGGAGCGCACGCTCGGAGGCGCGGCGACGTATTTTTCGCTGGCGGCGAGCCTGCTCGCGCCGGTGAGGCTGGTGGGCGTGGTCGGCGACGATTTCAGCCACGAAGACGAGAACGTACTGAAATCGCGCAAGGTGGATCTCGCCGGACTCGAACGCGCGCGCGGGAAAACTTTCTTCTGGGCCGGACGCTACAGCAAGGATCTGCGCAGCCGCGAGACGCTGCTTACGGAATTGAACGTATTCGCCGAGTTTCAACCGAAGCTGCCCGCGGCGTACCGCGATTCGAAGTTCGTTTTTCTCGGGAATATAGATCCATCGTTGCAGCGGCGCGTCCTGGAGCAAATGAAACGGCGGCCGAAGCTCGTCGCGCTCGACACAATGAATTACTGGATCGAACGGACGCCGGAGGAGTTGCGCAAGACGCTGAAACTGATTGATGCGCTGCTGATCAACGACGAAGAGGCCTATCAACTCTCCGGCGAAAATAACCTGTCGCGCGCGGCGAAGGCGGTTCTCCGCATGGGACCGAAGACTGCCGTCATCAAGCGCGGCGAATACGGCTCGATGCTATTCCACGACGGCTCCATTCTCGCCGTTCCCGCGTATCCGCTCGAGGAAGTCCACGACCCCACCGGCGCGGGCGACAGCTTCGCCGGCGGATTCATGGGAGCGCTGGCGGACCACGGGCACGCCACGCACAATTCCATTCGCCGGGCGATGGTTTATGGCGCTGTGATGGGCAGCTACGCCGTCGAGCGCCTTGGCGTCGAGCGCCTGAAAAACCTTACGCGCAAGGAAGTGGACGCCCGCGCGCGAGAGCTTGTGCGGCTGACGCATATTCGCTTGTAGTAGAATGCTGCGAATCCAACAACGCCGATAATGTCCGTCGACCTCAGTTACGAAATTGCGGGAAAGCTCCTGCTTTCGTGTGTGCTCGGCGGCCTGGTTGGATTTGAGCGTACCGTCCATCGCAAAGCCGCCGGAATACGCACCAGCATGCTCATCTGCATGGGCGCGGCTTTTTTCATGATCATCTCGGTTCATGCCGCGACGCATCCAGAAGATGACCACACGCGAATCGCGGCGCAAATCATCGCAGGCATCGGGTTCATCGGCGCGGGCGTGATTTTGCGCGAACGCGGGAACGTCGTTGGCCTGACGACGGCGGCAATGGTCTGGGCTGTCGCGGCAATCGGCATGGCCGTGGGCGACGGGATGTACATCACCGCCGCTTTCGGCACGGCCCTGGTTCTCGTCGCGCTCGCGGCAGTCGGCTGGGCCGAGGGTCATTTCGGATTGAAGACACGGCTGATTACATTTCGTCTGACTGCCGAGAATGCTGATCCCATTATCAAGCAAGCGCGTCAGATATTTGAAGACATGAAAGCGACTATCCAGCACTCCGAGCTTCGCCGCTTCGGCGCCGAATCCATTATGGAGTTCGACGTGGACGTCACGCAGCCCCAGGAACAAGAAATGATGCGGCGCTTGAGCGAACTCCCGGCCCGCTGCGAGTCCCTCCCCACCGACTTCCAGCGCGACGCGTAAGTCAAACATGAACTCATCGGACGCTCTCGCATTTTGCTGTCTGGACTCGACTGCGTAATTTTCCTATCCTCTTTTGCGGGACATGGCCACAGCCGTCAAGCCGCCGGCGCTTGAGCCGGGAGATACCGTGCGCGTCATCGCTCCGGCCAGCCCGGTGGAAGAGGCGATCTTGCGCAACGGCTGCGCGGAACTCGAGCGGCTGGGGTATATCCCGAAGTGGGACCCGCGCGTGCTGGCGCGTCAGGGATATTTCGCCGGCTCCGCCGAAGAGCGGTCGGCGAAATTCCAGGCGGCGTTCGAGGACTCAGAATCGGCCGCAGTGATTTGCGCGCGCGGCGGCTACGGCGCCGGATATCTACTCGAGCAAGTGGAGCCGAGGCGGCTGAAATCGCCGAAAGCGCTGATCGGATACAGCGACATCACGCTGCTGCAACTTTTCCTGTGGCGCAAGAAGCGCTGGGTGAGTTTTTACGGGCCGATGGCAGCGGCGGGGCTCGAAGGCGGCGCCGATTCGGCGATGGGTTATGACCGCGAATCGTTTTTGCAGGCGCTGACGCAGACGAGCCACGGCTGGACGCTCGACCTGCGCGGCGAGACACTGATTTTCGGCGCAGCGACGGGCACGATTCTCGGAGGCTGCCTGACGCTCGTCGAAGCCACGCTCGGCACGCCGTGGGAAATCCAGACCGGAGGCATAATTTTGCTGCTCGAAGACCGCGCGATGAAGCCGTATCAGGTGGACCGCGCGCTAGTGCATCTGCGGCAGGCCGGGAAGCTCAAAGGAGTCCGCGGGATGCTGCTCGGCGAATTTCCCGAGTGCGATACGCCGCAGGGAAGTCCGACTGTGCGCGAGGTTTTTGAGCGCATCATCGGGCCGCTCAAAATTCCCGTCGTTTGGGGCGCGCCCGTCGGCCACTCTTCTCGCGCGATGCTGACGGTGCCGCTCGGTGTGAAGGCGCGGCTGGTCGCGCAGGGAAGCGGGCGGCTGGAAATTCTCGAGCCGGCGTGCAGCGGCGCGCTGGGCCGCGGACGCGATCTCCAATCGAACCGGGGGAAATCATCCAAACACAACTGAAAACAAAAACTGGACACATTCATCTGCTCGGGATCGGCGGGGCGGCGATGGCGCCGGTCGCAGGGATGCTGAAGGAACGCGGCTACACGGTGACTGGTTCGGACACGGGCGTCTATCCGCCCGCTTCGACGCTCCTGACATCGCTCGGCATACCATGGAAGAACGGGTATCGCGCGGAGAATTTGAGGCCGACGCCGGATCTCGTAGTCGTCGGAAATGCGATTTCGCGCGGCAATCCCGAGCTTGAAGCCGTACTCGACGAGAAAATTCCGTACTGCTCGATGCCGCAGATCATCGAGAATTATTTTCTGCTGGGCCACAATTGCATTGTCATCGCGGGCACGCACGGAAAAACGACGACGACGGCGATGCTTTCGTGGATTTTTCACGCCGCGAACCGGCGGCCGAATTTCCTGATTGGCGGCGTCGTGCCGAATTTCGGCGACCGCAGCTACGGACTCGGCGGCGGCGAGGATTTCATCATCGAAGGCGACGAATACGACAGCGCGTACTTTGATAAGGCGCCAAAATTCCTCCACTATCATCCCGACGAGCTGATTCTGACGTCGCTCGAATTCGATCACGCGGATATCTACCCGGACCTCGCGGCGATCGAGCTGCAATTCCAGCGGCTGGTGAATCTGGTGCCGCGGCGAGGGCGAATTCTTGTCTGGGGCGAAGCAGCGAAGCTCGTGGCGTGCACGGCAAAGGCGTTTTGCGCCGTCGAACGCTATGGACTGACGCCGGAAATGGACTGGCACGCCGGCGACATCGAGTGGCGCGACGGGATGACGCATTTCCGCGTGATTTATCACCGCGAAGAAGTGGCGCGCGTGCGGATGCCGCTCGTTGGGCGGCACAACGTGATGAACGCGCTGGCGTGCGTCGCGATTTCGTTTCATCACGCCGTGGAATGCGAAGCGATCGAGATGGCGCTCGAGAAATTCCAGGGCGTGCGGCGGCGGCTCGAAATCAAAGGCGAAACGAACGGCATTACAATCGTGGAGGATTTCGCGCATCATCCGACCGCGATTCGCGCGACGATTGAAGCGGCGCGTTCGCGCTGGCCCGGGCGACGGCTGTGGGTTGCTTTCGAGCCGCGTTCCAATACGATGCGGCGGAATATTCTTCAGCGCGACCTGGCCGACGCGCTGGCGATGGCTGACGGAGCCGTGCTGGGGCCGGTGAATCGCCCGCAACTGCTGACGGACGAAGAGCGGATGGACCCGCGAGCCGTTGCGGAAGCGGTTCGCGCCACGGGGAAGCGCGGAGAGGCTCTCGGCTCAGCTGCGGAGATTGCCGAGTATCTGTCGCCGCAGCTTACGTCCGGGGATCTCGTGCTCGTGATGTCGAATGGCAGCTTCGACGGGCTGTGCACGCGTCTCGCCGAGTCCATTGAACATCGCAGCGCGGCCGGCAAGTCCCGATGAGAAATCCCGCCAGATGATCCGCACATTGCTCGGAATTGTGTTTCTGGTTCTCTACGTCATCATCGTGGGCCTCCCGGTGATCGCGTACGCGGCGCTGACGAACGCGAGCAATTTTCTCTACAACGCGGGGACGCTGTGCATCCGCGGGACGCTGGCCATCATCGGCGTGCGCGTGAAATCCGAGGGCACGGAAAACGTTCCGGCGGGCGTCTGCATCTTCGCGGGGAATCACGTGAGCGCGCTCGATCCGCCCGCGGCGCTCGTCGGGATACCGCGGCGAATTTCATTCCTGGCGAAGAAGGAAGTGTTTAATCTTCCCGTGGTGGCGACGGCGATGCGGCTGGCGAGCATCGTGCCAGTGGACCGCTCGGACCGCGAGGCGGCGATCGGGAGCATGGACCGCGCGCGCGAAGTTATGAAGCTGGGGATCTCGTTCGTCGTCTTCCCCGAAGGCACGCGGAGCGCGGACGGGCGGCTGCGCGCGTTCAAAAAAGGGACATTCGTGCTGGCGATTCAGGCGGGCGTGCCGGTTGTGCCCGTCGCGGTGCTCGGCAGCCGCGAGCTGATGGCCAAGGGCAAACTCGCGGTGCGACCGGGGGAAATCACGCTGCGGTTCGGCAAGGCAATTGACGGCGCCGCGTACACGATGGAGCGGCGCGACGAATTGATGGCGCGCGTCCATGACGCGGTGGAGGCGCTGCTGCCGGAAGAGATGCGCCCAGCGGGCCGCGAAAATTGAAAATAATTTCTACGCTTTGCGGGCCTCGCGCAGGCGGCTGACTTCCGCTTCGAGATCCCTCACCGTTTTCTGCAATTCGGGCAAGTGATTGTAAATCGCGACGCAGCGCAGCCACGTCTTGTTTTCCATCCCCGGAGAACCGGAATACGTCTCGCCCGCGGGAATATCGTGATGTACGGCGCTCTGCGCGGTGAGCGTGGCGCCATCGTGCATGTGGAGGTGGCCCGCGGAGGCGGACTGGCCGGCGAGGACACAGCGATTGCCGACGACCGTCGAGCCGGCGAGGCCAACTTGCGCGCAGAGGAGCGAATCCTCGCCGATTTTGCAGGCGTGGCCGACTTGAACGAGATTGTCAATTTTGGCGCCGCGGGAGATGCGCGTCTCGCCGACGGTGGCGCGGTCGATTACGCTATTGGCCTGGATTTCGACGTCGTCGCCGATGCTGGTGACGCCGGACTGCTGGATTTTGTGCCAACTGCCGTCGGGGCGGCGGGCAAAGCCGAAGCCGTCGCCGCCGACTACGACGCCGTTCTGCAAAATCACGCGATCGCCGATGCGGCAGAATTCGCGGACGGCCACATGACTGTGCGCGAAGAAATCGTCGCCGATGCGCGCGCCGCGATAAATCGAAACGAAACTGTGAAGCACGGCGTTCGCGCCGATGGCGGCGTCGTCATCTACAAAGCAATGCGGGCCGATGTGCGCGCCGGGGCCGATCTTCGCGGAACTGGAAATGACGGCGGTCGAATGGATGCCCGGGGCGTAGCGCGGCGGCGAGTAAAACAAATCCACGGCATGCGCGAAGGCGAGATAGGGATCGTCGGCGAGGATGCGGGGCAGGGAAATGTCCGCGTCCTTGCGCGAGACGATGATGGCCGAGGCGCGCGTCTGCGCAACCAGCGGGCGGTAGCGACGATTCGAGAGGAAAGTGAGCTGGCCGGGCTGCGCCTCCTCAATTCCGGCGACGCCCGAGATTTCGAGGGCCGCGTCGCCTTCGAAGTCACACTTCAGCCGCG
Organism: Candidatus Acidiferrales bacterium; assembly: GCA_035280405.1. Lineage (GTDB taxonomy): Bacteria > Acidobacteriota > Terriglobia > Acidiferrales > UBA7541 > DAHUXN01. The sequence continues at coordinate 95,508 of DATEFX010000046.1, read as the reverse complement.
CCGCTATGTCCGCAAGGTTCATGGTTTTTCTCCGCCGATGGCGGGCCGACTGCGGGCCGCCGGGCGAGAGCGAATGTACAACAAATCGAGAATGAATTTCATTTGCGATCAGGATTTTGCAAGTGGCTGAGTTTTCTATCATTTGACTTTCCGCGACTGTGCGTTTCATTTGCGATCAACGGGCTGGAGTTTTTGGGCTTGGCATTGGTGGCTGGCGGGGAGGGGCGAGGCTCGTGGCCAGACAGCGCGGCGGGTTCCTCGGGGCCAGGGGCGCCCTGCGAGGCTGCCAGCCTGGCGTCGGATTCCTGCCTCATTCGCTCGATGAAGGCGGCGGATTGCTCGGCGCGGGCTTTGCGATCGGCCTCGATGGCTTCCCAGCGGGCGATCCTGGCTTTTTGCAATTCGGGTTCGAGGGTCAGGACGATTTCCCGCGGAGCGTCATGCGGAAGTTTGGGCATTTCACCGCAGGATTCGGCGGCGAGCGAGGGTTCGTCAAGCAAGGCGGCGTCAAACGCGGGTGCGGGACGCGATTTGACAACTGCGTCTATTTTCGATGGTTTGGGGCGTTCCGGCTGGACGGACTCTTCGCCATTGACGTGTGTGACGATGAAACGCGCCGGAGGGTCGATCCATTCGCCGGCGTCGTTGATGCGCGTGAGGGCGCGGGCGGCGCGGATGACGGCGGTGGCCGTGACGGGGACTTCATTGACCCGCTCGACGATGCGTTCGAGGGCGAAGCGGAGATTGAGGCGGCGTTTGGAGAAGAGGCCGGTGGCGTGAGCGTGGCGATAGATGGTCGTGATATCGCGCAGATTGTAGCTGCGGGCCAGGTCGGCGGGATTGCGCCAGTTGAGGAAATCGAATTCGATGGCGTGGCGGTCGGGGTGGTTGCAGATGCGGCATTTGGCGGCATGACGCGGTAAGAGTGCCGCGTCTGATCTCCCAGGCTCACCGATCCCCCGAGCTCCGCTAGCCGCAGACTCGGGAGGCCCCATTTGCCGCTGACCTGGGAGGCCTTTCTGCGATTTGGTGCGCTCGGCGCGGACTTCTGTTGTTGCTGGTGCTTTTTCTGCGTGTCGTGACATTGGTGTTCTCCTTTTTTCGATTTCTTAATTTTCTTGGCCGGTAGAGCGAGGCTTGGGCGGCTATTACGTGTGGCAGGGTAAAGCTGCGACTGCAACGGCGACTGCTCGCGACGCGGGGCGTCGCGCGGGCCAATCAGAATCGGCCCAAGATGACATGGGTGACCGCTTGGACGCCGAGGAAAAGCAAAGCGGCGGGATGCCGCCGCCCCGACAAAGAGCGTCGGGACGCACAAACCGCGCACTTCTCCAAGGTGGCGGCGTGAGTCTGCCGCCACAAAAGCAAATGCGGACAGCAGATCCTTCGGCACGATCCAAAAGCGACCGGTGCTTCCGCGTCACGGCGATAACGATAGCGCGACCAGCAGATCGATGGTGGCTCGCCCAAGCGAGTTCCTCGAGATAGCAACAAAGAATAAGAACTATAACTACGGGATAGGTTCGTAGGTGCGGAGCTGGGCGGGCTGGGAGGGAGGGCGTCCCCAGACGCCGAGATAAAAGCGATTGAGTTCGGGGACGAGGATGGAAGTGCGCGCGCCCGGGAGAGTTTTGATGTCGGCGATGCGCGCGTAATGATCCGCGTCGCGCTGGGCGATGACGGTGATGGAACCTCCGCCGCCGGAGACGTAGACGCGCTTGTGAGCGGCGTCGTACCAGAGATCGTCGGCGTGCGTGACGCTGGGGACGCGAGCGAGAATTTTTCCGGAGGCGGCGTCGAGGACGAGCACTTCGGCGGGAGTGCGGCAGCCGATGAAGAGGCGATGATTAGCGTCGTCGAGAGCCATGGGGAAATTATCCTGCGCGCCGACGAGCGGCCAGGAGGCGACGATTTTCTTTTCGTTGCGATCGGCGACGGCGACGATGTTGCCAGCGTCGGGAATGTTGATGAAAACGCGGGGGCCGGAGGATTCGAGCTGAAAAGATTCGGGATGCGCGGGGAGCTTGATGGCGCTCACGAGATTGCCCGTGGCGGAGTCGAGGATGGCGAGGCCAGCGTCTTTCTCGTCGCCATAGCCGACGATGACCTGCTTGGTGGCAGCGTCGTAGCGCGTGTCGTCGGCGTCGGTGGAGAAGTGGAGAGTTTTCAGCAAGGCGTAGGTTGCGCCGTCGAAGATGCGGACTGTGCCGTCGTCGCCATTGGCGACGAAGATGAGATGCGAATCGGGCGCGTAGGTGACGCCTTGAGGCTCGCGAAGGCCGGGAATCGTGTGGATGAGCTTGTCGGCACGAAGATCGAAGACTTCGAGCGTGTTGTTGCCGAGAGCGGACATGAAGAGGCGCTGGCCGGAGACGTCCACGTCGAAATGATCGATGCGTCCCTGGACGCCCGGGAGCGTGGTGGCGTGAAGCAGGCGCAGAGGTGCGGATTGCTGCGCGGAGCAGGGAAGAGCGGCGAGAGTGAACAGGATCGCCAGCGGTGACAATTTTTTCAGCATGAGGACTCCTTGTGCTTCGGCGCGACGCGAAGAAGGATTATGGCACAGGTGCGAAGACGAGGATGCGGCTGACGGGGCGGCCGCGGTCGTCGGCCTCGGGAGCGTAGAGGAGATGCGTCGTCGTGTCCACGACGAGCGTGTGGACGCCGGGCGGAACGGGGAAATCCTCGAGCTTGCGGAAGTGATTGGCGTCGACTTCCTCGATGACAGAAATGGCGCCGCATTCGCAGGTGACGTAAACGCGGCGGAGCGCGGGATCGAAGTCGACGTCGTCGGCCCCTTCGGGAAGGGGGATATAGGCGACGGGGCGGTGCGAATCGAGGGCGAAGACCGTGAAGAGATTATTGCCGACGCAGAGAAGAAACGCGCGGCGAGACTGGGGATCGAGAGCGAGGCCATGATTGAAATCGCAGCGACCGACGGAATATTGCGCGACGACGGAATCGGTGGCGGGATCGATTTCCGCGACCTTGTCTGTGCTGCGAAGATTGACGAATACTTTTTTGCTGGCGGAGTCATATTGCACCATGCCGGTTTCGCTGTTGAAGCGCAAAGTTTTGATGATTGAGTCGGTGCTCGCGTCGATGACGCTGAGCTGCTTGCCGAGAGTGTCGGAGATATAGACCTTGCCGAATGGTTCGGCGTAAGCGCCGCCGTTGGGCTTCCGGCCCGCGGGGAGGCGCTTGATGACTTTCATGGTCTTCAGATCGATGACTGCGACTTTATTCTCGCCCCAGTCGCACGCGTCAATCTTTTTCAGGCCGGGAACGTAAATCGGGGCCGTGATGCCCGGAAGACCGCGGATTGCGGCGACGAGATGGTTTGTCTTGAGATCTATGACGTAGAGGATGCCGGGCCCGGTGTGCGCGGAGAAGAGGTAATGGTCCGCGTAGTCGATGGAGAGGTGATCGAAATGTTCGCCGCGCGGGCCGGGAAGCTCGATGACGGCGACTTGCTTGAGCGTGGCGGCTGACGATGAAGCAGCCACGAGAGGCAGGCTAAGCGCGAAAAGACAGCAGCGACAACGCAGGCGGCGCGAAGTCTTATTCATCTTCAAAGAGCTTGGGCTGGGCGGAAGATGCGGCGCGAGTTGGTTGACGGCGGGCGATGCCCACGACGCCGAGGACTTTGATTTCCGCGAGCGCGGCGCGAGGGATGAAGAGCCAGAGCGTGTTGCCATTGAGATCGGGCGGCGTGAGGCGGACGCCGTGGTCGAGAAGGTCGAGGAGATCATTGGCGACGATCCCTTCGAGCGAATCATGGTCGCGGAAACGGAGGCGAACCCATAGGCCATCGAGCTTGGGGCGGCTGAAAAAGGACTTGCGAGCGGGTTCGAAAGGCTCGGTGAACTCCTTGACGAAGTAGATGGACTTTATTTTGTCGAGGGCGACGGACTGAAATTCGCCGTCGCGGGAAAGCAGTTCGGCGGCCTCAGTGCGTCCCAGGCCGCTGGGATTCAGATAGCCGAGGACGCGGCTTCCGTCGGCGAGGAGGACGACGGCCTTCTTATGAGTCGAGGCTGGGTTCGGTTTGCGAGGCAAGGTCAAACCTTCAAGGGCTGCGGCGCTAGATGTTTCTGGCCGACCATACATTACTCCTGAAGGAGGCGGGTGAAAAGGACTCTGCGCGGCAGGCGCGAAGACGGACGCTCGGATGGCCGAAGCAAATTCAGAAAGTAGCAAGTCCAGGCAGGCAAATCCACGAAATCGACTTCGAGGGCAGGGTTGAAGGGGACGTGGGCACAACTTTCGAGGTTACCAGATAATTATACCACGGGTGTCAAGAAAAATGTTAAATCCTTTATAATCATCAGAAAATCGTCCAAGTCAAAAAAGTGTCAACCGGGGTGGGAAATGATAAGCGGCCTAAAAACAGCAAGTTAGGCGTGAAATTCGAGGGTGCAGTGCAGCGCGTGGTCCGCGACGCGTGTCCCGCGACCCGTTAGAGAGTGAAAGATCGCGTGCGAGACGGGGTATGGAACGTCCGACTCGGTTCGGATCGCAGTGATGACAAACGGTCTACGTCCAGAGGAAGGGAGGAAGTGCAGGAAATCATTTGCGAAACGGCTTAGCATGTGTTATTGTTGCGTTCGGTTATTCCCAAGTTATTGTTAACAAATGGGTTAGGAACGGAGCCGCTGCCGATTGACCGAACACAGGCAGATTCTGAAGTCCGCCTCCGTCATCACCTTCGTAACCCTTATCAGCCGGATTTGCGGGTATTTCCGGGACCAGCGGATAACGCTCCTACTGGGGACTTCGCATGCGGCAGACGCATTTGTCCTGGCATTCCGTATCCCCAATCTTTTCAGAAGGATGGTGGCAGAGGGGTCGCTATCGGCCTCGTTTATTCCCATTTTTGCCAGGTATCTGGCGGGAGAGGACAGGCAGGCGGCGTGGCGATTCGCGAACCGGGTTTTCTGGACGCTGGCGGTGGTGGCGGGTGGCGTCGCCGTTTTGGGCGTGCTAGGCGCGAAATGGCTGGTCTACATATTCACGCTCTTCAGCGGAGGGCAGGGGCAGTGGGAGTTTGCGGTTTATCTGACCCGGATCATTTTCCCGTACGTCCTGTTCATCGCGCTAGCCGCGCTGGCGATGGCGATTCTGAATTCGCTGCACGTGTTCGGGCTACCGGCTTCAACTCCGATCCTGTTCAATTTAGCGATTATCGCGTTTACGACCGGGGCGCTCTACAAACCGATCATGAAATGGGCAGCGGAGCCGTACCGAAGCCCGGCGGTGGCGATTGCGGTGGGGATTCTGGCAGGCGGAATATTGCAACTGGCGGTGCAAGTGCCGGCGCTCGTACGACATGGGATGCATTTCGATTTTGGGCTGTCGTTCAGCGATCCGGGGGTGCGGCGCGTCGCCAAACTGATGGTGCCGGGGTTTTTCGGGATCGGGATTTACCAGGTGAATTTCTTCGTGGACACGATTTTCGCGACGGCGGCGCGAATGCCGCGAGGGAGCATCACTTCGCTGTACGTGGCTGACCGCGTGATGGAGCTGGTGCTGGGGAGCTATGCGATCGCGGTGTCGACGGTGATTCTGCCGATGATGTCGAAGCAGGCGGTGGCGAAGAAATATGACGAAATGAAGAAGACGTTCACGTTTTCGCTGCGGCTCGTTTCGTTCATCACGATTCCGGCGGCCGTGGGGCTGATTCTGCTGCGCGAGCCGATCATTCAGGTATTGTTCCAGCACGGACAGTTCGCGGCAGAATCCACTTCACTGACGGCGAGGGCGCTGCTGTTTTATGCGCTGGGGCTGCCAGCGTTCGCGGGAGTGAAGCTGGTGGTGCCGCTTTTTTATTCGGCGGAGGACACGAAGACACCCGTAATCGTAGGGGCGTGGGCGCTGGGAGCGAATATCGCGCTGAATTCCATCTTTCTGATTCTGTTTTTCCGCGTATTTTACAACGGGAGCCCGGCGCTGGCGACTTCAATCGCCGGGTACGTAAATTTCTTCGCGCTGCTCTGGATTTTCCGGCAGCGGTTCGGACGGCTGGGCTTCCGGCGCGTGATGGCGTCGCTGGGGCGTATCGCGGGAGCAGCGGCGTTGATGGGGATCGGATGCGTGGCGTTTCTGAGGCTCTCTGGATTCGCAGGGCAAACGCATTTTGTTTCGCGGGCAGCGATGATGGGAGCGGGAATCGCCGGGGCAGCGGGATTGTACCTGGCGCTGGCGTGGCTGTTCCGATGCGAGGAGCTGGGCGAATTGAGGAGCGTGCTGCGGAGGGCAGATGCGGCAGCATAACGAGCCAAGGGACAAGCAATGGAAGGACTGATCCAGCAATATTTGAACTATGTGCGCGTGGAGAAGGGGCTTGCGGAAAACACCCGCTTGGCCTACGGGCGCGACCTGAAGCGATTCGAAGAATTCGCGACAAAGCAACGGCGGAAGGTCGACGAAGTCAGCCGAACGGACATCGTGGATTATTTGCGCGAACTCTATCATGCCAAGCTGGACAGCCGGTCGGTGGCGAGGCATCTGGTCACGCTGCGGAATTTCTACCGGTACCTGCTGACGGAGCAGATCATCAAGGAGGATCCGGCGATCAACGTGGAGGCGCCGAAATTCCGGATGCGGCTGCCGACGCACTTGAGCGTGGACGAAATTGACCGGCTGATCCTGCAGCCAGACACGACGACAGCGCTGGGACTGCGCGACCGGGCGATGATCGAGCTGCTGTACTCGACGGGACTGCGGGTGTCGGAACTGGTAAGCCTAAAACTGGGCGACTTGCAGATGGAATCGGGATGCCTGCGGTGCATCGGGAAGGGAAACAAGGAAAGGCTGGTGCCGATGGGGAAATCGGCGATCGCGACCGTGGAGGATTACGCGCAGCGGGCGAGGCCGATGCTGCTGGGGAACGGGGAATCGCCGTACGTATTTCTGAACCGGCACGGCGGACAAATCGGGCGCATGGGATTCTGGAGAAAGCTTTCGGATTACGGAAGAAAGGCCGGGCTGCGGGTGAAACTGAAGCCGCATATGCTGCGTCACAGTTTCGCGACCCATTTGCTGGAAGGCGGCGCGGATCTGCGCTCGGTCCAGCTGATGCTCGGCCACGCGGACATTTCCACCACGCAAATTTACACGCACGTCGTGAAGGACCGGCTGAAACAAGTGTACAAGCAGCACCACCCGCGCGCCTGAAGGCGAACGGCGGAGCGGCGGGCTGCGCGGGGCCGGCAGCGGCGCCGCACTGAGGAGGCGGAAGAGTTCATGCCAGACTACATGTTCTTATTGGAGAGCCGACTGTCACCGGAGCAGCGCGCAGCGCTGCTGCGCGTGCAGGAGCTGGCGCGGGCGCAGGAGTCGAACATTTATCTGACCGGCGGGGCGGTGCGCGACTTGATTTCGGGGATGCCGCTGCGGGACCTGGATTTCACCGTCGAGGGGAATCCCGCACGGATGGTGAGCGAGCTCGAAAAAGGCGGCGCGAAGATCGTTCACGCGGACGAGCGGCTGCGGCATTACGAATTGATTTTCGCGGGCGACGCGGACGGCTCGATTTCGGCGGCGCGGGACGAATACTACGCGCGGCCGGGCGCGAAGCCGGAGATGCGATGGTCCACCGTGATGGAAGATTTGCGAAGGCGCGATTTCGCAATCAACGCGGTGGCGATTTCGCTGAACCTGGCGTCGCGCGGGCTGCTGCTCGATCCGACGAACGGGCTGGCGGACATGGAGCGGCACGAGGTCCGCGCGCTTTCGATTCACGCGTTCACGAACCAGCCGATACGACTGGTGCGTGCGCTGCGATTCTGCGCACGGATGGGATTCAAGCTCGAATCGCGGACAGAGGAATGGTTCGCGCTGGCAATGGAGCGCGGTTTGCACGAAACGATCGAGCGGCGCGAACTGGGGCGTGAGTTGGTGGACCTGGCGCGCGAGGAAAATCCCACGGCGGTGCTGAAACTCTGGGACGCGAAGGGGATGCTGGGACTCTTTCATCCCAAGCTGCAAAGGCGGCGCGCGGACTACGAGGGACTGGCGAAGCTGGCGAAGGCGCGCGAGGCGTTTACGTCGGTCGGATTGCGCGTGAGGCAGATGATTCCGGCGATGTATTACATCCTTGGGAAGCTGAAGCAGCGGGAAGTGGCGGCGACGCTGCGGAATCTGGCAGTCCCGGCGAGAATCGAGGAGCAGGTGCTGCGCCTTGAAGCGGAAGGGAAAAAACTGCTGCAGATTTTGCGCGGAAGCAAGACGAAGACGGCGCGGGAGGCGTACGAAGTGATTTCGAAGACGCCGACGGAAATGCTCGCGTTCGTGGACGCGGAGTTCAAGAATGCGACGGCGGGAAGCAAGATACGGAATTACTTGAACAAATGGCGGCCGCTACGGGCGAGTTTGCCCGTGGCGCAGCTGGACAGCCTAGGAGTGGCGCGCGGGCCGAAGTTCGACAAGATTCTGGAGCAATTGTTCGATGCGCAGCTTCGCGGGCGCGGGAAGACTCCGGAGGACGTGACGAAGCTGCTGAAGCGGTTCGCGGGCATCAAGGAAGAGCCGAAGAAGAAGCCGAAAGAAGAGAAGAAAAAGAAGAAAGGAAAAATCCTGGAGGCGGCGAAGCAGAAGCACGCGGAAGAAGCCGCGGCTGCAGCGGCTTCGGCAGGGAAGGGCGCGCCAGCGCTTTCGGCGGGACATGGGAAGGCTGGGAAGACGGGGAAGAAGCCACCGGAGCCCACGAAGGGCGCGGCGCCGAGGAAACATGCTGCTTCGACACGTAAAGTGAAGGCGAGGCCGCATCGAGCGCCAGTGAAAGCGAAGAAGAAAGCGCGACGTTAAGAAGGGCGGCGAATTTGACGCGCGAACGGCGATAGTCAAATTCAGCGCAGGGGACTAAAATACGAGCGGCATGGGCTCACCGGAATTTGTCCACCTTCATCTGCACACGGATTTCTCTCTCCTGGACGGGGCGTGCGAAATCGGCGAACTGACCGCCGAGGCGGCGCGCCGGAAAATGCCCGCGGTGGCCGTGACGGACCATGGGAACCTGTTCGCAGCGGCGAATTTTTTCCACGAAGCGACGACGCGAGGCGTGAAGCCGATTATCGGGTGCGAAGTGTATGTCGCGCCCGGAAGCCACAAGGATAGAGGTGCGGACGCGGAGCGGGCGAATCACCTGGTGCTACTCTGCGAGAACGATGAAGGCTACCGGAACCTGATCAAGCTGGTTTCGACGGGATTTCTCGACGGATTCTATTACAAGCCACGAATTGACCACGAGCTGCTCGCGAAGCACAGCCGCGGATTGATTGCACTTTCCGCGTGCCTGCGCGGCGAGGTGACGGAGCACGTGCTCGAGGAGCGTTACGAGAGGGCGAAAAGTTCCGCTTACCGGATGCAGGAGATTTTTGGGAAGCAAAACTTCTTCATTGAAGTGCAGGACCAGGGGCTGGACGTCGAGAAGCGAGTGAACCGCGACTTGGTGCGGCTGGCGAAGGAGACTGGCATTCCGCTGGTGGCGACGAATGATTGCCATTACCTGACGCACGCGGACGCGCACGCGCAGGAGGTCCTGCTGTGCATCCAGACCGGCAAAACGATGAGCGAGCCGAACCGGATGAAATTCGCGACGGACCAGTTCTATTTCAAGACGGCGGAAGAGATGGCGCAGGTGTTCAAGGAATTGCCGGACGCGCTGTCGCGAACGGTGGCGATTGCCGAGCGCTGCCAGGTGAAGATCGAGCGCGTGCAGAATCCCTTTCCCGTGTTTCAGGTACCGGAGGGATACACGGCGGAATCGTATTTTGAACACGCCGCACGCGAGGGATTTGCGGAACGCGCGCGGCAACTGGAGCGCGAGGCGAAGGGAGGGCGGTTGAGGCAGCCGATGAGCGTTTACGAGAAGCGGCTGTCAGATGAGATTGAAATGATCAAGAAGATGAAGTTTGCGGGCTACTTCTTGATTGTCTGGGATTTCATCCGTTATGCGAGGGCGCAGGGAGTGCCCGTTGGGCCCGGGCGCGGTTCAGCGGCCGGGAGTCTGGTGAGTTATGCGCTGCGGATCACAGACGTGGATCCGCTGCAGTATGAACTGCTCTTCGAGAGATTCCTGAACCCCGAGCGGATCTCGATGCCCGATATTGATATTGACTTCTGCATGCGGCGACGCGGGGAAGTAATTGATTATGTGCGGCAGAAATACGGCGAGAAGAACGTCGCGCAGATCATCACGTTTGGGACGATGGCGGCGAAGGCGGCGATCAAGGACGTGGGACGCGCGATGGACATGCCGTACGGGGAAGTGGACCGGCTGGCGAAGCTCGTGCCGAACCAGTTGAACATCACGCTGGAAGAGGCGCTCGAGGATTCGCCGCAACTTGCGGCGCAGTGCGAAAAAGAAGAGCGAGTAAAGGAATTAATGGAAGTGGCGCAGCGGCTTGAGGGGCTGGCGCGGCACGCCTCCACGCACGCGGCGGGCGTGGTGATTTCGCCGCAGCCGCTTGTTGAAATTGTGCCGCTGTACAAGTCGAACAAGGAAGAAATAACGACGCAGTACGACATGAACGCGCTCGAGCGGATCGGGCTGCTGAAGATGGATTTCCTGGGATTGACGACGCTCACCGTGCTCGACGACGCGGTGAAGATGATCGAACAAAACCGAGGGAAGAAGTTGGAGCTTGCGGAACTACCGCTCGACGACAAGGAAACGTACGCGATATTCGGGCGGGGCGAAACGACGGGAATATTCCAGTTCGAATCGCACGGGATGCGCGAGATTCTGCGGAGGTATCAGCCGGAGCGGCTGGAGGATTTGACGGCGCTGAACGCGCTGTACCGTCCGGGACCAATCCAGGGCGGCATGATTGACGACTTCATCGCGCGGAAGCACGGGAAGAAAAAAGTCACCTACGATTTGCCGGCGCTGGAGGAGATTCTGTCGGAGACGTATGGCGTCATATTGTATCAAGAGCAGGTGATGCAGATTGCGAACCGGCTCGCGGGATTTTCACTCGGCGAAGCGGATATCCTGCGGCGCGCGATGGGGAAAAAGAAGCGCGAGGAAATGGCGGCGCAAAAGGAAAAATTCCTTGCAGGGTGCCACGAACGAAAGGTTCCGGCGAAGAAGGCGGAGAAAATTTTCGATTTGATGGCTGAGTTCGCGGGATACGGATTCAACAAGTCGCATTCTTGCGCGTACGCACTGCTCGCATATCAGACGGCGTACTTGAAGGTGCATTATCCGGTGGAATTTGTCGCGGCGCTGCTGACTTCGGAATCCGGCAATACAGAGAAAGTGGTGAAGTACATCAACGAGGCGCGCGGAATGGGCGTGCGCGTGCTGCCGCCGGACGTGAATGAGAGTAGCCTGTACTTCACGCCGGTGGGCGAAGACATCCGGTTTGGACTGGCGGCGATTAAGAACGTCGGGGAGAACACAGCCAAGGCAATCTGCGAAACGAGGGGGAATCGCGGGAATTATTCGAATGTCTATGGATTTTGCGCGGCGATCGAGTCGCGATTCCTGAACCGGCGAGTGCTCGAGAGCTTGATAAAGGCCGGGGCGGTCGATTGTTTCCACGCTTCGCGGGCAAGAATGTGGGCGGCGATTGAGGGAGCAATCGCGCACGGACAGAAAGTCGAACACCAGAGGGCGGTGGGACAGAAGGGTTTGTTTCTGGGCGGAGCGGGCGCGGTGCCGACGGATGAATCGCAGAACATCTTGCCTGAGGCAGAAGACTGGACCGAAGAGCAGCAACTTGCAGGCGAACATTCGGTGCTGGGATTCTACGTCTCCGGCCATCCGATGGACCGCCACGCAGGACGACTGAAGGATTTCGGGGCGGTGGATTTGGGCTCGATAGAGGGCCGCAGGAACGGCGAGGAGCTGACGATCGCAGGGATTGTCGTGCAGATGCGGGCCATGCGCTCGCGACGTGGCGCGCGATGGGCGATTTGCAACCTGCAGGACCGCACGGGCGGCGTCGAGATGCTGGTGTTCCCCGAGGCTTTTCAGAAATTCGAGACGCTGTTGAAGGCGGCGAAGCCGCTGATCGTGAAAGGGCGAGTGAACGTGGAAGAGGTGGGGACGCGCTTCGTGGCGTCTGAGATTCGGGAGCTTGATGAAATCGCGGACCGCTCGCCGAACTTGATTCGCGTGAGAGTGGACTTGCGGGGAATGGATACGGGAACACTGGATCGATTGCAGGCGCTGTTTTCGGAGCGGCCAGGGCGATGCAGGGTTGCATTCGATCTTGTCTCTGGCGACGGTACGATGGCCACATTGGAAGCGGAGCGCGGGATAGAGCCGGCGCCGGAACTCGTGCAGCGAGTGCGAGAGATTTGCGGGAGCGATGCGGTAAATTTGCTGCGAAATTAGGGGCCGGTCCAAATTTGAGGAGGAACAGCAGATTCCTCGTCGTCCCGATTGAAGGCATCGGGACTCCTCGGAATGACACGAAGAACGCTCAGCAGTAACAACGTGCCTTGTTAGGATTAGACGCGAAATTCAAGGAGCAGTCGTTGAGTCCCAAGCGGAGAAAACGGGAGATCGAGCAGCTCGAGCGCGAGGTCGAGGATCTGGCGCGGATAGCGACAAGCGACGAGAAGGCTTCGCAGGAGCTGGAACGGATCCGCAGCGAAATCGCGGAGCTCAAGCACGAATTCTACGTGCACATGGGCGCGTGGCAACGGCTGCAGGTGGCGCGCCACGCGCAGCGGCCGTACACCCTCGACTTTATTCCGCGGCTATTTGAAGGCTTTAGTGAAATCCATGGCGACCGCGGATTCGCGGACGATCCGGCGATGTTGTGCGGGATGGCGTGGTTTCACGGCCTGCCCGCGATGGTGGCCGGCCACCAGAAAGGGCACGACACGAAGCAGCGCGTGATGCGGAATTTCGGGCAGGCCAAACCTGAAGGGTATCGCAAGGCGCTGCGCGCGATGCAGCTTGCGGCAAAATTCCGCCGGCCGATATTCGCATTCGTCGATACGCCGGGCGCATATCCGGGCGTGGACGCGGAGGAACGCGGCCAGGCGGAGGCGATTGCGCGCAATCTGCGCGAGATGGTCAGACTGCCTGTGCCGATTCTCGTGACTATCACAGGAGAAGGCGGTTCGGGCGGCGCGCTGGGCGTGGCGATTGGCGACCGCGTGCTGATGCTGGAAAATGCCGTGTACTCGGTGATTTCGCCGGAGGGGTGCGCTTCCATTATGTGGCGGGACGCAACTAAGGCGGAGACGGCGGCGGAAGCGCTCAAAATCACGGCGCCGGACCTGCTGGAGTTGAAGCTCGTGGACGAAATCGTGCCGGAGCCGGAGGGCGGAGCACACCTTGATCATGACAAGGCGGCGAAGCTGCTCGACGCCGTTCTGGCGCGGTGCCTCGACGAAGTTTCGCGGTTATCCCCTGAGGATTTGCTCGAAAAGCGGTACGAGAAATTCCGCCGGATGGGCCAGTATTTCTAGGGCAAGGGAAACATTCCGGGGCGCCGAAACGTATGTTTATTTAGCAGGGAAGTGCAGCGCTCAGGAGGTGGCGATGTTTTGCGACCAGTGCGGCAGGGGAGCGGCATCTGACGCGAGATTTTGCAGCAATTGCGGGCGGGCGTTTTCTGCGGTGGGGCCAGTTCCCGCGACGTCCGGGGGAGCGGGACCCGCAGGGGCGCCGCCAGTTTTTTATCAACCGGGCGTGAGCGGACGCTTGAACTCGCATCTACGAACGCTAGGGATTTTGTGGCTCATATGCGGAATACTTCGAGCATTCAATGTCATGGGCCTGTGGTTTATCGGAAGAATGGTGATCCCTTCGGTTCTATCCTCCATTCCTGGATTTGCTTATTCCCAGCCGCTAGAACATATTATTCGGGGAGGAATCGTCCTCGCATCCGGAATCTTGTTCTTCCAAACCGCGCTGGCGCTGGTGGCCGCGTGGGGCTTGCTCGAGCGGCAGAGCTGGGGACGGATCGCTGGAATTGTTGCCGGCATACTCGCGCTGATCCGCATCCCATTCGGCACCGCGCTGGGAATTTATACGCTGTGGGTGCTACTGCCAGCGACCTCGGAAATGGAGTACCGGAGTTTGGCGCGAGCCTGAAATTTGCTCCGCCCGCTGGCAGTTTGCGAGACGTTTTACAGTTGGACACGTACGCGAATGCGAGGATTGCCCGCCGCCGTTTCGTGGCTTAGTGTGAAGGGCCATGGAAGAGACCCACACCGAAAGCGGGGCGGAGCAAATGACAGACGTATTTCGTCCGTACGAGCGACTGGTCGAGATCACTGTCCTCGGAAAAACTTTCCTCGTGCCGGAGCGGAATTCGCTGCTTCGCTGTTTTCAGTTCATCAGCCCAGAAACCATTCCGTACGGCCGGTTCTGCTGGAATCAGGAATGCCAGTATTGCCGCGTGAGCTGCCAGCTTCCCGATGAGGACCATCCGCGGCCCATTTTGAGCTGCAAATTCATGGTTTCGGCGGGAATGAACGTGACCGAACTCGCGCCGGAACTGCAGGCCTGCCTGAAAAGCAAGCTCGGGAAGTAGCGCCGCCGCTTGCGGGCGGTGCCGCCGCGTGGCATTCTGCCGAAATGAATCGTGTCAATCGCGAGATTCGCTGCGACGGGTGTGGAGTGGCCGCTTCGACGGGACACGTCACGAGACGGCTGGAAAGGCTCGAGCTTGCCACGCGTTTTCGTCCTATTCACATGGAGTGCCTCGTGCTGTATTCAGCCCCGCCGCTTCGCATGGAAGATTTTTTCTATAAACCCGAAGTGAATGGCCGCGAACGCACGCCACAGGCGAAATTGTTTTTCGAGACCCTGATGAACGCTGCCGAAATCAACGCAAGCGACGGGAAAGACGAGACAGCGCTGCTCAGCGAGTTTCAGCGCAGGGGTTGGTACGCGGCGGCCTGTTGCGAATGTCCCCTGGAGGATAGTGGTATCGCGCCGGAGTCCGTGGCGGAAAGGTTTGGGGTAACTGTGGAGAAACGCGTTCAGCATTCCTACAAACCCAAACGCATCGCGCTGGCATCAGAATCACTAGAGCCGCTGCGAAAAACATTGATGAGTGCAGGGTATCGCGACGTTTTTTCGCTTTAGATTTGCGGATGTGAGTGAGGCCACATCGGCATGTGCCGGATGTGGTAGAGTGAGCCGGTGGTGAGTAGAATGGTTTCGGGGGTACGTTGGTGAACGCTCGGATGAAATTCGCAGTAGGGGCCGCTGTAATCGTCGGGACACTCGTGTGGCTCGGCTGGGTCGGGGCATCGCAGAGCAAGACCTATTACCACACGATATCTGAGCTCCAGACGCTGAGCACGGCGGCAAAGCTCCAGCGGATGCGCGTCAGCGGTGATGTGGTGGACGGGTCGATCCAGAAACTTACCGGACGAGTTGATTTCGTGCTTCAGGAAGAGGGAAAGACGCTGCAGGTGAGCTATGTGGGCGACAATCCCTTGCCGGACACGTTCAAGGGCGGGGCGCAGGCGCTGGCGGAAGGGAAATTGATGCCGGACGGGCGGTTCGTCGCGGAGGAAGTGCAAGCCAAATGCGCGTCAAAATACCAGGCGACACCCGGGCAAATGCCGGCTTCAGGCGCAGCAGGAAAATCCTCAACGCAGATACAGACCGAAGTTTCCAACGCACCAAAGAGTTGATCGAGGCGAGGTAAATCGGTGGATATATTCGGGTCCTTTGCTCTCGTCCTTGCCCTCCTTGCTGCTGGATACGCGTTCGTCGCCGGAATCATCGGCATCCGCACGCGACGGCCGCTGCTGATTAAGAGCGCGCGGAATGCCGGGATGGCGACATTCCCTCTGGTGACGATTGGAGTCGCCTGCCTTGTCAGCCTGTTTTTCCTCAATGATTACTCGATGGCCTACGTGGCCGAGCACAGCAACCGGGCTCTGCCGCTTTTCTACAAATTCGCGGCGCTTTGGGCTGGACAAGAAGGCTCGATGCTGTTCTGGAGCTGGCTGCTTTCGATTTATGCGTTCATCGCGCTTTACGTGAACCGGAACAAGCATCCGGAGCTGATGCCGTTCGTTGGCGTGATTCTGGCGGGCGTGCAACTATTTTTTCTCGTACTGAATAATTTCGTGACGAGCCCGTTCGGCCTTGTGGGAGCGGTTGGCGCTGGCGGAGTCACGCACGTCACCGCGCTCGCCGATGGAAACGGACTGACACCCCTGCTGCAATACTCCGAAATGGTAATCCATCCGCCGATGCTGTACCTCGGCTATACGGGATGCACGGTGCCGTTTGCGTTCGCGCTGGCCGCGCTGCTGGGAAGATATCCCGGCGAGAAGTGGATTCATATCACGCGGCGCTGGACGATGGTGGGCTGGGGATTCTTGAGCGTTGGAATTCTGCTCGGCGGGCACTGGGCGTATCAGGTTCTCGGCTGGGGCGGTTATTGGGCCTGGGATCCAGTGGAGAACGCGTCGCTGCTGCCTTGGATTACGGAGACTGCTTTTCTGCACTCCGTGATGATGCAAGAAAAACGCGGGATGCTGCGCGTGTGGAACGTCTGGCTGGTGTTCATCACGTTCATGCTAAGCATTCTGGGAACGTCGCTGACGCGCTCCGGCGTCGTGAGTTCCGTTCATGCATTCGCGCAATCGTCGATCGGATCGTGGTTCTTCTCGTTCCTCGCATTCATCTTTATCGTTTGTTTCGTCGCGTACTGGCTGAACCGCGATTACTTGCGAAGCGACAATCAACTGGATTCCGTGGTGTCGCGGGAGTCGAGCTTCCTCTTCAATAATTTGATTTTGCTCGCGGCGTGCTTCGCGGTTCTTTGGGGGACGATTTTCCCGATACTAACCGAATGGTTCGAGGGGAGCAAAATCAGCGTTGGGCCGCCTTACTTTAATAAGGTCGGGATACCGATTGGATTGTTTCTGCTATTCCTGACGGGAGTTGGGCCATTGCTCGCATGGCGCAAGACGTCGCTGGCGAGTTTGAAGCGGAATTTCGGATGGTCGGCGATCGCGGGGCTCGCGGCGGGCATCATCGCGTTCGCCTTTGGCTGGCGACAATTTTATTCATTGATGTGCCTGATGCTTGCCGTGTTCGTCGCAATGACCGTGATTTCAGAGTTCTATCGCGGAGCGCGCGTGCTCTCGGCGAGGAGTGGAGCGAATTTGTTTTCCTCCGTGGGCCAGCTCACGATGCGAAACACGCGGAGATATGGCGGGTACGTCGTGCATTTCGCCATTGTGCTGATCTTTATTGGGATTTCAGGCCAGGCGTTTAATCGGGACGTTCAGAAAGAAATGCACCCTGGTTCGCAGATGCAAATTGGGCCGTACACGCTTGTCTGCCAGAATTTCGACGCGACGTCCAACGCCAATTACCAGTCGGAACGCGCCATGGTGGAAGTTTTTGAAGGCAAGAAGTCGCTGATGATGCTCTATCCGGAGCGCCGGCTGTATCTCGCGAGCCAGATCAGCCAGACGATGGTGGCGCTGCACTCTTCGCTGATTCGCGACTTGTACGTCGTGTATGCGGGACGCAACCCCGAAGACAACAATCCCGTCATTCATGCGTATTTGAACCCGCTGGTGAAATGGATTTGGCTCGGCGGACTGGTGCTCGTGCTGGGAACTGTGCTGGCATTGATTCCTAGCCGCCAGCCGCAAATGGTCCTACAGCCGGCGCGCGCTACCATGCCGATTAAGTCCGAAGTTCCCGTTCCGGTGCCACATGGACAGGATTAAAGGCTGCCGGAAGCGAATTCGAGGATCGCTGTTATTGGCGACATTTTTCTCGCTTGCATTGGGCGCACCTGACGCGCGCGCGCAAAGATCGGATCGAAGCAAGGCGCTCGGCGATCGCGTGATGTGCATGTGCGGCGGATGCAGCGACGCTGCCGGGAAGTGCACGCACTCGGGCGGAGCTTTTGCAGGGCCTTGCGATACCGCGAAGGGGGAATTGAAGGAAATTGACGACCGAATCGCGCAGGGACAGTCGGACGATTTGATCCTTTCAGAATTCGTGCAGGAATATGGGCCAACGGTGCTGCTTTCGCCGCCGGCAAAGGGATTTGATCTTTGGGCATGGATTATGCCCGTGGTGGTGCCGCTATTCGGACTTGCGCTCGTGTGGTTGATTGTCTCGCGGTGGAGGCGGCGCGTGACGCTCGCCGGAGGGCCGGAAGTCTCGGTGGACTTATTGACCCGCGCGCGGAATGAAATGAGCGGCGACGAAGATGAATAGCGCCACGATTCTTGTTGCGCTTGGCTGCGTAGCGCTTGCGGTTGCCACCGTCTGGTTTATCTTCGGGATTAAACTCTCGGCATCGGATCTTGCGCCGCATCGCTCGCGATTAGATCAACTGCTCGAGCGCCGCGATACGATTTACGATAATCTTCGCGATTTGCGCTTCGAGCACCGCGCGGGAAAATATTCGGAAGAGGATTACGAGGAAATTAAACGCGCGCTTGAAATCGAGGCGGCGCGCGTGATCGCGGAGATGGACAAATTGACAGGCGGAGCGCCTACGGCAGCGACTCGGCAAGCCATGTCGGAGAGGCAGCATTCGTAAACGAATATGAACCGCATTCGACGTGCTGGCATCGGTGTTTGCGCTCTCTTGGCCATTGCGATGCCGGCCTGCGCGGGAACCGTTACGGGAAAAGTTACAAATGGAACGACGAACAAATCCGTTGCTGGCGCGCAAGTGATTCTCCTGCAGCTTCAGGGCGGCATGGAGGGCGTTGGCTCGACCAAGACAGACGCGAACGGGAACTTTTCGATCGACAATTCGCTGATTGGAACAGCTCCGATGTTGTTGCGGGTGCCTTACAAGGGAGTGCTGTATCACGAGCCTGTGCCTCCGGGAGCGAGCACCGCGAACGTGGAAGTATTCGATGCGACGACTGACTTGAAGGGAATCGTGGTGGCGACGCGGGCGATTGTCCTGCAGCCGAAGGAATCGAATCTTCTTGTCGGCGAGGAATACACAATCGAAAACCAAACGCAGCCGCCCGTGGCGTACTACCTCAAGAGCGGCACGTTTCGGTTTCTGTTGCCACAGGGCGCGCAACTCAACCAGGTGACTGCGTCGGGTCCGAGTGGCATGCCTGTAGTTCAAGGGACGATCGACCAGGGCAAAAATGCCGAAGCGGTGGATTGGCCTTTTCGGCCCGGCGAGAACGAAATCCGGCTGTCGTACCAGCTGGCCTACCCGTCGAATCAGGCTACGATTCGCACATCGTCCCCCTACACCGCGCAGAAAGTAATCTTAGTCGCCCCGCCGGGACTGCAAGTGTCGGCAACCGGGTTCAGCGCAGCGGGAACGGAACAAGGCTATGCGCTCTACGCGCATGATGCTGTCGCTGCCAACGCGCCGATCGAATTTTCCGTCTCCGGCACGGCGCCGGAGCCCGCGGCCGCCGCGTCGGATTCGAGCGACGCTCAGAATCCGTCCGTGAATTCGCGCGTGGACTCGACGGACACTGCGACCACGACTTTGCCGCCCCGGCTCGACAGCTTGAAATATATTCTCGTCGCAGGCTTCGCGGCATTGTTCGCTCTCGGAGTGATTTTGCTATGGCGGCGGCCTGTCGCCGTCACAGTTCCAGCATCGGCTGGAGGTGAAAGCGATCCGGAGCCTGGAGAGAAACCTCGGCGCGCCGCTGAGAAGTTAGCCGTAACGGCAGCACAGGTCGAGCGGAGCGTTACGCACAGCCTCGACGAACTAAAGGAGAATCTGTTTCGGCTCGAGCTACGGCATCAAGCGGGAACCATTTCGGATCAGGACTACGCGCGTGAGCGAAAGAAGGCGGAGACCATCTTGCGGGAATTTCTGAAGGGCTGAGCGCATCGCCTTGGCGAATCCCTCCCCCACACCTCCCCTCGGAGTTACGTTCGATCAAGTGGAAAAGCGCTATGGGGCATTCTTTGCCCTCCGGCGCGTCTCGCTCACGATCCAGCCGGGTGAATCCGTGGCGCTTCTTGGCCACAACGGGTCTGGCAAGACCACGCTGCTGAAAATGGCGGCGATGCTCGTGCGACCGAGCCACGGCCACGTGACGTTTCCCGGCGCGGGCACGATGAGTGCTGACGCGGTCAGGCCGCGAATCGGCATGGTGGGCCACAACACGATGGTCTACGACGAGCTCACCGCCGACGAGAATCTAGTGTTCTTCGCAAAACTATATGGTCTCGACGAACCTAAGAAACGCGCGGCGGCAGCGCTAGATGAAGCAGGTCTTGCGAATCGTGCGAGCGACCTCGTGCGCACTTTCTCGCGCGGGATGCGTCAAAGACTGGCGATTGCGCGGGCGCTACTCTCTTCACCTGGTCTTCTTCTATTTGACGAGCCGGCTGCCGGATTGGACAAGCAAGGTTCGACCTGGCTCTCCGCCACATTGCACCGGCTTTGCGCGGAGGGCCGGACGATCTTAATGAGCACGCATGCGCGCAATGAGGATTTGGATATATTCAGCCGGGCAGTACTGCTCGCCGGCGGGCGGGTCGAGCAGGAAACCGGTGCGGGCGGAAATCCTCGCGCATTGTTCGATGAACTTCGAGCGAGCAACTAGATGAATACGGCGCGCGCGGCGACAATTGTGCTGGAAAAAGAGATCCGCGCGGAAATGCGCACGCGCGAATTGCTGCAGACCACGATCATATTCACGGTGATTGTTGTGACGCTGTTCAATTTTGCGTTCGAGCCGACGGCCGAGGAAGCACGGCGGATCGGGCCCGGATTGATCTGGATTACGCTGCTGTTTGCAGGCTCGTTGATGCTGAATCCAACGTTTGTCCGCGAACAAGCGAACGACACGATATACGCGCTGCGGACGTCGCCGGCGGGGCCGTTTGCAATTGTGCTCGGGAAGACGCTCGCGAATTTGATCTTCATGGGAATCACGGAAGTGATTCTCGTGCCCGTTTTCGCAGTGCTGTATAACGTCTCCCTAGTTTCCGTTTTAGGGCGCCTGGCGCTGGTGTTGCTGCTCGGAACATTTGGACTGGTGGTGGTCGGGACGGTTTTTTCGGCGGTTGCGGCACAGGCGCGGATGAGGGAGTTGCTGCTGCCCATCTTGCTGTTGCCGGTGCTGATTCCACTGCTCTTCGCAGCGGTAGAAGCGACGGCGGGCTTGCTTTCGGATTCGCCGGCACTCGACCGCACATGGATTTCCGTGCTGATTGCTTTTGACGTGCTTTTTTTCACGGTTTCGTGGCTGCTGTGCGATTATCTGCTGGAGGAATGAGAAGGCGATGAAGCGATACGGAATTTTGAGCGTCGTGCTGGCAGCTCTTCTTTTTTTTGCCGGATACGCGGCGTTGTTCATCGCGCCGGACGAAGCGACGATGCATGCCATCCAGCGGATTTTTTATTTCCATGCTTCGTGCGGCTGGGCGGCAATGGAAGCTTCGGGAATTATCTTCATAGCGAATGTCGCTTTCCTATGGAAGCGCGACTGGAAATGGGACTGGCTGGCGGTGTCAGCGGCCGAGGTGAGTATCGCCTTCTGGAGCGTGATGCTGGTGACGGGGCCGATCTGGGCGCACCCAGTATGGGGAATCTGGTGGACTTGGGACTGGCGGCTGACGCTGACGCTGGTGATCTGGCTGCTGTACATCGCGTATTTGGTGCTGCGCACGCTGGTGACGGATGCTGAGCGAAAGGCGATTGTGTCGGCCGTGTTCGGGATTTTCGTATTCCTGGGCGTGCCGCTCGACTATTTGTCCATTCGGATTTGGCGGACGCAGCATCCGCAGCCGGTGGTTTTTAGCGGGTCGGGCAGTCTTGATCCTACGATGGCGAAGGTGCTTTTCTTCTGCAGCGGCGTGATGACGCTGCTGATGATCGTGCTGGTCAGGCAGCGGTTTCGGCTGGAGCGACTCCGGCATGAGGCCGAAGATTTGAGGCTCGCAGCCGAGAACTGAGGGCAAAGTTTCATTTCTTGGTTGGCCATAAACAGGAAGGGGGCAGGGATGGAGAATTTCGGGAGTTTATTGGCGGCGTACATTGCGGTTTGGGCGATCTTTATTATCTATGATTTTTCCGTGGCGCGACGAATGGCGCGTGCAGAGAAGGATATCTCACAGCTTAAAGCGAAGATGCAGCAACGATAATTTGCTTACACTTCGCGGCAATTTGCCTGCAAGACAAACATGGGCACGAAAAAGAAAATCGGCGTCGTATTGTTTCAACTGGGCGGGCCGGACAGCCTCGAAGCGGTAGAAGGCTTTCTCTACAATCTTTTTTGCGATCCCGAGATCATTAATTTCATGGGCGCGAGTCTGGCGCGGCGGCCACTGGCGCGGTGGATTGCGCGGCGGAGGTCGGAAATTGTCCGCAGCCACTATGAGGCTATAGGCGGCAAGTCGCCGATATTGGAGCTGACGAATCGGCAGGCGAGCGCTCTGGCCGCGGCGCTGGCGCCGGAGTTCGACGCGCGAGTTGTGGTGGCCATGCGCTATTGGCATCCGTTAACGCACGAGGCCATCCAGGAGCTAATTGGAACGAAGTACGACCAGCTGATTCTGCTGCCGCTTTATCCGCACTATTCGTTTGCGACGACGGGGAGCAGCCTGAAGGAATGGCAGCGGCATTACCGCAGCGACGGCGTGCCCCTGCGCGTGGTGAACGATTTTCATGAGCATCCGCTGTACATTCAGGCGGTGACCGAGCGGATCAACGAAGCTCTGAGAAAGCTATCGTCTCCGGATGATGTTCATCTGGTGTTCAGCGCGCACGGGCTGCCGATGAGTTTGGTGGAGCAGGGGGATCCCTATCCGAAGCAGATTGAGACTACCGTGCGGCTCGTGCGAGAAGCGGGGAAGTGGCCAAGCGCGCACACGCTGTGTTACCAGAGCCGCGTCGGAAAACAGAAATGGCTTGAGCCGTCACTGGTTCAAACGATAGAGAGACTCGCAAAGAGCGGAACGACGCGAATGCTGGTGATTCCCATCTCGTTTGTGACGGAACATATCGAAACGCTTCACGAAATCAACATCGAGGCGCGCGAAGAAGCGGAGAATTTGGGCGTGAAGGACTTCCACGTCACACGAGCGCTCGACGATTCGCCGACTTTCATCGGGGCGCTTGCTGATCTTGTCACGCAGGCGGCGGAAGCAGGCGAATAATCGCTCTCGCGGCGGCGAAATTCCATTTGAATTTCTTCGCGACTATCCCTTGACAGGATTTCACTGACATCATATAAAAGTATGTTTGCTGCTGGCTTCATAGAATTCATTCATCATCAAGCTCGAATGCAGCAGTTAAACCACCTGATGCCGGAACACGCTGACCCGAAGACTGCGGAAAAATCTGGCGCTCCCGTGGCGCCGGCTGCTGCGTCCTCAAAGAAGCCGTCCAGCCCCACCGATCCGGTAAATAAGGCCCGTCGGCAAGTGGTTTTTACGTGCCTTTGGGGCTACCTCGGCGTAAATTTCCTTATGTTTCTGCGATTCTTTTTCCCCCGCGCGCTCTTCGAACCGCCAACGGTTTTTTCGATTGGTTATCCTTCGGATTTCGGATTGGGTGTCGACTTGCGGTTCCTGCAAGCGCACCGCGTGTGGGTGGTGCGCGAGCCTGGGCGGCTGTTCGTGATTTTCGCGCAATGCACGCACCTGGGCTGCACGCCGGATTGGGAATCGGCACAAAATATCTTCCACTGTCCGTGCCACGGCAGCGAGTACGACAGCGAAGGCATTAACTTCGCCGGACCGGCGCCGCGCCCGATGGACCGCTGCCAGGTGGATTTGGACCCTTCTGGGACAATCACGGTGGACACAAGCGTGCGCTTCATCAACGACCCAGCCGCGGGGACGAACCAGTTCAATGACGCGGGCTCTTTCGTCAATGTGTAATTCCTAGCTTCTGAAGGGCAAGACGGCAGAAATGGCTGACGACAACAAGGGAAACGGCCGCAAAGCCGGCGTTCTGGATGACATGAAGGAAAAGACTCGAGGACTTGGCGAAGTCCTCAAGGTTAAGGCGCAGGAACAGATCGAAGAGCTGAAGAAGCCGGAAGAAACACAGCTCTACCGCTCGATTTTCCGCATCAAGCACAACGAAGAGCCACGAAACCGCGCGCTGTCGACTCTCAATAATCTTTTCCTGCACATTCATCCCGCGAAAGTCAATCGCGATGCAACGCGCTACAGCTACACGTGGGGAATGGGCGGCATCACTTTTTACCTCTTCATCGTGCTGATTTTCACGGGCGTGCTGCTGATGTTTTACTACCACCCGACGAAGGTGCAGGCGTTTCGCGACATTCTATACTTGGAAAATGACGTTCCATTTGGCCAGTTGCTCCGCAACATGCACCGCTGGGCCGCGCACCTGATGGTGATGGCAGTTTGGCTGCACATGTTTCGCGTATTCATGACCGGCTCCTACAAACGGCCTCGAGAATTCAACTGGTGCGTCGGCGTGTTGTTAATGGTGCTGACGATGTTGCTCTCATTCACCGGCTACCTGCTGCCCGATGATCAGCTTGGCTTCTGGGCCGTCACGGTGGGGACGAACATGGCGCGCGCGACGCCTCTGCTTGGCCACCAGGGACCATTCGGTCCGCAGCTGGGCATGACGGCTTATAACGACGTACGGTTTGGCTTGCTGGGCGGCTCGATCGTGGACGCAAACGCGTTGCTGCGCGCGTACATCTGGCACTGCATCGCGATTCCATTGATTGTTTCCACGTTCCTCGGCGTGCATTTCTGGCGCGTCCGCAAGGACGGCGGAATTTCCGGGCCGTCGCCCGTTATGCTCGAAACGGAGGCCAAGTAAAGTCAATGAAAGGGCCAGGCACAGACCATGTGGGGTGATTGGCACCAGCTCTGGGTGATTATTTCGACGCCTGACAACGTCCCGATCGTGGCGATGCTGGCGCTCGTGCCATTCTTCACGTGGTTCGCGTTTCACAACGCGCTGGCGAATGACCGGCTGATCGGGCGGCTCGAAACGGATCCGCAACTTGCACGCACGCATCACCGCACGACCTATCCATTTCATCCGCGTTGGGAAAGGGAACTGCACACCAACCCGTTCCTGATGCGCAAGGAGTTTCTCGCCGCAATCATCGTGACCGTGTTGTTGATGGTCTGGGCGCTGACGATGAACGCGCCACTCGAAGCTCCAGCCAACGCCAGCGTCACAATGAATCCGGCGAAGGCCCCGTGGTACTTCCTCGGCCTGCAGGAAATGCTCGAATATTTCGACCCCTGGATTGCCGGCGTCGTAATTCCGACGCTGGTGATCGTCGGGCTTATGGCGATTCCATTCATTGACGCCAATCCGCTGGGCAACGGCTACTACACATACGGTCAGCGGCGGCATGCGATCTGGACGTTCCTGATCGGCTTCGAAGGCTTGTGGCTGGTGCTTGTCTCCATCGGCACGTTCATCCGGGGGCCCGGCTTCATGTGGTACTGGCCGAGCCAGACATGGGATCCCGACCGGATTGAGTTCAGCGTAAACCGCAACTTGGACCAGGTGTTTGGTGTCGACGGGAGCTGGCTGAAACACATTCTGCCATCGAGCTGGCAATCAAGTTCCGCGATAGTCGCGCGGGGCATATTCGGGATCATTCCGATGGTTGTGTATGGAATTCTCGCGGCGTTGTTCATCCACTGGATCTGCCAGCGAACCGAATACAGTCGCAAGATTTACAAGAAGATGAGCCTGATCCAGACGGTCACGATGTACGTTTTCCTGGTTACGATGCTGTTCCTGCCGGTGACGATTTTCCTCCGGCTGCTTTTCCGAATTAAATACATTTGGGAAACGCCGTGGTTCAGTATTTGAGCGCGGCGTTTTCGCGCATGAAGGAGATTGGGGTTGCCTGAGCTTCCGCCCGATGATCCGATAAAGAGCCGGTCGTACGCGAACTGGATATTGCTCGCGATTTTCGCACTGTTGCTTTGCGTCACCTGGTCGCTCTACCAGGAATTCATCGGCCTGCGGCCGTGGCGGTCGTATCAGAATCGCTTCGCCACAGCGTATTCAGCATTTCTCCAGAAACAAATCAAGGATCGAAATGCCCTCGAAAAACAGGCGGAATCCGCACCAGAGTACCAAAAACTCGAACAGACGTTGAAAGACGCCGCTGCCGCTGCGCAAGCTCAGGATGCCGTGATCGAAAAGCAGATAGCGCTCGTTGACCTGCAGCGCGCTGCGATTTTGCATCAGTTCCAGGAGGACCGCAGCCTCGTCGGGTCTCTGACTTACGAATACGAGGTCTCGCCGACGAAGGGCCACCTTGACGACGTCCGGAACGCGAAGGCCAAGACGTATTCGATTGACTGGCCCGAGGACGGCGGCACGACGGCGCGCAAGACGTTCAATTACGACCAACTGAACAACGCGTTCAACGATCTGCTCGACCAAAAAGCGCAGCTCACGGCCAAAGAAGGCGACGTCAACAAGCCCGAGAAAGATGCCGAGGCCGCGGTGGCGAAATATCTGGGCGAAAAATTGCCGGGCTTGAGTTCGAGCCAACTCGCCGGGCTTCTAGGCACGGTTGAGCAGATGGACGTGAAGCTGGTTCAGATCAACGTCAACCCGCCTGGCCACGAAATCAACGATATTGGTGGGGTCGGTCTCACCGACCGCTGCCAGTCCTGCCATGTAGGTATGGATCCCAAATACGTTCCCGCTGAAATGACGGTGACGAAAGCTGATCTTGGCCTGCAAAAGAGCGACGATGCGCCCTTCGCGAGCCATCCTGACCCGCAGCTTATCGCATGGCACCCTCTGGAACAATTTGGCTGCTCGCCTTGCCACGGCGGCAACGGCCGCGCGCTGGTAAATATTACGAAGGCCCACGGGCGTTATGAGGACTGGCTCTGGCCTCTTTACTATCCGGAAAATTACGAAGCGGGTTGCCAGCAGTGCCATTCCGCGGACGCCTGGACCGAACACGCGCCCGTGCTCAATGAGGCGAAGGAACTTTTCCGCTCCCGCGGCTGCATCGGCTGCCACAATTACGCCGGCTTCGACAATCAGGACGAACAACTCAAGAATACCGAGCGCGAAATCGCCAGCCTGGAAAAAGAAAAATCCGAAGACAATCTGAAGATTCCCGAGCTCAATAAGGAAGGCGATCAGGCTCCAGACAACGCGACGGCACAGAAATTCTATGCCGACGCGACGAACTTGACCGTCAGCGTCAGCAAGATTGACGCCCAAGCCGAACAGCTCGACGACCTGAGCCACAGCCTGCTGCAGGAAGTGAAGCGCGTCGGACCGGACCTCAAAGAAGTCCGGATGAAGTTGAATCCCAATTGGGTTCCGTATTGGATTGGGCACAACTGGGAGTTTGATCCGACGACGAAAATGCCGCAGTTCCGCCTCGAGCCCGACGAAATCCAGGCCATCTCAGCGTTCATCTGGCAGCAAGGAATCAAAGGCCCCGCGCTTGATAAGCAGCCAGCCGGCGATGTCGCGAAGGGCAAGGACCTGTTTTATTCGCTCGGCTGCATGGCCTGCCACTCGATTGGAGAAGGTGCGCAGCGCATGGGCGGAGATTTTGCCGCGAACCTGAGCCGCATCGGCGAAAAAGCGAACTACGACTACCTTGTCCGCTGGATCCACGATCCTCGCGTGCGAACGCGGCCCTATTGTCCTTTCGAGCATCGCGACCTCGGTCCCGAGGACTACGCGAAGCACGGCCTGCCGTTCCAGTTCGATTTAGAGCACTCGCGCTGCCCCAATGACGGCCACGAACTCGTCGTCGAACAAGCGACGGTGATGCCGAGCTTCCGCCTGAGCTGGCCGGAGGCGCGCGACATCGCAAGCTTCCTGATGACGCAGAAACAAGCCGACGCCCATTACGAGCAGGCGACCTACATCAACGATTCTGCTCTCGCGGACAAGGGAAAGACGCTCGTTGAGCATTACGGCTGCGCCGGCTGCCACGAAATCACTGGCTTCGAAGACGCGGCGCGCATCGGCACGGAGCTGACCACCGAGGGCAGCAAGCCCATTGGGCGTTTCGATTTCGCGCTTCTATATACCAAGGCGCAGGATGGCACTTTGCCGGATGGCAAGAATTCCCCCCGCGGCGACTGGTATGACTTGAAGGGATTCTTCGATCAGAAGCTCACAAATCCCGCTGTTTACGACACGGGCAAATACAAACCCAATCTGATGGACCGGCTGCGCATGCCGAAGCCGAATCTTACGCCAGAGCAAAGCGATGCTCTAGTTTCGTTACTGCTCGGCAGCACTGAATCGACGCTTCCGCCGAGTTATCAGTACAAGCCCACCGACCAGCGCCGCTACATTCAGGAAGGCTGGTGGATCGTCACGAAATACAACTGCATCGGTTGCCACCAGATCGATATCGGCCAGAAAAGCGTCCTGATGGGTCTGCCGATGTACCAGAGCGACCAGGCCATCAACCTGCCGCCTGTGCTCACGAGTGAAGGCGCTCGTGTGAGTCCGGTGTGGCTGAAGGGTTTTCTGGCGAATCCCGCGCTCAGCACGGCGGACGAGGATCGCAATGGAGTGCGCAATTACTTAAAAGTTCGCATGCCCACGTTCTATCTATCGGACGACGAGATCCGCAAGCTGGTGCTCTTCTTCGAAGCTCTTTCGTCGCAACAGGAGCCGTTCATTCCGCAGAAACTGACTCCTCTTACCGGCACGGAGCGCGCTGTGGCGCGCGGCATCTTCACCAGCCCCGCCGCGCCTTGCCTGAAGTGCCATGCGACAGGCAACCCCGCGCACGACAAGAACGCGACGGCGCCAAATCTGGTCCTTGCAGGCAATCGGTTGCGGGCACCGTGGACCCAGCGCTGGGTCACTGAGCCGGCGACGATAATTCCCGGCACAGCGATGCCTTCGGGCTTGTTCGTGCGGCAGGGCGACCGCTGGGTGTTTAACGGACCGCTGCCAGCAGTCGCCAAGCAATTCAAGGGGGACGAAGCGGAGCTGCTGGTCCGCTACCTGCTTGAGATGACCCCGCAGGAGCAAGCCGCCCTCGGCGGACGAGCCTCGGCCGTCACGCAGAGAAGCGGGTCTGCTGGAGGCATGAAGTAGTCGCGCCTAACCCCGCTCGGCGCTAGAATATTGCTGGACACGAAGGGAATTCGCGGGCCAAGTTCAAATTCAGGAGGAATAATCCGTGATTAATCGGAAATGGGCATGTTGGGTTGCGGCAGCTGCGCTGGCGACTTTTTTCGCGGGATGCAGCAAGAGTGCAAACCAGGAAGCGACTACGGAACAGCCGGCCGCCACGACGGCGAAGAAGACCGTCGATCCGGCGACGACCGGCTCCATCAGCGGTGTCGTGAAGTTCGACGGCGCGGCTCCGAAGTACAGGCCAATCAACATGACAGCCGACCCGAATTGCGTGAAGGCGAATCCGAAGCCGGTGTTTCCGGACGAAGTCGTGGCCGGCGAAGGCGGAACGCTTGCCAACGTTGTCGTCTACGTGAAGTCCGGCGCGGATGATTATTCTTTCGCGGTCCCGTCGGATTCGGTGACTCTCGACCAGAAGGGCTGCATGTACACGCCGCACGTTGTCGCGTTGATGGCAGGCCAGCAGCTTCAGGTCATCAATAGCGACGCCACCACGCACAATATTCACCCCACTCCGGCGGACAATCGCGAATGGAATAAATCACAGCCGCCCAACTCTCCGGCCATTACAGACACGTTTGCACGGCCCGAAGTCGCCATCCCGGTGAAGTGCAACGTTCACCCTTGGATGAAGGGCTACATCGCTGTGATTGCAAACCCGCTCTATGCGGTCACCGGCAAGGACGGCAAATTCGAAATCAAGGGACTCCCGCCAGGCACTTACACAATCGAGGCATGGCAGGAGAAATACGGCACGCAAGATCAGACCGTTACCATCGGACCGAAGGAGTCCAAGACCGCCGACTTCACGTTCAAGGCGGGCTCGTAGCGAACCGAAAGTACGGCATGCGGGGGTAAGAAATGCCCTGAATTGCTCGGGGATCCTTCCCTCGCATGCAGAAATCAGGGAAGGGAATCCCGCATTTTGAGAGAAGCAGGGAATCGCGGCCTCCATCGTTTTGCCGTTTTGACGGCGGCATGCACGTTTCTGCTGTTGATCGCAGGCGCGCTGGTCACAAGCAATCAGGCCGGGTTGTCCATTCCCACTTGGCCGTTCGCCTACGGCTCCGTTTTCCCGCCCATGGTTGGGGGCATCCGCTGGGAGTGGAGCCATCGCCTCGCGGCCGGCACGGTCGCGATACTTACCACCGTTCTGGCATTGTGGATATGGTTTCGCGAATCACGCCGGTGGGTCAGAGTCCTGGGAATCTGCGCATTTCTGCTGATTGTCGCGCAAGCGCTGTTGGGCCGATTCACGGTAAAGACGTTCCTGGATCCGCCCGTTTCCGCCGCTCATGCCACGCTCGCGGAATTATTCTTTATCACTATCGTTTCCCTCGCGGTTTTCACCGGAGAGCGGTGGACAGGCGACGTGCCCCAGCGCCGCGACGAGAAGTGGCCGAAGCTGCGCGCGCTGGCGGTTTGGACTTCGGCGCTGATTCTGGTGCAAATTATTCTGGGCGCGGCGTTTCGGCACAACGCCTTCGGCATCATCCCTCACATCGTCGGCGCCGTAGTCGTTACGGCCATGGTCTTTTGGACCGTCCTTGCCGTGAGCCGGCGATTCAAATCGGTAGGCGATCTGCGGCGTGCGGCGCGATATCTCGAAATTTGCCTCGGGAGTCAGCTGCTGCTCGGCGGCGCTGCTTATTGGGCCGTCGTGCAGGCGCGTGACGCGGTTCAACCCACGCCTCTTTACGTGACGATTACCGTGGCGCATGTCGCCGTGGGCGCGCTTACGTTTGCCGCGAGCGTCGTCCTAAGCCTCTACTGCTTTCGCCTGCTCAAGCCTTCACTTGCTGAACGACTTGAGCCATCCACAAGCGCTCATCGTGCCATGAAGGCTGCCAGATGAGCTCCACTCGCGTTACTCCCATCCCGGCTCTGTCGCGTTCCTGGGCGTATGTCGCCCTGGCGAAGCCCGACGTCACATTTCTCGTGGTACTGACGACAATGGCAGGCTTCTACCTCGGCGCTGCGGGCTCGGTGAATCCGCTTGCGATGTTCAACGCCGTGTTCGGCACTACTCTCGTCGCCGCAGGAACCGCCGCGCTCAATCAATACATCGAGCGTTCAAGCGACGCTCGCATGCGGCGCACCAGCTCACGTCCGTTGCCTCTCGGCGTGCTGCGGCCAGTCGAAGCACTGACGTTCGGCTCGGGTTTGGTGCTCCTCGGCGGCTTCTACCTCATTCTGCTGTCGAATTGGCTTGCCTGCTTCCTCGCGCTCCTCACGGCCGCGCTTTACCTTGGCTGTTACACGCCGCTCAAAAGGCGCACGACGTGGGCCACTGCAGTCGGGGCTTTTCCCGGCGCGCTCCCGCCCCTGATCGGATGGGCCGCGGCGCGCGGGTCGCTCGGTGGAGAGGCTTGGCTCCTCTTCGCCATACTTTTTCTCTGGCAGTTCCCGCATTTCTATTCCATCGCGTGGATGTACCGCGAAGATTATGCCCGCGCCGAAATCCGCATGCTCCCTGTGATCGATCGCGCCGGCTCCGCGACGTTTGGCCAGATTATTTTCACCGCCGCCGCGCTCGTTCCGGTCAGTCTTCTGCCGTCGGTTGTCGGGCTGGCGGGAATTCGCTACTTCTTCGGCGCGCTCATCTTGGGTATGGCGCTGGTGCAGGTCTGTTTGTGGGCGTCGCGGAACCGGACAAACTTCCGCGCGAAGTGGCTGATGCACGCCACGGTCGCCCACATCCCCTTGCTTCTCGGACTACTGATGCTCGACAAGGTTGTGCGCTGATACTATGGGAAAGGAACTGGTCCAGGATTCGCCTATGACGGAAAGCATCGTGTTTGCCGCGATAATCATCCTTCTCTCTGTGCTGGGCCTCGTTTGGGATTTCGCCACGGGGCTCATCACCAGCGGCGTGGACGGTCTTCTCCTACTGCTGATCTGCCTGATGCTGGGTGGCTTGTTCTCTCTTCAGCTCCTGTTGTTGTTGATGAAACGCCGGAAAGGGAGCGGGAATTAGTCACTTCCCGCCGCGATGGCGTCAATGTCTGTCTCCGACCTCCCGGGACTCAACGCCATCCTCAATACGGCCAGCACGGTGTTCGTGATTTCCGGATACATTTTCATCCGTCGCCGCCGCATCCTGCTCCACAAAATTTGCATGCTCTCCGCCGTGGCCTGCTCTGCGGCGTTTCTCGCTTCCTACCTTACGTTTCACGTCCGCGTCGGCGTTGTGCATTTCCTTGCCCAGGGACCGATTCGTCCTGTGTATTTCACAATCCTGTTCACGCACACAGTTCTTGCGGCGACCATCGTTCCGCTGCTCATCGTCACGTTGACCTTTGCGTTTCGCAGACGTTTCCCGCGCCACAAAGCCATCGCGCGCTGGACGCTCCCTCTCTGGCTGTACGTTTCCATCACGGGAGTCATCATCTACTTCCTTCTCTTCCGCATCTACGCGCCTGCTGCGGCCTCGCTGATTCCCGACGCCTCTGCTATCTTTGGCCTCGCGCAGGTATGATGGATCAATCTGGCCCGCAAGTAACTATTCGGAAGAGGGAGCTGGCTTGAGCGCAACCAGCCAATCGCCGGCGAAATCCAAAGTCGCAGTCGCGGCCAAATGGACGTATGCCGTCCTCGCCCTGGCCTTGCTTTTTGTCCTGATGCCGTTTCTGTTCTGGCGCGCCACATGGTTTGGCCGTCCGCTCACCGATGATCAGCTCGCCGCCGCTCTCGCGGACACGTCTCATCCGCGCGACATTCAGCACGGCCTCTCCCAGGTTTCTGACCGCATGGCCCGCGGCGATGCCGGATTGAAACGCTTCTATCCCCAGCTTCTCGCCCTCGCCGCCAGTCCCGTCGCCGAAATACGGACGATGGACGCGTGGGTGATGGGCGGCGATAACACATCTGAGAAATTTCATAACGCTCTCCTCCAACTGATCAACGATCCGAATCCAATGGTTCAGCGCAATGCCGCCCTCGGACTCGTCCGCTTTCACGACGCAAGCGGTCACGCAATCATCGTTGGCATCCTCAAACCCATCGCTCTTGATTCACCGGCAGCAGGAAAGCTCGAGACTCGCGCCAAAGCGGGAGATGCAGTCAGTCCGGGCACAGAGGTGGCCCGCATTCAGTCGGCGAATGAGAAAATGGAAGTGCCGTCGCTCGTCGCAGGCAAATTTGGGAAGTGGCTCGTTGGCAATGGCGCAAGCGTGACGCCCGGACAGCCGATTGCCTCAATTCTGCCGGACGACAGTTCAATCTGGGAGGCGTTGCGAGCCTTATATTTGATAGGCGAACCGGCGGACGTCGATGCTATCGCGCCGTACGCGCGGGGCGGGGAAGACTCCCCTCCGCAAATCGCCGCGCAAGCCCGACAGACAATGGAAGAAATTCGCTCCCGCTCCGCAGACTCCTCTTCCGGGCCTAGGTAGAGGGGCTTAAATGATTGCTCGTGAAGAATTTGGTGCCAGTCGCGCAACTAACGTTGATGATTTCGCCTGGGCTATCGCCATTTTGCTATAATGGAATCGTCATCTGGGTCTACAGCATCTTATATTCAGGAGGAGCATTAGATGATTTCTCTTACGCCGGTGGCGGTTTCAAAAGTGAAGGAGATTATCTCGCAGCAGAACCCCGTGCCAACCGGCTTGCGCGTCGCCGTCGTGGGTGGCGGATGTTCCGGCTTCAGCTATCACATGGCTTTCGAAAGCCAGATCAACGAAGCGAGCGACAACATCTATGAATTCGATGGACTCAAGGTCATGGTGGATCAGATGAGCGAAATGTATCTCGATGGTATTTCGATCGATTTCATCGAATCCATCGAAGGCTCCGGGTTTAAATTCAACAATCCGAATGTGAAAAGCACATGCGGCTGTGGGAGCTCTTTCAGCGTATAACGCCGCTTTTGAGAAGAAACTTCAGGCGCCGGGGAATTGCCTCGGCGCCTTTTTTGCGCGCAGTCGGCGCACGACTGTGCTGGCGCGGATTGCAAAATTCCGCGCGGCTTCGTATGCTGGCCTCCCTCGATGAAAATAGCCCTGGTCCAATTTAATCCCACCGTCGGCGATTTCGACGGCAATTCGGCTCGTATGATTGAAAGAGCCGCGGAGGCCAAATCGCGTGGTGCCCATCTCGCCGTCTTTTCGGAATTGTGCCTTTGCGGATATCCGCCTCAAGACCTCGTCGAACGGCCTGCGTTTGTCGCCAGAAACGAAGTCGCGCTCGTTGAATTGGCGGCGCGAATTCCTCTGCCGGCCATCGTCGGCTATGTGGGAAAAGCCAAGGGCAGCACCGGAAAGAAAGCGGCAAACTGTGCGGCGCTTCTCGCCGATGGCAAGATCGCATTCGAACAACGCAAGATGCTTTTGCCAACGTACGACGTCTTTGACGAATCCCGCTATTTCCAGCCCGCTTCCTCGCAGTCCAACGTGAGTTTCTGCAGACAAGAGCTCGGCATCACCATCTGCGAGGATTGCTGGAACGACAAAGACTATTGGACCCAGCGGCTCTACGACCGCGATCCGGTCACTGAACTAGTATCAAAAGGCACCACAGTTCTTCTGAATATTTCGGCGTCGCCGTACAACCTCGACAAACGCAATCTTCGAAAAGACATGCTCCAGGCTCTGGCCCGCCATCATCATGTGCCAGTAGTTTACGTCAATCAGACGGGAGGAAATGACAGTCTTGTCTTCGATGGCTCAAGTGTCGCCTTCAACGCAGATGGCGCGCTCGCCGCTTTAGCCCATTCGTTTCGGGAGGACGTTGTCCTCTTTGATGTTGCATCCGGCACAGGCGACATTCGTCCTGAGCCGCGCGATGAGCTCGCCGTCGCGTACGATGCCCTCGTTTGCGGCACCCGCGACTACGTCCGTAAATGTGGATTCCACAAGACGGTAATCGGATTGAGCGGCGGAGTGGACTCCGCTCTGGTTGCCGCCATCGCGGCGGATGCGGTCGGCCCTGAGAATGTCTTGGGGGCGAGCATGCCCGGTCCGTATTCCTCTCCCGGCAGCCTGACGGATGCTGAAAAACTGGCGCGAAATCTGGGAATTGAATACATCTCACTCCCCATCACGGACGTCTACAAAAGCTATCGCAATGTTTTTTGTCCCACCTTTAAGGGTCTCCCGGAAGATGCCACCGAGGAAAATATCCAGGCTCGAATTCGAGGCAATATCCTTATGGCACTCTCCAACAAATATGGTTCGCTCGTCCTCAGCACCGGAAACAAATCAGAACTGGCTGTGGGATATTGCACTCTTTATGGAGACATGGCCGGCGGGCTCGCCGTGATTTCAGACGTTCCGAAGCTGATGGTCTACGAGCTCGCGCGCTATGTGAATCGCGAAAGGGAGGTCATCCCGCAGGCAACGTTGACAAAACCCCCTTCCGCAGAACTTCGCGCAAACCAATCCGACATGGACACACTGCCGCCGTATGACGTCCTCGACCGAATTCTGAAAGCCTATGTCGAAGATCTCCGTAGTCCCAATGAAATCGCCGATCACTATGGCTTCTCCATTGACTTGGTTCGCGACGTCGTGCGGCGCGTAGACCAGAATGAGTACAAGCGCAAGCAAGCCCCGCCGGGACTCAAGATCACTTCCAAGGCCTTCGGCGTTGGCCGCAGAATTCCGCTGGCGAATAAGTTTGTCCCATAGTAGAAACGGTTTTCAGAATCGCACGAAATTTAGACTAATAAACCGAAAGGGAACTCTCCGTCATGCTGAAACGGATCGCCATCCTGGTGACATGCGTCGCCATCACGGCCGCAGCACAGCAACCCTCCTCGCCGGCCTCGGCCCGCGACCAACAGCTAATCCCAAAAGTCGAGACCTACCTGAAGAACCTTTTTGCCTGGGATTCGAGCTACCACGTCACGCTTGGCCCTCTTGGTGCATCGAAGATTCCGGATACATTTTCGATTCCCGTCAAAGTTACCAACAGCAAAGGCCAAACTGAAACAGGCACCGTCTATGTCACCAAGGATGGACGCTACATGTTTCGTGGCGAGATACGCGATATGGACGCAAACCCCTTCGCCGAGAATCTCGCCAAACTTCATACCGAAGGATTCCCTTCAAACGGCCCCGTGAACGCAAAAGTGACCGCCGTGGAATTTAGCGACTTCGAGTGTCCCCATTGCCGGGAGACGTTCGAAATTCTGAAGACGGTGGAACCGGAATTCCCCCAAGTCCGCTTCGTTTTTAAGGATTTCCCGTTGACGGAAATCCATCCCTGGGCAATGACTGCCGCCCTCGGGGCCCGGTGCGTCTATCAAGCTTCTCCGGACGCCTACTGGAAATTCCAAGACTCAATCTTCACAAATCAAGATGGCATTACCCCGGACAACGCATGGGACCAGATCACTGCATACGCCGTTTCTGCCGGAGTGAACGCAGATTCGCTTCACGCCTGCATGGCCGATCCGGAAACCAAAAAATTCGTCGACCAAGAGGTCACGGAAGGGAAATCGCTATCCGTGGACAGCACCCCGACCTTCTTCATCAACGGTCGCCCTGTCATCAACGCCGACAAACAACTCCTTGAATCCGCTCTGCGCTTCGAACTAGCCCGCTCCAGCGCCCCTGCATCCCCACACTAAATTAGTTCCTCCGCCCCTGCAAAGGCAACGCCACGTAATATTTATTAGACGCATGGAGATGTCAAATGAAATTTACAAGGATGTGTGGGGGCAAGGGTTCTGCGTAAGTTCGAAGAAGGCATTCTTCCTGCCGGGATCGAGGAAGGTGTTCTCTACCAAAGTGCGGGTGAGGAAGGCGTTCTCCCTCCCCCCCCCAAAGTTCGA
Organism: Candidatus Acidiferrales bacterium; assembly: GCA_035280405.1. Taxonomy (GTDB): domain Bacteria; phylum Acidobacteriota; class Terriglobia; order Acidiferrales; family UBA7541; genus DAHUXN01. The sequence goes on along the minus strand of DATEFX010000046.1, from coordinate 58,716 downwards.
AGAAGGCATTCTCCCTGCCGGGATCGAGGAAGGTGTTCTCTACCAAAGTGCAGGCGAGGAAGGTGTTCTCCCCCCCAAAGTTCGAAGAAGGCATTCTCCCTGCCGGGATCGAGGAAGGTGTTCCCTACCAAAGTTCGAGAGAGGAATTCTGCCTCCTAAAAGTTCGAAGAAGACTTTCTCCCTCCTAGGCTCGAGGAGGGGGATCTTCCCCAGGGATCGAGGAAGGTGTTCTCTACCAAAGTGCAGGCAAGGAAGGTGTTCTCCCCCCAAAGTTCGAAGAGGGGGTTCCCCCTGCTAGGATTGAGGGGCGTTCTTCCTCCCAGGATTGAGGAGGGGGTCGCCCTCCAAATTTAGAGGATGGGTTCTCGTTGCTAAGGCGGCTTTGGGTGAAGTTCAGCGGAGGTAGGTTTTGTCAGGGTTGCCTCCGGGGTGATTTCCCTGTCGCGATTCGCGTGACGCGCGAGCTCGTAGACCATCAGTTTCGGAACGTCTGAAATCACGGCGAGCCCGCCGGCCATGCCTCCGTAAAGAGTGCAATATCCCACAGTCAGTCTCGAGGGCGGGATTTCTTTCCAGGAGCGGCTTAAATCTGCGATCACGCCGCGGCGCTGGGCTGAACGTAGATTCGCTTCACGCCGGATAATGCGGTCGCTGGCCTTGGGTCCGTGAAGGCTGGACATCGGGCAGGGCCGGCGGCGGATCCTATCCGCAGTGGTCGGGCCCAGACGCTGCCGGCTAATTATCCGCGGCAATGCTGCCGACGCAACGCGCAGGCGGTTGCCTCGCTTTCCATCGTCAGATGCGCGGATATTCGGCGGAAGTCGCTGGAGGCTAGTTCGATGACGTTGGCGGTGAGCATTCTCTCCCGGTGACAATCCCGCAGAGCGTAAAGGTTACGCAGGGCTTGCGGGAGTGTTCCATGGATGCCACGGGCGTGGGCGGCGCTGTTCACAGTGCTTCCCGTCCCGGCAAGCCCACAACGCTTAGCTGTTGCAGCTGGCGCGGTACATAGTTGGCTGAGCGCGTAGGGGGGGCTTCAACGGTGTTAAGGTGAAGCCTCGGCGCTCTATATGCGCAAGCGGACGCGAATGGTTGCGCGCAGAGGTGTTCAGGCAAAGCCTGAACGCTCCAGGCGCACGCAAAAGGAAGTTGCAACGACGGCATGGCCTACGTCGGGCCTGAAGGCCCGACGCACAAAGAAATGCGTGCGGCAAACCGATTGACGCCGCGGGCTTGGAGGCCAATTCCCTGCTGAAGATATCAGCCAACCCTTGCGACGGATGGCCTACTGAATCGAGCGTGAGCCGATCACGAGAATTGTGCACGCGGATGTGATCCGAGAGCACCCGGTGCGCAAGATGGTGACGATGGCATTCGCACGGAAAGGCGCTCACCGTAGGGGCGCAGAGATTCGCAGAGGAAGACGACTAAAGAGACGGAAGGATTCAAAGGACCAGAGCTGCGTTTGTCGACGCACTCAGCCAAAACATAACCGAGGCGTTGAAATGAAACCGCACCGTCGCGACGCGCGCAAACCGAAAGGCGCTCGCCGCAGAGGCGCGGAGAGCCGCAGAGAAGAACACAGGCAGAGACAAAAGCGAATCAAAGAGGCCGCACGGCCAGAGCAGCGTATGGCGATGCGCTCCGACATTGTCGTGCAGTAGTGTTGAATTATGTGTGCAGGAGTCAGTCAGGACGGCAGCGGGGATTGCTTGAGGTACAGAGCAGCGCCGAGGATGCCGGAGAGGGCGGCGCTGACCGCTCCGATGGCGAGCGTGTGGTGAAAACCGGCGGCCAGATTGAAATGCTGGGGATCGATGCCGATGGCGGCGAAACCGGTGACGACTCCATTGGCGGCGCCGGAGATCGAGGCGGCAGCGAGACCTTTGAGCCAGAGTTCGAGACTAAGCCATTTTTGCACGGTGTCCTCCGAGAAAAAGAGTGGCGAGTGAAGAGTGATGAGTCGCGAGCAAGAACAAATGCAGGGAGCTGCGCGCGGAGGTGTTGAGGTTCCGCCTCAACTCTCTAAACGCGCAAGATGGTGGCGATGGCATGCTCACAGAGAGGCACTCACCGCAGAGGCGCGGAGAGGCGCAGAGAAAAACAAGAGAACAGGCAGAAGCGAATCAAAGACGTTACATGGCCTGAGCAGCGCGCGCCGAGACCAATTCCCTGCTGAAGGCTTCAGACGGTCCATGCGGCGGAAGGCGCGCGGAAAGACCTCCCCGCAGAGGCGCAGAGAACTGCGGAGGAAGACAACTGCAAAGACAGAGCGAAATCAAAGACGCCAAAGGATCAGATGTCCGTACGCCAAAGCGTGTAGCGATTACCAGACGCTGAGTCCACTTCCCAGCTGACGACAACAGACGGCCATTGCGTACGTGGATGCGTTCAGCCATCACGTTGCGTTCAATTCTCAAGCGACGGGCGGGACTCCGCGGAGCGTAAGATCAGCAGTCAAAGTGCATCCGCCATAGAGTGGGTTGACGTTGCGGCGTGTTTATTTAGGTCACCGTGCGCTACATTTTGCTTCGCGAAGATGTGGAGAAGTAATAATGTGTGGTTAGTGTCAGCGGGGTAAAATGAAAGGCGCGGGAGGAGCGAAAGACGAGCTCGCTTCCCCGCCGCGCCCGAATGCGAAGCCGCCGGGGAGAGAGGCGACGCAGGCCGGCGGAAGGCAATCTTTAGAGCATCTGAAGCTTGGGGCATGAATTGAAAAAATCAAGGGAGAAATCCCGAATGAGAATCTGCAAGGTCTGCGGCGCGCAAGTGAAGCGCAATTTTCCCACGCATGCACAGGGCGTGCGGCACCGATACGCGAAAACGCTCACGCGCTGGATTGCGGACGACACGATCAGTTTCGCCGAGATGAGCCGCCGGCTGAAAGTGTCGCGGGAACGCGTGCGGCAGCTTGCCGAGCAGCTTCCAAAAGCCGAAACCGGACGCGCGCGGCAGAGAAAGGCCGCGCTGATACGAGCGCGGGAAGCGCTCCTGCGAGCTGACACGCCAGGCGCGCGCGTGGTCCAAGAGCTTGAGGAGCGAGGGATCGCCTGGGAGCCGGTGCAACTGCACGACTCGTATGATTTCAGCGAGAAATTAATCAGAATCGGGTCGCCGCCGCGGCTGACTTGCTCGCTGCAACGCTTCGGCAAGAAGCTCGAGGGCTATTACAACATCAACAAGGCTACGAGCCGGCCGTGCGATTTTTACCTTTTTGCCGGGCCGGCGGGCGTGCTCATTTTTCCGCCCGAGGCGCGGCCGCGAGGGCAGACGACGTTCCTGCTGAACGAGGAGCGGAAGGCGAAGGGCGTGCCCAGAGCGCGGCATGATTGGAAAGACTACCTCAATGCGTGGCACCTGGTGGAAGACAAACTGAAAACTTCGAAGTGAAAGTTGCGCCGAGTCCGCAGACCGCAGTTCCCTTCTCGAATCAGGCTATAAAATTCCGACTAATGTGAAGGGGCGGCGCGCGGTGAATTCGCGGACGCGGGCCGCTGCTGGGCGAGAGAACTCGGCGGCGGGAGCGCGAGTTTTTTCTGTTTGCAGCGTAGGCCGATGGTTACGACGTGACAGAGGCGCGCAAAGAATCCGCGATGACGCGGGAAGGAGTTGAAGCAGTCGCGATACTGATCGAAGACAGCATCACCCCAGGTGAATGCAAGATCGCGCTCGGATGCGACGGCGGAGACTTCATCGGTGAGCGCGGCGGAGCGGGACGTGAGCGCTTGATTGCTGGCCGAGAGATCGCGAATTTCGGCGGTAGCGGCGGGATAGTCGGTGACGATCGCGTCAGCGGCGCGCAATTCGGGCGGGAGGAGATCCGGCGCGGCGGACGCGGGGGCGACATTGAGCTTGCGGCGAAGATCGGGGACGAGGGAAGGCTCAGGCAGCGAGGTGATTTCGGTTCGCGATTGAGCGCGCGCGGATTCGAGCACAGCGATTTGCGCGGAAAGCCTGGTCGTCGTGGCGAGAAGCGCCTGACTTTTCGCGTCGGCGGCGGCGCGCTGGGCTTCGAGAGCGGCGTAACGCGACTGAAATTGCAGTTGCTGCGCGGCGAGCTGCTTGGCGCTCGAGTCAAGCGCGGCGGCAGCGTCTTCTTGTTTGCCGAGCGCGATGTAATGCGAGCGCAGGGCGAGGAAGGCGGCTGCAAGGGCGGCGAGCACGGCCGTCGCGAAGACGGCGCGGCGACCGGTTGCGGTGAAGAGCCAGGGCCACATGGTGGCTACATCTCCTTCGAGAATTCAATGCGCGCGCCGGATTCGCGCGATGCGAGACGTTCGATACGAGTGGTCAGTGATCAGTGGATAGCTGACGCGCTGCAAGTGACGAGTGACGAGCAAACTCTTTCAGCGATACTTGGCGGCGCGGGCGAGGACTTGGGCGGCGTAGTCGGGATTGGCGCCGCCGTTCCAGAATTCGAGCGCGCGTGATGAGTCGCCACTGGCGATTCGGAACTTGTCGGCTAGCACGATGCAGCCGAATTCGAGGCCCAGAGCGGGATCGGCGAGGGCGGAAAGGAATTTGCCGTCGAAGCCGGCCTCGCGCGCCGTTTCACCCATGACTTGCATCAGACCCCAGCTGATTGAGCGCGCGATTTCCTCCGTCGGCGGCAGGCCGAGAGGCGCGACATAGCGCTGGCGGAAGGCGGGCTCGTAGCGGAGCGCCCAGGAATCCCACGAGGATTCCTGTTCGCAGACGCCGCAGACGAGCTCGGGCGGGAGGCCGTGGCGCGCGGCAGTCTGCTTCGCGAGGCCGATCATGTCTTGCAGATTCATGCTGAGTCACCTTGGTTTGCCGTTCAGGTCAAGCCAACGAATGGGAGGCGAAGGCGGACGGTCAATTCCCTGCTGGTCGCAGAGGCGGCAAAGTAAATCGTAAATGTGCGGGAGATGATTCGTGGCCATGTCGGCGACGAAGGCGCGCGTTACTTCCTCGTTGCGGATGCGGCGATAGAGCCAGCGCAGGAAGAGAGCGAATTGCGCGAGCGTCGCGCCGATGATGGCGAGCGTAGATGGATCCCACAATTTTGCGAACATGGGCATTCCGCCTAGCCGAGGAAGGGGGCAGCGTCACCAAGGAACGATCCGATGCCGCCGAAGATCGAACCGATGCCGCCGGAATTTTTCGCCGCGGATTCCTGCACGTTGAGAAGCTCGGGCGGGACGCCCATTGCGCGGCCGAGGAGATTCGTGTCGATGCCATAGGTCTGGCCGAGCGCACTGAGTCCGGCGAGGCGCTGGCCGATTTGCTCGTTGGCGAACTGGATTTGATTCTGGCGAGCCTGCTGGGCGAGATTCTGCGCCTCCTGGCGGCCGAGCTCGGCGTCGAGGGCATCGAAGCCGGCGGCATTGTTCGTGCGGGCGACGCGGTTCGCGGCGGATTCGCGCAGCGCATCGAACGCCGTGCGCGCCGCGCCCATGCCTTCCTGCTCGATGGCCGATTGCTGAGCGGGTGTATAGCCAGGATTGTTGATGAGCTGCTCGATCCCCGGCATCAAGAGCTGGCGATCGGCCTGGCCCTGTTGGTTCGCCTGCGAGATGAGTTGGTTCTGCGATTTCAACTGCTGCTGCGTGAGCTGCATCGTTTTATTTTGTGCTCCGCGACTCATGGGATCCTCCGAGGAGAGTTGTCTTACTACTGCTCTTGAAGTCTCTAGACAGACACAATCTGCGAGCCTGCCTGAAGGCCGCCCCTACATAGACCGCAAGGACCGAGCAGAGAACCGCTGGACCGCCTGACGTGCGTCAGGCGCGGGCCGATACAATCGGCCCCTACGAAAGCGTCGAACCTAACTCAGGCGAAAACAATAGGGCGTCCAGGTGTCGTCGCGAACCCAGCCGAGGGACTTAAGGCGACGGCCGAAGCGTTTCGCGATTGTCGGCGGAAGCCAGGCGTGCGCGTCGTCAAGGCCACGGGCGCGAAGATCAGCGGCGCCGGCGCGATGCAGAGCGAGCAGGCGATCATAGCGCTCACGCGGCGTGCCGGCATGAGGATCCGCGAGGAGATACATCTCGCACGTGAGGCGCCCGAGAGCCGCCATGACAATTTTCCCGCCTGACTGTGCAGGTAAGCCGCGATTCCCTTCTCCGGTTTTACCTTCATCCTCCACAACTAATTTGCTGACAAAGATGGGATCGTTGACGTCGGGAAACGGATAATCGAAACCCTGCGCGCGATGCAAGGCGACGAGGGCGTCGAGATCGGCTTCCGTGTATTCGCGAATGAGCAAGGCAGTGGCCAGTGTTCAGTGGACATCAGGAAACAGCAAAGGGCGCTGCGAATACTAGTCCCGATCAAAACATGCGGTGGCGCAGGAGCGGATGGACGCGCGCGAGCTTGATAGCGACGGCGAACGTGTCGTCGGTGGGCACGACGCCCAGAGGAGCGAGGGCTGCGGCGACGCGCGCTGAGACGGGCACGCGAACAAGAGGGTGAGGCAGCGCTTCGAAATCCGGATCGTGTTCCAGGTCGGCGTGCGTGGCTTCGTCGGCGGAGATGAGGGCGAATACCTGGACATCTCCGGTTGGTTCCATCTGGCCTGCGGCGCTCGCAGCGACATAGTGCGATTCCGCGATCCGTCCGTCGTGGCGATGGAGAGCGGCCAGAGTGGTTAGGTAGTATTGGCGTCCGGTCATAATCTACTCAGGACAAAGGGATTAGGTAAGAATCGAGGTATTTGTTTAATGATCTTAATTTTGTACTTGCTTTTCTTGACTCAGTAATGATAGAAACTAATCTCAGTCGAGGTAGAAATGGACATTTCGAAGTCAATATGCCCCGAATGTAAGCAGCAGATGAAGATCTCGAAGGTTGCCTGCCCGTCGTGTGGAATGGGAATGGAGGGCGATTTCGAGGTTTCCGCGCTTGGAAGACTCTCCTCCGATGACCAGGCGTTTGCGATCGCGTTTCTGCGCCATCATGGCTCGCTGAAAAAAATGGAAGAACTTTTCGACATCAGCTACCCCACCGTGAAAAACCGGCTGAATGCAATTGCGGCGGCGCTGGACAAGAATTTCGCAGCGCCTTCGCCGAATCTTTACGTCCTCGAACAGCTCGCGCGCGGCGAGTTGAGCGTGGATGAGGCCCTCGAACGACTGAGCTGACTCGCCGAGGCGAGTCGCGCCAAAGGAGATGAACATGTCCGCTGAAACCAAGAAAGTGCTCGAACTGCTCGCCGCTGGAAAAATTTCCGCCGAAGACGCAGAACGCTTGCTCGACAAGCTTTCGGCTTCGAGCTCTTCCACTGACTCAGGCGGCCGCGCGGGAAGCGCTGAGGCTAGCGCAACCGAAGGCACGGGAGATCCGGCGAAGGCCAAGAAGGCCCGCTACCTGCGGATTCAGGTGGAACAGCCGGGCAAAGAAAACGTAAATATGCGCGTGCCGCTGTCATTTGTCCGAGGAGGACAGTTGCTATCCATTCTTCCGCAGCGCCTGACGGAGCGGCTTCAGGAGCATGGGCTTGGCGTTGGGGCGTTCAAATTCAGCAAACTGAATGATCCCGAGTTCCAAGGAGCCCTGGACGAGCTGAATATTGACATCGACAAAGGCGACGGCAAGAAGGTCCGCATTTTCGCGGAATGAACTTCCCTTGCCATCCGCGAGTTCCTCATGAGCTGAAGGTGTAATTGTGAGTGAGGACGGAGGCGGAGGCGCGTCCTACGAAAAATTCCGGGTCAGGCTCGCAAGTCATCAGGACCTTCGCACTGTCTTCGACGATGAGCTCGATTTTCTGGAGCGTGACGCGGTCGAACCGGCCCTCGAAAATGTCGGTGAGGCAGAGGCGCTCGGCGCGGACGGGCGCGCCGTCGGCGAGCGTGAAGACGTGATGCGGCGTGACGTCGAGCGAATCGAGATTCGAGAAATGCAGGCGCACGAACGTATCGGCTTCGAGGACTTCGTGGCGCACGACGCGCGTCCAGCCGGTGCGGCCGAGGATCGTTTCACCCTCGCGCAGCGACTCGATGGGCACCGTGCCCCGGTCCTGAGACGCGACCAGCATCCCCGCGCGGACGCATGAGCCAGAGCCGCCGCCAGAGCCGCCGCCAGTGCCAGAAGAGGTTGTAGCTGCTGCGATGGCGCCCGCGGAAAGCGGGACGCGGCCCTGGAGCGCCTGCTGCTGCGCGGCGGCGATTGTCTTTGCCGTTTGCGCGTTCGCGGGATTCCCTGCCCCGCCGGCGACCCAAGCGATGGCCAGCGCGGTTTCGTCCCAGTAAGGATAAAAATAATATGTGGTCGCCGCGACAAGGCCAGCGACCGCGAGCGAGCCGTTGGCGATTTGCGTCTGCGTGCCGTCGGCGCGATAGATGACGAGTCCGGCCCACGACCAGGTGATGCTCGACGTCGTGCTCACGTACGTGAACGCGCCGGACCACGTTGGGGGGACGGAGCCGCGCATGAGGACGCCGGATTTCGTGGGGTCGACTTTGTTTTGCGTGAGCGCAGAAGCGGAGACGCGGGCGAAATCGGCGCCGTCGGTGACGCCGGAGTCGAGAGAGAGCTTGAGATTGTTGACGCCCGAGACGATGCGCCTGAGCGATTCGTAGAGATGGGTGTTGATCCGTTTGACGGCTTCGATTTGGGGAATGCTCAGCATGTTGCGATTCGATTCGGCGCGATTGCTGCGTCCCGGCAGGCCGGGATGCAAGAGGCGCACTTCAGCGATTCGTAGAGATGGGTGTTGATCCGTTTGACGGCTTCGATTTGGGGAATGGTGATCATGTCAATTGTGGCCGCGGAGGAAGGCCCAGGGCTCGGGCTTGGACCAGGGGACAAGCTTCGTCAGAGAGAACCAGGAGCCGACGGCGCTAGTGCCGAACTGATAGGCGACGCGTTCGCCGACGACGTTGGTCATCAGCTCGAGGTCCTGTCCGGCGGGCGAAGCGAGGGTCAATGCGCCGACAAGAGACTGCGTCGCGTCGCCCGGCGTGAAAGCCGTGACGTTGAGCCTGCCAGCGCCTTGCGCGTATGCGGTGAGATAGCCGAAGAGATTGCGGCCCGTCGCGCCGGTGCGCGAAAGAAAAGCGGTGGAGTAAAAGGAATTGATCGCGAGGCCGTCGTCGGAGAATTGGCCTTCGGCGAGCTGATAGATTTTTCCGTTCGTGGCGCTATTGCCGACGAAGAGCGCGGCCGTGCCGTTGGGACGCTCGACCATCGCGGCGACGCCGGCAGATATCATCCATGGCGCCCATTTGCGCGCGCGGCCCGGAGCGTACAGCATGGTGACAAGCGGATCGGCGAAGCCTTCGCTGTAGTCGAGGACGAGAACCTGATTCGGGCTGGTCGCTGAGCCCATCGGGACGCCGCAATAAATGCGCTTGTGCTGCGTATCGACAGTGACCCAGATGGTGCTGCCGTATTGCCAATTGATCGCGTCCCAAGTGGGCTGAATTTCCTGCGACAGTTTTTGCGGCACGCCGCCATCGAAATAATAAAGGCCGGAGCGCCCGGCGATGACGACCCAGTCTTCGCCGATGCCGATGCCATGAGCGGATGGGGTGCCGACGGAGTTCGAGACTTCCTCGATGCTCCAGAAGGCGGGCTCATTCGTGCCGTCATCGGCGGTGACGTAGAGGCTGCGCTCCTTGGCGAAATAGAGGAGATTGCGAATCACGAATGCGGCGCGAATCGCTTGGCCATTGTTCACAGTGATTTCGATGAGGCCCTGCACCCCGTCGTAGGCCTCGGGATCGGAATTGCGCGACGCGCGCACGACGGAGGAGCTGTTCGCGGCGTTCGTCGGGAAGATTTCGATGTTGTCGACGAAGAACGCTTCGCCCGAGGGAGACGGCAAGCCGTCGGCATAAACGCGAAGGACGGCATCAATAGGAATCGTCGTCTGAGGCGGGATCAGTTCGGCGGTGAATTCCTGATAGTTGACTCCCGCTTGCGACTGCGTGACCGCGAGGCCGGAGCCGAGCGCGCCTTGCGAAGGACTGAAGACGTTGATGCGGAACGTGCCTTGCGTGAGATTCGCCGAGCGGCAGACGCGCGCGCGCACGGAATAATCCGTGCCGATGGCGAGGAGCGGATTGCCCGCCGCGTCCGTGAGAGCGCTTTGCTGAATCAAGCCGCGCTCGACCGTCGCGCCGTCGGCGGTGATTTTGTAAGCGTCGCCCCAAATGACGTTGAGCGACTCGCGAGAGCCGCCCGCGCCGAAGGGCGAACCGAGTTGCCAGCCGAGCGGACGGCCGTTGCCCGATGGATCCCAGCCACCGTCGAAGGAAAGATTGCGCCAATTGGGCATTTTCGCGCGCTCGCCCCACCAGAAGAGGCGCTCGGAATACGGAATCACGCCGAGCTGATCCGGGAGCTCGACATTGGCGAAAAGATTGTCCATGTTGACGCCGGCGAGAAGAACGGCGTCGGAAAAATCGACTTCGAGAGACGTGGTGGTGTTGTCGTTGATGGTCATCGTGGCGGGGATTTGGAAGAATAAAGCGCCGCCGACGCCGGTGAAGGCGAGAAGGCGCGCGACGACGTTCGAAGGCCCGACGGGAATGTTGGTGACGTTAGCTTTCTTTCCTCCGGCGGCGGTCCACGTGACCGGCGGCGAGGGCGCGGTCCAAAATCCCTGGCGCGTAACGAAAATCACAACGACTTGATGCGCGCCCGGAGAGATGCTGCCGACGTCTGTGGCGTCAGCGATAGCGGGACCGTCGCCCGGGCCGACCTGGCTGACTCGATCGAAAAACGTGTCGTCATATTGGCGAGGCATATCCTGGCCAATCGTGCCGTCGGAGAAGGCCATGTACTCGCGGCCAAATTGCGTCGAGGAATTCATAAAGAGGCCGGAGTTCAAAATCGCGGCGAAATTCGCGAGCGTGCCGGGCGAAGTCTCTTTCCACAATCTGCCAGTGGAATCTAGAACGAGCAGGCGCTGGACGAGATTGGTGGTGATGTAAGTCTTAAGGCCGTTGATCGACGGCAACGCATTGAGCGGCGAAAAGACCGAGAGGAGGCCCGGGCGCGTCCGGACGCCGCCGGGGAAAAATTCGACGTCCGCGGCGGAGGGCGACATGCCGGGCGGGACATCGGAGGGATCGAGAAGCGTCGTCCAGGTGCCAAAGGTGACGAGCGGAAGAGGCGAAAAAGTTTCAACGGACATAAATGACCCTCACCCGGTGATTTAAGAGAGTTCGATTGACGAAAACAATGCGTCGACACGGCATGGCGGCGAGCGACAGAATCAAATGAATTGATACAATCGTGCCGATGCAACCCTCTCGCGGATCAGACAAGTCGAGATGGCGGCCGAGCGAGGCGAACAAGGCCAGGCTCGCTTCCCTGTCGGGTGAGCCGACGCGGCCGAGGAGATCGGCTTTTCGCAGCGTCAGCTTGGCGCTCGCCCTTCTGCTCTTATTCGTTTTCGTCTACGTGTACTTGAAGCTTTGGCGCGACCGGAATTTGCAGGGACTTCATACGCCGCTGGCGATTCTCGGAGGAGCGATTGCGCTGCTGTTGATCGTTGCCGTGGCGGCCAGGCGTCTGCGGCCAAAGAAGCGCGACGATAAGAGTGTTCTGCACCTCTGACCGTCACTATTTCCAAGACAAATTGTCACACAAGCGTCGCGCGAGGCGCCTGGGAGAGTTTTGCCACGCGCGGGGCGGTGTGCCAAAGTAGTGTGCGATGGCGGCGACGGAAACGACGATGACAGGCGGGCGCGTCGCGCTGACGCACCGCAATTTCCGGCTTTACCTGCTGGCGCGATCGTTCATCGTGTTCGCGGTCGAGATGCAATCGGTTGCCGTCGGCTGGCAAGTGTACGAAATCACGCGGCGCGCGCTGGACCTGGGCCTGATTGGACTCGTGCAGTTCCTGCCCGGCATGATGTTGTTTCTGGTCTCCGGACACACGGCGGACCGACTCGACCGGCAAAAACTGCTGGCGACGTGCTACAGCGGCTATGCGCTGTGCTCGGGCCTGCTGTTGCTGATCACGGTGCGCGGCGCGCATTCCGCGGGGCCGATCTACGCGGTGATGGCGATGGTCGGCGTGGTGCGTTCGTTCAATGCGCCGGCGATGCGCGCGCTGCTGCCGCAATTGATTCCTGAAGAACACTTCCCCAACGCCGTGGCGTGGAGCTCGATCACATTCAAGGCGGTGACGATACTCGGGCCGGCGCTTGGCGGGTTCGTTTACGCATTTTTCCGCGGGCCGTCGGGCGTGTACGCGATTGCGGCAGGCTCGGGAATCTTTGCGGCGCTGGAGCTTCTGCGAATTCGCGTGGAGATGAAGCCACGGCCGAGAGAGGCGTTCAGCCTGGAAACTGTGCTCGTCGGAATTCGGTACATCTGGCGGCAAAAAGTGGTGCTCGGCTCGATTTCGCTCGATTTATTCGCCGTGCTTCTTGGCGGCGCGGTCGCACTGCTCCCCGTCTACGCGCGAGACATCCTGAAAACGGGGCCGTGGGGCCTGGGCCTGCTGCGCTGCGCGCCCGCGATAGGCGCGGCGGCGATGGCGATACTGCTAGCGTACCGGCCGCTGCGGAACCGGGCGGGCGCGACGATGCTGTGGTGCGTAGCGGGATTTGGACTGTTTACGGTTATTTTCGGCCTGTCGCGAAGCCTGACGCTTTCGATCGCGGCGCTCGTGCTCGTTGGAGCGACGGACATGGTCAGCGTCATCGTGCGCGCCGTGTTCGTGCAGCTCGCGACGCCGGATGAGATGCGCGGGCGCGTGAATGCAGTGGACATGGTGTTCATCGGCGCGTCGAACGAGCTGGGCGAATTCGAATCGGGAATCACGGCGCAATGGTTCGGGACCGTGCCCGCCGTAGTGCTCGGCGGAATCGGCACGCTGGCGGTGACGGCGCTATGGACGTGGGCGTTCCCCGAATTGCGTCGCGCGGACCGGCTGGTGGAATCCGCGCGGGAGCAGGCGGAGGCGGTGACGAGCGACAAGCGATGAGTGACGCTATGCGCGTACCGCGAGATTATCGCGGGCGGTACATCGGATTCGGCAACTTCATGCCCGAGCTGAAACCGAACATACTGCCGACGCCGGCCTGGCGCGGCGCTTCTTCGGGCTCGGCCTGCGATTGCGCGGGCACCGCAGCGCGATTCACCTCCAAGCTGGATCGCTGCATCCGCGAGACGCGTTCGAGCGCGCTGGCAATGCGGTCGAGCCGATAGGCGATCACCTGGCTATTGCGGACTTCGCGGCCGAATTGGATACGCTTCCAGACGCTATTGACCCAACTGACGAAGGCGACGAGCACGATCACGGCCGCGAGGACGGCGAGATCAGTCTCATTCTGCGTCACGAAGGACTTGATGCCATGCAACCAACCCTCGAACTGCGCCAGATACCCTTGCAGAGTTGCGAACATGTTGGTCTCCTATCCCCCAGGCTCGACTAACCGTCGACCTAGGGGCCCCTTCTGGTCCCCCAGGCTCGACTAACCGTCGACCTAGGGGCCCGTTCTGGACGGCCGGGCAGATTAACTGAGGGCGGGTGGCTACGACCTATGATGCACGTCCGCGCCGCCGCGTCGCCCCGGTTGTACTGAGGGCAGGATCGAGTTTCGCCGAGAGCAGCGACTTACTTAGGGCGATAGAGCGGGTTGGGGATATTCAGCCTTTTCTTGTCGCCGAGAAGGCTGGCCGTGCCGCCAAGCGGATTGGCGGATTTTTCGGAGGCAGCCGCTTCCGCGGCGCGAGTTGCTTCCGGCGAATCGGACGCCGCCGCGGCGTCTTCGGCGTTCGCATGATTCTTCACGATCGTGTCTTCGTAGCCCGGCGGAATCGGGCGGCCAACGTAATCCGGGGGCATTTCGTACGACTTCGCGATGCGTTCGAGCGAGGAGGCGATGCGCGACAGGTCGCGCGAGATCTGCTCGGTCTCCTTGGTGCGCTTCAGCGTGATGAAGCGCTGGCGCGAGCCGCTGCCCGTCATCCAGACGAGAATCAGAATGACGGCGACGATTGCGGCTGTGACCGCGACAGGATGCGCCCAGTAATCGTTGGCGAGACTCTGCAGCATCTACACCGCCCCCGAAGGAGATGCTAGTATAACTCCGCGGACCGCGACGCCGCGACGGAATATGCCAAAGTCGCGCGCGCGAGCGTTAGCGCAGGCGGGGGAAGATGCCGTAAAAGGTGATGGTGTCGCCGGTGATGGCGGCGGGATAGGAGCCGGCGGCGAGCTCGGCGAAAGCGCCCGCGGCGCTTCCTTGCTGAAACACTTTCACCCTGTTGGCGTTGATGGCCGCGCCGGGCGTGAAGACGTAATCGTAGCCGGCGAGGCCGCCCATCCAAGCAGTGCCTTGAATCGGCGGCTGTGTCGTGGGAATGCCGAGCGAGCCGACGGCGGTGAGGTCGAGCGTGTCGCCGCCAGTGGTATAGCTGCCGGAAGCGGCGATTTTGCCGGCAACGTGGATGCGCTTGCCGTCGTCCCAGGAATCCAGCAATGTGAATGCGAGTGCCATGTTCGTGTTACCTCCTGAAGAATTTGAAGTGGCCGCGACGCGGGAGAATTTCACGGTGCAGCGAATGCAACCCGTGCCACGGAAAAATCATCGCAACTGCTTTAGCAACTGATGGTTTGCCCAGGCGTGTGTTATGATTTTCGGCGTCGCTTGGGAGTGAAATCCAGCTTCAACGCAAAGGGGAATCCTTGCGCAGAATTGTTGCGCTCGTGGCATCGCTCGCGGCTGGCGCGCTCCTACTGAGCGGAGACTTTTCGCGGCCCGTTCGAGCACAGCAGAAAAGCGCGGCTGAAACTTCCAGCACCGGTCCGCGGGCAATCGTGATTGCCTCAGGCGCGCAACTGGCGGCCATACGCGGGATCGCGGTGGACGCCGCGGGAAACGTCTTCATCTCCGCGGAAATTTCGCCCGCTCCGGCCGGATGCGTCGCGCAAAGCGTGGCCGCGCATGTCAGCGTGGCGATTTTTTCGAATTGCGAAACGGCGCGCGCCGAAGACCCGTCTGGAATCGCCGCGACGAACGATGGCTTGCGAATTTTCCTCGCGAATCAAACACAGAACTCAATCCGTCTACTGGACATGATCACGGGCAAGGTGTCGGTCGAGCCCGACGCAAATCTGCATTCAAAATTAAACTCGAGCGTTGCGGGCGCGAGCGCAAGCCAGTTCTCGCTGGCGAGCCCTTCAGGACTCGCGATAGACGCCGCGGGAAATCTCTATGTCGCGGACCGCGGAAACAACCGAGTGATTCGGCTGGCGGCCTCGGGCGCTGATTTTTCTCCGTTTGCGCACGCCCTGGACGCCGCGGCGGTCGCAACTGACCCGACGGGCCGAAAGATTTTTGTCGCGTCGCCCGCTGCAAATCGAATTTTCAAGATTGACGCGGCGTCTGGCGACATCACGGCATTCGCCGGCACGGGCGCGCTGCCGAATTCACCTGCGGGAGCTGCGGAACAATTCCCTGCCGCGGTCCCTGCCCCGGCTGCCGCGACGCAAGCAGCGCTCGCCGCACCGGAAGGAATTGCCGTTGATGCGGGCGGAAACTTATTCATCGCCGATACGGGCGCGAATGCGATCCTCCGAGTGGACGCGAAGACGAATTTGATTTCGCGCGTGGCGCTTGACTCCGAGTTGAACACACCTGGGGCGCTGGCGATTGACCGCCGCGGAAATCTCTTCGTCGCGGACCGCGGGAATCACCGCGTGGTCGAATTCGCGGGCGTGGCACAGCCGCAAGCCGCGGGCAGCGTCACGCTGACGCCCTCGCCGTCGTTCGACTTCGGCGATCAGCCCACGGGCGGAACAACGCCGCAGCAGCCGTTCACGCTCGCGAATGGATCGGCAAGCGCGTTAACGTTTTCTTCGACAGACTTCAGTTTTTCCGGGAGCAACCCCAGCGATTTCATGCAAACCAACAATTGCGTCCCGCAGGTCGCGGCGGGGAGTTCGTGTCAGATCTTGGTGACGTTCGCGCCGCAGGGCACAGGCGCGCGCGCGGCGTCGCTGATGGTGAAGGATTCGGATCCATCGAGCCCGCAAACGACTTCGCTGACGGGAGCCGGCGACGATTTCCAGCTCACTGCCGCAAACAACAATGCGAAGACGCAGACGATCGTGCCGGGCCAGAGCGGAAATTATTCGCTCTCGGTGACGCCGGATAACGTGTTCAGCGGAACGGTCACGCTGACTTGCCCCACGAGATTGCAGGATCAAACCCTGACATGCGCCATCAACCCGCCGCAGCTGACGATCACGGCGGGGCAAGCATCGCCATTTGCCGTGACGATCACGACGCTCAGCGGCAAGGCGCCGGGAGCGATGGTCGTTCCAAGCTTGCCGCCAAGCGGATTTCTGTTTGGCGGAGCGGCATTTCTGGCGTGCTTTCTTGCGATGACGCTTGCTCGCGGGCGAAAAGCTGAAGCGCTGGACGTGCTTCGCGGCGATTCCACAATGCGGCGCAGAGCCTGGGCGGTTTCCGCGCTGGCGATTGTGTGCGCCGCGGGAGCCGCAGGCTGTTATCATGCACCGGCGAAATACAATCCGGTGACACCACCGGGCTCATACAGCATCGACATCCTCGGCACGGCGCAAAATGCTTCGCGCGGAATCACCCTGACGCTGAACGTGGAATAGAACCGCAGTCAGTGATTGGTGGCCAGCGAAATACAGACGACTTACCTTCCTGGACGCAACTTGTTCCAAAAGACGCGTTGACACTCCCCGAGTTGATTCCTAAGACGCATGGAGCGAATCCCTGAGACGTTTGGGGCGCGAGGCGATGCTAAGATCGCATCAAGAGCTGACTGCCCATGCGCGTGCCCGAGACGTGGTCTGAACGATTCCCTTTTCTGCTGCCAATGGAAGACGACTGGCAGCGTGTGTCGCTGGCGGCCGTGATTGTCGCCGGAGCGTTTTATGCGCTTTTTCTTCTGCAAGCGGCTCAGGGGCGCGGCGCCTTGCTGATGATTGACCTCGTGTTCGTGCCCGTGCACGAGGGCGGGCACCTGCTGTTTCGACTGTTCGGCGAATTCCTGATGGTCGCCGGAGGCACGATCATGCAGCTCGGCGCGCCGGTCACGCTGGCGGGGGTGTTTTTCTTCCAGCGGCAGGTGATGGGCACGGCGTTCTGCATGTTTTTCTTCTTCGAGCAATTCCTGCCGATCTCCACTTACATGGCCGACGCGCGGGCGCAGCAGTTGCCGCTGCTCACGGTCGGCGATTCCGAATACGCGATTCACGACTGGAATTACCTGTTCAGCAGGCTTGGACTTCTCGAGCACGACACGCAGATCGCGCACGCGGTTCGCATGCTCGGCTGGATGGGGATGCTCGGCACGGTTGCATGGATGATTTGGCGGAGCATGCAAAGCCGCAAGGCGAACGACAGTGTTCAGTGAATGGTGATCAGTGGTCAGCAGGCGTTCCATCAAAGAACGGCGACGCGCAAACGGTGCGAAGGCTGGCCCTGGCAGAAGGCAGACTCGCGGCAATCAGAGATAAATGATGCGGCGGCGATAGCTGTAAGGTTTTCTGCGGCGGCCCTTAAATTGTTCCGGCCGGACGTAGCGCTCGATCAATTTCTCGGTTTCCATCTGCGCGGCCGACGCCATGTCTAGCGCGAGGGCACGCGCGCCGCGCGAACGCGCCGCGAGCGCCGCTATGGCATAAGCCAGCGGGTCCACGCAGGAACGAATCTGCACGGGATCAGTGCCGAGGACAAGAGACGGCAAAACTTTCTCGTAGCGGATGCGAAGCGTCATTTCTTGAGTGGCGCCGATGAGATTGATGGCGTCCTCGCGCCACTCCCACATGCGCAGGAACGCGCCTGGCTGCAAATTCGGCAGGCCGCCCGTGATTTTCTCCATGGGAATCATCAGGTCCGTCGAGCCAGCGACCTGTTCCCACAACTCGTGTGGCACAAGAAGGTCGGTGGGAAGCTGGGGAGTGCTGGCGTCATTGAGCTGCTTGGGCGTGATGCCGTTCGTGAGCGGCATGTCCACATCAATTTGCGAAACGAAAACGGAGACGCCGGTCTCGGCGAGCTGACGCTGGAGCGCGCGATAGGCGGAGTTGAGGAACGGCATCAGCACCGCGTCGGAGAACACCGCGCCAGCCGCGTCGTTGACAAGCGAGCGCGCGAGGATGAGCGGAGCCTCGGCCTGGTCATACGCCGTTGTTTGCACCACAGGCATGAGAACCTCCAAGACAGTGAACAGTAGTCAGAAAGCACTGAAACCGCGCGCCGCAGCTTGACTTCATTTGTCACGCGACGTTAGTTTCCTTGCGGCGAATTCAATTGAACATAACGATGGAATATTCGGGAACGGAACTCGATGCGATGGAGCTCGCGCGGAATTACCATCGCTGGATACTCAGCTTTTTCCGGCCGTACATTCGCGGCACGGTCATTGAAATCGGCGCCGGAATCGGGACTGTTTCCGAGATGCTCGCGGAATGCGCGCCGTCACAGCTGCGCTGCTACGAGCCCGCGGCGAATTTATTTCCGCATCTCGCTCGCCGAATGGACGGACGAGCGAATGTGCACGTTGAGAATTGCTTTTATGGCGGCGCGGGACGCGCGGACGCGGTGGTGCTGATCAACGTCCTCGAACATATCGAGGATGACCGAATCATGCTGGAGAGAATTCGCGCGTCGCTGAACGAGGGAGGCCATTTGCTGCTCCTTGTGCCAGCGGTGCCCGCGATTTTCGGAACTCTCGACGAGCAATTCGGGCATTTTCGCCGATACGGGCGGCGGCAACTCGCGCAGCTTGTTGCTTGCTGCGGCTACGAAATCGAGCTGTTGCGCTACTTGAACTTCCCCGGCATTTTTGCATGGTTCCTCGAGTCGAGAATCCTGCGCAAGCGAACCGTCACGTCGCGCGACGTGAAGCTGTACGACAAAACGGTTGTTCCGCTCGTGCGCGCGATCGAGAGCCGGATCCCGCCGCCGATCGGGCAGAGCCTGGTTTTGGTTGCAAGAAAGTGCTAAACGCCGCGGCGCCTATTGGTTCGTGACGCCGGGGGACGTCGCGAAGGCGTTGGTGCCGTCGAAGACGAAGCTCTGCGCGCTGCACTTCCCCGCCGTACCGCCGATGGTCATCCCGCCGTGAATGTTCGCAGGCCAAACGGACGTGAATGGGCCGCCGCTCGAGGGCTGGCAAATAATGAAATTCAGCCACTGGCCCGGCTGCGCGTTGATCAGGCTCGTCGTCGTGTTGTTGGCGTTGAGCGTGACTTCGAAAGTGTTGCCGAGGCCTGCGTCGTACGTGACGCCGCCGCTCGATTCGGTTACAGAGGCGAAGCCGGCGGTCATGCCGTAATTATCCATGAAACCCGCAAACGACTGGCCGCCGAACGGCGCGAATTTCGCGGTGGTCTCGCCGTTGTGACCGTTGTAGGTGAAACTGAATGCCGTCGAGCTTGCACTCGTGGACCAAACGCTCGAGCCACCGCTGCGGAAAATCTGGCTGGACGCGCCGGAAGTGGAATCAACGCCGAGGCCATAGAAGACGGGCAGGCCGGGAGTCAGAGAGGTCCCCGACGTGTCGTTCTCCGTGACGCCAGAGGTGGCGGTAAGCCAGCTCAACGGAGCCGTATCGGAAATATTGCCGCGGATGCGGACATGCGCCGCGGACGGCACGGTGTTTGTGATGATGTTTTGCGAGCCGCACTGCGAGAACGAATTCTGTTCGATATTCACGCTGATGACGGAGTTCAGAACGATGGGCGACACACCCGTCGTCAGATTGCATTGCATGAAATTGCCGGAGACGGTGACGCTGCCGGGTTGGATGACCAGGCCGCCCTGCGGAGGCAGCGAAGAATCGCCGAGCTGGAGATTAAACGGTGGCGGCGTACCCTGCTGCTCGAAATAATTCTGGTAGATCGTATAGACCGTGCCGTAAATCAGCTTGATATTGCCCGCCGTGTTGTTCTCGAAATCGTTGCGGACGAAATTCACGCCCGCCGCGCCGGCGCTGCCGGCGAGATACGCGCCGATGTAGTTCGACTGGATGAAACTGTCCGTGACAGACGTATCGTTGTCTCCGCCGCCGCCGAAGATTCCATTGCCGAAGCCCGCGACGTAAACGTTGTGCAATTTCGCGCAGCAGCCGGAAAACGTGAAGCCGTTGGCAGTGTTGATGGTGCCGGCGGAATTCGCAAGCGGCGTGAACAGTTTCACGCCGTCGTACTGGCCCCCGCCTTGATCGAAAACGGCTGAGTAAGTCGTCGTATTGAGCAGGGGCCGGTAAGCGAGATTCACGAGCGCGCCGGACTGCGTCCAAGCGGTGCCGATGGCGATGGGAGACGCGTTCTGCATCGTCTCGTTATTGGAATTCGCGGAGACGTACACGTTATAGCCCGTCGCGTTGCCCGAACCCGCGGGAGAAGTGATTTTCAGGCAATTTCCTGACGTGACGGCGAAGCTGGATTCGGGAGACACGAGGGTTTGGCCCTGTGGATTGACGTAAGTGATTTCAGCAAATTCCGTTTGCACCGGGCAGCCGCTGCCGGCGACTTGCGAAAGAACCGGAGCCGACGGAGGGGAGAGCGGGCCTCCGGTCGTCGAAGGATATTCGACGCCCATGTCCTGCATTTTGAAGCCCTGCGCGAGGACGCTAACGGCGTTGGCCGTGGCTCCCTGAAAGTCTATGTACGTGACCGGCGAATTCTGCGTGATGAACTGAAAGTGGCCCTGACCCTGAAACGTGACGTCGGGCGTATTGACCGTAATCGTCGAAGTGGTTTTGCAAATTCCGGCGAAACGGACGATGCCGCCTGTCGCGGGCAAAGAAGTGAGCGCGTTCTGGATCGCGACAGTATCGTCCGTCGTGTCGTCGCACTTGGCGCCAAACGCGGCAACGTCTGTCCAGGGACGCCCGCCACCGAAGGCGGCGTTGCCGGGAACGTTCAGCGTTTGTCCCGATAGGCCGCAGACGGAACCGATGGGGCACGTGTTCGAATACGGGCGAAGGGTCTGCATCATTTCGAGCGCTTCGGAATCCGAGATGGCGCCCGCGGGAATGCGAAGGACAATCGGGGCGTAGTAGTCAATCGGATGAGCGGAATCGGCGTAGAGATATATCGCGATCGTGGAGTTGGATGCGCCGGAGGTGACCTTCATTGCGAAGGGGAACCATTCCCAGTGGCCGTCGCCCGGATTCGTCGGAATCAGAGAAATCTGCGTCGAGCTGCCGGGCGGCCAGGTCTCGGATTGCGAAGTCAGCGGGCCGAAATTCAGGCCGACGATACCGATCCCGCCAGTGGGAGCAGGATTTCCGAATGTCTGGCCGACAGTATGGGGCTTGGCCCACACTCCGCCGACGACCCAGTCGCCAGTATTGATGGTCGTCGCGGGCGTAGAGTTCGTAAGGGCGCCGCTGCCGGAAGCGATGGAAACCTCGACGGCGTTAGTTGTGCCGTCGGGAGCCGTGATGCCAGAGGTCTTCGTGACCTGAGAAGAATTCCAGGTGGAATCAAGGAGCGTGTCGAAGAGCGGCGTGTAACGCACGGCCGAGGGCGCGAAGCCTCGGCGCGCATCGTCGATTTGCGCGGCGAAGTGAGGCAAGCCGGCGCCAGTTCCCCAGTAGCCGTATTCGTGCTGCGCAAGTGCGTCGGTGGTTTCGTTGGCGTTGGTTTGGCGAGGTGCGATGACGATGGCAGGGCCTTGAATCGGCTGATTCCCGCCGCAGCCTTGAATATTCGCTCCGACAACGAATTGCTGGGACGGGCCGGCCGAGTCGTTCTGGAATGCCGCCATAGAACCACTCGGACAATCAGCGACAACGGCCTGAGAAACTTCGACGAACGCCGCATTGTTTGATGACGCAATCCACACGGCGGGCTGAGCGGGAGTCGCGCCATCGGATTCTTCAAGGATGTCCCGAGCGACAAATCCCCAGGAGCCGGGCATCGTGGCACCGTCGGCTTTCAAGCCTCCGGCGCCATTGAAGTTGAGATTCGTGAAATACAATTCCTGCGATGAGGAGGCCGCGCCCGTGCCGCCATTGATCAAAATGTTGGCGCGCTGATCGGACGCGAGAGAGGCGGTGCTGTTGGCGCCGAAGGTGTCGTGATCTTCCCAGAGCCAGAGCACGTTGGAGCCGATGGTCTCCGTGGGACCGCAGCCGCTGGCCTGATTCGACGTAAATGTGGAATCGCTAATATGGATGCCGGCGCCGCCGACGGCGTTCAGCGTGCCGTTGGAGTCCTCGCCGATCAGTACGGCCACGCAAGAGGCAAGGCTCATGTGCTCGATCGAAAAGGCATTCACACCGCTGAGCCAAATGCCCGGCAAGGATCCGGTCGTGCCGCCTGCGATGAATTGAGCCGCAACATCCCCGGCGAAATTTGTTCCCGTCATGCTCTGGACGCCAACACCAGAGATGTGGACGCCCTTGCCCGGGAGCCAGCCGGCAGGAGTTGCGGCGCCATTTTGCGAGGTCTCGTTCGCGGCGGGCTGGTTGTAAGTGAACGTGGAGCCGGAGACGCTGGCGACGGTGAATGTACCGTCGAAATCTGGATTATCGGCATTGTGAATCGAGATGGATTCGCCGACCGTGTACGCGGTGGCGGCGGCACAGGTGACCGTGACGACGTTTGAGGCGCGCACCAAGCCATTTGACGCGGAGATGGTGCAGTAGTTCGGATCAGGCGAGCCCATAATCCACAAACCCTGGTTCGCGACGGGACCGCCCATCGTCGTGCCCTGCGAAAAATAAATCTGGCCGCCCCCGCCGCCGACGCTCAGTTTCTTGATGGGCAGCAATTCGAATGCGTGATAGAGCGTGAGGCAGGCAGTGCCCCAAGAAAGGCAATCATTGGAATCGGAGCCGTTTGGCGAGGCGTAAACGATATTTTCGCCCTTGGTCTTAGTGACGATGTCGGACGGAGGCTGAGGCTTGAGCTGGACGTTGCCGACGGTTGACAGCGTATTCGTGCCGGTGACGGAGAGCGTGCCCGTGCTGATCGTGGAGGGATTGAAGCTGCCGAAATTGAGCGAGCCGGCGGTGAGCGAACCGGTGACGCTGGCGTTGCCGCCGACCGTGAGGTTGCCGCCGAGCGAAAGCGTGAGCGCGCTCAGATTGCCGAAGTTCGGATTCGTCGGATTAATCGGCAGGATGACGTCAGTCATCGTGTAGGTGTTGATGCCCGGGCCGTAGACCTGCACCGTGTACGTGCCCGGCGCGGCGTAAAAGTGATAGTTGCCGAGACCGTCGGAGAGGAGCGGGTTCGGCGCAAGAATGGTGAGCGTCGAATCGGTGTAGAGCGAAGCGAGCGGCGAGCACGGCGTGGTCGTGATCGTCGAGGGCTGGGAACAGACGGCGATTGTCGCGCCGGCGACGGGGCGCCCCTGCGGGCCGAGGACGATGCCGTCGTGGCGCGAACCTTGCCCGCGAGCCGGCGGAGCGGAAAGCAAGAGGCCAAGAATCGCGAAGATCGTTGCGGCAATTGCGTGATTGCGTGTCATGAGAGATTCTCTCCGGGGCGAAGCGTTATTTTGTCTGCGCTGAGGACTGCGGCAGGCGCGAGGCCAGATTTTCACGCGATTTTCCGAGTCCCGACGCGGCGGGCAAGGCATAACGCGCCGCGCGTTCGGCGTCGAGAACTGCGCCACAGTGCTTGCAAAGAGCCACGCCGGGCTTCACTTTTTCGCCGCACACGGGACAATCCACCTGACGCTGCGGGACGTACGCCCATTCGCGTTCGAGACCCAAGGCCGTCGCGGCGCGGCGATGCATGTCCGAGATTTCGCGGTAGGAGTGGCCGCGCGCCCACATCTCGTCCGCTTCAGCGACAAGCTGCTTATACCACGAGTCGCGGCGGGCGCGGGCGCGGTAGAGCTCATCGTCAGAGGGCAATTCACCGGCGCAGACGAAAACGCCGTGGTCGCCGAGGCCCTGGATGATGTCTTCGGCGATGTCGCGCGCGGCGATCGTGAATGGGAAGCGATGATTGTCGCCGAGATCGATGGCGTCGCCGCGCGGCGTGACGACGAGGAGCGCGCACGATTCGCCCGGCGGGCAAGCGGGAATGTCGAACATCCCGTACGTGCGCGTGATGTGCCAGGCCTGATCGGAGATCGAAGCGATGGTGGCGGTTTTCTCTCGCGCGGCCTCGTCGGGGTCCTGCGTGTGGATGTCTCTGGTAAGCGTGGTCATGGTTTTCCTCTTCGAATCAAATTGACGTCACAAACGGCGAGCCGTGGAACGCAGGCGAGGCGTCGCCGAGAATTGCGTCGGCGTGCGAATGCCAGTCGCGGTCGCGCGCCACTTCCCTTCTCCGAATGGCGGAGCGATGCTCTGCCGTTGATCGGGCACGCGAAAATTCAATCGCGCGAACGATCCATTCGCAGGCCGCGGGAGAAAGCGGAATGAACTCGCCACGAGGGCCCTGCAATGTGAAGCAGTGCTCGTATTCGCCACGGCGCGGATACGGGCCGAGCGCGGGAATCAGGATGCCGTCGTCGCGCTCGAGCGTCTGCGAATACCACTGCGCCGGCGAACCGTACGCTTCGGGAGGAAGCCACCGCTCGATGTGCCAGCGCTCGTGCGGGAAATACTTGGGCAACTGACGCAGCTCGATGATTTCACGCCTCAGGTTGCCGCTCGCGTCGGTGTCCGTCCATTTGCCGCCAATCCACGTGAGCCGCGACCAGCCCCAGGCGACGCGGAAGTTCGGCTCGCCGTAACGGTTGAGGCCGCCGGCGCGCGCGACGCGGCGCTCAAGCGACGCGGGTGCGTCATGAGTTTCGCGAAGAATTCGAATCATTTCGGGATCGGCGCTGACTGTGTCCTTCGATACTTGACACTGTGCTTGCCGGCGGCGTAGGCTCCGCGGCGATAAATCCACACTTAGCGCCCAATGCCCTGAGGGCGCATTGCATTTGGCAAACTGACTCCGCAGAGTGCGGACAATTCAACAATTTCACAGGGGGATGAGATGTCGAAGCGATTGATGATTGCCGTACTGCTCTGCGCGCTGGCGGCCGAAATGCTCTTCGCGCCGAGGCCGGCAGCAGCGCAGGACCAGAGCCAGAAGTATTACACGTACGTTTCAGAGTGGGCCATTCCCAGAGCGCAATGGGGCGATATCGACAAACAAGACGCTGCGTCCGCCGCCACGATGCAGAAGATGGTCGCGGACGGAACGCTCGTGGACTGGGGCAACCTCACGATACGAGTGCACCAGGACGACGGACTGACGCACGCGGAGTGGTTCACAGCGACAAGCCGCGCGGCGTTGATGAAAGCGCTCGAAGGTCAATGGACGACGGCGGTGAATCCCGCGTACTCCTCGGCGACGAAACACCGCGATTTGTTGCTCCACACCATCGCGCACGGCGGGAAGGCGTCTGCCGTGACGACCGGATACGTTCGCGTGGCCGCGTACACGGCCAAACCCGGTGCGGCCGATTCGTTTGAAGCGCACTTCATGAAGTCCGTGAAGCCGTTCCTCGACCAGGAGATCGCGAACGGAACACTGCTCGCGTATAACTTCGACGACGAGGACATTCACACAATCGGGCCTGGAAGCTTTTTCCTCGGGATGGTTTATCCCAACGCGGCCGCAATAGACAAATTCTATGCGGACTATGCGGCGTCAGAAAAAGAGCACCCGGAAGAAGTGCAGACAATGAACACCCTGACCGTGCCGGATCTGCACCGCGACCTGTTTGGGAAAGTCACGGCGTACCAGCACAAGTAACGATTTCAGTGACGTGAGATGAAGATTGGAGGGGCGGCGGCCGCCACGACGAGCAAGAGAACGCCGCCCCTTTTGTAATTACGGTATGAAATGCCGGCGGGATAGACTCGCCGCTACGCAAACACGCCTAGTAGCCGGTGGGGATGGCCAGGCTGCTGATGTACGAACCGCTGCGAGGCGATTCGTTCCAGACCTGGAAGCCTGTGACGAAGTAGAAGATGAACGCCGCGGCGAGGCCGCCCGAAGCGCCATAAATCGGGAAGACGGTCTGGCCGCCAACGTTGTAAAAATCGATCTCCTGCATCACGGCGCGTCCCCAGTGCGACAGATCGAGGAAATCAATGCGCGCCTGGTTGGCGTTGATCGAGGATTTGATGGGAACGCCGGCCATGGTCAGCTCGCCGGTGAAGAGCAGGTCGAGGTCGCTCGCGCGGCCGCCTGCGCCTTCCTTGATGATTTGCGAGACGGAGATGCCGAGCTGCTCCCAAGCGTTTTCCTGCTCGAGCGCGGTGTAGGCGATCAGCTTGCCGACCTGGTTCGTGCCGAGAGCTTTCCTCACTTTATTGATGGCGAGGCGGACGACGCCCGGCGTGATGGCGGCGTTGTTGGCGTTGACCGTGGGCGTGGCGAGTTCGACCGGATACGTCGCGCGGTTGAGATTGAGCCACGTGCCCGTGGTCGCATTCGACTGATGATACGGCACGCCGAAAAGAGAAACGGGCTGCGCGCCGGTGAGGCCATCATGAACGACGACGTCGTTGGCGGCGGTGCCCGTCGGCAGGGCGTCCACGTAGATAAATTTGTTGAATGGATCCACGGTGACGACGTTGGCCGAGCCGCGATTCGTGGTGAGCGTCGGATCGTAAACCTGCACGGTCTGGTTGTAGTAGAAAAGAGCCGCGCCGGGCGGCGTCACCACGTTGAACTGCGCGGCGACGCCGGAAGGAAGGCCCGTGGTGACGACGGAGCCGATCGTGCCGAGGACGCCATTGCCGGCCGTCTGCATCACTTTATCGAGGAATGCGCGGAACTGCGCCATGGCATTTTTCACTTCGCGCTTGGCGGCGTTTTCGATGGCCTTTTCGGGAGCGTTGGTGCTGTATTCCACTAACTTTGTGATTTCCACGGCGTGGCGGAAAAAGATGGGACTGACTTGCGCCACGTCGTAGACCGTGCCGGAGCCGCGGCCGAGGTCGCCGCCGTCCATATTGGCGAGACCGGCTTTGCCTCCGGGACGAATTTGAAGCGGCAGCCGCATGTTGCGGCTCGAGACGCGTTCCACGTCGCCGCGCTGCTGGATCATGGTGAGCAAAATGTCGTCCCGCTCGTAAAGAAGCGGGAGTTTGTCGCGCACCTTCTCCAGTTGCAGCGCAACCGATTGGCTGTTCTGCATCTGTGCCATTGGGTGTTCTCTCCTTGTGAGAAATTCGGCGACGGGGAACGTCTGCCGGTGTGAAAAGCAGTGATGAGTGAATCGTGGCTGGTGGACAGCAAGACCCTCTTACGACGCGCCAGTTGCCGCAGCACGGGCGGCGTGTTACATTCCGAGGTACGTACATGAAACGAAATGAATGGGCCTTGGGAACGCTCCTGTTGTGCGGTGGCGCGATGCTGCTGGCGCCTTCGCTGCGTGCGCAGAATCCACCGCCGGACGAAGTCCTGACCAATGCCGTGAAGGCGTCAAGTCCGAGCCTTGCAGGACCCCACCATTTGGAGGCCCAGGTAACTGTTTTCCTTGCGGACGCCAAGAACCAGAAAGGGACTTACAGCCTGGACTGGGCTGCGCCGGACAGATTCCGGGAAGAGATCCATTTGCCCGGATACGACGAGGTGAAGATTGCTTCGGGAACGTCACTCTTAGACAAGCGAACCGCCGGCTACACTCCGGCGCGCGTATTTCAGCTCGAAGAACTGATGCATCCGGATGAAGCGCTCGAACAATTCCGGCGAAGCGTGGACCGCCTGGCCGAAGAGGCCAAGCCAGGTCGCGCGTCCGGAGCCAATGCGCCCGTGGCGCAGCTCAGCGTGACTCCTGCCGAGATCGGCAAGGACAAATCGGAGTGCGTCGCGCTCGGATTTGCGATCCCACAAGTATGCGTGGATGCCAAACACGGGTGGCCGATCGAAATCACGCTGGACACTCCCGACCTGGACCAGAGAATCGAATATAGCGACTACAGCTCGCTGGGAAACGCGCAGATGCCGCATGAGCGGCAATTTGTCGAGAACGGCGTCGTAGTCCTCGAAGCGAGGGTCAAGAAGGCATTTGCCGTCTCTCAATTCGATGCCGCTAAATTCACGCCACCGGATGGCGCGGAACAAACCGCCTGGTGCGCCGATATGGCGCCGCCTGTGCGCCAGGCGATTCAGGCACCGGCTTCGATTTCGGAAGACAATTTTCTCGAAACGGAAGTTCTCGATGGGCTCGTGGGGGCCGATGGCGCGCTGAAACGATTCACGATCATCGAGTCCGGCGGCGCCAATGCGGATGCCGCGACGCAACTTCTCGCAGGCCTGATTCATTTTGCTCCCGCCACGTGCGGCGGAAAGCCGGTCGAGGCTGAGACGGAATTCGTCGTCAGCGATTTGGATTTCCTGCCGCCCATCTCCGAAGCTGCCGCGCCGATGGCAGGGAAGGACGGGTTCGGCACTCCGAAATGCGATTTCTGTCCAGTGCCGCCGTATACAGACGAAGCGTTCAAGGCGGGAATCGACGGAAGCGTCGAGCTGTCGGTGATTATCGCGCAGGATGGTCGGGCCCATTTCGTGCGGATTCTCAAGCGCCTGGGCGACGGACTTGACGAGCACGCGGCCCGATTTGTCCGAAACTCATGGCGATTTACGCCTGCCAATGGCCCCGATGGAAAGCCCGCGGCGGTACGTACAGCAATTGAAGT
Organism: Candidatus Acidiferrales bacterium; assembly: GCA_035280405.1. Classification (GTDB taxonomy): domain Bacteria; phylum Acidobacteriota; class Terriglobia; order Acidiferrales; family UBA7541; genus DAHUXN01. Next base: position 30,183 of record DATEFX010000046.1, on the reverse strand, counting down.
CACGTACAAACTCCGCAGCAGTCTCTCCAGTGAACTTCTCCGGAAAGACGCTCCCTTGTTCATCGAATCGCATTAGCTTCCAAAGGCGGCGATAGAGGCGCTCGGAGGCGCGGTAAGGGGCCGTAGTACTTTGGTACTAATGCGGAAGTCCCTAGAGTACTGTCAAAATGAAACCCTCGCGCTATATCGAGGAACCGGCTTCCAAGTCAGAATTGCGTCACTGGTTGAGGCAAATCTGTGAACGGGGTCAGCCAGCGCGAACCAATGCTGGTGTGAGGTGATGAAAATGGGCGAAATCGGAACTGACGCAATCGCGACCATGGAAGAACCGAAAGTCGAGCTTAAGAGTTCAGACGAAGCGGCCGAGAGGCCGGCTGCCGAGCGGCGCCGCCGTCTCCGCACGAAAATTTCCGCGCCGGTGCGCGTGCGTTGCAATTCCGGTCCGCTGCAACACGCGGAAGTTTGCACGACCGTGGACGCCTCGCGCGACGGGCTGCTCTTCACGACATCGAGAACCGATTACAAGGACGGAATGGATCTCGCCATCACGTTCCCGTATTCCGGCGCTTCCGGCGGCGTGCAACACGAGCGCACGGCCGTTGTGGCGCGCGTCTTCGAAATGCCCGAAGGGCGCTACGGCGTCGGGATTCGCTACTACGATGGCAAGAAACCAGACCTCAAAACTGGCGATGCCAAGACCGGTAAGTCGCCGAAGAATGCCGGCGCCGTGGCGAAGGACCTGGAAAAGCCCATGCCGCTGGTGCTGGCGGTGGAAGCCGACCAGCGCGCACGCGACACGATCCGCACGGTCCTCACGAGCGAAGGCTACGTGGTGGAAACCGTGGAGACGGGCGCGGCGGCCGTCGAATTCCTCCGGCAGCGCACGCCAAATCTGCTCCTCACCGAAATCGAAATCAGCGATATGTCGGGCTACGACCTGTGCCTGATTGTGAAGTCCAACGAGCGCTTGCAACACGTGCCCGTTGTGATGACGACGCGCGCGGGCCAGCCCAACGATTATTCGACGGCGCACGCGCTCGGCGCCATTGTGTGCATGTCGAAACCGTACAAGCAGGAGCGGCTGCTGCACGTCGTGCGCATGCTCGCGCCTCCAGCGGTAACGGAAGAGGCGCCCGCTGTGCCGCATCCGGCGAAGCGCTACCGGCCGCAGGTGCACACGTCGCATCGCGCTGCCGGGCGGAAGTAGCGCATCAAGGATTAACTTCCCTCATTCCCCCAAGGGCGGGTTCCCACACCCGCCCTTTTATTTTGCGCCCGCGAATCGAGTTCGCCTGGTTTCAAAATTACAGGTTCAGGATATCGGCGTCGGAAAGCTTGCGGTAATTGATGTCCCGAGACGAACGCGGTTTGCGGTTCACACCGTCCGAAGGGCCCGCGCCGGAGATGTCCACGCGCTTCGCGGCGGCTTCGTGGCGTCCCAGGCGCTCGCGATTCGCGGCGACGATGCTTTGCGTCCATTCGCCGATGACGCGTTTTGCGACGGCGGGCAGCGCCTGGCGCGCGCGGCCCGTGACGAGCGTGACGATGGCGCGCTGGTGCGCGGCGTCGCCCGCGCCGCTCTGGAAAGCATCGCGAAGCTGCTTGCCGAGCTGGCGATTCGCGCGCAGAGTCGCGTCGAGCTCGCGGTAAATCTCGCCGACGATGCGATTGCGAGCCCCTGCGCCGATCGAATCGGGCAGCAGGCGATCCACCTGAGAATGAATCGCGCCGAGAATCTGCTCGACGGCAGCCGCGTTGGTGTCGTGGAAGAACGCGACCTTCGCGGCTTGACGCGGATCGCTCGCAGGCTGCGCGACGGCAGAGCTGGACGCCACTGGCGGAGCAGAAACAGCCGCCGGGGGCGCCGAGATTTCTTCCGCGGCGGGCGAGCTCGCCTCCGTAGGCGCCTCCTGCGGCGCGGAAGCGGGGGCTAATTGCGCGTCCGCGGGCGGGGCTGCGAATTTCGCCGCGTGGGCTTGCATCGCTTGCGCGAGGCCATGAAACGACTCGGGCGAGAGTTCATGGATGCGCGCGGCGAGCGCGGCGTGGTCCGTTGGATTCGCGGAAAAGAACATGCCATCTAGATCGGCGAGCTGCTGCTGTGCGTCGCGAGCCGCCGCTGGCGTCGCAAAAACCTGCTGATATTCGTGAGTTGCATCCCACGCCTGGCGGAGCTGCGGATTCGCTTCGAGAATCGGCGCAAGCTCTACAGGCACGGGAGGCGCGGTCTGCGCGCTCGATTCGGAAGCGGGCGAGTTCCCCTCCTGTGCTGGCGGCACTGCCGGCACGGGCGAGTTAACGCCCGCCGCCGGAGCATCGTTCTCGGCGGCCGTTGCAGATTCCTCTTCCGCCGCGGGACGAGGAACGGAGGTGACGAGGCCGAGAATTTCGTCATCCGAGGGATGGCGTACGGCAGCCCGAGTGTAAGATTTGTGCGAAGTGGCGGAATGCGAGCTCGCCCCGCGCGCTGGGAGTTTCGTAGTATTCACCGCCATGATTGTTCTCCTTGCGGCACGAGCTTCAGCTCCTGCCGTGAAATTCGCCAAACTCAACTCGCCGCGTACTCGCCGCGGCGCCTAACGCCATTGCGATGAGCCGTTTGCGAATAATTAGCCAATGAAGCACAAAGGGACTTCCGTACTATGGCCCGCGGTGCTACCCTCGGTGTATTCGTATGGCAACGAGGGTACAGTCGTACCCGCGGCAGGCCAAAGCCGTACGCAGTTGCTGGATCGCATCTGACTTGGGGGACGCGAGGGCAACTTACGAGCACCCACGGCGCCCTGCGGAGGAAGTGCGATGAGTTCGGACCAGCCGGAAGTTCCGGGCAACCCCCGCCCAGGCTCAACTGTCTATCCGCCGTCCAATCCCGCGGAGCGGCGCCAGCGCCGGCGCGTGAAAGTCGCAGCTTCCGTGCGCGTGCGCGCCACGGACCCCAACGCGGACAATTTCACCGACATCGCTATGACGATCGACGTCTCCCGCGACGGGATCCTGTTTCAGACGGAGCGCCGCGGCTTTTCGAAGGGCATGTCGGTCGGCGTCACGTTTCCTTACTCCAACGCCCAAGGCGCTCTGAACGTGGAGCAGCCCGCGCAAGTGGTCCGCACGATGGAACTGGCGGACAACAAAATTGGCGTCGCGGTGCAGTTCCGCCACGTGCAGCAGAAAGCGGCCGCGGCGATTGCCGCCGCCGGGCCCGGCTCAAAAGAGAAGTCCAACACGCACGGCGCATCCACTGCGCACAAAGGCGCGCCGCTGCAAGCTCCTGTCGCGCGGCCGGTGGTGCTGGCCGCGGAATCCGATCCCAAATTGCAGGAGCAGTTGAAGGTGTTGCTCACGCCGGAGGGCTACGACGTTTTTGTCGTCGGAACCGCGGCTGCCGCGCTCGATATTTTGCGCACCACGGTGCCTTCGTGCTTCATCGCGGAAGTGGAACTCGGCGATACGTCGGGATACGACCTTTGCCTCATCATCAAGAACAACGAGCGGCTGGCGCGCGTCCCCGTGGTTCTGCTGACGAGCAAGGCGCAGCCGGCGGATTACGCCGCGAGCCACAATTTCGGCGCGGTGGTTTGCATGGCGAAGCCCTTCAAGCCCGAGCGCATGCTGCAAGTCGTGAAGCTCGTCGCGCCGCCTCCGGCGAAGCCGGGAGCTTCACAGTACGGCACATCGCGCGGCGAAGCCCCCTTCGTTGAACGGAACATCTAACTCTTTGTCGGCCCGCTAGACGCTTTCGCCAAATCCGCCGCATTCTGCAATTCCCGACGACGCATAAACTGCTCGTGCATTTGCGCGTGGGCGCGGACGTTGGCGTAGCCAGCAGGAGATTCGATTTTCGCCACCTGGCCGGCGTCGGAGGAGAACCAGCGCTTGCAGGCGTCGAGTTCCACGGCGTGATTGTCGGCAAATTCGTCGGGCATAATGCTCGGAGCTGCCTTGCCGTCGGAGGATGTGGTCGGCTGCTCCTGCAAGAGCTGCGCGATTTCGCGATACTGCTTGGTGCGCGATTCTTCGTCGGGGATGACGAGCTCGTCGAGCCCGATCAGGCGCTTCAGCAGGCCGAGATTCGCCGGGTGCGCGAGCACGGCCTGGATTTGGGGGTCGGGATTCGCCATCAGTTGCAGCAAGACGGCGCGCTGGTCGGACCATTGCGTCGGATACTGTTCGTCAGTCTCCGGGTACGAAAATAAACTCCCTTTCAAGTCCGCCAGGCGAATCCACTGCGATTCGAACGCCGCGCCCGGCCCGAGAAGCGTGACTTCGACGTCGCTCGGGCGGTTTTTGCGGAAACAGTCCACGGCCGCGAGCATCAGGTCGGCGTGAAAGAATTTCATGCGCCGCCAGACAAGGCCGATGCGGCCCATGGCCTGGTCGCGGGCCATCGCGTAACCGGCGGCGGTGGAGGTGTTCGTCATCGCGCCGCCGAAGAGCGCCGGAAATGCGCCGGTAAGGAATTGCGCGACCGGGCCCATCAATTCCGCCGCGTGCTGCGCCAGGTCGGGCTGGATGCGCGCGGGCTGCGGCTGGAAAAATCCCGCGGCGAGCGGCTGGCCCGGTTTCGCGCGCGCGGGATAATGGGCGCCCGGCTCGGCGGTCTGCGATTGCAAAGCATCGAAATCGAGGACTTCGCTATCCGCGTAAATCGGCGGAATGCCGTATTCGTACGTTTCGATCTGCAAATTCGAGAGCGTGTTGAAGCGCTCCTGCACGGAGATGAGCGCGTCGCCGAGCGCGGGGCGTCCGCTCGAACCGTCGCCGGGCATCGCGTGCATCACGCGCCAGTGGTCGTCCATGTTTTCGTTGCGCGATTCGCAGTAGGCGTCACCGGCGAAGGCGACGTAGCATCCATCGGGAAAGATCGCGAGCAGCTCGTCGCGCAGCGATTCGTCGTCGAGCTGATAAAACGCCCAGGGGCGCAGCCAGGTGCGCTGGAACGTGATCAGGTTCGGATTGAAGTCGCCGCCGGCGGTGAGCGGGCCGCCTTGCGATTGCTCGAGGCGCGCGAGGCGCTCGTACTGCGCCGATTCGCCGGGCGCGACGGGCGGGCCGATTTTCTTCGCCGAGTGCGGATAAGCGGCGCGGAGGCGCGCTTGATGCACCTCCATGTTCCACTGCAGGAACGGGTATTCGTGGATTTCGTTGGCCCACGGCGGAGTCTTCAGCTCGAGAGCGCCGACGACGGTGATCACTTCCTGTCCGTTGGCGACGCGCACCGTGCTCACCGCGCCCGGAACCGTGATGATTTCTTCGGGGACATAGTTTTCTTCGAGAAGCAGAGCGCCGCAGGCTTCGCAATTGCACGGATCATCGGGCTGGTGATTCTGTTGCACAGGCTGAGAGCCTGCGCCACAGGTTTCCGCGCCACACGCGGGGCAAATCCACACGCCACCGACCTTCACCTGGCGCTCGTCGAGTTCAATTTCCGGATGAAATCCGAAGCGCTGGCCGTCCACGACGTAGCGCACGTACGCGCCGACTTTCCCGCCGGCCCAGAGATGAAACGCTTCCTCGACGAGCAGGTTGCCGATGCGATTATTGCGTTCGACGAGCGACGAGACTTCGCTCGCGGTCTTCGCCGAGGCGACGTCGGCCTCGCTCTCCGCCGACTGCGGGAAAAATCGCACGCGCGGGATGTCCTGGCTCAGGACCGCGATGATCGAGAGGCCGAACGCCTGATAAATGTTGGTGACGAATTCGTAGCGCGGCAAATCTTCGAGCGAAGTCTGGTCTGTGATTTTCTGCTCGAACGGCAGATGCCAGTTCTGGTCGCGCTCGCTCCACCAGAGGTATTGCAGGCCGCGCCAGAACTGATGCGCTTGTTTGATGCGGCGGATCTCCGTGCGGCGCGAGATTTCGGATTCGCTCGCGAGTTCTAGCACGAGCCGGCGCAGCGCGTTTTGCAGCCGCTCCGGGAGCTGCTCGTTGTTCGCGCCGAACGATTTTGTGGCGCGAGCGGTCGATCGCGTGGCCTGCGCGTCGGGCGCATTTCCCTGCTCGACGGGAACGATTGCGGGATCAGGAGACGAATGCAATTCCTTGGTCTTCGTGTTTGTTGTCATAAATTGTGCCATCTATAAGCGAGTGGCCAGCGTTCAGTGGCCGGTCTTCAGCAAGACAGGCGCAAGCGCCGCGGCGTCAAATTCGCGGGACGATGTTGCGCGGCGCCGGAAATGTCTCCGCGTCGGTTTCGCGCTCGCGGCGCGCGGCGCGAGCATCTTCGATCTCGCGCGCACGCCCAAATTGCTGCCATGAACGGCGACGATGAGGGACGACCGGCGAATTCATCTCCTCGCGGGGCACTACATCGTGCTCCTGGCGACGGTTGGGTCGCCCGGGCGGGGCAAGCCCTGCCCCCACGGAAGCTGCGATACGCATCGGGGGAATTCCGGCCAGGCCAAGAATCGAATTGACCAGCGCGCGATTCTCTTCCCGCAGCCGAGCGATTTCTGCTTCCAGCAAGCGCGTGTTGCGCATCCGAAGGCGTTGCGAAATCCATGCCCACATTGATCGCGCATTTACCATAGCCAGCGGCGGCGCTTTGGCGGCGCGCCCGGCCGCGAGACAACGGACGGATTTGCGGCGCGGCGCTCGACTTCGAATTTGCGGATCTGCATGGCGCGAATCGTGGCGTCGTTTGAAGTGATCCGCTCGGCGAGCTGCTGCTCGACGGGCGGCTTTCCCGGCTTCGCGGAAGCATGCGACTTCAACCCGTATCGCGCGGAATCCGCGGCGTCGTCGCCTTCGCGCTTGGAGATGTCCTCCACGTTCACCGCGTCGCGCACCAGCTCCGGCAGCGTGCGAATCAATTCGGGGCACGAATCCGCGATCAGCCACTCGCCGGCGTCAAGCATCTGGTACATCAGCATCCAGCCGCCGACGCGATCATTGTCCGCGGGCACGGGGCGCGGCAAACCCGCGGCGGCGAAGACGTCGCCCATCTGCTCGGCGATGGAGGCTTCGTCCGTGCGCCGCGCGAAAGCATCCGGCGAGAGATAAATCGCGTCGATGCGCTCGCGGCTCCCATCGCGGTCGCGCGAACGTTCGATGACGGCCTCCGCGAGCGAGCGGGGCGCGAGATGCTGCGCCTGAAATTCGCGGTACGTCACGACGCGATTGCGCTCGCGCGCGGCGGCCGCCGGAAGACCCGCGTCGCCGGCTTGCCCCGAACGAAATTGCTCGTGCGGGGCTCGGCGCGACAAGCCAGCCAGGCGATCCTCGGTTGCGACCGCTTGCCCCGAGCGGCCCAGTTCGCTGGGGCTCAGCCGATCACGGCCTGCGTCGCATAGTTGGGAGTCGCCCAGCCTGCCAGCCGTGGCTGGCTTGCCCGCTGCGGCGGGCCAACTTGCCGTGTCAAGCCGGCGGCGCGGATCTTCCGCGGGAAATGAAGCCGAAGGTGGAGGAGATGTGTGCCAGTGCGCGGCGGCGGGATGCTCGAATCCCCAGTCAATTGAAATCCAGCGCGGCCACCACGGCTGGCTCGCGATTGTTTCTGCGCGGATCACGTTGCGCGAAGGATCGACGTTCGTGAAATACTGGCCGGCGAAGACGCTCCAGTCGCCATTGAGAAATGCGCGGCGGAAGAAATCGGGCAGTTGCTGGAGCGATTTCAAGTAGGCCTCGTCGGCCGCGTAAATCGGATTGTCGTGTACGCGCGCGGCGATGAACGCGTACTCCGCGGGGTCATACTCGCGCGGGTCCATGCCGGGCGCCGGCTGCTTGTCGATGAAGAGCGACTTCACCCACGCGTGGCCGATGTTGCCCGGATTCGTCGCGCCGGCCATGTTGGGAAACGAACCGCGCAGCGGGCAGCGATTGCGGCTGGTGAGGAATTGCCACTGGCGCAGCGTGAAGTGCGTCAGCTCGTCGATGCCGATGAAGAGAAATTCGCTCGACTGATACTGGTAAATATCGTTCTCGCTCTGCGAGTAGCCGAAGCGCGTCGTCGAACCGTTGTGCCAGGTGACGAGGTGCTTCGCCTCGTTGAACGAGCGATAAAACTCGCGCGGCACCTCGCGGCGAAAATAGAGCAGCAGCGAGCCTTCGAGTTCCGGAAACGTGCGGCGAAGCAGGAGCGTGTCCGCGCCCTTGTTTTCGTTCGCCTGAATGATTGCGTCCATCAGCAGCGCTTTGGATTTTCCCGGGCCAGCCGCGCCGCCGAAGAGGCGGTACTTCGCCTTGCACAGGTGAAACTCGCGCTGCTTCGGGAACGGTTGATACGCCAGAGCGATGCGCTTGCGCGGCTCGCCTTCCGTGACTTCGTCGCATTGATCAGCGAGCCAGCGCGAGAATCCGGATGTGACGGTGATGGACATTCGGTAAGGCGATGCGTGAATTCGATTACGCCACTTCGACTAGGCCGCGAAGGCGCGGACTTTTCTCCCGACGTACACCGCCGCCGCGCCGCCGATGAAGCATGCGGCGATCGCGACGTGGTGCACGCTGAGAATCGCGCCGACGACGAACGCTCCCGCGCCGCCGAGCTCGATTGCATATCCGATGACAGATTTCGATGCGCTCATTTTTCCTCCTTGGAAAGACAGTTTTGAAACAGCGGTCAGTGACAATTCGTTCAGTCGAATGCCGGAGACGTGCGAACCACGTCGTGTCCGGCGGGGACGGCTTCCGCGCTCTGCGACCAGGGCTGGGGCTCGTTTGCCCCGAACGAACTTGCTTGTACGGGGCTTGCCGGCTTGTCGTTGCTCCGGTCCGGACGCGGGACGAAATGCACGAGCTCGATTTTGGCGGGCTGCTCGAGCGCGTCGCCGCGCCGCGCCGGGGCATACAGAACGCGCACGCACTCCTTCAGGAAATCGAGCAGCAGCTTTCGCGAGATTCGCTTCTTCTTATCCGGATGCCGGATGTCCTCGATCTGCTCCGCGAAGCATTGCGCTATTCCATATTCGTCGAGGCCGATCGCGCGAAACGCTTCCGGCAATTTCACTCGCGGCCGCGGCCCGCCGTTCTTTGAGGCGGCCTGCGCTGCTTGAATCAGAACGTGCAGCGAAGTCGCCTTCGGCTTCCTTCGCGGGCGCTTGCCCCGGCCGGACTTATTCGCAAGGTGTTTGTGGAGTTTTCCGGGCTTGCGGGTTTTCGCTTTCATCTCAGCTTCCCCACCAGTGGCCGTACTTATAAACGACTTCCGCCCTGCTCTCGCAGGAGAGCTTCTGCAGAACATTGCTCACGTGAAATTTGACGACCCGCTCCTCTGAGTTCAACAGCCGGGCTATCTCCTTGTTTGTTGCTCCCTTTCGCATCGCATTGAAGACTTCCATCTCCTTCGCCGTTAGCTTCGCCTTGTCTGGCGGTACGAGGCTCGCGTCGTTGAATTCCACATGGAACGGAATCCTCAGAACGAGCACGCCCTCTTCGAAGCTTGCCCTAAGGCGGCGCATGACGGCCTACGGAACCACTTCCGCTTCGGCGGGAGGAATCGTGATGCGCAGAGTCGCGACCGTGTAATCGCTGGTCTGCGCTGCCGCGCCGGTGGTTGCGTTCGCCGGAGTCGCTTCCTCGATCGTGTAGCCAAGGACAGTGCTGCCGCCGTTTGCCGTCCCGTTGAGCACCACGCACGACGACGGGTTCACGACGCCATTCGTCTCGTTGCACAGCTTGATCGTCGAAACGCACCCCGCCGCCTTCGAGCATCCCGGCACGAGCGCGAGTTTCGTCGCGTCGACGGCGAACACGACTGAGCTGCCCACGGTGATCGTCGTATCCACCACGGACTGCGCGTGCGCTCTCATCGAACCGCCGAACGCCAGGACGAACAACGCGGCGCAGGCCAGCAGCGCCGCGCCGAGATAAGCGAGGAAGTTCCTCATCGTGCTTTTCCTTTGAACTAAGCCGAAGGAAGCTGAATGAAATCGAGACAGCCGTGGAGCGAGGAAGCGATTATCCGAGGACTTGCACGGTGACGCCGGAGCCCCCGGAAATCGCGCTGATCTTCGCGCGAATGAAATTGCCGCGCACGCCCGTGACCGCGCGCGCCTCGCCGGCGGTGGCCGTCGAAGTGTCAATCGTGGCGTACTGCGCGTCCACGTCGTTCATGGCCGCCTGCAGCAGGACGGAGACGCTCGTCGGCGCGGTCCCATAGAGCGTCTGCCAGCGGATGGTGCGCCCGTTTTCCGGGAAGCCGGAATAGCTTGGCAGCGCGTACTGCTGGCTTGCCTGGCCGGCCGCGGGCGCTTCGGCGTTGAAGGCTAGGGCGACGTCGCCCGGGAAAATCGCGAACGGCGGATTCTGAGCATTGTAATTCGGCACGGTGCCTCCTTGTGAAGCATTCGTCGGTGTTCGGTTGTCAGTGGTGAGTTTGCTTTGTAGGGGCAGGGCTTGCCCTGTCCGCGGTTGCGAAGCAGCCGTCTTGGGATGAGTGCGGCGCCTCAGTTCTAACTCCTGAAAAATCTCGAAGTGACGCGCCTCAGCCCGATCTGCGGTTCTTCTGCGGAACTCTGCGTTCTCTGCGGTAAGACCCAAGGGTTACGTGCGAAGTGCAACCGCAAGTTTCACCTGGGAGCACAATAGAAGAAGGGGAAAATAAAAAAGCCCCGAAGCGTCGGGGCCAATTTTTGTCACTTATTCCTCGTGCGACCCTCTTGCTGTCACACGAATCGAGGTTACAAGAAAAAATTGTACGCTCGTTTCAAAAATTTGTCAAGTACTTTTTTATGTACATGCAAATCGTCCAAGGTAAAAAAGTGTCACACCCCCTAAAATCGACCGGTTTCTGCGGGCGAAAAATGGCCTTGAGATTTCCACAGGCCGCCCAAAAAACTTTCAAACCGGCCCTTCCCGGCGAGATTCCTCTTCGTTCCCGCGCAAAAAACAGGGTCAGCGGAGGCTCGTGCGCATCTCGAAAAAAAACAGCCGGGCCACAGGACCCGGCTGTTTCGGACTTGCAACTACAAGCTGCTGGCTGGGCCAGCTCGCCAAATTATGCGAAATACCGCCGCGCGAATCCGAGCATTCCGAGCGCTCCCGTTCCAAGCAACAAGAGGCTCCCCGGCTCCGGAGTCTGCGAGGTCAACGGAAGCGACGTCTGAAGCACTGCCGGTGATCCGCAGCATTCTCCATACACCAGGTCGAATGAAAAATTACCGCTAGGCCCACCCCAGGTCAACGTGGTCGTCGTGGGAGCGGTCGGCCCAGGATTGAAGCCGAGGTTGATCCCATCGATGATGAGCGTCAGGCCGTCGTCATGCGTCACGGTAAACGTTTCTCCCGTGGTTACGGAAACCATCCCTGTCAGCTGAATCAGCGTTCCCGTCGTGAAATTGTCCATTGTGCTCGCACAGGTGCCTGCCAACGCCGCATCCGCGCACGTGCCCCCGCCATTGGAGATGAATTCGCCGATTGTGTACGCCCCACCGCTAAAGAAGTTGATCGGCCCGTTGGCAACGGAGAACGTCGCGTCCGCCGGCGTGCCTGGAACATTCGCGGGGATTGCGTTCTGAGCAGTACCCTCCGGAACGAGCCAAATCTGGCCTGTTATTACCCCGCTGGCCCCAGCGCTACCCACAGCAAGAAGCACCAGTGGGACTAGAACTCCTAGCCTTCGAATCATGTGTGTCTCCTGTCTTCTTAGGTCGTGCGGTATGCGCGACACTCGGAGCGACCACCCCGGTGGAAGCACACCCATTATTTGTCAAGCAGTTATGAGGCCAATAGCGCTTAACTCGGGGTTCGCACAATCAACTGAAAAATAATCAGTTACCGAATCCTCGGCGGACGTATTTCGCAGGACCGATCAGACGCAGCAACGTCTTGCGTCATTGGTGCAAGTCATTGCAGATGAAGTCCGCGACGGGCCCGCTCGACCGCGGCCGCCCTGCAGCAAGCAAACCCGCGGAAGACTGCGCTGTCACCTAACTTCCGGTTCCTGCGACGGCCACAAATCGCCGCCCCGCGCACACAAAAAAACAGCCGGGCCACAGGACCCGGCTGTTTCGGACTTGCAACCACAAGCCGCTGGCTGGGCCAGCTCGCCAAATTATGCGAAATACCGCCGCGCGAATCCGAGCATTCCGAGCGCTCCCGTTCCAAGCAACAAGAGGCTCCCCGGCTCCGGCGTTGTGCCACCCCTGGTGCTTGTTGTTCCGATAGGGTTCCAATTAATGGACTCGTTGTTGTCGCTTGAGCAGCAGACAAAGTCGTAGCTGCCGGTGTTCAGGATTTGGCCGGAATCGGTTAAGCTCACAGGCGTGCCGTCCAGATCGAACGAGATGATTGGAGCGTTTGCCGCACAGAGCGCTTGCTGCGATGACGTAAGCGCAGACGGCGTTGTGCACCCGCCGATCCCGTTGATCCCGATACCCGTGTCGACTCCCAACACACCGTGGTCGCTGGTATCGAAGTTGTATTGAGTGGTCTGGCCGAAGAACGCCGAACCACCCGCTGCAATCGTAACATCACTCCAAAGAGCAAAAACGATAGGGCCCGCAGTGGGATTGAGCGTGACTTTGATGTTGGTGATATTCACCGCAGAACCGCTATTGTTGTCGATCCGAAAAACCCCCGCGTCCAACGTCACGCCCTGCTGGACCTGACACGTCAAGCTGAAGGTCGAGCAGAATGGAGTCGGGAAGAAGCCGCTCGCCCGAAGGCTGTCGGTATAGCCGACGAAAACCGAAACGGTACCTGCCGAAGCGACCGAAGGCAGCAAAGCGAGGCCTAGAACTACTACGAGCAGAGTCGCCCATTTCAGATTCTTCATGTATCCACCCCCGTGGAACTGAAATGCTCGCGGTAGTACAGCAATTCAGCGACCAACAGTCCCGAATTGTGAATCCCCGCTATCTGATTGAACGACAAGTCGTTATTGAATCCGTCGCCGGCGTATTTTCGCCGAGTCCGCCACACGCAACATCCGCTTGCGGCATTGGTGCAATTTCTTGCAGTTAGCCGCAGCACGTGTAAGACCGTGTGCGACGATGAACATTGGGCGGGAACCGAGCATCCTTCGCGCGCCTTCTTACGTCCTCGTGCGTTGCGTTTACGCCTTCGCCGCGCACGCCGCCCGGTACGCCTCCCGCCTCGTCCACAGAAAATACAGCGCCGCGATTCCATCCGCGTCGCTGCCCGTTTTCATCAGCTGGTAGCCCAGGTCGTAATGCTCGATCGCATCCGAGGGATTGAGCGCAATCGCCTGCCGCATTTCGTCCACAGCCTCGGCGTTTTTCTTGTCCGAAGGCTTCGTCGCCATCTCGCTGAGCAGCACCCCGCGCAGCAGGTGCGCTTGCGCCGCGAGAGTCTTGTCGTCGCCGGCTTCCTTGATCGCCTTCTTCGCCGTATCCAGCGCGTCCACCATGTATCCGCCGCGCCGCTGCGCCTGGAAAAGTTCCAGCAGGCAAGCGGCGCACGTGTGACGCGAAATCTTGTCGGCCTTCTCGAACGCGGCCATGGCCTTGTAATAATCGCGGTGCTGCATGGCCGTCCGGCCCTGCCCCATCGCCGCGGCGATTCCCGCGGAGTCAATCTTGTTCTTGTCCCCGCCCGCTCGCGCAGGCATCGCTGCCGCAACCACCGCCATCACGGAAATGCAAATCACCGTCCGCATCGTCATGCTCCAGATTTTGAAAGCGCCTTGGCTTCTTCCCTCGCCTTTTTTTCAGCGTTCTTTATGTCGTCCTTGCTCCTCTTCGGCATTAGCGATTGGATCGCCTTGCTGAGACTCACCTCCCCATTATTTGAAGCAGGCAGGCAATAGTAGCCGCCGATTTGCGCGCACTTCAGTTGCGCAAACGGGATATCCAGATCCCGCGCGGCGAGGAGCGCTGTTTCAAAGTCCTCGATCCGGACGTATCCAATGGACGCGTCAATGCTGTCGTCGTTCGTCGGCAAAAGCGTCTGCAGTTTCTTGGCAAGTTCGGGGTGTTTCCTCAGATAGTCATATGCCGTCCCGCTCAGACCGAAGGGAATCTCGACGCTGGTCGTCGCCTCAACCGGCGCCCCGTTCAGGAGGGATGGTTTGTATTTCCATTGTTTCACTGCGTCTATTGCCGCGTGCATCAAAAGCGGCGGCCCCGAAAAGTAACGCGCGTCCATGACGTTGCCGTCCTTCGCGATCGCCACGTAAAGCACGACGATGCCTTGGACCCGCGCCGCGCGCGCCATCTGCGGGTAGAACGGATCGACCTGGTGTATTAACTGCATCCTCGCGGTTCTCGCATCCACGTGCAGCTCCGCAACCGGCGCCGCTGGCGCTTCACTTTGAGCCTGCGGAGTTCCGCCTGCGGACGTAATTCCTTGCGCCGATGCTCCGGACAACACGAGTGTCGCGGCCGCAAGAATCGCGACGGAGATTTTGCCCACCATTGCGCTCCTCCACTTCGCAGCCATCGCGTTCATTCCGCCTCGAGCGGCGCCCACTCAAACGGAAACAGCTTCCCTGCCTCCTCGGGAGTCAGTTTCACGCCGGCCAGTTCAGCCGCTTTTGCGAGCGCCGGATCGCGTCCTGCAGCGAGGTCCGCTCCCGTCGGCAACACAATCACGTCCGGCGTCACGCCCACGCCTTCCAGGCTCTTTCCGTCGCTCATGATGAGATTCGCTTCCGTGATCGCTACAGCATATTCGCCGGGAAAGTGCAGATGGTGAATTATCGTCTCCATCACGCGGCCTGAGGTCCTGTCACCGACGACTATGCCACGATGCTCAAGTTGCACCACCCGCGCAAACAGTTCCGCGGCAGATGCCGAACGGCTGTCTACCAGAACAACCAGCTTTCCTGAAAACGCATTCTTTCCCCGCGTCTTGGCCACATCTGGGTTCGCTCCCTTTCGCGAAAGGCGCGTCGTAACCGTCACGTCACGTTCCATGAGGTCGCCGACCATTCGCGCGTCCATTTCCGGGCTGCCCCCAGGGTCGCCCCGCAGGTCAATAATCAGCGCCTTATGCTCTCGCGCTTTGTCCACCATCTGGCCGACTTCGCCATTGGATTCAAAGAATCCGGGCACCTTCCAGATCAACGCGTCGCCAATCTCTTGCGACCGTCCATGCATTAAGTTGCGGAACGAATCCCTATGTTGCAGGTAAATCTCGAAGCCCAAATTGCCATTTCCCCCAATGAGCGGCCTGTCCTCCACTCTGGTCTTCACGAACTCCTTGCGCTCGCGGCCCGCCGGGTCACGCAGCTCAAATGTGACACCCAGCTGCGGTGAAAGCTCGTTCAAGTAGTACGAAAGGTCGTCGAAGTCCGCTCGGTTGACACTGAAATGATTCAGGCCGAGAACTTCGTCACCGGGATGAAGTTTCGTCGCTGCATCCGACCCGGGCCGCAGGTCTGTTATGTAGTCCCTATCGCCGATTAGTTGCATACGAAACCCGTAATCAAAGACGGAAGACCGGACAGGTGGAATGAAAAACGTATGCGAATCGTGAAGGGCAGACAGATATGCAGCAATCTCCGCGAAAGCCGCTCCACGGTTCGGCGCCTGGCTTATCCTCTCGGCGTATGTCTTGTAACGAGCATCAAGATCAACGCCATGATAGCTGGGATCGTAGTAGTATTCCTTCACGCGATCCCGGATAATCTGTAGCATTTGCTCGGCGGCTTCTCGGTCAAACTTCGAAATCGTTTGCTGCGCTCGCAGCGTTTCTTGAACACCCAGCGCAAAGAAGATTGCTCCGGCCGCGACGACTGCGGCTTGGCGTATTTTCATGGGCCCTCCCAAGGACGGTTACCCCAACTGCTACTTGCCGCCTAGTATACGCGCACCTCTGCGCCATCACAACGCCCCGCCGCGCGTCAGTGTGCCGCAGCCCTGAGTTGCAGTGTCAAAAAGGATGATGCGGAAATAAAAAGGGCCGGCAACTTCCGCTGCCGGCCCTTCCCAGCCTTGATGATTTTGTCGAGACGCCTACGACTTCGACGACATATCGCCATGCGCCTGCTTCGACGCCCTGCTCGTCTGACTCTTCACGTCCGTAGAGCTCAGCGTCGGCCTGATCGTGTGAATCGCGCCGCCGAGGCTCATTTTCCCTGTGTTCGTCACCGACGCGGGGCAAGTCATGCCCAGAGACGTCGCCGCCGTTGTGCCCAATTCCGTGCACTTCAACGTCGTGAACGGAATCCCGAGGTTATTCGACACGTGCACGGCCGAGACGAATTGCCCCAGGTTCTTGAACCCGCCGACGGCCGCCTGCATGCACGTGTCAATCTGGCTTTGCGTACCCGTGCAGCCCGCCAGCGGCGCCAGCTTCGACGAAAGTTTTGTATTCTGCGTCAGCAAATCGCCGGGTGCTTTCGGCCCCATCGCTGACTTGCTGCCGTGCGTGCCATTCATCGCATGGCCGTTGCTCATCGCGCTGCCCATCCCCATCGGCTCGTGAGTGCCCGACGCGCCTGCGCCGCCTCCGGGGTGCCCCTGCCCAGCGCCGCTCGGACGCTGCGCCGCAGCCGGCAGCGCCATTAGCCACAGCCCTGCCGCAACAATCGAAAGACAACCAACTAGCTTTTTGCTCGTGTTCATGGTCCCTCCCAGTACGAAAAATAAACGTCCTACGAATTAAACTCGGTTCACTTCTCTCCGCGCGTCCGCCGCAGGATCTCCGACACGTTGAATGCCACGCCGTACGAAAACGTGTTCAGCCCGAAGTGCACGCTGTGGCTGTAGCCCGCGCTGAAATCCATCACGGAGCCGAAGCTCACGTCCGCCTCGCTGTTGAATCCGTTGTCCGCGGACAGGCTCGCGCCGCCGCTCGTCTGATTCGCTGTCTGGAACACGCGCCCGTGCCGGCCCACTCCCACCGGCGGGCCTCCTGCGCCCACTTCGCGGCTGAAAATCGTCTGGCTTCCCCACGGCGCGACGTCATACGCGGAAACCGTCACGCCCAGCGTGTCCGTAATTTGAAATCCCGTCCCGGCCTGGAAATGGGCCACGTGTCCGAACGACGCGAACGGCCTCTGAAAAATGAATCGCTCCGGAATCGAATTGCCCACGCCCGCTTCCGCGAACGGGTCCCAATGGCCGAAATCGTGGTCGAAATGGTTCGTGAAATCGTACGTCGCGTGGCCGGTCGAAAATCCCTTGGATTTGCTGCCCGTCGGGACCGCGCCGGTGACCACCGATTTGTAACTCAACACTGGATTCGCAAACGCGAACCGCAATTGCAAATACGCGTCGCCGAGCCCGCTCGACGTCCTCCCTGTCCCGCTCGTCACCTGGCTTCGCGCGAAATCGATCGGTATCCCCGCGTCGAGCCCGATATGCGGCGTGAACACGCGCCCGACCGTCGAATCCAGCTCCATGAAATTGCCTTCTGAGTTCGCGCTGCCGTCGAGTTCCTCGGTCCACAGAAAGTGGTTCGTCGAGCTGTTCGTCGGATTGCTCGTCGTATGCCGCGCGGGCACCGTTCCGGCCTGCGCCCACACTCCCGGCGCAAACGCGGCAATCGCGCACAGACTCATCACCGCACGGCTGCTTAGTCTCATTCTCCTCGGATCCTTGGATTAAGTTGTGTGACTGCTCTTTCTGATGGTTAAGATGCCGCCACTTCCGGCCGGTTTGCATGATGGTGCGTGCTCTCAACGTGCAAGTTGTTTGCCACGTGGTAATTGTCGCTAACTCCTTGCGGCGCATCGCATTACGGAAAGCAAGAACGGCTTTCCTGAGGCTAATTTTTGAGGAAATCGTGTGATTTTTACACCGTCCTGGGTGTCATCCTACTTGCTTCCGATCGTCGCAAAATGCCCGGCCAACCCGAACTTAGCTGCCAGCCCGCGCGATCGCATAGGCCAAATGCGTGTATCCCTTGCGCGCGATTTCCTTCCAGACTCTCATTCCCACTTTTTCCGCCACGCGCCGCGACGGCGCATTTTCCGGCCGTATCAACGAGACCAGCCGCTTCGCGCCCAGCTTCTTGAATCCATATTCCGCGCATGCGCGCGCCGCTTCCGTCGCGTAGCCTCTCCCTTGCAAAGAACGCAGCACGTGATACCCAATTTCGATCTCCGTCTCGCCGTCCACGTCCTGCCGCGCGTGCCCGCAATCGCCGATGACTTCGCCCGTTGACTTCAGCACGATCGCGTACAATCCGTACCCGTTCTCCTCGTAGCTCGCGATCCATCGCTCAATCCAGCGGCGCACTTCGTCTCGCGAAAACGCCGCCGGATAATATTTCATGGAGATGGGATCTCCCAGCACGGCGAAAAGCGCCTCCGCATCGTCCGCCGTCATCCGGCGCAATATCAGCCGTCCTGTCTCGATGACGAGCCCCGCTAAACCGGTCTTTCGCGATTCTGCCATTCCAAGCTCCCTCGGCTCTCTCAAATATACGGGCCAATTGGTTTCCGCTCGCCTATGGCATCCGCACGTGGAAATGATGGATCAGGTATCCTCCAATTCCTGCCAGTGTGTCGATCCACGCGTGCGTAATCATCGTGACCCGCAGCGTCTTCAGCGCATATGCGGCTATTCCCAGCCCCGTGCCCAGCAGGAAAATGCCGAACATCAGCGCCAGTCCCTGATACCCATGCGAAATCCCGAAAACGAGCCCCTGAAGCACGATCGCCAGCCACGCAGCGCCTGTCAGCCGCCGGAACTGCTCCATCAGGTATCCTCGAAACGCGTACTCCTCGCAGAATCCTGCCGAAACCGCGATCAGCGTCCACGGGATAAGCTGCCACAGCTCCGTCGGCAGGAGCTTGAACACGACTTCCCTCCCCTGCGGCTTCAGGAAGAAGTTTGAAATATTGCCGATAACCGCCAGCGTAATCCACAACGCCAGCGCAATCCCGATGTCCCGCAAGACGTCCACCGCGTTCGCCCAGCGCCCTCCGATGCGCTCGCGCAGCCGCGCCTGGCTGTACTTCCTTTCGCCCCAGAAAACGTAAAAGAACATCGCCCACTCGAAGAAAAATGTAAGCACGTATGTGGGAACCATCTGCCGCGGCGTCAGCGTGACGCCGGGGCCCAAATGCGCCAGTCGCCGCGTGCTGAAATAACTCACCGCCGAGTAGACAAAGAGCACCACAATCAGAATCGCCGTGTGCCACACCGGCGCGAGCAGCTTGCGCTCAGGCGCCGATTCCATGCCAGATAGAACTTTCGCCGGCCCTTGCTGGGTCAAGTCGCTCATGCGCGACATTCTCCTGCGGCTGGCCGGAAATCACTCTCCGCGTCTCGCCGCCTGCAGCATTCCTGCATCGGTGTCCGTCATCGCCACGACCTCGCCAATCTTCATCGTAAACCATACGTTCCGCTGCCCCAAGGATTTCGCTTTCGGTGAAGCCGGTCACATTCGCGGCGCGAATAAATTTTCAACAAAAGTTGAAAATCTCAACGTCTTCCGGGCTGAGAGTCTCCCGCCGCCCGCGCTGGTCAGGCGGAACTCCTTTAGAATCACCGCGGCACCAGCACAATGGCTGTAGCCCCGAATGGACTCCGATTTGCTCTCACTGTATGGCAAGGCCGAACCGCCGAGGGCGAATTCAATCCTAGGGGACCTCAAATGGCAGCCAAGAAAGTGACCAAGAAGCTCAAGAAGGCCAAGAAGATCTCGAGCACCAAGACGCTCACGCAGTACCAATGGATTAAAGACTCATTCTAGTGGTAGCCGGCGGTAGCTTGCGGCCGAAGAACGACAATTCTCTGTTCCGGGGCCCATCCGCCCGCCGCGTCGGGCGAACTTAACGAAGGAGAACACAGATGGCAACGAAGAAAGCAACCAAGAAACTCAAGAAGGCCAAGAAGCTCGTAAACACGAAGAACCTGACTATGTATCAAAAATTCGAGTAGTCCGGCAAGCCGGACTGCTGTCGGCAAATTGCGAGAACGGATAGACATGGAAACGAGCGGCTGGCGCCACCGCGCCAGCCGGATTCCATTTAGGAGAATCTACATGTCTACGAAGAAAGCAACCAAGAAACTCAAGAAAGCCACGAGGCTCTCGAGCACAAGAACGCTGTCCAAGCATCTCGCCGGGGTCAAGTACGAATAGTTTGATTCCGCATTCGCCGTAGACCGGCATGTGCATCACGGGGGGACGGCTGGCGTCGTTGTGGCGCCAGCCGTTCATTTCGTGCAGTCGCTTCAACACGAGGGGCGCCGATGAAGTTCCCATCCAAAATTCCCGGCCTCATAATGCCACCGCACTCGAAGTTTCGCCTGCGCATCGGCCGCTCCAAAATTCATCGCTGGGGCGTGTTCGCTCTCGAGACGATTGCCCGCGGCCGGCAAGTCATCGAGTACACGGGAGACCGCCTGACGCTGAAGCAGGCCCAGCGCCGCTTCATCCGCAATTATCGCCGCCGGCGCTACCGCGCCAATGTCTACTTCGCGCGGTTCAGGCGCAATGTCGTGATCGACGGTTTCGCGGGCCAGAGCGGCGCTCAGTTCATCAATCACTGCTGTGATCCCAATCTCAGCGTGCGGCGCATTCGCGGCCACTTGCTGCTCTTCAGCCGCCGGCGGATTCGCCCCGGCCAGGAGCTATTTTCGGATTACGCCTATAAGAGAGACCTGCCGAAAATCCCCTGCCGTTGCGGCTCCCGCAAATGCCGTGGCTTCATGAACAGGAAATAATCATCGGCTGTTCGTCGCATCGCATAGATTCGCGTCCCTTCAATCCTTCGCCGGCAAAGCCAGTCAGAAAACAGAAATTTCGCGTCGGATAAACTGCTGACGGCAAAAAAGTGGCACTCCCTGAAAGAATTCCTCGAATCCCATCGTTAACGGCCACCTTGCGAGGGTGCCATAACAACTTCCAACCCGCTCATTTCTAAGGGTCTACCAGAAAACTCCGCGCTTGGCACGGTTTTTGCTGCCTTAAGCTCAACCCGCCCGCAACCAAACAATTTCTGAGGCGCCCGAGGTGGCTGAGGCGCCCGAGGTGCCCGAGGTCAACGATGAATGACACTCTGAAGTCTTATCTTTCGGCGGCTGCGGGCTTGGTGCTGGTCGGAGCAATCTGGGTTTCTCCCGCAACCCGCGCCCATCGGCAAGCCAGGCAAACGGCGTTGCAGGCGCAGGCACAATCGAAAACTCTCGAAGCCTCCGGAAAGATCGCGACGGTTTCTGACAATCAGTTCACCGTCGAAGTCCAAAAATCCGATAACTCCGTGGCCCCCGTCACGTTCATCACCGACAAGGACTCCGTTGTGGAGGGCAAGATCGTTGAAGGCGCCACGGCCGACATCACCTATCGTGTTGACAATGGGAAGAACTTTGTCGTCCGTGCCCGCATCACTCCTCCGCCGAAGTCCGGCTCCTAAGTACTCCCCCTGGAGCGGGCCGCGTTCGGGGGATCTGTGCGGTTGGCCGGGGCAGACGTCCGCGAAGAGCAGCGGAAAGCTGCCCCGGCACATGCTCTTGATTCCTCCTGCCGAACTAAAATGCCAGTCGTGATTCCCATCGTTGTATCCCTCTTATTCTCGATCCGCGCCGGAAGGGATTTGCATTTCTCTCTTGAAATTCCACACCCCAATCCGGCATCCTTAAACCCGGCATCGAGCGATTCCCCAGTCCTCGGCCCTTTCGAGTACCGCAGTACGGCCCGTAGTTGATCCAGAGCCAGCAACACGGCGCGCCTATGCGACTCACGCTCAAATTGGTCGTTTCCCTGGTCATCGGCATAGCTGTGGTGGCCTTTCTCTTCGCCTACCTCCAGGTCCGCGGAGTCGCCCGCGCTTTGCAGCAGCAGATGGAAAGAGAGGTCGCGCGCACCGCCGACAACATTGGCGAAGCCATGAGGCCGGCGCTCGATTCCGGTTCCCGCCTCGAACTGGAGCGTTTGGCGCTGCGCTACGAGTCGCGCGATCATCTCGCTGGCGTCGCGATTTACGACCCTGCTGGCAAGACGCTGTCCAAAACGGTTCGGACCGACGATGATCTGGCGCGCCGCGCCATCTCGCAGGCCTCCGACGCTCACCCAAAGGATGGCGTCGGCACGTTTTTCAACTTGAAAGGCAGCATCCTGGCCTACGTTCTGCCCATCCAGCGCGACGGGAAACCCCTCGGCCGCCTGTTGATTGAATACGACACGGCGCCGTTCCGCGGCCAGGGCGAGCATCAATGGCGCGACACGTTTCTGCGCGCCCTCGCTCAGGTCGGATTGATCGCCGTCGTCATCCTGCTCATCATTCGCTGGAGCATTTTCGGCCCCATGGCCCGCACCACGCAGTGGATGCGCGATGTCCGCCGCGGAAATCTGTTTCGCAGACCCAGGCCGAAGTCCGGCGATCCCCTCAGTCCCCTCGAGCAGGAAGTCTCAAGCCTAATGAAAAGCCTCGAAACCGCGCGCGCCGCCGCCAAGCAGGAAGCTCAGCTGCGCTTTGCGGCGGAATCGCTGTGGACCGCCGAACGCCTCCGCGTCCACATTCGCGGCAAGCTGCAGCAGAATCCCCTCATTGTCGTTTCCAACCGCGAGCCTTACATTCACAATCGTCGCGGCAGCGCCGTTGAAGTGAGCCAGCCGGCCAGCGGCCTCGTGACGGCCCTCGAGCCGATTCTCTGCGCCTGCAATGGCACATGGATCGCCCACGGCTCCGGGGACGCCGACCGCGAAGCCGTCAACTCGCACGATTCCCTCCGCGTTCCGCCCGACCAGCCCGAATACACGCTTCGCCGCGTCTGGCTGACCAAGGAGGAAGAAGAGGGCTATTACTTCGGCTTCGCCAACGAAGGCCTCTGGCCGCTTTGCCATATCGCTCACACGCGGCCTCTCTTTCGCGCTCGCGACTGGGCCTGCTATCAGGCCGCAAATGCTAAATTCGCCGCGGCGGTCCTCGAAGAAATGGCTGGCGTCGAAGAGCCCATCGTTCTCGTTCAGGACTATCACTTCGCTCTGCTTCCGCGCCTCATCAAGGAAGCCCGCCCCGACGCTCGCGTCGCCATCTTCTGGCACATCCCGTGGCCGAACCCGGAAGCCGTGCGCATCTGCCCCTGGCAGAGCGAATTGCTCGATGGCCTTCTCGGCGCCGACCTAATCGGCTTCCACATCCAGGCCCACTCGAACAATTTCCTCGACACCGTCGAGCGCGCCATCGAAGCGAAAGTGGAATGGGAACGTTTCAGCGTGCTTCGCCGCGGCCATTTGACTCAAGTCAGCGCCTTCCCCATCAGCGTCGAATTCCCGGAGGCCCCGCGGGCCCAGGAGACTCGTAAGTCTCCCTATGTCCTTCGGTCAGAGATTCTGAAGGGCCTCGGCCTCAACGCCCGGTTCCTCGGCATCGGCGTCGACCGCATGGATTACACCAAGGGCATTCTCGAGCGCTTCGCCGGCATCGAGCGCTTCTTCGAAAAGTGGCCCGCCTATCGCGAGAAGTTCACGTTCGTGCAGATCGGCGCGCCCAGCCGCACGCATATCAAGCGCTATCACGACCTCGTCGGCGAAGTCGAGGAAGAAGCCGAGCGCATCAACTGGAAATTTCAGACGAGCAACTGGAAACCCATCGTCCTCCGCAACAAGCATCACAGCCACGACGAGATCGAGCCGTATTACCGCGCCGCGGACGTCTGCCTCGTCACTTCCCTGCACGATGGCATGAATCTCGTCGCCAAGGAATTCGTCGCCGCTCGCGACGACGAAGAAGGCGCGCTCATCCTCAGCGAATTCACCGGCGCCGCCCGCGAACTCCGCGACGCCTTCATCGTGAATCCCTACGATACGGAGCAGATCGCCGAAGCCATCCACTTTGCTCTTGAAATGGACGCAACCGAACGCCAGGAGCGCATGCGCCGCATGCGCGCCGTCGTCCGCGACCACAACGTCTATCGCTGGGCCGGAAATCTGATTGCTGTGCTGTCGGAAATTCGAATCGAGAAGGCGGAGCCTGCGGCCGGCACCGTCATCGGCGCCTGAATCCCGTCCGTGCTGGAGTACCTCTGCGAAACTCTCGGTTCTCTGCGGTGAAAGCCTTTACGCAATCGAATCACAGATGCACCGCGACTGCCGGGGAACGACTGCCGGGGAAATTGAACGGTTCTGCTTACCAGACTTTTTTCTTCGGCTCGATAAGGCAGATCCCGATCTGGCAGGACTCCGGCGTGCCGGCGGGCCCCACCCACACCACGCGGAACTTCGCTTTCTTCCAGTGCCGCTTCACCACGATCAATTCGCCCGGGCCCTTCAAGCAGCACGGCCCGTCCAGGCGCGCGCCGCTGCGGCTGATATTCAGCGTCTGCACCGACTGCTTGAACGTGTTTCCATTCGCGTCGATTCCCTGCACCGTCACGCGGATCTTCTTCGGGATTCGCGGCTCTTTCGCCTTCTTGGCGTAAGTCTTTTCGGCCTTCTCGGACTTCTCTTCACCCACGGTCGCCTGAGCCATCGCCACACCTCGGGAAGCTACCCGCTGCCTTACGCATCATCATGCTGCGGCTTCCCAAAAGCGTCAATAGACCCGCGGTTTGCCTGCGCGGATCAGTTAGTGTGCAAAACTGACCGAGCTATTTCTTCACCCCCGGCGCGGGCGTATACGGCGCGTTCCAACTGGACATGTCCACCTTTTCCCAGTCGCCGCGCATGATGCCTTCGCGAATCCGCAGCGCCGTCTTTCCCTTGCGGCTCTCCATGTAGGCGTAATACAGCTCCATTTTGCAGGTCCCGCAAATGGACGCGTGCCGGTCCTGGTAGCAGCTCAGCAGGCTCGTGTGTCCCATTTCCTTGTCGCAATGGCAGTAGCACGGCATTTGATAGAGCAGCGGCTTGATCTTCGCCGCGGCGGCGTACGCCCGTTCCGAGGTCGGATCGTTCGGAAAATAACTCGCAGGCAGCGTCGCGGCAAGCTTCACGGCCCTGGCGGGCGGCGCTGCATGGTACGCCGGCACATCCAGCTTCACGCTGCCAAGCTGTGCCCGAGCCGCATCGCCAAATGAGATCCCCGCCACGATAAGCAGTGCTGTCATGGCTCCCATTCCCAAGCGATTAGGCATGGTAGCCTCCGATAAGAGAGTGGACAGTGGTCACTGAACAGTGGCCAGTGGAGGCGAGCCCTTCGGCTGCGCCCAGGGTCAACGCCGCGCGTTTAGAGGCAGAGGAGGCAGAGGAAAAAGCGCTTTGGCGCGTCGCGCGAGAGCGAAATTCATTTGCGATCAGGATTTCATAAGTGCTTTGTTTCCAAGGAGATGACTTTTCGCGACTGTGCATGTCATTTGCGATCAGGCAAGGCAGTCGAGAGCGGATAGTTGAGAGCCGAGAGTGCTCTGTGTGGGCAAGAAAATGCCGCTGCGAAACAGAGCGGAAAGGAACAGAAAAATTAAAAAATGCGAAATAGGGACGATTAGTTCTGGAAGCTAGAGGCTCGATGCTCGAGGCTGGAGTTCGATGTGATGGAAATGGTACGCAAAAGTTATCGATTAGAAATTGGGATGTGGTTGGATTTGGAGGAGTTAGGTTAAAGTCTAATTTCGCGGTTATGGTTACATAATTCTGGGAGACTATGGCTGGGGCTGCCTTTTCCTGCCTCGTGTGAATCGCCGAGCGTTCCATGATGCTCCCCATAGAAATGCAAAACCCTGAGGTCGGCCGTCCGGCCCCGCAAGAACGTCCGGGAAGCTGGAGGCGCGCTTTGCTCAGGGTCGATGCTGCGCGTTGAGAGGCAGAGGAAAAAGCGTTCTGGCGCGTCGCGCAAGAGTGAAATTCATTTGCGATCAGGATTTCATAAGTGCTTTGTTTCCAAGGAGATGACTTTTCGCGGCTGTGCATGTCATTTGCGATCAGGGAAGGCAGTTCAGAGTCAACAGTTGACAGCTGAAAGTGGATCCGATCCTTGCCCATCTGGCTCTCCAGCAACCCCGTCATAACTCTCTCCCCGTTGAAGCTGCTTGCCCGCCTTGGCGAGCAAAACCCGCCTTGGCGGGCAGTTTAGACCCCGAAAAGCGCTTATTTGGGTCAAACTAGGCCCATTGTATACCAGTTTATAACCCCCGTCAAGCGGAGAATGCTTTTCCCACCCTTCAGGGTGCGAGGGGTGGGGCACCCGGCACGTCGTCAAAATGTGGCGGCCGTATCTCGTGGCAATGGCGAGACGGTGCGCGTGTTCGGCCGTCCCGAGGAACTGGCGGAGCGTCTGGAAGCGAGCGGTTGCGACATTCCGGCGAGTGAAATCGAGGCTGGGATGGAACTCCATCTTCCCTGCCTGGTGAAAGTCGGTCAGGGCCACAAGGGATACAAGAACATCGAAGAGTTCTCGCCCGAAGCTGCCGCCCCAAGTTGGGAAATGGCCGGCTGCGCCGCGACTGATCCCCCAGGCTCGACGATCCCCCGAGCTCGGCTAGCCTCAGACTCGGGAGGCCCCGTTATGCGTCGACCTGGGAGGCCCCTCTTGCCAGCCGAGTCAGAGAGGCGAAAGCGTCTCTGACTCGGAATTCTTGCTTAAGCCACCTTGGGCTTATACCGACGGCCGGGTCACGATTCGAAGATTCCTCGCGGGCGATTGCGCATCAAACTGGTAACATAGTAACATAGTTGAATCGCAAGGGTGCAGGGACCAATGGAATTGCTCGATAACGCCATTGAATCCATCCAAGTTGGAGTGGAGGACTACCGATCGGGAACCCGTCCGCGACTCCATTCTGCTGTGCGCAACATCCATGCTGGGATTCTGCTCCTTTACAAGGAAGCCTTGCGCAGGCAGTCTCCAGCGGGGAGCCAAGATGCCCTCATGATGGCGAGAATTGTCCCGAGCAGGGATTCAAATGGCAACATCGTGTTCATCAGCGAGGGCAAGAAAACCGCCGACACGCAGCAGATCAGGGAGAGGTTCGAGGCGCTGGGCATCAAAACCGATTGGAAGCGTTTCGAGCGGATTAACGAGACGCGAAACGACGTGGAGCACCTCTACCCTCGCTTGGACCAAAAGGGTCTCGAAGGGCTAATTTCGGATTCTTTCCTCCTTGTCCGCGACTTCATCGCGACGGAACTCGAAGGCGACCCGCTCGAACTTCTCGGCGAGGAAACGTGGCAGGCGATGCTAGAGGTTGCGGAGGTCTACGAGAAAGAGAAAGAGGAGAGCCGCAGGCTCCTAACAGAAGCGAATTGGCGATTTCCGGCAATTCGGGAGGGGAGCCTCGATCTGACCTGCCCCTCGTGCAGCGGCGACTTGCTGAAACCCGTCGAGCATTCCCATCACGACATAACGCTTCGGTGCGTCTCGTGCGGCGAGGAGCAATCTCCTGACTCTTACGTGCCGAAGGCGCTCGCGTCAGCCCTAAGCGGCGAGGCCTACATCGCCATGACTGACGGCGGGGACCCGCCGGTTGTGCACTGCCCAGAATGCAGCGAAAAAGCATTCCTTACCGAAGAGTGGCAGTGCGCACTTTGCGGCGCGGAACCGGAGCGAGAGTGCGCCAGGTGCGAGAGGGCGATCCCGGTTGAGGAATTGGATTCGTCTCCCCTGTGCGGACGCTGTGAGTACATTTCGCACGACGATGATTGAAGCTGTGCCGCTGCCTGACAGGCTCGACCTGGTGGTCGCACCGAGCATCGGCGGCCTCCGCAGCGGCCATCTCAGAGAGCGCCATAAGCCCTCAGGATTGTGCGGAGTGAGCACTGACGGCTTTCCAGCTCGGCTGAGCCTAGCAACATTCGGAATGGCAAGGGGATTCCCAAAACTCACGAGCGGATTGGAACAACCGGGAATGCTGACGGGTGCAGAACTTCAAGAATTGGTGTCCCAGAGGGCTGAGAGGAAGAACTTAGATTGCAAAGCCTCGTTTGACTGGGATTCGGCGGACAGTGACGCAAAATGCGAACTGGTCAAGGACATTCTTGCTTTTCTGAATACGCAGGATGGCGGGCGGATAATCGTGGGCGTTCGAGACGACACGTTGGAACCCGTAGGCATGCCCGATGCAGATTTCTCCTCAATCGACACGACGAAGGTCAACGACTTCTTGCATCGCTACACCGATCCACAATCGTCGTGTGAAGTCCAGAAGTTGACGAGCAAGGGAAGCAAGTTCGTAATCATCAGCATTCCCGAATTCAAGGACATCCCAGTCATCTGCAAGAAGGCCGCGAATTCCAGCAAAGACTCGTCGAAAACCATCTTAAAACTCGGCGGCGTGTATATACGCACCGAAAAGGCCACAAGCGTTCTCGTACCTACCGCCGAGGAGATGCGTGACTTGATCAATCGAGCGGTGCTGAAGCGTGGCGACCAACTCCTGAGCACCATCCGCACGCTCCTGAAAGGTAGCCCACCCGCTGAGGAACGAGAGATAAAGCAATATGGCCGTGAAATACAGGAGGCAAGAGATTATTTCGGACAGGTCCTGCCAAGGGATATTAAGGAACACGGCTGTTGGGAGGTCATCTCGATGCCGCAGTTCTACAGCCGGGAACGAGTGCCGAGCATTACTACCCTGTACAAGTCGCTGCTGGAATCAGAGGTTTCTTTGAGAGGCTGGAATTTCCCATACTTCGATAGAGAAACACAGTCCAATTTCGCAAACGGACGACAATCGCACACAATCTTCACGCATCATGTCGAAGCTCATCGCGTTTACCAGAGCGGTCTCTTCGTTTGGCGAGGAGGGTATTGGGAGAATTCGTCTCCCAACTTTGCGAAAGAGCACGGAAAAGCTCTCAGTTTCGTGAACGTCATCTACACGGTCACTGAATTCCTCTTGTTTTTCAAGAGATACTACGAACGAGTTGCGCCAGACGCCGCCATTCGATTCTCAATCGAAATGACCGACATCCAGGATCGTGCCCTCGTTGCAACAGATTGGAACAGTCTGCCCCTTCTTGGAAACTCTGTTGCGCGGGTGCCGAAGCTCGTGGTCGAGAAGGACTACGCTGTACCGGAACTACGTGCAAATGCCGAAGAAATCGCAATCAGCATCGTGCAAAAAATTTTTGAGGTCTTCAACTGGAACGCCCCAGACGCGAATATGATTCGAGCTTGGCAACAACAACTGTTGAGTGGGACTTGATACTCTACAAGTGGCACAGACCCACAATCCCTTCCTACCCTCAATCGCTGACAACCAGAACACCTGCCCAGTCGCGGTGACAGTACATCCTCAAGTTTCGTTCTCCCACCCTCTCAGCTTTTAACCCAAAACAAGGAGCAACACCCATGCGAACGACCACGCAGGAGGCGACTTTGCCGCGTTGCCTGCTTGCCGCAGGCGAGTCTGCCTACATCGCGTCATTTCCTTCGCGCTCCGGCCCCGTGCGCGGGGGCCCCGTCGCGTCGCGCGCACCCAATGTGCGCGCAACCACCGGAAAGCGCACGCCGCGCGACGCTGCTGAATGACCGCTTGCGCCGCGACTGATCCCCCAGGCTCGACGATCCCCCGAGCTCCGCTAGCCGCAGACTCGGGAGGCCCCTCTTGCGAGCCGAGTCAGGGAGGCGAAAGCGTCTCTGGCTCGGATTCCAAAAACGTGCTTGACACGCAGGATGCGATACCGTATGGTTACATATCATGCGTAACCGACAGTTTACATATCGGGCGGAAGCAGCATTCAATGCTTTGGCCGATCCTACGCGCCGCGCCGTGCTGGACCTGCTACTGAGAGGCAAGTTGGCAGCGGGACAAATCGCTCAGGGCTTTCCGGTATCTCGACCAGCGATTTCCAAGCACCTCAGGGTGCTGCGAGGCGCTCGGTTGGTGCGGGTGCATCGCGTGGGGCGACAGCGTCTTTTTGAACTCAATCCCGAACCGTTGAAGTCCATCGATCTGTGGCTGAGTCGGTACAGGGCCTTTTGGCAGACCGAACTATCTAATCTGAAGCGCTTCGTTGAGGCAGCGCACGCAAAAGAGAATTCGAACCGCCCAGCCAAGAAAAAGCACATCGGAGGCAAACATGGCAGTGCCGCAGCAAACAACGAACACCAACGAAATCGTTAGCGAGATTCGAATTGCCGCTCCGCCGCAGCGCGTATTTGAAGCACTCGTCGACCCCGCCCAAGTTGTGCAATGGTGGGGCCAAGCGGGTATCTATCGGTGCACAAAATTCGAGACCGACCCGCGCATCGGCGGAAAGTGGCGTAGCTTGGGGATAGATGGCGATGGCCGCCAATTTGAAGTCGCCGGTGAATACTTGGAAGTTGATCCGCCGAGGCTGCTATCCGTGACCTGGCGTGCCACTTGGACAGGCGACGTGGAGACGAGGGTACGATGGGAACTTGAGCCTGTGGAAGCGGGGACACTGGTCCGAATTCGTCACAGCGGCTTTGCTGCCCATCCCGAACTTGCTCAGGCTTATCGCGGGTGGCCAAGAATGCTGACTTGGCTG